>CAYYKD010000009.1:91427-120872 GCA_964471825.1 uncultured Spirochaetales bacterium
TATATAAATATGAACTACAAAAAAATAAAGTTTCAGAAAGAAAAGATAAACAGATTAAATTTATTCCCAAATCAGGCAGGTCACTAATATGAAAAATTCCAGCAGATTCTTTTCTAACATCGAATGCGAGTATTACCCTTGTCATAGCGGAGTTAGTGAGTTTAATTGCCTTTTTTGTTACTGTCCATTGTATTTAATTAAAGATTGCGGTGGAAAATTTAAGTTAATAAATGATAAAATAAAAGATTGCTCTGAATGTCTTATACCGCACACACCTGCAGGGTACGATATAATTATGAAAAAGCTTAGAGAGAATACTAAAAGTTAATATTTATTATACACTTAACACCTCACAATTGTGATAATTATTTTTAAAAATCAAATAATTCTTTTGGAAATATTTTAATTAATGATATAATATTAGTTCTGATTAATAAACTTACTTATTGGCAGTTCAATACATGGAAAAAAAAGAGACTCCTGAAGAAAATATAAAATTAAACCTATCAAAATTATTATCTTGTATAGAGAATAATTGTTGTTTTTTATTTTATTTCAGTCCCGATCCGGATGCTATCGGTGCTTCCCTGGCGATGTCATTATACTTAAGAAGTATCAATAAAAAATCTGCAATGCTAATTCCTGACGGTATGGATAAAAATCTTAACTTCTTAAATGAGATTGCGATCTACAACGGTATTGATATATTAACTTCTAAGGATACACTATTTAATTTTTTATTAAATAAACCTATAATAATTATTCCGGACACACCAACCCACTATTTATTGCCATATTTTGATGAATTATCAGATTATTTTTCTATAGTTGAAAATAAAGAAAATGTTATTGAGGTTGACCATCATTTTAAGGGAGATAGTGAACAAATTTTTACCGAATCACTTACCTTCTTTATCAATTGTAATTCTGTCTGTGAAATAATAGCAGAATTTCTTTCTTATATAAGTTGCGAAAATCTAAAGAGTATCGATTATGATGTGTATTTTCCACGAAATATAATATTATCGCTATTAGTTGGAATCTGCTTTGATACCCAGTTTGGTAAATTTATTCATAATCAAGAAGTATTTGATAAATGGTTCACCCCGCTTTCAAATCGTTTAACAAAAATAACATGGAATAACGAATTATATCTAAGTTCTTCAAGACATATATTTGATACAATAAATCAGATGAGCGAAGAAAAAAATAAAGTATTAAATCAATTATCATCAAAAACATTTATCTACAATAAAACTGGTCTACTTTTAATGCCATATACAGAAAAGTATAAATCATTATCCGATAGAGGTGATTCAACTTGTGTATTTAGCAAATTGATAACAGACATTTCAAATATTATCCCTGAGTTATCAGGCTATGTAGGAATATTTGCCTATTTTGATACAATTTCTTTAAACTATTTTATCAAGATTAGAAGATCACAGGTTTACTCGGGCTATGATCTGAGAAACATTGAAGATCTATTAAAAGAATGTTTTGGTAATGACTTTTTAGGGGGAGGTGGTCATGAGGGTGCGGTAAGCTTCAGAATCAGTGCTATAGAGAGATATGATTTTACTGTCAAGATCAATCATCTCCATAAAAAAATTTCAAAATTGATCGGATCTACATGAAGGATAAAATAGTTCTAATCAATCCGCCATTTTCACAAGTATCATCCCCCTATCCGGCTATTTATCATTTAAAAAATACTTTAATAAAAGAAAATATAAATGTAGAATGCATAGATCTTAATATTGAATTATGTTTAAAAGTTTTATCAAAAAAATTTTTAACCGAAATTTTTAATGCTATTAAGAAAACCTCAAATATTGATGATCATTATATTAGAGAGATCCTATATAAAAAGAGTAGATATATAGAGTGCATTGATGATGTTATAAACTTTCTTCAAGGTAAAGACCCTTCATTCGCTTATAAGGTTGCTTCCAGAAAATATTTACCCGAAGGTGAACGATTTGAGATATTAAAATTTACAAAAAACAACAATATCTTAATATATGACTATGCCGTTCTAATCTGTACTCTATACATAGACGATATTATTGACATAATAAGTAGAACTGTAATTACTGATTTCTACCTTTCTAAATATAATGAAAAAATAGCTAAGTCATATAAATTTGAACTATTAATTGAAGAGTGCAATAAAAATCAGATTCCAATGATATTTACAGGAATCAGACAATAACTGGAAAAAAATCTATGAAGAACTGGAGAAACTTGATCTCGAGCAGGTTATTCTTGTCGGTATAACTATTCCGTTTCCGGGAAACCTTTATTGTTCTATGATAATTGGAGAGTGGCTAAAGAAAAATAAACCATCAATCAAGGTTGTATTTGGAGGAGGGTATTGCAACACCGAACTAACATATCTATCGGAACCAAGATTTTTTTCCTATACCGATTTTGTAGTTCTAAATGATGGTGAAGAACGAATTCTTAGCCTTTTTAAGCACATAAACAATCAAATTAAATCAACAGAGCTTCATGACACCTACTATCTTCAAGATGGGAAGATTATTTTTCATAATAAGCCTGATAATTATATGCCCGATATAAATCTTTATGGTGCTCCGGACTATAGAGGTATTGATTTCAATAAGTATTTCACGATGATAGAATCAACAAATCCTGCCCATAGATTATGGTCGCAACGAGGTTTTGTCAAGTTAAGAATGGCACTAGGTTGTTATCATGGTAAGTGTATATTCTGTGATAACAGCATTGACTATGTTAGAGTATTTAAGTCTTTCTCAGCCGAGGATGTAGTAAAACAAATTGAAAAAATCATTAATGATACAGGTTTGCACGGATTTCACTTTACAGATGAAGCAATACCGCCATCGATAGCATATAAATTTGCACAAATAATAATAGAAAAAAAAATCAATATTACATGGTGGGGAAATATCAGATTTGATAAGGCATTTACCCCTACTATTATAAAAACTCTTTCTAAGTCAGGATTAATTGCTGTTTCAGGCGGTCTTGAGACCTGTAATAACCGTTTACTTAACTTAATTAAAAAAGGTTTCTCAATTGAGGATGCAATTTCTGTAACCAGATCATTCAAGGAGAACGGAGTTCTAGTTCACTGTTATATGATCTATGGTTTACCGACTGAAACGGTTGAGGAGTTCTACAACTCTCTTGAGGTTTTAAGACAAATGTTTCGAGAGGAATGTATCGACTCTGCTTATTACCATAGATTTGCATTGACGAGACATAGTGAGGCATATATTCAAAGGAATCAACTGGGATTAAGACCTGAGTCCGATGAACTGACCGGCTTTGCCAATAATGACATTGAATATACAGATAATCATTCTAAAAAGTTTGATCAACTTGCTTCTTCGATAAAAACAGCTATATACAACTTTAATCATAAGAATCTTCTTAACGAGGATATCTCTGTTTTTTTTAAAAATAAAATAAAAAAGATTGTCAGTAACAATTTTGTTAAAACTGTAATAAACAAACAAATACATCTCACACCGGATTCTTATATGATACTAAAAGGATTAGAGGCTCCATCCTTCATTGAATTAAATAATACCTGTTACATTGGCTTTGAAACAAACAATAACTTCATCGAATACGAAGTTTCGAATGAACTCTACAGATGGCTAAAAAAAATCTTTAAGGTTATATCTCAATCATCTAAGACAAAATTAATTGAGCTTGGAGTTGACTTCCCTGTGGAGACAGATATTAATTCAGGCGAAGTTAATAACTTTGAAACTTTTATTAAGTCTGAGTTATTTGATGATATGATAAAATCAAATATTTTAACAATAGAGGTAACATGATTAACAACTCAGAAGATATTGAATTAAAAAGAATAAACAAATATCTTAGTGAATCGGGATTCTGCTCTAGGAGAGCTGCTGATATTATAATTGACTCCGGCCGTGTTACAATTGATGGTAAGATTGCCGTCAAAGGGGATAAAGTCTTAAATCGCTCTGTCGTTCTAGTCGATGGCAAATCAATTTCAAATAAAGTAAAGAGAATATATCTGGCATTTAATAAACCGGTTGGAATTACATGTACAACTGATAAAAGAGACCCGACAAATATAGTTGACTACATAAAGTTTAAAGAACGAATATTTCCAATAGGTCGCCTTGATAAGGACTCTGAAGGACTACTTCTGCTAACTAATGACGGTGATATTGTCAACAAAATTTTAAGAAGTGTCAATTCACATGAAAAAGAATATATCGTTACTGTAAATAAAAAGATTTCTGATGGGTTTCTAACAGGCCTTTCTTCCGGTGTACCAATCCTTGATACTATCACGAAAAAATGCTATACTCAAAAAACAGGTGAATACGAATTTAAAATTATACTTACTCAAGGATTAAATAGACAAATAAGAAGAATGTGTGAATATTTTGATTATAGAGTTGTCTCGTTAAAGAGACTACGAATTATGAATATTAGATTAAATGAACTAAAATCAGGTGAGTTTAGATACTTAAATGAAAAAGAACTCGAAATTTTAAATAACAGTCTTTCAAAATCAATAAAGAACTAATTTCTTTGTCAATACCTATGATTTTAGTTGCATTTTTTTAAATATATGATAATAATCGATTGTTAATAATATTATTTTGGAGGATCTATATGAGATATATAGCATGCGATTGCTGTGGAAAAACTTTTAATGAATCAGGTGTTGGTGCTGATCCTGTAATAACATATTTTAAGGATCTAGATTTTTGCAGTGAGTGTACTAAAGATGTTTTACAACCGGCTTGGGCAGATTTGCTAAAAAAAGTAAATAATGACATGAAAGCATTTCTTGATAAACAGTATGAAGTTGCACGACAATGTGCTAAGAAGAGAATCTCGGATAAAAAGAAATAACAAAGTGAGCTGAATAACAGCTCACTTTTTAATTAGGTTAATTATGGACGATAAAGAATTATTCTTAAATTGGGTTAATACAAAAAAACCAATACTTAAAGATATACCCAAAACAACTGATAGAGAATTTCTGCCTAGTTCAAAGAATACGATCGAAAAAATCGATGATGAAATTGATTTTCACGGATGGACTCTTGAAATGTCAATTAATCAACTCGATCTATTCTTAAAAAGATCTTACGAAATGGGTTTAAAGACTCTTAAAATTATTCATGGAAAAGGAATAAATAGTGAATCAGAGCCTGTATTAAAAATTGGCATCCGCAAATGGCTGGACACCTATGGTAGCAGATATATCACAAGATGGGTTGTATCTAATAAAAATGATGGCGGAGATGGTGCTGTAGTCGTCTATTTAAAAAATAACAAAAGGAAAATAATTTGACAGTCAATAGTTTGACAAAACCGGTATATATAATTGGAAATCCGGTAAAACACTCTAAATCACCAGTTTTTCAAAATGCTGCATTTGAATATTCTAACCTTAACTTAATCTATCTGGCTTTAAATGTTGAACAGGATAATTTTGATTGTCTTATAAACGGTTTAAAATCAACTGAAATAGCTGGACTTAACATTACTGTGCCATACAAGCTTGACATTATCAAACATGCAAACTCTCTATCAAAGGAAGCCGCAATTATAGGTGCAGTCAATTGTATAGAAGTATTGAATAACCGATGGATCGGTCACAACACCGACTGGTATGGCGTCCTCAAAACACTTGAAATTAACAGTATAAATAAGAAATCAAAAACACTGGTATATGGAGCCGGTGGTGCAACAGCCGGTGTAATTTACGGACTTAAACAATACGGGATTGATGATATTACCATTACAAATAGGACAATTTCAAAGGCACATGAGACTGCTAATAAATTTAATATCAAAACAATATTGTCAGATGAAATTTGTAATGAAAAGTTTGATTTTTATATAAATACAACTACAGTTGACTTTGATTTTTTAATTAAAGATTTCAATTATCAATCTGTCTATTTCGACCTAAAGTACTATAATAAACCAATTAATCACCATAAATTCATTGACGGTAAGTTGATGCTTCTCTATCAAGGTGCAATGAGTTTTGAGATATGGTCAAAACAAACCGCACCACTTGAAATCATGAAGAATGCACTGTTTGAAAATAAAACTAATCTATAAGGACTTCTAATAAATACTTAATATTTGTCCTAATATCAAATATTCATCTAATAAAATCATTTTAAGTTTTTTGGATAACAAACAAAACGGGACCGGGTTTAGTGGAGTTTAAGTGACCAATCCTGGTAACTTTAAAATATTTTTCATTTAGACCAACTAAATATTCGTTTAATTTTATATATTCAAGCTCTCCGCCCGGGTGCGTGCTATAAGAAACCACAGTAACCAGACCTTCTTTTTTAATCTTTGACAGAACAGACTCTAAGGCTCTAATTGTAGAGTCCGGCCTAGTTGTTATAGACCTGTCAGATCCTGGCAAATACCCAAGATTAAAAACTGCACAATCAATCTGTCCCTCAATATATTGATCTAGTCTTTCATGTGAGTCACAAATAAGTACTACATTCTCAATATTTAACCTATCAATTTTAGCTCTAACTCTGTTTATTGCCTCATCTTGAATATCGAATGCGTAAACCTTTCCATATAGACCACCAATCTCAGAAAGAAATATCGTATCATTACCGCTGCCGGCTGTACAATCAACCATAACAAGATTGGAATTTGAACTACAACTAAGCAAATTGCCTTCATCTTTAAAGTTATTTCTAATAATAAAATGAACAGTCTCTGTAATACTTGATAAATTCATCTTCATCTATGAGAGATCCAGATCATGACCTAAACGATCTTTCTTTGTATGCAGATATTTTGCATTATCAGGATTAATACAGATATCTGTAACTATCCTCTCAACCTTAAATCCATGTTTTTCAAGACACTCTTTTTTGTATGGATTATTGCTTAATAATTTTACATTCTCAAAACCGTTATCCTTCAAAATCCATGATGCCTGATGAAAATCCCGTTCATCTGCCTCAAAACCAAGTTTCAGATTCGCATCCACAGTATCAAGTTGTTGATTTTGCTGAAGGTCATAGGCCTTTATTTTTTGGCCAAGGCCAATTCCACGACCCTCCTGCCTAAGATAGACAACTGCCCCTTTTTGTTCCTTAGAAATCCTGGTTAATGAATCATGAAGCTGGGATCTGCAGTCACAGCTTTTTGAAAAAAGAACATCTCCGGTAAAACACTCTGAGTGAATCCTAACAGGACCATTTCTAAAATCACCCATACTTAGAAAAACATGCTCCTTATCGGTAAAAAGCTCTTTATAAACTGTAATATTAAACTCACCATACTCGGTTTTAAGCTTTGCACTGCTTACTTTTTCTACATTCTTTACGGTAAGCTTCTCATACTCAACGACCTCTTTAATTGTAGTAAATACCAACCCGTTCTTCTCTGCAAAATCTTTTGAATCCTTGCGACTATACATTGAACCATCAGGTTTTATCATTTCGCAGATTAGAGCCGCTTGATTTAGACCGGCCTGTCTGCAAAGTGATACTGACGCCTCTGTATGCCCCTTTCTTGCTAATACCCCACCATGTCTTGCGATCAAAGGAAAAAGATGCCCCGGTGTAATAAAATCCTTTAAGGTTGTATCTTTATTAACCAGCTCCTTAGCAGTTACCCACCTCTCAAAGGGAGAGATACCGGTTTTTACTTTCCGCGAATCTATTGACAGAGTAAATGCTGTCGAAAAAACATCAGTATTTGACGATGGCATTAATGGAAACCCCTTAGCACCGGCGATCTCAGGTGATAGTGTGGCACACAGTAACCCCTTCCCCTCAGTTATCATCAAATTTACAGACTCAACTGTACAATTATCTATTGCTACAATAAGATCAGCCTCATTTTCTCTCTTCTCATCATCAAACACAACCGCTATCTTTCCAGATTTAAATCCCTCAAGCATTTTTTTATAATTATTCATTTTTTTACTCCCGGTATATATTTTTATTTATTGTTAAATTCAATTATATGATTAATGTATCTTGCAAACATATCAACTTCAATATGAACTTCAGTTCCGACTCTTTTATGTTTAAGATTTGTTTCATTGTAGGTCTGTGGAATCACAGTTACAATAAAACTGGAACTTAGAACACTACTGATGGTTAATGAGATCCCGTCAACCGTAACAGACCCCTTTGGAATGATCAATTTTCTATACTCTTTACCATATAAAAATTCAAACCTATGATCCGGTCCATTCTGCTGAATGCTCACAATCTTTGTACTAAAATCAATATGGCCGGATACTATGTGTCCACCAAGCCTATCCCTTAGTTGCATTGCCCTTTCCATGTTAACAATTTCACCTGAATTTACACCACCGGGTTTAAACCTCGATATGCCACCGGTTGTATCTGACACATGAAATGTTAAAACTCCAGATTCGATCTTTGTTATTGTCAAACAGACACCATTTACCGCTATCGAATCCCCAACCCTGCTATCCTCTAAAACCTTATTACAAGTCACTTTAAGTTCGCCGTTAACGAAGGATCGAACTTTTCCTGTTTCCTCTACAATGCCGGTAAACATAGCTTATCCCCTTTATACAGTTCTACCATAATATTATTATCAAATAGTTTTATCTCACCTGTTTTAAATTCATCAATCTGACTAACCTCAGTATTCCCGACTCCTCTTATAACAGAAATGCCATCATTACCCATAAATCCCGGCTTATAAAATAAAAATATCCTATCAATTAGGCCACTCTGAAGAAAAGCAGTATAAAGTCCGCCGCCCCCCTCTACCAGGATTGAATCAATCTCATTCTCTATACACCACTGATAAAATACAGACCTGTTTTTTAATAGATCAGTTTGCAAGACAAAGACCTCACCATTTGTATCAAATAAGCTATACCCTTTAAAAAACTCAATTTTTTTATCAGTAAATATTATCTTCTTTATGGGCTTATCTTCAAATCCGGGTATCCTGCAGTTTAATCTTGGATTATCCTGTATAACAGTATTATGCCCAACCGATATTGAACTAACACTGAGCCTTAATCTGTGAGAATGTTCCCTTGATAAATCATTACTAATCCATTTTGAATTATTTAATGAAGATGCTATTTTACCGTCAAGGGTAAGGGCTGCTTTCATAATAATATAGGGTTTATTGTATGTTTTGTAGTGATAAAAAATACTGTTTAACTCGATAGCACTTTTCTCAAGGACTCCGGTAATTACCTCAACGCCATTATTGATCAAATATTTTATACCGGTACCTGAAACTCTAGTGTCTTTATCTACAGCAGCTATAACAACTTTGCGAATCCCCGATTTTATTATAGCTTGTGTACAGGGGGGAGTTCTGCCAAAATGATTACATGGCTCAAGAGTAACAAAGAGGGTTGAACCTTTAAGTTTATCTGTTGCCACTTTTTTTATAGCATCAACCTCTGCGTGATCTTCACCAAGTTTCCTGTGGTAGCCGGTTGATAGAATTTTACCATTCTTTACTATAACAGCACCAACCATGGGGTTCGGTGATGTAAAACCAAGCCCCTTTTTAGCTTCAGTTAACGCGATTGACATAAAATATTCGTTTTTATTAAACACACTAACACCCCTTATATGGGTATTAATCAGAATTGAGAGGTTATTAGAACTTCATTTTTATTAAGTGCACTTTTAAAAAATACTTTTGAAAAATACTTTTGAAAATTTATTCTCTTAGCCTTCTCTCATCCTGACTTTACAGTCGGCACCGTAGTCACAACGGTTCAACCGGATATCTCCGGTTCGCGGGCTTTAACCGCCGGTAAGGAATCCCACCTATCCCTGAAGGAATACGATAAAATAACAATTATAAGACTAAAAGTAAAGTATTTTTTTAAATTTATCGTTTGAAAATCAGTTCTCTAATTATCTACATATAGTGCCTTTCTAGAAGCTCTCTAGTTTACAATATATGCGTCCTTGTACCCCAAAGACCTTATCTGATTTAATATTGCCGGTAGCGTTGCCTGATTATCAGGTTTAATTAATAGAATGTATCTATTTCCCGCTTTATAGCCGACAACACCGGAAAACACCTGTTTAAAAAGATTATACCTTCTTTCACCCTCAATTCTATCAAATGAGGTGGAAAATTTAATATATGATTTGTCTGCATCAAGAGTTGACATCCAATTAACTTCATTTGTACCCTTTACTATCTTTGGTGCATCATAATCACCGGACATTTTTTCCTTATCTGACTTCTTTAAAGGAAGAAATTCTTTCCCGGCATTTGGGTTCTTTTCTGAGATGGAATATTCACTTATCAGTTCATTTTTCTCATAATTTTTAGGTTTAACAGTTTTTTTATAATCAGGTGCGTTTTCATCAATATCTGCACTAACCATACTAGAAACTTTATTTGTCTCAGGAATAGAACTCTTTGAATAATCAGGTGCGTTTTCATCAACATCTGAACTAAGAGTCCGGGTAACTTTTAGTGTTTCAGGATTGATGACTTTTGCATATTTAGGGGTGTTTTCTTCAAAATCAGTACTTAAAAGATCAACATTTCGATTTTTTTCAGGATTTTTCACCTTAACCATTGATGGCTGATTCTCATCATTATCGGATCCAATCAGTTTTTTTTCTGTTATTCTCTCAGGAAAGAGTAGATTCTTCCTTCTTGGTGATACAGTATCTGAATCTAAACTCAAATAGCTATTTATACCTCTTTTTGCAGGAGTTTTTGTTAAATCATTATGCGGAATTGTTTTTGAAATATCCTCAGCAATCAAATTATTATTTGAATATCTCCTTGGGATTTTAAGCTTATCTGGTTTTGGTTCAAGAAGCCGCTCAAATTTTTTATAGCTGCCAGTATCAAAACTTAAAGACTCTTTAGCAAATCGTTGATTAGGATTATTAATATTTTTCAGCTTTGGCTGGTCCTTTTTCTCAAATCTCTTTCCATCAAGACCATCCTTGTTAAGTATCTCATACTTTGAAAGCCTGGATGGAAATTTCACTACTTCATTTTTTGGAACTAAAGTTGTTTCAGTTTTTTCTTCCGATGACTTCTCTTTAACAAAATTTCCTGAATCTCCGCTAAGTCCCTCTTTTGATGATATTTTATCCGGTATCTCTAAAAGCCTATCTCTTGGTTTCTCAGATGAGGAAGAAAGCGTATCATCTTTACTATCTGTTTTCTTTACATCATCAGCTTTTTCAAAAATCTTCTTAGTTATCATATTATCCGCAACACCCCAGTCTGCTTTTGGAAAAGACTTGAGTGTTTCATCGTCAATTTTACCTTCAGGCACAAGTCCATTAATAGCTAATCTTTCCGTTGAATTTATATCGTTAAAACCGGCATCAACCACAACAAGCCCGGTATCCCACAACATCCCGATCTCTTTAGCAGCTGCAGGGGATAGTAGAATAAAATATTGAGAACCTGTGTCTATCCGATCATTAACCCTTACCTTTATCTGTTTACCTGTCTGAACATTTGTAACAATTACAGTAGAATTCATCTTATACCCGTTACATGCCGCAGTAAGTGCAGTTGAATCAAATTGTTGACCGGCAGTTGTAGTAGAACCTTCAAGAGGCTGATATGTTGCAGCTCTTCCGACCCACCGTTCAGCCTGTGCAAGAAACGGGACAACTGATAAAAATAGTAATATTATTAATCGTTTCATTTTTTATTACCCCTATTCTCTTTGACAATGCTATCACCTGTTTTTATAAAAACGGTTTTACCTTTTTTCTCATTTATTTCTGCTCTTAACTTATTTGCGGAACTCTTATCATATGGACCTGCAAAAATTCTATATATTGTTTGTTTTTTATTATCAACGAATATTTCACTTGCTACAAGATAAAAATTTGGTTTTATCTCGAGAAACGGAAGCATCTCAGTAATCATAGGATATGCATTTTGGTAATGCCTAAATGATCCTATCTGAATATATGAATCATCAGGATTCTCTAAAGCGATCTTTGAGATTGAATTCTCATGATCAACGACAAGGCTTTTTATGTTTAGATACTCGCTCGACTCACCCTCTTTATTCCATGCCAAAAATTTAACCTTCAAATTAAATGAGTCTGTCTTTATATCATAGGGTTTTTGAAAAAAGTTAAAAGTCTGATCGGGGAGATATATTGCCAGCGGGTCATGGTTTACCGGAGCAAATCCTATTTGTACTATGGTTTCATATCCTGTTGAGATATCCATTAAACTGTATATAGCTCCGGCCGGTAATATTGGAGAATATGCAATATTAAACTTTATCTCTAACTCGCCACTATTTGGATCCATTCCTGCAGCAGAGAGTTCTTTTCCTTTAAACTTTATCTCCTCGGTACTGAAGTCCTGAGCTACAGCCGTAGAGATTAAAAATATAAATAGAAATAAAATAATTTTTTTCATAAAGCAACTCCATAATTTAATGATACCACATTTTACACTATAATCAATTCACATATCAAACTAAACTCGAAAATAACAACTATCCCTCTTAACTTTCGGCTTTTAGCTTTATAAAATTTATCAATATAAGAAGTTCAACAAGATTTAATTAAAAAAAAATAATATTTTTAACTCTAGAGGCTCTTGCAAAAAAAAAATATAAACTTAACCCGCATTATGCAGGAAAACACTACTCACAGTTAATCCGATCTCCATAATAAAATATTAATACATAAGTTTCTTGAATTATTATTTATTTTTGTTTATTATAATTTTATTGACATATACCTATATAGCGACATTGAAGGAGTATATATGAAATTTGATTACAATATTGTACTGGCAGGATTAGTGCATCTATTTTTTTCAGTTTTGATTGGTGTGTTTTTTATTTATCTGGCATACACACTTTTTAAGAAATTAAACTCGGCGATAGATGATGATAAAGAACTAAAAAACGGCAATATATCAGTTGCCGTGTTGATGGGTTCTGTTATTTTTAGTATTGTCTGGATTACAAGAGGCAGTGTTATCTCAGGTATGGATACTATTTCCACTTTATTTAGAAGTGGGTTCATCCTTAAAAATACATTAATTGCCATTGGTATCTTTGTACTGCAGATTTTAGTTTCCGGAATTTTATCGATCATTACTATATGGATATCTACACTTTTATTCACCTTACTAACTAAAAACTTTGACGAATTCAAAGAAATTAAAAATAACAACCTTGCAATTGCTCTTGTGTTGGGTGTCGTAGTTATCTCCTTAGCGTTATTTGTTGAACCGGCAATCAATGTGATCCTAAACGGCCTCGTTCCATACCCGGTTCTTGATATCGCGCCAAAACTTCCGGGTTAACTATCATGAACAGCTTAAAAAAGAGCTTGATAATTTATATTTTTACATTCTATTGTATACTTCTAATTGATGCACAATCTAACTTAGTAGAGGTACTGTATAAATCCAACCACAGTAAACCGGTTAATATAGTAATTATGGGGGATGGTTTTACTGCTTCACAGTTAAGAGATGGTTCATTTAAAAGGGCAGCCGCTAATCTTGCTAACGATCTTTTTAATGTTCCCCCTTTTCAACAGTTAGCTTCACTTTTCAGCGTCTATATTGTAAACTCGGTATCCAGGCAATCAGGATCTGATGACGCTCCGGGCAAAGATACAAGGGATACAATTTTTAACTCTACTTTTGGCGGAATGGGAATTCAACGGCTTCTGATTATACAAGACTACAGTGCCGCTTCAAAATATGCAGCATTAGCTACCGACAACCCTCATTCAATTATTGTACTGGTCAATGATGAAAGGTATGGAGGGAGTGGCGGTTATTATGCAGTTGTCTCCATGAATACTAACAGTTTTGGAGTGTTTGTACATGAACTGGGGCACTCATTAGGCAAGCTGACTGATGAATATATTGATGAATCGATTAAGGACCGTTATCCATTAAACCCTTCTAAGATGCCACCTAACATAGATATAATTAAATCGCCGAATGAAGTTAAATGGGCAGGATTTATAGGTATAGACGGCTATGATGCGGTTTCAGTATTTGAAGGTGGGCATTATAGAAAAACCGGTGTATATAGAGCCCAGGAAAATTGTATGATGAAATCAATTGTGTTTGGATTCTGTAGTGTCTGCAGAGAACACCTTGCAAAAGAGATCCTGTCAATTGCAGGATATGACTATGACTTCGAAACATTTCTAAATATAAATCCTATAACAAAAGATAAGGAAATTATTGTAAGAAACCCTACTAACAATAAAAATCAAAAAATTACCTATGAAATGATACATCGAATATTGAGCAAAAATCAGATTTCAAAAGATAATAATAATAGTAATATTATCAATATAAAAGCAGAGCCGGCAAATAAAAACAAGAGATATATTGATAAATACACATACAGTGATGGTGTTTTCTTATATCTTGGCGATAAAAAATGGGAAGAGAGAACAACCGGAGGGCAAAATTATTCATATAAGGAGACCGGTAGAGAAGAATGGTATATCTACATTACCGATTACTCTAGAAATGTCTCCTTAGCAATCCCAGTCGGGCATAAACAGGCATATATTTACAGTGATAAAAAATGGGTTGTACTATACGAACTGATTAAGTCATGAGATACTTATTAATCCTGGTTATTTTTTGACTCCTGCATAATTACTTTTTCAAATTTCTTAAGCATCATTTTATTCATTCCGGTTCTTGCTTTAGCACGGATAGATTTAAATTTTAAGAAAAAACCCAGGATTTTAAATAACAATAGTTGTCTCTTATTATTTTGAGGATAATCAAATCTTCCCGTCTTTTTATAGAACCTATAGTCTTCCTGCATAATCCCCTGCATTGAATAAACAAGATCCCTAAATATCTTCATTCCGCCTACCCCATAGAAATTTGATGGCCTCTCCGGTGAATTTTGCAAAGCATATACGGTTTTCTCTGCTAACTTTTTAATTCTTGTATTAATTGCGTTTTCACTTATAACATCGCCGGCATCTGTACTTTCTACCTCATCTGTTACAACATCAATAAGATAATACTCGCCTACATTTGAACGGGCTTCAATAATTTCTCGCAGGTTAGACTCTTCCCTTAAATTACCGGATATTAGATAACCTGCAGCCTTTCCTGCAAATGTTATCCTATGCCCATTATAGAATTGCCTGTTATCATACTTAATCCACGAAGAATTAAAATAATGCCTATTTATCGAAGCTGCATAAATAATAATATCAGCCTCAAGTATTACTGATCTATGAAATTTATCAAATCCGTCTTTGTAGAAACAGTGCCCTTCGAATGTGCATTGCAAACATCCCAGACAACCGCCATAGAGTTTCAAATCATTTAGGTTTACTTTAGTGACCGGAAATGGAAGTGCGTTTTCGTATGCTTTTATCATTTCAAATAGGTTTTTATCATCATCTGTGGCATCGGTAATCAAAATTATCTTCTTGGGTGTCACATTTTTTTCTACAAAACCGACATTACATTTAAAGGGCGTCTGATCATAATTCGATAGTTTAAACTTCTTTGTGCTGTAGAATCCATTACTAATACTGGTAAAAAGTTCATGACCAAATTTTTTTATCGTATTTCGTCCTTTTTCAGTAAATAAGTCATTCATTTCTAGTGATATTCCCGGGATTGTTCTCATATCCAAATCCTCTGATATATTCAGAAGATAATTATAGGCAGTATGATCATAAAAATGCATGGAGGTTAAAACCTGAGAAGTATATTTACCCTTAAATGCCCCTGTGCGGTTTCTTTCATATATCAGATCAATAAAATGCATAAGCTGATATGGAATTAAAAAAGTATAGACAGGATAACACCACAAAATACAATCTGCGGACTCAATCTCATTCATAATATTGTCAAAAACGGCTACATTTTTATCAAGTTCTTTAATTTTCATTCCAATATCGATAATTTTAATCTCATTATCACTATAACAACTTCCAATGTACCTGATTATCTGTATTGTATTACTATATTTTCCCTTTGGACTTCCATTTAAAGCAACGATCTTCATATCTCCCCCATAAAAATCAATCTGATAAACGATTTCTATAAATACAATAATAATTAACTAATGTAAATATGCTTAATTAAGTTAAATTAGATTTAATGACTCAAAAAATTAAAATTTATTAACAGGATTTAATAACAGTATTTATAAATGTATTTATTAAATATATTGATTTTTAAGTGCTTCAAAAAGTTTTCTTTAAACAGATTTACAAATCTTAATTTTTAAATTATAATTGTTGGAATTTAATTTCTATTTATTGATATATTATGGGGGTATTTATGAGCTACATTAAAGATGTTAGAGCAAGAGAGATACTTGACTCAAGAGGTAATCCAACTGTTGAAGTTGATGTAATACTTGAGGATGGTTTTTTTGGAAGAGCAGCTGTTCCATCAGGTGCTTCTACCGGAGAATTTGAAGCTGTTGAGTTAAGAGACGGTGACAAAAAAAGATACCTGGGTAAGGGTGTCTTAAAAGCTGTCAGTAATGTTAACAATATTATTGCCCCTAAGCTGATAGGACTAAATGCATTGGATCAAATAGGTCTTGACAGACTTATGATCGACATAGATGGAACAAAAAATAAAAGTAAGCTGGGTGCAAATGCAATTCTTGGTGTAAGCATGGCTCTAAGTAGAGCATCCAGTGAATACTGTGGACTTGAATTATTTCAATATCTTGGCGGACCTATTTCAAATACACTACCGCTCCCAATGGCAAACATTATCAATGGCGGAAAACACGCAGATAATATGATAGATTTCCAGGAGTTTATGGTTATGCCTATCGGGGCAAAATCGATGAAAGAGGCTGTAAGGTATATTTCTGAAGTATTTCATTCTCTTAAATCTTTATTAAAATCAAAGGGTAAAAATACTGCAGTTGGTGATGAGGGCGGATTTGCCCCTGATCTTGAAAATGAAGAAGCTATAGAGTATATTCTTGAAGCAGTTGAAAAAGCCGGATTTAAAACAGGAATTGACAAGGATTTTATGATCGCCTTAGATGTTGCAGCATCAGAGCTTTTTGAAGAGGGCGGCAGAAAAGGTTATAAATTCTGGAAATCAAACCCTGATAAGATATTTACAACAGATGAGATGATTGAATTCTACCAAAGATGGGTAGGTCAATTCCCGATAATATCTCTTGAAGATGGACTTGACCAGTCTGACTGGTCAGGGTGGGAAAATCTTACAGCAGCAATCGGGAAGAAAGTTCAGATTGTAGGAGATGATTTCTTTGTTACAAACACAGAAAGACTATCTGAAGGGATCAGAAAGAACTGTGCAAATTCAATACTAATAAAACTTAATCAGATAGGTACTATTACTGAAACAATAGAGGCGATTAATATGGCCACAAGAGCGGGATGGACCTCAGTTGTTTCACACAGGTCCGGTGAGACAGCAGACAGTACGATAGCTGACCTTGCTGTTGCCCTAAATGCCGGACAGATTAAAACCGGTTCTATGTCAAGAACTGATAGAGTTGAAAAGTACAATCAGCTTATAAGAATTGAAGAAATATTGGGTGATAATGCAAAATTTCTTGGAGCTCAGAGCTTCTTCAACCTTTTTAAATAAAATAAGTTCTTGCAAAAATTCAAAACTTATTTTTGCAAGAACCTCAAATACTAATTATTAATGGATATAAAATGAACTTTTTTGAGCAGACGGATAAATTGATAATAGAATCCCTATCGAAGATGGGAATTGATGATAATAGCATGACTTCTGAGATCCCACCCTCTATAGAATTAGGTGATATTTGTTACCCTCTATTTAAATACTCTAAAGCCTTAAAAAAAGCACCTGCTCAAATAGCTTCAGATGCGATATCACATATGGCCCTACCCGACTTTATTGAAAAAGCTGAACCAAAAGGAGCTTACCTCAATATATTCTTTAAAAGGTCTACTGTTACCGAGTCAGTTTTAGAAACCATTTTAAAAGAGAAAAAGGATTATTGCAGACGAATTAAAAACGGTATAAAAGTACTGATTGAATTCAGTTGCCCTAACACAAATAAACCACTACATCTTGGCCACTGTAGAAATAATTTTCTAGGTGATGCAGTTGCTAATCTTTTTTTATTTGCTGGATTTGATGTAAAAAAAGTAAATCTAATCAATGACCGCGGTATTCATATTTGTAAATCTATGCTGGCCTACATGAAATATGGAAATGGAGATACACCGGAATCAACCGGGATTAAATCCGATCATTTTGTAGGTAAACAGTATGTGAAATATAATACAGAATTAAAAACACATCCTGAGCTTGAAAAAGAGGCTCAGGATTTATTAAAACTATGGGAAGATGGAGAAAAAAACACTGTTGAACTCTGGAAACAGATGAATAAATGGGCAATAGATGGGATTAAGGAGACCTATAATAAAATGGGAATCTCCTTTGATATGATAGAATACGAAAGTGAAAACTATCTTCTCGGCAAGGACATTGTTTTTGAAGGTCTAAAAAATGGAGTATTCTACAAAGCTGATGATGGATCTATATGGATTGACAACGAGGATGCAGGTCTAGACAAAAAAATCCTTCTAAGATCGGATGGCACGAGTATCTATATTACACAGGATCTTGGCACAGCGGTAAAAAGACATGAAAAATTTAATTTTGACAAAATGATATTTGTCGTTGGGCAAGAGCAGGAATACCACTTCAAAACGCTCTTTACAATACTTAAGAAACTCGGTTTTGACTATGCAGAAAACATGAAACACCTCTCATATGGAATGGTAACACTTCCTGACGGAAAAATGAAAAGCCGTGAGGGAACTGTTGTTGATGCAGACAACCTTATGACAGAACTTGAAGAGATGAGCCGATCAATCATAAAGGAAAAAGGGCGTTTCGAAAATGATGATGAACTAAACTCGGTGGCTCTTAAGGTTTCACTCGGAGCCTTAAAGTATTATCTACTCAATTTTACAACTACAAAAGACATACTTTTTAGTCCGGAACAATCAATAAGTTTTGATGGAAACACAGGTCCATACATCCAATATACAACTGCAAGAATCAACTCACTTATAGGCAAAGCCCAGACAAAAGAATTAAAAGAATTAGATGCAAATAAAGGTGTCGACAACGATAAACTTGATATATATTCTGATATTAATGATGATGAATGGTCTGTAATTTTACACCTATTAAGATTTGATAATGCTATCAAAAAATCTATAGATACAGTTTCCCCTCTAGAGTTATGCGGATTTGTTTACGACCTATGCAGACTTTACAGTAAATTCTATCAGGATAACCAGATTATCAGTAACTCAGATGAAAAAATAAAAGAATTAAGATTACAAATCTCTAAGTCCACTCTAATAACTATACAGATCGTTCTGGATATACTTGGAATAACACCACTTGAAAAGATGTAGGATATTTTAAATCATTAGAGATGTTATTTTGCTCAATCATTATAGAAATGATCTGAATTTCTTAATTCCATCAATATCCTTGGATTCTTCTTTAGAAACCTCATCATATTATCCCATTTTATCTTAAAATAAGTACATTTAGACACACAAACGATGTTTATATCCGGCAACTCGTCCTGAATAAGATGTGCAGGAGACCCGATATAATCTCCTTCAGAAAGTGTCTCTATTGCATTGTCATCACTATCTGTAATCTCAGCCTCACCGGACTGCCAAATAATAGCGTAGTCAACAGGATTATTACAAGTCATAAGAACAGTTCCGGACTCAGACTCACAAAACTCCATTAGATATTCAAGGTGGTTTTTTTGAGTTATTGTCATTGAATTAAAAAGAGTATTTTTAGAAATAGTTTCAAATGAATTATGCTTTCTTATTACATCAAGTTTTTTGAGATCATTTAATAAAGAAGTATCCATCAAAAACGACAAAAAATCATCTTTCTCTACCGTAAGTGTTATTATATCAGTATTTGCAACAATTGTATCGATTGAAGGTCTATCCCATACTATTGAGGCCTCACCAAAATAACTACCAGATACCAAATATGCCTTAAAATCTCCATTTTCATAAAGTGAAGCTCGTCCTGAGAGGAGTATAAAAAACCTTTTACTCTCCTCACCCTCTTTTATTAAACATTCGTCTTTACTAAATTTCCTATATTTCATAACGCTCAAGAATTCGGCTGCCTTTCGAAAGTTTAAGTTTTCAAAAATATCTATTCCAGATAAAAAATTTAATATCTGTATTGATTCTAGATTAGAATAATAACTAACATCAATTATTAGCGTATTTTTTAATCCGGTCATCGTTTCCTTAAATCCCGATTCTGCAGGTATAATAGATTTATCAACATGAACGAGAAGAATATTCTGTTTTATACTATTTTCTAATTTTAAAAGTGTATCTAAAGGGGTGTGAATTGGTGGAACCCCGGCTTCATGAATAATAAGATCTTTATTCCAATCAAACTCATAAAGCTCTTCAAATCTTCCCGGTGTAAGTATATTCTTATCTAACAACTCTTTAAAATATTTCTTATCATTCAGGTGATCAGAGGTATATACTATATTTTTACCTTTAAAAGAAAGTTCAAAGCCGATTGTAGGAATAGCGTGTAATCTATATGAAAACACAAACTGAGCACCATTGATTAAAATTGGTCTCCCAATCTGAATAGGCACAAAATCAATTAATTGAAACAAATCATCAGATGAAAGCCCGGTTAATAATGATGTTTTTTTAATAAAACTTCGAAGAATTGTTGGTGTCGTGTAAAGTTTAATCCGACCTTCCTGTAGGATCTTTTGCATAACACCGGAGTCATGGTCAGCATGACAATGAGTTAAAATTACAGATTTGACCATACAAGGATCTACATTTTCATCATACAGCCATAATGATGAATCAATTGGCGGATCAATCATTATACCGGACCCATTTATCCAGAATATAAAGCCGGATGTCTTGCCTTTTGGATCAAAACCATGGGAGGCTCCAAGTGTTGTTATACCAAATACGGGGGGAATAAATAAAAATGAATCAGCCTCAGGCTCAACTGACTGAATCTCAATATCAATATCAATGTCAAGATTAACCTCATAACTAATACAGTCAATTGTAACAACACCTGTATCCTCATTATATGAGAGTGTTTTAGACTCACATAGATCAATTTTTTTACCTGAATCCAACTCAACAAATTCAACAAAGTCATTCATCGACATGAGATTACCTGTAGATGGATTTGTAGCAAAAAACCTCAATTCCTTTTCCATATCCGGATAGTTTTTTGCATTTTTTCCATTAGCATACTCTAACTCTATATTCAAATCATCAGGGCCAAAGATAGATTCCCTTAAAATCTCTTGAATTACTTCTATCTGATCTTTTTTACAATAGACAACTGTTTTTTTCTTCTTTAAAAAGTAGTTGAAATAGACCGGAAATTCAAGCTCCGCAAAACTACAGAGTCTTGATGATGAAAAGAGCTGCTTTGGCAGAATGAATCTATCAGGCACCTCACCAACAACATTAATTGAGTCCTTTATTGTTTCGGGAGGAACCCCAAGTTGAATAATTAGTCCATCATTTTTTAAAAGCACTCCCCCTTTGGGAAGTTTATATAGATCATTTTTCATATAGGCTATATTATCTAAATATTATGAAATAAAAAAGAAAAATTTTAATATTTTTTTAAATTAGTAAATATAAAAGAAAAAAAAGCGTTTATATATAATGAATGTTAAAATTTATTGATCGGGAAAAAGCATGTCAAACAAATTAATTGTAATATTTTTCAGCTTAATATTAGCGTTACATCCAACCTTTACAGATACTCCAATTATTTCAATAAAACAAAGCTCTTATGGAACATATCGGTTATTAACATCAATGAATTGGATTGCACCTGCAAATACCAATGAAAAAATAAAATTATCTGTTTACCAAAAAATCAATAAAAATATCACCTATATATTAAATTCTGATTTTATATTTCAAAGAAATATTAACTTTGTTAGTACAGATGACATTTATAGATACACAATTAATAATGAATTTAAAATAAATATTTCATATGGATTTAATCAATTTTATATTGGTCAACAAGTATCCACAAAACTAACTAAAAATTTAAATACAAATTCAATCACAACACAAATAGGTTATCGATACAGAATAAGAAACTTCGCTGTACATTTTAAATATATAAACAATTCAGATCTCAACTTAAATGGAAAAATAAATCATAAGTTTTATTCTCAAATATCTTGGCGTACAAATCAGATAAATTTCATCAATTTTTATATCAATAGTTCAATTAATCTATCACACTCAAATCAAAACACAAATAAACCTCTCCCTATACTTGACTCAGCCACATTGACATTTACAGCCGTTATCGACACAAACAAGATGAAAAAAAAGCCTGCTAAAATATAAAATTAGCAGGCCTTCATTTCTCAAATATCAACTATGCATACATATAGTTTTCGAGTTTTGTGCTTCTTGTTGAATGTCGTAATCTGGTTAGAGCCTTTTTCTCAATCTGTCTTATTCTTTCTTTAGTTAAGTTATATCTTTTCCCGATCTCCTTCAAACTAAGAGCAGTATTTCCATTAAGACCATATCGAATCTCAATTATATCCTTCTCCTTATCGCTAAGAGTGTTTAAAACAGAATTTATAGCATTCTTCAACATTACCTGTTCTAAATGACTCTGAGGTGTCTCGCTATTTTTATCAGTAATAAAATCTCCAAGACTAGATGAATCAGGAGTGTCAAATACCGGAGTCTCTAAGGAGATAGTCTCTTTAGAAATATCCATAAGATGCTTTACTGTTTTTACATCAATATTTGATTCCTCACTTATCATTTCTGCCGAAGGTACAGTCTCAATTATAGCCTCAATCTTTTTCCTTGCCCTCTCTATCTGTATAAGTTCATTTGCTCTATTTAAAGGCAGTCTTATCATTCTTGACTTCTCACATATCGCTTTTAAAATAGCCTGTCTAATCCACCAAACAGCATAACTTATAAAATGAAACCCCATACTAACATCAAACTTCTTAATAGCCATCATCAATCCTATGTTACCTTCATTGATAAGATCAGAAAGAGGGATCCCTTGATTTCTGTATTTCTTTGCAACAGCTACAACAAATTTTAGATTAGATCTAACAATTTTATCCTGAGCATCTTTGTCTCCATCCTTAGCCTTTAATGCCAAGGACTCCTCTTCCTCTCTGGAAAGTAAAGGTATCTTGCTAATCTCATTTAAATAAAAAGAGAGTGAATTATTATAATCTGATGTCGACTTTACTCTATCTATATACTTTTTTTCTACTATCATATTTTACCACCTTGAAATAATTTAATTACAAATATTCAAAGCATTTTTCATGCCAACACACCATATCGTTTGAATCCTATTTTAAAGGTTATAAATTGTTAATAACGAATTATTTAAGTTTATTTTTAATATAAAAATACTTTAGGATAGAAATAATTAAACTAATAACAACGAACTAAACAAATTATGTGTATTTTTTACACACAATTCATTTTTTAACCTTTTTTTAAATATTTTTTAAAAAAAGTTGCGTTAAAAAGTTAACAATAACAATAAAATGTGTTATAACTTATTTCTAAATTAAGTATGAAGGTGTTATTATGAAAGTTATTATTGACGGAAATTCCTTAAAAATCAACGATATAGTTAATGTGATATATAATAACTATGCAGTAGAGTTATCTGAAGATAAAGCATTTGTTGATAAACTATTAAAATCTAGAGCTTTTCTTGAAGAATATATTGAAAAAGGGTATCCAATTTATGGTGTTACAACCGGTTTTGGTGATTCATGCCATAACCAGATCAACCCGAAAAAATCAGAAAAACTGCAAGAATCACTTGTTGCTTTTCATGGAATAGGTATCGGCAACTATTTTACAAAAGAAGAGGCTAAAGCCTGCGTTCTTGTAAGATTAAACACAAATATTAAAGGTTATTCAGCTATAAGAAAAGCAGTTGCTGATATAATGGTTGAATTTATAAATAGAGGGATAATTCCGGCTATTCCAACCCTGGGTTCTGTTGGAGCATCAGGGGATTTAACCCCGCTAAGCTATATCGCTGCAACACTAACAGGAAAACGAAAGGTATTCTACAAGGGAGAACTAACAGAAGCATCAACAGCATTAAAGGAAGAAGAACTAAAACCGGTTGTTCTCCAATCTAAAGAGGGCCTTGCTCTGATGAATGGTACCTCTGTAATGACTGCTGTAGCAGCCCTTAACTGGTACAAAGCAAAAAAACTAGCAAATATTGCTGACTTTGTAACAGCAGCAACTGTAGAGATAATCAATGGAAACGAAATTCCTTACAGAAGAAAAGTTTCTGAAATAAAAAACCATCCGGGACAGATCGAATCAGCGGATAATATTTACACAGTATTAAAAGATTCAAAAAGAGTTCATCAGTATGAAGAGTTGTTAAACAAAATTGGAACTATTGAAAGTGAATCATTTATCAAACATGACATTAAAATACAAGATAGATATTCACTTAGATGTACTCCGCAAATAATCGGAGTACTTCGAGATACCCTTAGTTTTTCAAAGGGTATGATTGAAAATGAATTAAATTCTGCTAATGACAACCCGCTTATTGACCAGGAAAACAATGTAATATATAACAGTGGAAATTTCTATGGTGGGCACATCTGTGCTGCAAGTGATTATCTTAGAATAGCTCTTGCAAATGCTGCAGACCTCTCAGATAAACAGGCAGAACTAATTATTGATGGTAAATTTAACAATCTAACAGAAAATTTAATACCAAGGATAAGTGATAATGATGAGCTGGGGCTTTACCACGGGTTTAAGGCTGCTCAAATCTCAATCTCTGCACTTTGCTGTGAGATCAATTATTTAGCGGGTCCTGTTAGTATCCACTCAAGACCGACCGAATCGCTTAATCAGGATAAGGTATCTTTGGGAACTATAAGTGCAAGGAAATTATCTGAAGTGGTCAATCTTCTATACTATCAGTATTCTATCCATCTTTTAGCAGTACTTCAAGCCATTGATTTACTCGGAACAGAAGACTTTAGTCCAATCACTAAAAAGATACACAAAAAGCTTAGAGAGTTTACTAAGTTTGTTACTAAAGACAGGCCTTTAGATGCTGAGGCAGAAAAACTAAAAACATTCCTTGAAACAGATACACTTTTTGATGATTTAAAAAATATTTAACAGGAGATTATTATGATTAACAAAGATGATTTAAAGAAATTGATTATTGAGACGGTTAACGATCCGGATATCAACAACAACACATTAAAGGATGAATCACCCTTGATTGGACCTGACGGTATTTTCTTCGATTCAATCGATGTATTGGAACTTATAGTTCAACTAGAGAAAAAGTTCGGAATTCAGATTAAAGATAATGACATGATACAGGAAAAACTTAAATCATTTAATACACTGTTTGATTTTGTGAATAGTAATGCAAAATAATCGTGTCTATATAACATTAAATAATACAATATCAGCATTAGGTACCGGAACTATTAGTTCTACTAATAACTACCTAAACAGGGTTTCTAATATAAAAATACCTGAAAATCTAACCGAGAAAAAATACAGGTTAAACCAGCCATATTTTAGTATCGATTATGATTTGCTTAGCCTAAAACCATTTAATTCAAAAGTTGCTAACATTTGTATAAATTTAATTGAACAGGTTAAATCAGAGCTATCAATTGATACACCTTTATTTATAGGTACATCAACCGGGGGTATTGATGATACTGAATCACACTACAATAATCTGGTAAATATTGATAGCAATGAAAATAGAGAATGTAAATATTCAATACACAGTAATCACTTTTTCAATGTATTAGGTGATAATATAAGGAATTATTACAACGGTTTAATCGGTAAGGTTTATACTATATCAACAGCTTGCTCATCATCAGCTCAGGCATTACTATACGCATACAAACTAATTAAATACGGCGTTATAAAAAAAGCACTGGTACTCGGAGTTGATGTTCTGTCATATACAACAATGATAGGATTCGATTCACTAAAACTTGTTAGTTATACAGGAACCAGACCTTTATCAAATACGAGAGACGGATTAAATCTAGGAGAAGGTGGCGGAGTTCTTCTTATCGAGTCAGAGCCATCTTCTGATCCAATTTGCGAAGTACTTGGCGGAGCCTCAACGACAGATGGCCATCATATGTCAAGTCCTGATCCTGATGGAAAATACCAGGAATTATGTATGATTGAAGCAATGCAACGGTCATGCATAGATAAGTCAAAAATTGGTTTTGTGAGTGCTCATGGAACAGGAACTGACATGAATGATAAAGTTGAAACATTAACAGTAAAAAGACTCTTTGGAACTGATGTAAGATTCTCATCATTAAAGGGATTTATAGGACATACGCTTGGTGCAAGTGCAATCTGTGAGCTACCTATAGTTATTGAAGCATTGAGACGAGGCTCGATTGTACAACCTCAAGGTTTTACCGATCCTATAGACTCTGATATCATTCCTACAGATTCTGTAAACATTGAGTCTCCATACTTCTTAAAAAACTCATTCGGTTTTGGCGGAAACAATGTCTCTCTTGTATTTAAAACTTTAAAATGAAAACCGTAAATACTTTAAACTGGGGCTTTTTATGAACTTTTTTAAGTTAAATGACATCTGTATTGCAAATTGTGACAACTTTGAGTCAGATAGCGTATTAGGACTATACAACTCGGGACTTTTGAATTCTCACTCAAATTTGCAAAATATTGTTATTAACAATGACATATCCGGAATATCATCAAGAATAACAACAAAATTAAAAAAAAGAATGAGTTCACTATCTCAGGGAGTCTGCTTTGTATTAGACTCATCGATTAAAGATAAAATACTTGAAACAGACTCAATATACTTTTTTACAGCCTACGGTGAAATAGACACAACAGATAGGATCATAAAATCGATTGTTCTTGACAACTCAAACCTCGTTAGCCCGACAGATTTTCACAATTCAGTACACAACACCCCCCTAAGTTACTATACTATCATTAATCAACTGCACAATCCGGCAATTACCATATCGGATGGTAATAACACAGGGGAAACCTTTATTCAGTATTTAAATAACATGATTCAATTAAATGAAAGGGCAGTTATCTGTTCAGGTGATGAATCCTCCTCATTTTTTTCACTCGATAGTGTAATTCATAAAGAGATTGTTTCTTCATTTTGTTCATTTACAGTAGAACCTAACACTAATTCAGGCGGTAGATTTTTAGGATTTTTTCAAAAATTAGATGTAATTTTAAAACAAAAAGAGTTTCTAGATGCAAATAACATCTTCTGTTCAAAAGATCTCGCTAATATTTTTAAAGACTCTACTAAAACTGTTATCTCAGAATACGCAATCGTAAAGGACTCGCCATGCGGTATAATTTACCGCTTATTACTACCATTCTACCTTAAAATGAATGGTATAGTTATCGAACAAACCTCAATGGGATATGCATTTTATGAGGTGAAATTATAAAACCCAATCTACTCTACGAGTTTCTAATTAATAACCAACTTATTTCAAATATTTCCAGTTTTAGCATCTCAAAAGAAAATAAAAACTACTCACTGGAAG
This sequence comes from uncultured Spirochaetales bacterium, assembly GCA_964471825.1. Taxonomy (GTDB): domain Bacteria; phylum Spirochaetota; class GWE2-31-10; order GWE2-31-10; family CAYYKD01; genus CAYYKD01. The sequence continues at coordinate 119,110 of CAYYKD010000009.1, forward strand.
AATTAATCAAACTATCTGATAATTTTATAAAAAACCTCAAATATTTCTATGAAAAAATATCGGATACCGTATTCTACATTGACTGCTCAGACAGACTAAAGATGATAGTCTCTCTTCTGGGACTACTTAGAAACAATGCTAAGATAGTTTTAGTACCTGTTGAAGTTAAAATTGAGGACCTTGAAAGTTCAAACGGTATATATGTAAGTGACAACAAAGAGTATGATGGAGGCATTTTCATCAATGATGATTTATCTCTAACCTGCCCCACCTCAATATACAGTTCTCTGAAAACAGACCAACTTAATGAATATGACCTTTATTTTTATACCTCAGGCTCAACGGGTAAAGCTAAACTTATTGGCAAGAAATACTCTAATTTTATCACTGAGATTTCTGAGTTAAAAACAATGTTTAACTCATCAAAGCCTCTAAGTTTTTATGCAACCCCTCCGTTATATCATATATATGGATTTCTATTTGGATTTATGCTTCCACTAGTTATGAATGGCAAACTCTATATTGATTATATATTTACCCCTGATTCAATATCAGATTTCGTTAAGTCCAACAATGTTGATTTTTTTATCTCAACACCTTCATACTATGACTATTTTGTTAAACTTGATTTAATCAATTCATTCATAGATTGCCAAAAGTTAACAAGTTCATCAGCACCATTAAGTCTTGAAACATCACGATTTTTCTTTGAAAAAAATGTTTCGATAACGGAGATCTACGGCTCAACTGAAACCGGTGGCATAGCCTCAAGAGTTAGTGCCGAAAACAAAATCTGGAAACCTTTCTCATATGTTAAAACTAAGCCTCCAATTTATATCGATAGCGAATCATCTATTTCATCTTTAAGGATTGACTCAGATGCTATTAGTGTAACCTATGATAGAGTTGAGGGCTATGACACAGGCGATCTTGTGAAATTTAGCGAAAATGGGTTTGAACTTGCAGGCAGAAATTTAAGATTTGTAAAAATTGCAGGAAAAAGACTAGATCTTGATTTTGTAGCAGCAAAGTTTATCAATGTAGTTCAGGAGATTTATAAAATTGATATAATAGCCAACGCTGTGATAACAGGTCTAATAAATGAAAAGATATATATTGCATTTGAAATAAATTCAGAAATTCAAATAGATGCACTCCGGATAAAAGAAGAGCTAAAGAAACATCTGCCGGGTTATGCTGTTCCAAGAATTCTAAAACAGATAAAAATACCTAAAAATGTGTTAGGGAAGATTGACAGAAAACAAATTGAATCTTTAATCAGTTAATAAGTGAATCAGTTAACCTTTTAGTTTGCACAATTCAACAAACTCAACTTGCTCTATAGTTTCCTTTTTTTCTTTCTTAATCTTCTTTACACCTTCAATTCCAAGACTCTGCTTCATCAAAAGCAATGCAGACTCAGGATGTTCTTTTGCAAGGACACCTAATGATGACATAATATATAATCTATCTATCAATATAGTTGCCTGTTCATTAGGATAGAGACCTATATCCTTGGAATTCTTTGATATCTGCAGCATAATCTCCCTACCGGCAGGAAGCCTGGACAATGCACCGCCTGTTCCAATAATATATTCTACCTGTGTAAGATCCTTGCCTTCAGCATATGCTTTGCGTCCAGAAGTTCCATAAATAAACCTTCTGGAACCAGCATGTCTCTCAACAGCAGTTAAAACTGCCTCAAGGCACAACCTCTCGACAAACTTAATTTCATTATCAGATACAGGGATTGGTTTAAACGA
>CAYYKD010000010.1:0-2602 GCA_964471825.1 uncultured Spirochaetales bacterium
AGGTTCAAGATGTTATTAAATCAGCATAACTACCCAAAAATTAAATTCGCACCCTCTCGATTAATATACTTTTCGTTTATAACTTACTAGTAATTCTTTAATTTAATCTAATTTCAACATGTTTTAGTAGGATTAAAATAAAAACTAAATAAAAAACAACTTAGTTTTGACATTTAAGGATTATTATAGTATTGTGTTAAACTGATAAATACCGATTGAAATATAAGTTTATTTTTTGAAGTACCACAGAGCGCCTGGAATCTATAAACAGATTTATGGACTGCAGGATCTTTGTGGGGCTGTTAACTTTCATTCCGGTATTATCATAATTTATTTTTTAAGGAAGGAAAATGTTACAGGTTAAAGAAAAGAAGTTTATGATTGGAGAACGAGAAATCGTTCTAAGAACCGGAGAGTACGCTCTTCAGGCAAGCGGAAGTGTTACAATAAGATGCGGAGATACACTTGTTCAGGCTGTAGTCTCAATGGGTGCAGTAAGAGATGATATTGATTTTTTTCCGCTATCGGTAGAGTATAACGAGAGTCTATACGCCGGCGGTATCATCAAGTCAAGCAAATTCATGAAGAGAGAGGGACGACCTAACGATGAGGCTATCCTAAAGGGCAGACTAATTGACAGATCAATTAGACCATATTTCCCTAAGGATTTTCACAGGGATGTTCAACTTGTTATCAATGTACTGGCATCTGACAAGGAAAACCCGCATGATACTCTTGGCTTGATCGCATCAGTTGCAGCTATCGGTATAAGCGATATCCCGTTTGACTGCAATCTTGGTGGTATGAGAATAAGCGGTATTGAGGGCAAGCTGGTTATCAATCCTACCTATGATGAGTGCAACAAGATGGACTTTGAGCTTGTATTAGCAGGATCATCAGACAAAATTGTTATGATAGAATGTGCAGCTAAGTGTGTTGAAGATGAGATTATTAAAGATGCATTCATGAAGTCATATGAAGTGCTTGGAGCTATCGCAAGTGAGATCAAAGATTTTGCTGACAAATACGGTAAACCAAAAGTTGCCTATACTGATAAAGAGCAATCTAAAGAACTTAAGGATTTCATTTACCCCACAGCTGTTGAGTGTATTGAAAACTACTACAAAAAGTTCGCTGCAAAGGAAGCTGATAAGACCGGATTTGACACACTTGTTAAGGAGCCTGTACTTGAATTATTTAACAAGGAAGGAGCACCTGAGTTTGATAAAAAAGATATACTTGAAGCCCTAGATAAAATATTTAAGGCAACCCTAAGAGAGAACATACTTAAACACAGCAGACGACTTGACGGAAGAAGAGCTGATGAGATAAGAGAGATTCAAATAGACATCAACCCTATTCCTAGAGTTCACGGAAGTGCAATGTTCATGAGAGGGGAGACACAGGTTCTCAACATTCTTACTCTTGGAGCTCCGGGTAACGCTCAGGTAACTGAAGCTATAGAGGGCGAAACTCTTAAAAAATATATCCACCACTATAATGCTCCTCCATATTCTGTCGGAGAAACCGGTAGAATCGGTACACCAGGCAGAAGAGAGATCGGACATGGTGCTCTTGCTGAAAAGGCGTTAAAACCGGTTATCCCTGAAGATGAAAATTTCCCATATATGATTAGATTAGTATCAGAGGTAATGGGTCAAAATGGATCATCATCAATGGCATCAACCTGTGCCTCTACTCTTTCACTTATGGCAGGTGGAGTTCCGATTAAGGAACCTGTAGCAGGTATCAGCATTGGTCTTATCACCGGTGCATCAATAGATGAGTTTGTTACAATTACCGATATTATGGGAGTTGAAGATTTTTCAGGTGACATGGATTTCAAAGTGGCTGGTACAAGAGGCTCTATAACTGCAATCCAGATGGACACCAAGATAAAGGGTTTATCAAAAGAGATTGTTAAAACAGCTCTTGATCAGGCAAAGACAGCAAGAAATCAACTTCTTGACATTATGACCAAAGTTATTCCTGCTCCAAAAGTAGATATATCATCGTTCGCACCTAGAATAGAGTTTGTGAGAATCCCTGTTGATTCTATTGGCAAGGTTATCGGACCGGGCGGAAAGATGATTAAACAGATAAGTGCTGACTTTAATGTTGAACTTAATATCGATGATGATGGAAAAGTAAGTATCGCAGGTCAAAACAAAGAAACTATTATGGGCGCAAAGGCTCTTATAGAGGGAATGGTTGCAGAACCTAAGATTGGAGAGATTTACACAGGTAAGGTAGTTAGAATACTTGACTTTGGTATGATCGTAGAGTTATTTCCAGGAAAAGATGGTCTTGTACATGTTTCAAGGATCTCACATGAAAGAGTTAACAATATTAATGATCTATTTAAACTTGGAGATGTTGTTAAAGTAAGGCTCTTTGAGATAGATGGACAGGGCAGACTAAATCTATCAATGATGTTAGATGACACCTCTATGGATGCACCTAGAAGACCTGAAGGTAATAATCATAGGGATAATAGAGATAATAGAGACAACAGAGACCATAAAGGCGGCGGTAGAAATGATGGATATAAAAAATCATTTGAAACCAGGCCAAGACATGATTAACTAATCGCATTCAAAAC
>CAYYKD010000010.1:2612-11721 GCA_964471825.1 uncultured Spirochaetales bacterium
GACCGTACATCGTTAAATCTCTACATTTTAAACTTAACACCTACTACAGGGCCATCATTATATCCTATTATTATACTGGATGTAAGGTATTTAATTTTTTCGAAATATGTATTAGAAGAACCTAATAAACAAGCTGACACAATCATCATTATCAACCCGGGAAGCCCCAAACCAATCGAAAATGCAAGTCCATATCCAATAAGGTTATTTCTGACATAATTCTCATCATAAAAATAACTATCTACAATCAGATTTGCAGCGATATAAAAAAACGGAACTGAAGCTGCAGCTCCAACACCCAGAAGTATTGAGCCGGGAATAAACAATCCTATACTTGTATTCTTTAATGCTTTATATGAGTTAAATAAAGAAGCTGCTTTGATCTCAGCTTGTTGTTCCTTGTTTACAACTTCAGTTACAACTTCATTTTTTTGCGGTCCAAAATAATGATTATTTTGCATCTGATTAGTCATTTCAATCTTTGCTATATTTATTCTATAGACCGTTATCTCTCCAAATGAAGTCTTTAAGATTATTAGCTCATCTGTCATTGTCTTAATCTCACCGGTCAATTCCTCACCGGACTTAGTTGTTATTGTATCAGCAAATATAACTATATTCATCAAAATTACCATTATTACTATTAATATTCTTTTCATATTATGCTCCTTAATTATTTTACTAACTTAACTGAAAATGCCAACTGTAGGTCATCTTGTTCATCTTGCATTCTATGTGCCAATGTGTTTAATCGTGCTGATATCGTTGATGCTCGATAGAAGAAAAACAAGGAGGCAATTGCAAACAGCAGACCCGGTATGCCGAACCCGAGAGCAACAGAAAGTGTAACAACTAATCCAAAGGTAAATGAGAAAGCAACACCTAGTGAAGCACCTAAACTAAGTAGAGGTAATCCAACACAAAGAAGTGCAATTGCCGATCTTAGATTTGTCTTATGCGTTTGTGCAAGTATTTCGTTAATCGTTAGACCACTCCCCTGAATCTTTAGATTTAATTGAAGTGCATCTTTGAAAACGAAATCCGTCTTAGTTGAAGTATTGGTAGGCTCTACCTTAGTTTGTGCGGCTGATGCAGGAATTAAAAATGCAAAACTTAAAAACACGATAAATAATATTCTTTTCATAACCATCTCCTCAGTAATTATTTATGATCCTTTTATGAATCACTTGTATATAATATATACTGAAGTTGGTAATTAATCAACAGACGGTTTTTACGGGCATTCGACAATGATTGTCGGCTCTACTCACTAAATGTATCAGGTAGATCATTTTCAAACAGGATTATATCTCCTGCTGTCACAAATGTCTTAAGGTGCTCCTGTGCCTCAGGAATAGAATTTACAATAAATAATTTATCTTCTTTGAATTTTCCAGATGCAAGAACCCCATCTCTTATAGGAATTGTCCGCTTAGAACCGACAAGGATTGCAATATCAGTATATTCTGCGATCATCTGACCGAGTTGATAATTGTATTCGTCCTCTTTTTCACCAAGCTCAATAAAACCCGGAGTCACAATTATCCTCTTATTTCCGTCAATCTCCCTTAAAATCCTAAGTGCTTCAAAAGCACCTTCCGGATTAGAATTAAATGCATCATCAAGAACCAGCACGCCTGTACCGGGATCTATTTTTTGAAGTCTATGAGGAACTGGTGTAATTTTTTTTATTCCATTTTGAATAATATTTGTTGGCACTCCTAGAAGGTCAGATAATAGTATCGCTCCTAGCAGGTTTGAAACATTATGCCTACCGAGAAGCGAAGTCTTAATCTCAAATTCCCTTCCGTCACGAAATACAACGGAAAATTCGAGCCCCTCTCTCGTGTGCCTAATATTCTTTGCATAAATCTGTACACGATCTTTATTATCTTCAAAAATGCTATATGCGTACAATGTTGAGCTAATGGCAATAGAGTCAACTGAATTCTTGAGTAAATCTGAATCGTAGTTATAAATCTTATAACCAACCTCATCTGTATTTTTAAATAGTGACAACTTTGTTTTTATTATATTTTCAACTGTATGAAATGTCTCCAGATGTTGTTCACCTATAGCAGTAATAATTGAATGATCCGGCCTGGCCAGTTTACATAAAACATCGATATCGCCCTTATGGTCTGCACCCATTTCACAAATAAAATAATCATAATCATCGAGTACTGTTGAATTGATAACCTTACTGATGCCCATCGGCGTATTGTATGACTCGGGAGTACAAAATGTTTTATAATGTTCCTTGAGTATTGTCGTCAGAAAAAACTTTGATGATGTTTTACCAAAACTGCCGGTTATACCAACAACTTTTAATTTTGAACGCCTGATCTTTTTTGAGGCTTTATTAAAATACACTCTACGAAATCGTTCCTCAATAGGATAATTTATCACATTGGCAATAATTACAAGAAGAGGAGAAATAACCGCAACAAATAAAATAAAAGAATTAAATTTTAAAAAACCCCTTGTTGAAAGAGTAAAATGATCAAGAGGTGTCGCTGTAAAGTAGAAACTAAATATCATTGTTAAAACTGTTAATATCATAAAAGAGATCGACAATCTGATCACTCTCTGTGTAAATATAAGCGGCTTTTTTACATTTGCTTTTTTTCCAACCCGATAAAAATGGATTAACAATCTTCCAAATAAAAACAACAATCATTATAGATGAAGTAAGATACTTATAAAGAGGCACTTGATTAATTGAATAGTATAGAATATATATAAGCAACATCGGTGCAAAGAGCTCAAATATATCCCAAAGTAGTATAGTTCTGTACCTATCGCTCTGCAACCAATTAATTAATTTTAAATTACCATAACCTAATTGCTGCAATTTATGAATCAAATAATAACCTCGAATCACAATTACTAGAGAGACCAAAAAAAGCAGGGTAATTAGAAATATTACTGTTGCCATATAAAATCCTTTTTTAAACCTGAACCAATTAAAAATTATACTACAAGATGTTTAATTATATCTGTAATTCTTCCGTCATCTAAAAATGAAAAATGACTGCCATTTTTTACAATATAAATACCGGAATCTTTAATCAACCTATGCATCTTTTTTCCCATCCAAAGCGGTGTTGCACTATCCTTTTCTCCCCAATAAATAAATGTTGGACATAAAATATGACCTAAAGCAATAGTTAAATCTTCGTTAACTGTTTTAACAAGTATATCTCGCATATTTCCGGCTAAACGATAATCATCAGATCCGGATCTACTTCTGAGAGTATCTAAAAATTTCTGATTATGTAGAACTTTCAATAAAAAAAACTTACATAGTTTATAGCTATAAACTTTTAAAAACCACAACAGACCTCTCTTTGATTTTATACCTGAGCTATTTATTAATACCAGATGAGAAATGACTTCAGGATATTTTGATGAACAAATAATACCTATTTTGCCGCCAAATGAATGACCGACTATAGCAACTTTCTGTATTGATAATTGTTTCAAAAATCCGATGATTATTTCAGAATAGTAATCAGAACCAACTGTACCACCCGGCCTGTCAGATGATCCGAACCCCGGCAAATCAATTGAAATGACCCTGTAATCCATTAAAAGTGACTCATAGACAGAAAATAGATTACTCTTATCAGCTCCCCAACCATGTAAAAATATGATAACCTTGTTTGATGAGTGTTCGTTATCATAATAGGAGATATTTAATCCATCTACTATGAGGTTCTTTTCATGCAATCTCATAATATAATTTCCCTATATGAAGTCTATATACTTTACATCATTGACCTTACCCTGAAATTTTGCTGTTGTATAGATCAGAACAGCACTTGAAAGAGAATCAATAAGTAGTCCGATTCTTGATAAAATTGGAATAGACGAAATAAGTATTAAATAGCTTTTTGGTTCTAGATGCAGCATCTTAATACTCATTACCATTGAAACAAGCACTATAAACCCATTTACTCCTGATCCATCTAATAGAAAACTAGTAAAGAATAAAAACAGTATAATCAAAACCTGTAATGAAAAGGGAGGAAAGGAAAGTGAGTATATAGAGAGTATGGTCAAAATAACAACAGAGGAAACAATCATGGTACCGGATCTATTAATAATTAAACTTATCGGAGTAAGTGCATCAGAGATATCCTGATCAACCCCTAAATTATCTTTAATATGTTTGTTTAACGGAATTACTACGGCAAGAGGCATTCCGGTTATAAAAGCTGTCAGCGATGCCCCTAAAAATCCGATAAAAAATTTGCCTACATTTTTTTTAAGTATAAGAAATAAATAAAGTGAATAGAGAGAAATAATTACTATCGAAATAACTATAGTGGTAGACAACGTTTTTAAAATCAAAACAAGATTCTTTACATCAATAAAATCTGTTTTAATTGTATATGTAATTAAGAATACAGCACCTAAAGGAAATATTTCGATTATCTGCCGTACAATCTTTGATAATATCGCATCAAAGGATTCGACTGTTTCTATAAAATACACACCCTTCTTACCGGCAAAAAAAGACCCTGCCCCAAATATTAGACCGATAAAAATATAAGGCAAAATATAATCTCCATTTTCTACAACCAGACGAAACAAGTTTGGATTTACAATTCTCTTAATTAACGAAAATAGATTATTATTATAAAGCGGAATATCAGAAATCTGCGTAATAACGGTATGACCGGGAATATGAAAGACTTTAAAGTTCATCAAGCAGACTGTAATTATTATTGTAACTAGTGATGTTACAGCAGAAAGTCCAAGAAAAATTGAAATTGTTTTTAAGTAGATCCCATCCTTCTTAAGCTTGATATAACCCATATATGATTTTACAATTATAAATAAAGGTGTCAAAAATAACAACAGATTGACTACTAAATCTGAGATGAATTTTAATAATTCAATTGAGAAAAAATTAGGTTTTAAAAACAGCCCCAGTAAAACACCTATTATCAGAGCCACTAAAGTTTTAATCCATATCTTCAAAATAAACACCTCATTCATCAAAAGAGTAATTAGTTATAGTATATATAAGTTATATTAAAAAAAGTCAATTATTTTTGTAATCTAACAAATTTAATGATTTCATTTTTTTACTATTAAGTTAGTTAAGCAGTATTATTTTAATAAAACCATTTTCTACTTTTTTAGAACTACCTCAAGCTTCAAAGGAAAGTGATCACTAGCCTTAGATATATAACGATTGTGAAAAGCCTTAAAATTTTTAATCTTGAATGATTTAACAAAATGTTCATTAACCATCATGTAATCAATATCCTCTTTTGTGCCTTGATAAATATAAGTATATACCTCTCTAAGCGGATAATCATAATTAATTATCCTTAAACCTGATTTCTCTAGAATATTCAATGGTTCTGTTTCCCTTCCGGTATTAAAATCACCAAGCACAATAACCGGTGGCTTCTTTTTTGGATCGTAATTATATATATTTCCAATTATTGTGATGATCCCTTTAGCCTGTGCAACCCGTTTTTCCTCATCATATTGATCCTTACCGTATTTAGACTTTAGATGAGCAAGAACAACAAAAAACTCCACACCATTTATTACAAATTTTGCCTCAGGACAATCCCTTGAAAATTTATAATTATAATTTACACTGTAAGGAACAGCTAAATCTTTATTTGATCTATAATATACAGCTTCAAATCTCGACATCATTGCAATATCAATTCCTCGCGGATCATTTCCCTCAATAAGATAGTAATACTGATATCCGGTTTCTGAAGCAAGTAGTTTCAATACCGCTATATTCTCCACCTCTGTTAATCCAATAATATCACCATCAAGATCTTTAATAACCCCAGAAACTAATGATATTTTTTCTTGATAGTCCTGCTTATTTACAACGGTATCATTTTTTTTCGGATCATCTATTGTATCAAAAAAATTAGCAACATTCCACCATACTATTGAAATATTAGTATCAGCAGTATATGCAGAAAATATAACGATAAAAAAAAGAACAACTAATAAATTTCTACGCATATAGTCCATTCTCTTTAATATAATCCCTCGAAAGCATCATTGAAAGGTGATTTAAACTATTATCAATTACATCTGATTTTAGCAGATGCCAAACTTGATCCAAGTCCATAAGCTCAACCTCTAATTCCTCCGTATCATCAAAATCAGTATTTTTTAATTGTTTACAGTTTAGGGCTATAAAAACATAACATGTGTTTGTCTGAATCGCCGGATTAACTATAACCTCTTTTAATTGAATAAGCTGCTCCGGAACAAATCCGGTTTCCTCCTCAAGCTCGCGTAAAGCAGCTTCATATGGAGTTTCGCCTTTATCCATAGCACCGGCAGGAACCTCAAGAGTAACAATATCCCGTGCAACTCTATGTTGTTGTACCATTATAACTTTTCCGTCATTAGTCACAGGAAAAACATTTACCCAGTCCGGCATCCTTGTTGAATAAAATAGATTATCAACACACCTAGAAGGTAGATAACAGCTGTGTTCAACTATTGAGGCAATTTTATTTGAGTATACAACCTTTGAGCTTTTTTCAATCCATTTTTTAGAATTATCCATAATATCCGCCTCATTATATGCTAATTATTTTCGTAAAAAAAGTTAAGGGTAATATGTAATATGATCTGACCCCTTCATACCTGTATAACCTATATCTACTTGCAACTTGACCGGTTCTTCCTTAAATCTTGAAATAGCTGAAGAGCGGTAAGATAGAACGAACTCTTTACCATTCATTTTTTCGATTTTTGTAAAAAGCGATGCAATCTCTCCTGAAGAATAGGCATTATAATATTCGCCGCCGGTCTCCTTTGCAATATGTCTATAGACATCATCAAGAGCCCCTTTTTCAAATGCAACAATAATTATTTTAATATCATTGTTCTTAGCTATGGATACGATCTCTTCAATCTTAAATCTATTGAAATCCCGTCCTGTTTCTTTTCCATTTGTTACAAGTACAACAGTTTTTCTTGAAAATCTCTTAATTGCATTGTAAATCCCAAGCTTTACGGCGGCCCCTTTATCTGTAACAGGCAACATCTTTATCTTATCAACGGTATCCATATAGAGTAATCTCGTATCATTAAAATCATTTTCAACTATTCCATTCTCCGGCGTACAACTGATCATTGAAACACGAGTCTTCTTAATATCAATATCTTTAAACCAACTGTTTACAATCTTATTAAATGAACTTCGATGTTTTTCAAAATTTGTATTATTGTCAAACACAATAATTACATCACTATTAGTATTCTTCACTATCGTGTTATTCAAGCCGAAACTCTTTACAGGCCGTCCATTCTCATAGACATTGAAATTAGTCTCATTTAAACCAAGTGGTGTTGTTAAATCAGGTTTCTCAACATTAAATAAAACATGTACCTCCGGAAAGTTATTGGTTATAACTCTCTCTATTGAGATATTCATATTCATGTATCTTTCCCTTTCCTGTGAAAGAATAAAAAATCTTGAATTAGTAAAATCAGTAAAGGCAATATTTTTTTCATTATCGATAACTATAGAAATGCCCCGTTCTAACCTATTGCCAATCACATCAATTTCTGTCCAGAGAGATCTATCGGAATCATAAGCGATAACCCTCTTCTGACAAATAACTAACATTCTACCCGTACTATCAAATGCTAAATCATTAGGAGCAACAAGAAGCTCATGAGTTATCGACTCAATATAATTACCTGATCTATCAAAAACTACTATTTTCCCTACATCTCTGTCACATACATATAATTTATCATTATGTATTTTCATACCTGATGGTGAAGAAAATTTATAAGTATTTTCATTATTTCCAAAGCCAAATAAAATATTTCCGTCACTATCATACTTATTTATCCGCTTATTTCCTGAGTCGGTTACAAAGAGATTCTGATCTCTATCTAGTATAATATACTTTGGGCCAAGAAGACCACCAACTCCTATCCCCTTATAGCCGATCTCTCTTTCAACAATATTAAACTCATTAACCAGTAGTATTCTATCATTTTCAAAATCAGATATATAAATTTTGCCATCATTTCTAACCGCAACACCAAATGGCTTACCAAGTTTGGGAATAACCGTAGTATAATTTCTGACTGAATTAAGATTTTTGTCTAGTTTAAGTACCGTCCCTGTTAAGAAAGAGGCGATATAGTAATGATTATCTGACCCGACAACTATCTGAGCGGGTTTAATAAAAAGAGGTGCTTGGTTATCTCCGTAAAATCCCCGTAGATCTACTCTTAGAAGGTAATTTCTTTCACTATTAACCTCTGAAAGGATACCCCGTTTGAGATTGATATAATTTACCTTATTGTTTAATGCCCTGTCGAAATACCCCATCTTAGAAAGAGCGTCCCAAACAAATAGAGCATTCTTATCATGACCTGCTTTTCTATAGCTGGCACCAAGAAAAACAGATGCCTCATGATTATCATTTTTATAGCCTAATGATTTTAAAAAAAATACAATTGCCTGCTCATATTCCGCACTATGATAAGCCCTCACACCTTTTCTAAACTCATCATTTGAGTATTCTCCACTTAAATCAAGAGAATACATAAAGCTTGAGAATGCAAGTAATGAGGTAACAAGCAAGACCCTTATTCTTACACTAGACATTCTGAACCACTCCAATATGCTCTGTAATCTCAGGATTATTCTTTGCAATCTCAAGGGATTTTTTTAAACACGCTAATGCGGCTTTTTTATCACCTTTCTTATAGTATGCCCAACCAAGTGAATCTAAATAGGCCGGGTTGTTAGGTTTTACCCTTACAACCTCTCGAAGTAATTCAAGACCCTTTGATATATCAAGCTCGTAGTCACATAGAAGATATGCATATGTATTTTTTGCGTTTAAATTATACTGATCTATACTAAAAGCCCTTTCAGCATAGTAAATAGCTTTTTCTCTATCCTTTAGATAGTGATATACGGCTGCAAGAGCTGCATAGACTTGGATTATATTGACATTCGCTTCTTTTACTTTTAGAAATTGTAACTCTGCTGACTCATAGTCTTTCGTTTTAAAATAAACAAACCCCAATATCATCCGGGCCTGCTGTGTATACAAGAAATTTACTCCTGTTTCTA
>CAYYKD010000010.1:11731-68224 GCA_964471825.1 uncultured Spirochaetales bacterium
AGGTAGTAATTTGCCTCGGGATTATCAGGATCAGATGTCAAGACCTCTTTAAACTGTACTTCTGACTCTATGATCTTTTTTCGGTTATAATTTTTTATGGCCTTTCTTAATATCGAATTTGATTTATCAGCCAAATTCCCCCCCCACGAAATACGAAATCCGGTATTTCAATTAAAAGTATGAAATACTAGCTTTCTGTCTTAACTCTTTAATTAGACCTTCATATTCATCACCAAGAAGTTGTTCTCTCTCTTGCTTCTTTAGTGCATCAATAATTTGATCTTTTGCTTCATTAAAACTAATAATTCTTTCTTCAGGTTTGTCTAATATTAAAAAAACATGATACCCCTGAGGTGACTCCAATACATCTGAAAAATTACCCTTCGAGTATTTTTGTAGTGCATCAACAGTCTTATCGCCAAACACCTGCTTTGCAGCTTGTAAACCCTGTCCTGAGAGAGGAACAAAACCTACATAGCCCCTGTCTACCTTATTAGTTTTAGGATTAACCATATCTCTTGTTTGAGGATCATCTGTATTTAAAAGACATAGTTCATCAAAATTTCCACCACTTTTCAACCTCTTTAACACATCCTCTGCTTTTTTTCTTACAATCTCTTTTTCATTTGCCGGATATTGTGATCCGTCATTTAATACGGTCCTAAAGAATATCTGCTTTAGCTCAAGTGACTCAGGCATTACAAATTTATCGATATTTTCCTGTCTAAATGTCCGCAACTCAGAGTCTGGAAACTGCTTTGTTTCTAATGCTCTAAGTTTAGCCTCTGCTCTTTTGAATACAAACTGTTGGATCAACACCTTCTCTTTTACCTTTTCTTCAAAGAGCTCATAAGTCATACTGCCTTCGGCAGAAACAAACTTTTTAAAGGCCTCTTCTGAGTACTCAAATGCCGGATTATCTCGTTTCTGTATCATAAAATACTGTTGCTTCATGCCATTTAACTCATTATTAAAAGCATTCTGATCCATAACAAGTTTAGATGTTCTTACCGCCTCTTTTAGTAATTCTTGATCTATTAGGGATTCAATAACCTCTTTTTCAGTGAAAACTTTACCTGTTACACTAGAAAACTTGTTTAGGTCCTTTGTAGCTTTTTCAACATCAACCTTTGTAATAACTGACTTATTAACGCGGGCAACCATGTTCTTACCTACAGAGAGCTGCTGTCCTTGAGAAAAAACAGAGAAGGCAGTCCCAACAATCATTAGTGTTACAACTAGCAATTTATTTTGTTTTAAATTCATTCTACTATCCTTAAATATTAAATTTTAGTTAATATACATTATCTTATTGATAAAATCAACATTTCATTTATCATAATCAATAATTTTAAATAAAAATTACATAGAAGCCAATTTCAACAACAAATCTTACCTTAATAAAAGTAGATTTACAAAAAAAGTGATTAACAATAAAAGTGATTTACAAAACAATCATAACAACATAATCTATGCGAAAAAATTAAATCCAATTTGAAAATATCATCTGATTGCAGCTTCAAGTCGTTCTATGATTGTCTTGATTGTTTTTAACCGTGCAAATTTCTTGTCATTGGACTCAACTACAACCCAGGGCGCATATCCGGTTGATGTCCTAAAAATCATTTCATTTACTGCAGACTCATATTGATCCCACTTCTCACGGTTCCTCCAATCCTCATCTGTAATCTTCCATTGCTTGTGTGGCGTTACTTTTCTCTCCTCAAACCGTCTTAATTGTTCATCTTTATCAATATGAAGCCAAAATTTAATTACTACAGTTTTATTATCAGCTAACTGCTCTTCCATCTCATTTATCTCTTTATATGCCCGTTTCCACTCTTCTTGTGAACAAAAGCCTTCAACCCTTTCAACGAGAACTCTTCCATACCAACTTCTATCAAATATTGCGATATGTCCGGCCTTAGGTAAATTAATCCAAAACCTCCATAGATAGTGATGATTTAACTCGATATCTGTTGGTGCAGCAACCGGAATTACCCTGTAACCTCTTGGGTCAAGGTTCTCAGTTACTCTCTTAATATTTCCACCTTTGCCGGCTGCGTCCCATCCTTCGTACACTATTACAACAGGTATTCTTTTCTCATATATGATATGCTCCAACTCACGCAACCTAGCCTGACACCTTTTCATCTCACCCGAATAATCAAGAGGGTGTTCAACTTTTGCAGGATCAATTTTACTAAGAATTGAACACTCCGTTTTACAAGGTTCAACCTCTTTTTCAGGCGACTTTTTCACTGACTTTACCTTAGACTCCAGTTTTTCCCGCCTATCGGCTATTACCGTTTCCATCCGCTCGATAAATACATTTAAAAGTTTCGAAATAGCATAGTGCCGGTCTGTAGATTCTATAATTGTCCACGGTGCATAACTTGTATCTGTTGCTTGAATCATGCTCTGATAGACCGGCAAATTTTTTTTATAGTTCGAATTATTCTTCCAATCCTGCTTCGTAACTCGCCAGCTGGTAACCGGATCATTATCAAGTTTTTTTAATCTCTTTTTTTGTTCTTGCTTTGAAATATGAAGAAAAAACTTAAATATAATCGCCCCATCATCTGATAACTGCCGTTCAAATGACTTTACAACATTCACAACACCAAGATCAATCGTACTTTTGTCATTAAATCTGTCAACACTCAACCTGCGATACCAACTTGAATCAAATATCGAAATCCGGCCATTTGCAGGAGTTTTACCCCAGAAACGCCAAAGAAAGGGCTTAAACCTCTCCTCTTCATTCTCTGCAGCTATCTTATTTACCTCTATTCCCCTAGGATCTAAAGGCCAAATAAAATTATTAATTAATGTTCCCTTTCCAGCTGCATCCCAACCTTCAAAGATAACTATAATCGGTATCTTTAATACCCTAGCCTCCCGCTGAATCTCCCCTGTTCTGTGCTCTAAATCTACTCTAACTTTCTTAAACTCTTCTTTTTCCAGATATTTCTCAAGATCAACTTGATCTAACATAAAACCCTCCTGATTTACCCATTCTAACAAACTGATTAAATGCATAATGATAGATGTCTATCGAGTCTTAATTAAATCTGAGACTCAAATCAATTTCGAAGACTATTAACAGGTGGCGGAATATGCCCACCTCTATTTATAAACCTGCTGCAATCTAGTTGATTGATCTTCATTACTACCCCTTCACCAAGGAGACCGCCGAATTTAACAAAGTCACCTGCAATCTTTCCCGCTACCGGGATCACTCTTACAGCAGTAGTCTTGTTGTTTATCATCCCTATAGCCGCTTCATCAGCTATTATACCTGAGATAGTAGAGGCAGAAGTTATACCGGGAACAAAAAACATATCAAGCCCGACAGAACAAACAGAAGTCATTGCTTCAAGTTTTTCAAGAGTTAAATAGCCCTTAATTGTTGCCTCAATCATACCACGATCCTCACTCACCGGTATAAATGCACCAGAAAGCCCACCCACCCTGCTTGCCGCCATAACTCCGCCCTTCTTTACTGCATCAGTCAACACTGCAAGGGTCATAGTAGTACCCCAGGCACCTACAGATTCAAGACCTATTTCCTCAAGAATTCTGGCAACACTATCATTTTCTGCCGGAGTAGGAGCTAATGAGAGATCAACAATACCGAACTCTACCCCCAGAGCAGCAGCAACCTCTCTTCCAATAAGTTCCCCCATTCTGGTAATCTTAAATGAGGTCTTTTTTACAGCCTCAGCAACTTCCTGTATGGAAGCATCCGGTTTTAACTTTTTTAAAGAGGCCAATACTACACCCGGGCCACTGATTCCAATATTAAGTACAGTTTCACCTTCAGAGATACCATGAAATGCACCAGCCATAAATGGATTATCCTGAACAGCATTGGCAAATACAACAAGCTTGGCACATCCGATTGAATCTCTGTCTGAGGTTAATTCTGCTGTTTTTTTAATAATCTCACCCATTTTTTTAATCGCATCTAGATTTGCACCTGACTTAAAAGATGCAACATTAACTGAGGCACAGACCTTATTTGTGCTGGATAGAGCTGTAGGAATAGATTCTATCAGCTTTATGTCACCGCTTGAGTACCCCTTCTCTACAAGAGCAGTAAATCCCCCAATAAAATCAATTTTCAAATCATCTGCAGCTCTATCCAGAGCCTTTGCAAAAATTGAATAGTCATCTGTAGAAGTAGATGCACCGATTAGTGAGATAGGTGTAACTGATACTCTTTTATTTACTATGGAGAGACCGTATTTATCAGAGATTTCATCTGCAAACCTTACAAGATCTCTTCCCCTGCTTACAACTTTTTTATAAATAAGTTCAGCACATTTTTCGGGATCTCTATCGATACAATCAGTTAGACTAATCCCCAATGTAACGGTTCTTATATCAAGATGCTGCATTCCTATCATCTGTATGGTTTCTAATATTTCTTCAGGGAGCAAATACATTTTTTCTTCCTTTAATAATCATGTAATATATGGGAATCCAATATTCTAAAAACTTAATATTTAAGGATAATGCTTAACCGGCATTATACACGACAATCTTAAAAACTTTCGACTCCATCCCAGGTTTCAGAAACACCATTTCTGATGTTTTCCTCACATTTTGAAACAAAATTTTTTACTGCCCTATCATAGGGGTTTTTAATTAATATAGCATTAAAAATCTGTAAACTTTCTTCAAAATTTCCACCTAAATACAACATTAAGGCTCTTTCATAATCAATTGCAGTTTCTATCTTCATCTCCTGAAGAGGATCAGAATAATCCTGAAACACCTCATAAATTGAAACAGGGGTTAATTTACCCTTTACCCTGACAAAATCAAGAAGCCTATACCTATAGATCGTGGGGTCAGACAGTTTATTTATCAGAGAATCACTTACGATAATACCCGCACCATAATATTTTGTCAATCCTTCAAGTCTGGACGAGAGGTTGACAGCATCCGATATAACTGTACCATCGTATCTTTCATCTTCCCCAATGATCCCCAGCATCATACTTCCAATGTGAATCCCTATTCCTATATCAATAGCAATATAACCACATTCGCCCCTATGCCGATTGTAAATTCTCAATTGATTCCTCATCTCGATAGCAGCTCTAAAGGCATCATCTGCACAATTAGGAAACAATGCCATTATCGCGTCCCCTATATACTTATCGATGAACCCCCTATTATTTCTAATAACCGGCCCCATTCGATTAAAATATGAATTTAAAAAGTTAAAATTCTGCTCCGGTGTTAGATTCTCAGATAGTGTTGTAAATGACCTTATATCTGAGAATAGAATCGACATTGTATGCTGTGACTGATCACCGAGATGCAAATCAGTCAGCTCAGTCTTACCAAGATACTTTAATATTTCTGTAGGTACAAATTTGGTACTGGCCTGATTGAGTCTAACAATTAAATCAATATTTGTCTTAAGTGCAGTAAAATAACGGTATAAAATCACAGAAACAAAACTCACAACAAATGAAAAAGTTGGAGTGATAAGATTTACAGTCTTGTTAAAAAAGATAAATAGAAATATAAAAAAACAGACAAGCAATAGATAAAGTAGCAAAGAGAATATCAAAAATTTAATTGGTTTAAAAACTACCCCAAGCCCCCAAAGAAATGAGAGAAAAACCAAATATATCAACCCCAAAAAAAACATATGTATATTAGAAATAAAGTTTTCGGTTATTATTGAATTTATTAGATTTGAATGAACACCTGACATAGGATAAACTTTTTCAAGCGGAATAGTGCCATGATCTTTGCCTCGTGTTGTTATATCTGATACAACAGCAATTGTCCCCTCAATCTGATCCCTGAGATCATCAATACTACCGGATATACCGGCCTTTAAGATAGAGTCAAATGAATAATGAAAAAAAGTCTCTGTCCATTTCCCTGCAAAGTTGATAACAACATTTCCTGACTTATCAATGGGGATCTTTAAATCCCGTTTGATATTTCCCGGAAATACAGCATTCTTAAATAAAATATAACTTCCGAATTTCACCTCAATATTATCAGGTCTTACAGATAGATAGTCTGCTGCTATCCTTAATGATAAACCCGGTATATACCCATCACCATATTTGATTAACAACGGGAATCTTCTATATACTCCATCAACATCAGGCTCACAAAAAATATGCCCGACCCCCTTTGAGACATTGATAAATGACTCAGAACCGGACAAGATTGATAAAGAAGATGGCGGTCTACCAATATTTTTAACAATCGGATACCACACAAACCCCCTATCCAAATTATCGGCAAATTCAATTCCGGATAGATCTTCCACTTTCCCCTCTTGAATTCTAGGCACAACCGGCATATAGGCAGACTTTGAATCACTTAAAGCATCAACGAGAAGTTTTTCATTATCAGTTGTGCTATAGGATGAAAAAATTATATCAAAAACTATCTGGGATACCCTTGCCTCTGACAATATCCTAACCATATCAGCATAAAGCCGTTTGTTAAATATATCCTCCTTTAACTTACCGGCGGAAGAATCATTTAGATCAACATGGATTATTCTTACACTAACAGGTTCATTGCCTTTGACTATCCCCTTAAGACGAAACAACTGATCACTCAACCTCAAATTCCAAACATCTATAGTTCCCGGCAAGAATAAAAATATTAGAGAAAAAAATAAAAAAGGGGCAGCAATAAGCACCCCAATTTCTATTTTATTTTTAATGTTCAATTCGTATAGTTTTTGCATAAAAATTAACTGTACCTACCTCAATACCTATCTTTTTCATTGTCTCACTTCTTGTAACACTCTTAGTAACGCCTGCTATTGAGACAGGCTTTTCTATAGTATCCTTAGTTAGATTACTGTTTAGACGCATCAAATACACTATCTCGTCTTTGATTCTCTGAACTGAATCTAATGTTTTATTATTGATTACTTGCCCGTCCTTAGAAATTTTATTGTACTCAACTATCAACTTTTCCAATCCGCTAAGCCTCTCGGATGAAGCTAATATATAAAATATATCTAATGCAGGGGAATCACCTGTCAACACATAACCATTCTCATAATCAGAATCAGGAATGAAAAACTCAATCATATTCTCTTTATATGACTTATCAGTAAAAAGCGAATACATTTCCGGAAAAACCTGCGTAAAACCATGTTCAGAATCAAAATTCAATATATATATGTAAACCTCACTAAGGGGCTTTACATAGAATGAAATCATCGATTCTTTATTTAGTTTTAGCGAAGAACTTCCTTCATAATATTTTACGGGTTGTGTTCTATTCTTATATATTAACGACCAGACAAATGAGATATCTTTACTCGAATTAGCATTTACAGACCATAAAAAAGATAGAAATAAAATAAATATAACAAATTTCCTCATTAAACACCTCCATCTGCCTAAAAAAAGATTATATAAACTTAATTTAAAACTGATTAACTTTTTGGGTTGAACTGAGATTATTCTGCAAAATCACAACTAAATCATTATAACTTCTTAATTATTTAAAAGCAACCATTATTGCTAAAAAAAAACATAAAAATATACATTATTGAAAATATCATTTTAAAAAAAAGATGATAAATATTCTTGACATATTTAGAATAATAATATATTTTATGCGAACAATAATATTCGGAGAGATGGCTGAGTGGTTTAAAGCGGCGGTCTTGAAAACCGTTGAAGGGCAACCTTCCGGGGGTTCAAATCCCTCTCTCTCCGCAATTTTTTCCGGAGAGGTGCGAGAGTGGTCGAATCGGGCTCCCTGCTAAGGAGTTGATCCTGGAAACAGGTTCCAAGGGTTCGAATCCCTTCCTCTCCGTTTTTTTGCACTAAAATCTTAAACGATTTCAAATTGTTTAAAATAATTACATATGGAAAGTTGTTCGAGTGGTTTAAGGAGCACGCTTGGAAAGCGTGTGTACAGCAATGTACCGGGGGTTCGAATCCCCCATTTTCCGATGGGCCTATAGCTCAGTTGGATAGAGCGTTAGATTGCGGTTCTAAAGGCCGGAGGTTCGACTCCTCTTAGGCTCAACTATGAATTAATTGCCTCTTTAGCTATGATCTTCGGGCTCTGTATAGTTAAATCGCGCCTAATCCCGCCAGGACCGGAAGGTAGCAACGGTACGCTGCAGTTTATCGTATATAGTTCGCTTGTAGGGAGTTAAAGAGGTTTTTTTATATAACGGGGTTTCTATGGGATATGAAGTAACAGCAACTAAATTCAGACCACAGACCTTTGATGAACTAATCGGTCAGGAGTTCGTCGCATCAACACTGAAAAATTCAATCAACTCATCACGAATTGCCAATGCATATTTACTAAGCGGTCCAAGAGGTGTTGGTAAAACATCAGCTGCAAGAATAATCGCAAAAGCATTAAACTGCATAAAAGGGCCTACCGGAACACCGTGTAATGTCTGCGAAAACTGTAAATCTATAACAGGCGGTTTCAATAGTGATGTAATTGAAATTGACGGTGCATCAAATACAGGCGTAAATGATATTCGGGCTATTCAGGAAGAGATAATGTACCCACCTGTTAACTCATCCTATAAAGTCTATATTATTGATGAAGTTCATATGCTCTCAAAAGGTGCTTTTAACGCACTTCTCAAAACAATAGAAGAACCCCCGCCAAGAATTGTCTTTGTATTTGCCACAACAGAACCTAATAAGGTACTTCCTACTATTCGATCCAGATGTCAACAATTTAATCTGCGACTAATTCCATCTGATCATATATATAGCTGCCTGGAAAATGTTATCAAGAAATACAATGTAAAATGTGATTCGGAATCCCTCCAATGGATGTCTATGGAAGGAAAAGGTTCAATGAGAGACTCATACACCTTGCTTGATCAAGTTATCTCATTTTGCGATGGAGATATCAGCTTAAAAAAGATAAGAGAAAAACTCGGTCTTGTAGGTGAAGAAGAGATGTCGCAGATTGTTGAGGGAATAATTAACAATAATCGCGAGTTGGTTTTTAAGAAATACTTCAATCTTCTGGAGAATGGAATATCCTGCGAACAGATCATTTCAGAGTTACTTAAATTCTTTAGAAATTTGATGATTATCAAGTCTAACCTCTCTTCGAATAAATTTATCGGATTTAATCCTCAGCTATACCCGTCACATCTGGTCGATGCATTTAGTTTTGATGACTTTGATAACATAATTGACATTCTATTCAAGACCTATGAAAGAACACGATACTCAGTTGATCTACCAACCGAGATCGAGGTTTGTTTGTTAAAACTTCTAAGATATAAAGAGTATCTTAGACCAAAGGATATTCTAAATATTGCAAGCGGACTTCAGGCAAAAATTCTAAACTCTGAAAAGGTTATAGTAAAAAACTTAGTACGAGATCCATCACATATCCAAAATAGACCTCAACAATCATCAGACACTAATTTAAAACAGACAGTAACCACACCCGCAAACACAGATATAATAACTCTTATTAAAAAAAGACTATCTGACACTCCGGCTCATTCTCAATTATTAACAGCGATTAATAGAGTTAGTTCATTCTCTGAAAATGAAACAGGCTTAAAACTTGTCTTCGAATCAAGGATGTTTTATGACATAGTTCAAAAAAACATTGCAACTCTTGATAATGAAATAAAGGCACTCACAGGACGACAACTTAAGATTACGATATTGATGAATAACGAACAGCAGACTAAGACTACTCATGAAAACAGTGAAACCGACAAAACAGTTAAGACTGTAAAAGATATATTTAGCGGTAAAGAGGTGTTTTAAAATGGAGGCACAAAGATGAATCCTTTCGATTTACTGAAAAACTTCAATATGGATGAGCTTAAGAAGAAAAGTGAAGAGGTTATCGCTCAGATGCGTGAAATAACCGTAACAGGTGAAGCCGGAGGTGGTTTCGTTAAGGTTACAATTAATGGTGAGTTTTTCATCGTAAAAATTGAATATGAAAATAATGATTTTATTAACTCAGATCTTAATATGTTTAGGGATTTGATAATTCTTGCTCAAAATAATGCAGTCGAAAAAATGAAAGAGCAAATTAAGAATAAATTTTCAGGTTCAATGTTGCCGGGACTCCTTTAGTATGCCTGATGTAAACTCTCTTATAGACCTATTGTCCGGTATTCCGGGAATCGGCAGAAAATCTGCAGGTAGAATCTCATATTTTTTATTAAAAAATAAAGAGCGAGGCATACAACTCTCATCTGTACTTAAAGAGGTTCTTGAGAATACAATAACATGTGAACTCTGCGGTAATTACACCGTTATTTCACCATGTATAATCTGCAGTGATAAAAAAAGGGATGAATCAACTCTATGCATTGTTGAGGAATCAAGAGATATGTTAGCAATAGAGGAAACAGGTGCATACCATGGCTTATACCATATATTAAACGGCTCCTTAAACCCTCTATCCGGTATAGGCCCGGATAAACTTAGAATAAAAGAATTAATAAAAAGAATAGAGCCTGACACCGAGGCTAATAATAATTTATCCAATTCAAGCTGTATAATAAAAGAAATTCTAGTTGCAACAAATCCAACGATTGATGGTGAGGCGACATTTCTATATATTCAAAAAATTCTGGCTGACTATAGTATAAAAATTTCGAGAATTGCAACAGGTATCCCAATGGGAGGAAACCTAGAGTATGCCGATAAGACAACTCTTATGCGTGCCATACTATCAAAGAAATATCTATAAGGCACTTAAAAACAAACTGATTAAAAGTGCTATTAGAGGCATCCACAAATAAGAAATAATGAGAATAGCTAATATGAAAAATGGTCTTAAAATAAAACACCTTAAAATCATCACACTAATAATTGTTATTCAATTATTACCAAGCAATATTTTCGCGGGCATATTTCCAAGTTTTAACTACTCGAAGGGGCCGCTTCTAGGCAAAAACACCTATGCACCTTTTTTAATCTACTTCAATAATATGAATGAACCTGCACAAAGCGGCAAAAGGCATGATTTTGAAATGAGGCTTGCGACCTACTATACACAGGACTTTGCAGCCTCATATGTAGATTTCTACCATTACCTAGAATACGGACGATATTACAACACAAATCATGTACTAAGAGATTATGAAAGCTGCATGAATGAAGTTACTATTACCTATAATCCAATTGACAATCTGACAATTGGCACAAACATTAGACTTATCACCTACTATGGCGGATTCCTTGACTTCTTTATTGAGGGTTTTCATCACGCCTTCGGATTCCCCGGAGGAGCAAGGGATTTCTTTATCACAAATCGCGTCTTTGTAAACATCGTGAATGATAATGGAGTGAGGCTTGCTCTCAATAAAGACGCTGTTTCATTCGGAGATATAGATCTTTGGACAAGGTACACTTTTCTTGACATTAAACATATTAAACTTGCAGGCTTCTTTGCATTCAAGATCCCAACCGGAGACCCCGCTAAATTATCAGGGTCAGGTTATCCTGATATCAGTTTTGCTGTTCTATGCGATCTTATTAACCTCTCACTTTTTTCTTTCTATTTTAATGCCGGGATTGTAATCCCATTTGATTCATTTATCTCAACTGCCAAATCTAGACCATATCCCATGTTCAATGGCCTAATTGCTATAGAGATACACCCGACAAAGCATTTCTCACTTATCGGACAACTTATTATAAAATCCCTTCCATTCAAGGCCTATCTGCCTTTTTCATGGGATATAGAAATCAACTACTATGATCTTCCGCAAATAAACCTTTTAGTAGGATTCAAGGTAGCTTTTAAAGGTCACACTTGGCAGTTTTATTTTGAGGAAGATACCTTCACAAATCAGGGTGCGGATATTGTGTTTAATCTTACCTATGGCTACAAATTCAATACTCGCGGATTCTAATAATAGGGCTCATCTAAAAACATCATTTGATTTTGTTGCTTTTTTTTTACATAGACTTCTCCATAAATCCGAAGCAGGTATTTAAGGCTTACTTAAAAAAGTGCCCAATATTTATTTAAACAGGTCTATCAAACTTTGCAACGACAAACAGCCCTCTTTTTCATCACAAAAAATAAGCGTTGAATGTGGGGTCAATTCAGCCCCGGTTTCACTATCCCTCAAATCTTTCTCACCAATATTGGTGATAACAGTTAGATTTTTACCATTTATCTGTGCTCTAACTCTCAGGAGATTATCATGAATTGTATAGCCTGACACCCTCTTTGTTTTAATTTGAAGGTGAAATCTATAGAGTACATAGGTATCTGAGTCATATTCATCAATATTATCTGAAGTGAAAACAAGAGATCCAAAAAGAATATTCAATATATAGAGCGTGAACCGTTCAGATTTTGTTAATGAGTTATTATTATTTCTAAGGATGAATACATCAGGATCATTATAGAATAACCTGCTATCCATTGAAAACCTTGTTATAGCATTATTGATAGCTGAAAAAGTTGAAACCCGCTCTCTGTAGTTTAACCATTTAAGAAGTTGATCCTCCCACTTTAACGCTACATCCGGTCCTATCCTGCAATAATCAACAAGCCCGGCAGCACTTAATAGAGGCACTCCGCATCCAAGAATCTCCCTATCACCGACCAGCTCTCGAAGAAGAGTCATTCCCTTTCGCATAGCCTGCCCCCTTGACACCCCTTTCGGCGGGCAGATCGCTACAGCGTAGAGAAAGTCAAGTTTAACTATCTCAAACCCCCATCGATTAAGCACAAGATCAAAGACCTCCTTCAGATAGTCTATTACCTCCTGATTGTAAATATCAAGTGAAAAAAAATCACCGCTCCACCCCTTACTATTTCCGGCTCTAACTAACCGTCCCCGTCTATCCTTTGCTATCCAATGCTTCTTGTCTCTATAAATGTCAGAGTTTTTTTCACAGATAAATGGTGCAAGCCACAACCCCGGTTTCATACCGGCAGACTTTATCTTTTCAGCTAACCTGCCCATCCCTTCAGGAAATTTGCTGTTTGTCTCAAGCCAATCACCTACAGATTTTTGATAGCCATCGTCTATTTGAAATACATCTATCTTGAAATCATTCTTAACAAATGCATCAATATTTGTATCTATTATATCCTCTGTTATACCTGTATAATAATTATACCAGCTTGTCCACCCGGTAATAAATCTGTTTGCTTTAGGCCTGTAACCCAGCAAATTAAAATACTCCTCAGTAACAACGGCCAAATCACCATAGATATTACAAAGATCAAATAGAACATAATCACCGGATATTTCCACTCCTTTTAGATCTCTTACGGCAATCACACGACTCTTTGATGTGTCAAAATTAATAATAGTAAAAGCACTATCCTCAATCATAGATCCGATAAGTTCAGTATTTTTAAATTCAAGACGGTTCATGTTAGCGTCTGATTCAACCACATCTGTTGTGATAGCTGTGTAAGACACACTGTGAAATGCCCCTCTATGCGTTTTATATTCAGTAAAATTGTAATCACCATATGCATAGAGTTTATAGTTATTAAGTATAGGCCTAAGAAATCCCGGAATAGGCAGTTGAGAGTAGTCTGAGCCCACAATGCGAGACTCACTCCATGATTGATATCCGTTCAACAAGAACCTTGTTGTGCTGTCAAAATACCGCTCAAAAAAAATTCGACAGTCTATGATCTCTATAGAGACATCTGTCTCTATAGACATTATTACTCTACTATCATGCTCTCTTAGATCAATGACAATTCCTTCAATAATCCTGTTTAAACCTGTAACAATTGTCGATTTGACTATCCTTCCCTCTAGTCTAAATTGAATACTACCATTTAATAATTTCACCAGCTGCTCCTCTTTGATAAAATATAGTCTCTTGCATCATAAAGAGAATCTAGAATAACATCTGCACTTTCAAAGCATTGATTCCTGGTTTCACTATTAGGAATAGCAATTACAAAGCATCCGGCCTTTGACGCAGCAACTACACCATTTGATGAATCCTCAATAACAATCGCTTCTGAAGGTAACACACCAAGTCTCCTGCAGACCTCCAAATAGATATCGGGGTCAGGCTTTCCCCTCTCTACATCATCAGAACAAACAATACATTCCATAAACCTGCTTAACTCTAGTTTATGCATCACAATATCAACCATTTCCCTGGATGATCCCGTACCTATAGCTAAAATAAAATCATTGTAGAAATTATTTATAAAATCAAAAACACCAGGCATAGTATTTAGTGATTTTCTAAATCCTCTCTTGACGATATCCTGCCTAAGTGCAAGCACCTTTTCCGGTTCATCAACAATATCAAACCTATCCATAAAAATCTTAATAGCTTCAATCGGTTTTCGACCGGTCATTTGGGCCTCAATCGAATGATCATATTTTTTGTTATATAGAGCTGAAATCTTTTCCTGAGCTTTTCTATAGTAATATTCCGACTCAATTAATACACCATCCATGTCAAGGATAATTGCCATAAATCTATTTTTATTATCCATATAGAAAATATATCAAAAAAAATAAAAATTTTAAATTATTTATTTCAATTATAAGAAAAAATGTAGTATAATAAATTTGTATTTTTATTAATGTTGATTTTATTCTGATTAACTCCAAAATAAAATACACTATATAAATATTCTGGATTATTAAATGATTTTTTTTAGACTGCCTTTATACTCAATACTACTTAATCTAACTTCAGCATTAGTAGATGTGTCGATAATTACATATATTTTCTATAAGGTCTATCAAATCCTTGCACAGACTAAAGCCGCACAGGTACTAAAGGGATTGTTCTTTTTCTTATTTTTATACTTTATTGCTAAGATATTTCATATTGAAACATTTCATTGGTTACTGGATCAGTTAACCGGTGTCCTTATGATTGCAGTTGTCATCCTTTTTCAACCGGAATTGCGAAGAGTTCTTACTAAACTAGGGCAGTCAAACTGGCTAAACGAGTTTATTAAAAAAGACCCGAAAAACCTCACATACATTTTAAAGGCTGTAGAGAACTTTCAAATTCTTCAGGTTGGTGCATTAATAGTGTTTGAAAGAAGTGTAGGTTTAAAAAACTTTATTGAGTCAGGTACTGTAATAAATTCTAAGATAAGCTCTGCACTTCTATTAACAATATTTACCAACAAGACCCCCCTCCATGATGGAGCAGTTATTGTAAAAAATGATCTAATAATTGCGGCAGGATGTTTTTTACCATTAAGTGATTCGACTGCCATCAAGAAGGATTTTGGAACCAGACATAGAGCAGCACTTGGAATAGCAGAGGAAACAGATGCAGTTGTAATAGTAGTCTCAGAGGAAACAGGTAGAATTAGTCTTGCCTATGATGCAAAACTCTTAACAAACTATGACATTGACTCTTTAAAGAAGGACATATCTGTATTGCTCGGTTATAATGAAGAAGATTTAGATGAGGCCAATAATGAAAAAGAGATATAACCTACGAATTAAAAACATGACAAAAGTTGGCCTCATTAATAAGATCAGAGGTATATTTTTTAATGACTTTAAGATTAAACTCATCTGTGTTGCCCTGGCGATTGCAATGTATGCGTTCGTTGGAAATGTTCAGATGAAGGAAAAGGTATTTGCATCGGAGATCACAACAGTCGGGCTTAAAGAAGGTTTGATTATCAGTAACACTATTCCAAAGAATGTATCGATTGCAATAAAAGCTAAACAGGATATACTGGATAAAATAACCGACAACCAATTCAATGTAAGATTAAATTTATCAGATATTACTTCTACAGGTGAATACAAGATCAGACTTAAAAATGATATCCCACCTGCAATGAATAATTTTTTTTCCACAATTTCGATCAAAAATTCCACTATACCAATTGTTATTGATCGATTGATAGAGAAATCACTTTCTGTTAAACCCAGGATCACAGGTAAACTACCCGGTGGATTTGATTTAGTAAATGTAACCGCAAGACCGGATACTGTAACAGTTGAGGGACCTGAAAGCATCCTCTCAACAATTAACTCAATAGACACTAGAGTTATTGACATATCAAATATCAGCTCAAGCTTAACCAAACCTGCTGAGCTTATTAGGCCATCTCAGTCTATCAAATTTATTACCTATGGCCTGGTTGATCTCTATATTGAACTAAAGCAACAAACATCAACCTACAGTCTACAAAGCAGAAGAGTATTAATAAAAGAGCTGAGATCCGGCCTATCTGCATTTATTAATGAAGACTCAATAAGTATTGAAATTTCCGGAAATAAAAGTGATATTGAAGAATACCTCTCAAAAAACTGGGTAGTTTCAATAAATTGCTATGATATAAATAAGACAGGTGAATACCAGAAAAACCTCATCCCTATGCTACCGGGCCAATTTAAACTGATTTCGATTGAACCGAAGATGGTAAATCTAACTGTTAATTTTGATAACTAGTCTCTATTAAAGAAAGCATAGAACAGAATCAGTACACTATAGATCTCTAATCTACCTAGCATCATAGCAAAAATAAGAACAACCTTACTAAATGGATCAAAGAATGCATAATTCTCAATCGCTCCAACCCTTCCAAGTCCGGGTCCGATATTTCCTAGAGTAGCGACAGAGGCTGACAGGCTTGTAATTATGTCATAACCCATAAAAGAGAGAAAAAGCGTTATTAAGCCGTATAGAAGTATAAAAAGAATAAAGAATGCAGAGACACTTCTTACAATATTCTCAGAGACCGCCTCCTTACCAACTCTAACGCATAGAACAGCTTTTGGCCTAGCAAGTTTTTTGATCTCATTTGCAACTTTCTTTAAAATGATCATTATTCTAACCTGTTTCATCCCCCCGCCTGTGGAGCCTGCACATCCACCCGAAAATGACAGAAGAATCAATAGAACTCCGGCAAACGGTGGCCAGACATTAAAATTTGCCGTGGTAAATCCGGTTGTAGTTATTATTGAAACAACTGTAAAAGCAGCATCGCGTAATGATAGTGCAAAGTTATTCCTATATCCTGATATTTCAACCCCATCAACCGGACTTGAGTAAGTAGCTGTGATATATATATAGAGACTAATAAAAATTATTGAAATAATTATTACCCCCGTATAAAATCGCCACTCATTATCCCGAAAAAAATACTTAATATTTCCAGTCAACAATTTAAAATGCAAAACAAAGCTTATACCGGCAAGATACATAAAAATCAGAATCACAATTTCTATATAAAGACTATTGTAACCGGCAACCGATCTATTAGTCGTGGAAAATCCTCCGGTTGCAACAGTTCCAAATGAATGACATATTGCATCAAAGAAAGTCATCCCCCCAATCATCAAAAAAATCGTCTGTAATACTGTTAACCCTGTATAAATCATCCAAAGAATTTTTGCAGTATCTTTTATCTTTGGACTAATCCGTTCCTTAGTCGGACCCGGCACCTCTGCATTATAGAGTTGACCTGATGAAACACCAAGCATCGGAAGAATTGCTATTGTTAGAAGCACAATCCCCATACCACCAAGCCAATGAGTCATACTACGCCAAAAAAGTATACCCTTGGGAACTATATCTATATCTGTCAATATGGTTGCACCTGTTGTGGAAAAACCCGACATTGATTCAAATACACAGTTAATAAAAGAGCCTGCAGACCCATCAAAATAGAATGGTAATGCACCATAGATACTTGCAAATACCCATCCAAGCACAACAACTAAAAAAGCCTCTCTTGGTTTAATTGGATCAGTGGATTTAAAAGCAAGCGAAAAAAACACACCAGACAATAAAGTTATGCCAATAGAATATAGTATGGCCCTTGTATCATGCTGATTATAATAAATTGAAAAAATCAATGAGAATGACATCATTAATGCAAGAATGATTAGTAATAGGCCCTGTATCTTGAGAATTATTTTCCAGTTCATTTATTACCTTTCATATGATTAAAAATACTCTCGGTGTCAGACAGTCCGTTAGGAGTTAAAAAAACAATGAGTTTATCATTTAACATAACTACATCATCACCGGTTGGTATTATTACCTGATCATCTCTTATTATTACACCGATTATCATCTCATTTGGAAACTTTATTGTCTTAATAGGCTTATTAAGAATTGCTATTTCCTCAGATATTTCCACATCCATCGTCTCTGCATTTATCTCGGAGAAATTAAATACAGAAAGAATATTGCCCTTTCTACAGAACTTCAATATTTCACCTACGGATAACCTGTGAGGAGAAAAAACAGCATCAATATATGGCATTGAATTTATTATCGATACAAGTTCAATATTTGTAATTACAGATATTGCCTTCGAGGCTTTGTTCTTTCGGGCAGTAACAGCACTTATAATATTATACTCATCATCATCTGAGATACAAACGAAGCAGCTGTTTTCTACCCTGATCTCACTGAGAACAGACTGATCTGTTGCCGAACCATTAACAATAAGAATTCCATCGAGATCCTCAGCAAATAATTCAGCTACATGACTATCCTGAATTATCATTGAAACACTAAATCTTTCCTCTTTCAACCTTAAGGCAAGATCCTTGGCTTTTAGTGTGTTACCAACAACGACAACATTATTTATCTTTATATTGGAATTAAAATGCTTATTGATAACATTTCTGATGTTTTCTTTTTTTCCGACTATATAGACTTTATCACCTTTTAATATACAGTCATTACCTCGTGGTATAATAATATTATCATTTCTATGAATAGCTACAATCCGGATACTATTAAAGTTCTCATCATAGCTATTAAGCTCAAGAAGTGTCTGATTAAATAAACTAAAACTATCTGAAACGCTAAGACCGATTAATTCTACCTGTTTATTAGCATATGTTATTACCTCAAGTGCCTCAGGACAATTAATCAGGCTAATAATTTTATTGATAGTCAACTGTTTAGGGTCAATTACAAAATCGATATTAAAATCTTTAGGCGATATTGTTTTGTAGTTAAAATAGTATGGAGTATTCTCTACCTTTGCAACAATTATCAGTTCATTGTCCCCTGCAAGTTTTCTCGCAAGTTGTGCAGAGACAATATTTGTATTATCATTACTCGTTACTGCAAGATATAAAGAAGCGTTTTGAATGCCGGCATCTTTTAAAACCTTAATATTTACTGCATCACCCTCAATAAAGAGTGCATCAAGATCATTTCTATAACGGTTAACAACTTCTTCACTCTGCTCAATTATCGTTACATTGTGATTTTCTGATATGAGTTTCTTTGCAATTGTCAACCCTACATTGCCGCATCCTGCAATAACTATATTCATTATTTTACCCTTTATTCTCAAAATACAAGAACAACTTAACGGGATAAAAGATATACCACATTTATTAGAAAATTAGAATATACAAAATAATAAAAAAGAAATTGTATTCTTTGCATTCCTTGGTATTCTTTGCACAATTTAATCATTTAATTTTTCATGTCTTTACATCTTTCAAGTTCTATGTTAAATTGCCTAAACTCGTTTTGAGGGGAGTGGTTAATGAATAATGGAAATAAGACAAGTAAAGACGGAAGTGTTCATGTTACAGATGAAAAATTCAATACAACCTCTCATCTATCAGCCTTTATATTTTCACTACTAGGAATTGTTCTGCTTATCGTCTTATCTAGTGTTGCCGGTAAGATATGGCATATAATTAGTTTCTCAATCTACGGTATTTCACTAATGAGTGTTTTTTTGGCCAGTGCATTTCATCATGGGATAAATACTGGTAGGAAGTATGAAGAACTTCTTAAACTCTTTGATTATCTTGCAATATTTCTCTTGATAGCAGGCACCTATACACCAATATGTTTAACTCTTTTGAGGGGGCCATTCGGATGGTCAGTTTTTGGAGTAATCTGGGGCGTTGCTGCAATAGGGATAACCTTGAAGGCTGTTTTCCCCAAAATTCCTAAGTGGGTTACAAACACGATTTACGGTACTATGGGATGGTCAGGAAGCATTATAGTTTTTAAACTGCTTAATATAATTCCGCTTTACGCTATCGGATTGATCGCATTAGGCGGTATTTTCTACACAGTTGGCATGTTTATTTTTTATAGTGAAAAACCCAATCCTATCCCAGGAAAATTTGGATTTCATGAAATTTGGCACCTTTTTGTCATAGCAGGTGCATTAACACACTATCTATTTATGTATTTCATCATTCTGCCCTATAATTAGTCAATAATTAGTAAAATTTAATGCTTTAAATAATTTTATTAATTATATATAATTAAATTTAATTAATAGGAGCAAATTATGACAGATGTAACAATAATTGTTGGTAGTGAGAGTGATTTTCCGGCACTGGAGCCCCTTAAAGAAAAGTTAAACGAACTAAAAATCGGGTATTCAGTAAATGTGATCTCTGCACATAGAAATCTGCCTGAATTGATGGAATTTGTAAAAACAAACAAAACTAAGATCTATATTACAGCCGCAGGGCTCTCGGCAGCTCTTCCCGGAGTTGTAGCATCGTTAGTTGAACAGCCTGTAATTGGAGTGCCTATTGTTGTAGGTGCATTGGCAGGGATGGATGCACTTATGTCAATTCTACAACTCCCTAAGGGGATCCCGTGTGCAACAATGGGAATCGGTAAACAAGGGATGATTAATGCCGCATTACTTGCTGACCGGATGCTTAAAATTAACTCAAAATAACCTGAAAAAAAAATCCGAAATCTAGAAGACATAGGATTTTCTTATTAGTAGGGCTGTTAAATACAACAAATTGTTGTTTATTTAACCGTTAATTTCATGCGGCTCATTAAAAAACTTTTATTTTTTTAACGAGCCGCCCCTATTTAATTTTCTGCTCTTTTTCTAATAAATAAAATTAGTTCAATTTTTCCTTCAATTTTTCCTTTTTTATATTGCAAAAACCACTATTTTTGTTTATTGTAATTATAAAGTAATATGTTTGGAGTAATACAGATGGGTGTAACGGCTATATGCGGGATCAACTGGGGTGACGAAGGTAAGGGACGAATGGTTGATTATTTTGCTGGAGATGCTGATGTTGTTGTAAGATTTCAAGGCGGTAACAATGCGGGACATACTGTAGTTAATGAATACGGTAAATTTGCTTTGCACCTCCTTCCATCAGGTATTTTTAACAAGGCCGCAACTAATGTAATAGCAAATGGTACTGTTATCAATCCTGAGGCTCTTTTCAATGAGATAAAACAGATTGAATCTGTAGTAGGAACAATCGGTAATTTACTTATCTCAGATAGAGCACATATAATATTTCCTTTTCACATACTATTAGATGTATACGAAGAAGAGAGATTGCAGGATAGAAAGTTTGGCTCAACAAAAAGTGGCATTGCACCGGTCTATAGTGATAAATACTTAAAGGTTGGTGTTACTGCAAGTGATCTCCTTGATAAAGACTACCTCTATTCCAGAATCAAAAACAATCTTGAATTCAAAAACCAGATTATCACAAAAATATACAATAGACCTGAGATAAGCGTTGATGAGATGGTAGAATGGGGTTATAATTATGGAATTAAAATTTCAAACTATATAACTAACACCATTCCATATCTTTCTGATGCCGTAAAGACAGACAAACGAATTCTCCTTGAAGGGCAACTTGGTGCTTTAAGGGATATTGAGTTTGGAATTTATCCATTTACAACCTCATCCAGTCCTTTGCCGGGATATGCAGGTGCGGGGTCATCAATACCGCCATGGGCAATTAATAGAGTAGTTGGCGTTATGAAATCCTACTCAACATGTGTAGGGGAAGGGCCATTTGTAACAGAACTGATGTGCCAGACTGCTGACTCCATAAGAACCAAAGGAAATGAATTTGGTGCAAGTACAGGTAGACCCCGCCGAATTGGTTGGTTTGATGCTGTTGCATCAAGATATGGATGTGAAATATCCGGAGCAACTGAGATCGCAATAACACTGCTTGATGTATTGTCCGGACAAAATGAACTAAATATTTGTACTGAATATTTGTATAATAATACCAAATTAACAGAGTTTCCAACTACCAGAATATTAAATAACTGTAAGCCGGTCTATGAAACTCTCCCCGGATGGGAAGATGATATAACAGGTGTCAGACAGTTTCAAGACTTGCCAATAAATGCAAGAAACTATGTCAGTAGAATTCAAGAACTTATAGGTGTAAAAATCAGCTACATCTCTGTCGGACCAGGAAGAGATGAGCTAATTAAGATTTAATATTATTTAATAATAGATGTTAAAGATAGGGGTGAACTATGAATTATTTAAGATTGCATTTGGCTTGGGTAATTTTTTTTATGATAGTACTAACAAGTTTACATTCTCAGTCGAATGAAAAAACTATAATAATTAAAAGAAGGGTTGCAATTATACCAATCTATAACTCAACTAAACTGGCAGATAACGATTTCTTATCGTCAGGTATAGCAGATTCTCTTAGAGCTGCCCTATCTTCGACTGATAGCTTTATAGTCTATGACCAGAATATTATCGAAAACAAACTTATTGAGGGTGGCATTAATTTAAAGCAGTTTATATGGGAAGATACAGCAATTAAGGCAAGTGAAATTCTTGATGCAGATGTAATTGTTTTTGGATTTTTTCAGTTAATCAGCCCAAAAGTAATAAATATACACCTAAATGCTCTTGATGCAGAGGTAAGAAAGTCTGCAACAACTATAGAAGTCGAAGGTCCTACAGGAGTTCAAATAACCACTGTTTTTAATGATATAGCAGCACAGATGGCAGGAAAAATGAAAGACGCACTACCACCATATACAAAAACTGTGAAAGAGTTCAACAAGGCCGCAATTATTGATATTAAGGGAAGCGGAGTATCATTAAGTGACCTCTCCAGGATTTCTGAATCTATTAGAACAAGTGTAATACAGTTGAAGAAATTTGATGTTGTTGAAGAGACTCTTGTAGATTCAGTACTAAAGGAACTAAAACTTGATGGAAAAAGTGCATTTACTTCTGAGGATCTTATTAAAATAGCCTCAGCTCTTGGCGTTCAAATGCTTATTACAGGAAACATAACAGGTGGACTGAAGTATTCAATAAATATTGAAGCTAGAGACGGTGAGAATGGTGCACCACTATTCTCTAAAAAATACCAATTTGCTAAAACAGGGAAAGAGTTTGATGCCGGTATCTATGAAATTGGAGAGAACATAAGCAACTATGAGGCAATAACTGTTAAGACCTATGATCTGCCTAAGAAGGATTCAAAAAGTCAGACTCCGGGAATTTCAGGCTTAAAAATTGGAGGGATAGCATTAACCTCAGCAGGTGTAGGGTTTTTATTATCAGGTGTTCCAATAATACTTATTGATATGCTACACTTCATTCCGACAATAGAAAAAGCACTTATCCCAATGGGCGAATTATCCGATGAGGCATACAACAGGTATTATGATCTTATGTTTGGTCATCTATCATTATTTATTACATCGATTGCAACACTCAGCCTTGGTGCTTTGTGCATTGTTATAGGAATCATTCTACTTGCTGTCAATCCTAAGAAGATCTCTTTTGAACCGAAAATTTCAAAGGATTCACTAAGTTATGGATTGATATACCGGTTATAGATATTTCTACACAAACCTGATATATTTTTGCAAGAGGCTATAATATTTATTATTTTTGTAAATACACTTACCTTAGACATGCATTATTATTATATTGATTAAACGCTTTTAAATTAGGAGAACAATATGTACCAATCCGATGATATTAGATTAGTTTCAGGTGTAGATACCGGGCTATCAAATTTTTTTAAACAAATTTACCTGTGGATGGCTATGGGAATTGGCATTACAGGTCTTTCTGCGTGGTACATCTCTAATAGCCCAGCTCTGTTAAAAATGCTCTACAGCAATAGAATTGTTTTTTATGTACTGATTTTTGCTCAACTGGGTCTTGTTTTTTTCTTATCTGCCAGGGTTCTACAGATGTCATTCAGCTCGGCTCTATTATGGTTTTCACTTTATTCACTTTTAACCGGTGTAACTATGTCATATATTTTCTTACTCTATACAGGTGAATCTATAGCGATTGTTTTCTTTATTACAGCAGGTACTTTTGCTGCGATGTCAATCTATGGCTTTACAACAGGACAGGATTTGAGTAGATTCAGAAATATACTTTTAATGGGTTTATTTGGTGTAATAATTGCTTCTGTTGTAAATATATTCCTTAAATCAAGCATACTCTACTGGGCAGTTTCAATAATTGGTGTTGTTGTTTTTGTAGGCCTAATTGCCTATGATACACAGAAATTAAAAAATTACTATTACCAATTTAATGATGAGGCAGTAACAAAAAATGTTTCTGTTTTAGGTGCATTAACACTGTATCTTGATTTTATCAATCTATTTCTTATGCTGCTTAGAATTTTTGGCAGAAGAAAGTAGTTTTCCTTATAATTTAATTAGCCCGCTACATCCCTGCCAAACTCAGTAATAACCTGGTTTGGTATGGGGTTATCTGTTAACTTATTAATCCATAAACCAGATCTTAATCTAAATAGTCCTATGAAAACTTTTACTATTTCCTCTGAATTTGCCATAAGATAAACTATATATATAGGCAATTTTAATACCCATGCGCCAAGAATAGCCATAGGTATACCTATAAACCAGACACTCCCGATATCAAAGAAGAGACAAAACTTTGTATCTCCCCCACTTCTAAATATTCCGACAACCAGATGAAGATTGATCCCCTTAAAAACAATAATTATACTAAGTGCTATCATAAGCATCTTAATCATATGTTTCACATCCTCAGAGACCGCGTATAGGTTTGGTATGTAGTTTGACAAAAATAGATAGAGCAGACCAATGAAGAAACCGGCAATTGGAGCCATTACAATAAATTTGTAGGCGAGTAATGTAGCAGATTTCTTTGCACCATAGCCAAGTCTATTACCTATCATTACAGATGCAGCATTAGCAGTTCCCATATAGAAAATAAATGCAATATGGATCATAGTATTTGCAATTTCATATGCAGCAACCGTCTTTGTTCCCACCCTACCATAAATCACACTGTATAGAGTCATCCCAACAGCCCAAACCATCTCGTTTAATATGACAGGAAATATTGTCTTAAAATACATTGAAATGAATTCTTTGTTATATAAAAACATACTTCTAAATGTACCCGCATTCGGAAATTTATTTCTATATACAAGAAATATAATAATAGATAACTCAAATATTCTAGCCACCAGAGTACCAATTGCAGCACCTCTTACTCCCATAGGTGAAAAACCCAGCTTACCAAAGATCAAAACCCAGTTCAATGTAATATTAATTAACATAGAAAATATTGAAGCAATAAGTGGTTCATATGGCCTATTAATCGTTCTTAAAACCAATGAGTATGATACAGAGCAGGCAGTAAAGATATAACTAAACCCTGCAATCCTCAAATAGGATATTCCATTTTGAATAACAAGCTGATCATTAATATATATCCTAAGCAATCTATCAGGAAAGAAGAATGCTGCAAGACCAAAAATTAGGCCTGTAATAGAGGAAAGGATAATTGATAACCCCTGTACCCTCTGTATCATAACCTCGTTTTTTGCTCCCCAGTATTGAGCTGTAAATATTGCTGAGCCTGTTGATATCCCGAAGACTATTAATATAAAAACGAAATAGATTTGATTTGATAGTCCTACTGCAGCAATCTCAACTTCACCAAGCCTACCTATCATCAGATTATCAGTCAAATTTATAAGTGTAAGTATCAAATTCTGTAACGATACAGGAAGTGCTATAAAAAGTAACTTTTTTAGAAATGTCCTATTAAAATAGTTAGAAATTGTTTTAATTTTCATCTTATGCCTTAAATTCAGCAAGTCCTAGTTCGCTAGAGATCAATTTACCCATATCATCAGGAATCTGAGCCGTAACAGTAATAGCCTGACCCGTATAGGGATGTGTAAACCCTATGAATGATGAGTGCAACGCAGTTCTCTTGAATTTGACCAGGAGATTTTTACGGATCTCAAACTTTGTATCGCCTATCAATGAATGCCCTATCATCTTAAAATGTATCCGTATCTGGTTAGTTCTTCCTGTTAGGAGATTTATCTCAACCAAGGAACATTTAGGCGATGATTTGATTAGACTGTATACTGTAAGAGCCTCTTTTCCTTCTATCCTATATCTAATTTCATCGTTTTTTTTCCTGAGAAGTCCGTTGACTACTGCAATGTACCTCTTCTGTACTTCATGTTTTCTAAAAAGTTCCATCATTAACTTCTGTGAGGATTTCCCTTTAGCAAAGATTATTGCACCACTTGTATCCCCATCCAATCTATGGCATGGATGAGCACGATACTGCAAACCTTTTAATTCAAGATATTTATCAATATCACTTGTTAAGTTATCTGATTTGCCGGGAGCCGGAATAACAAGCTTACCGGCAGGCTTATTTATTATAAAATAAAATTCATCTTCATATAGTATATCTATCATAGTGTTTTTTTGGATCTATTTAGGACTAACCATCAATACTATTCCGGCGAATCAGTATCGGAATTTTCCTGTTTGTTTTTAAGATTCTGAAACTCCTTAATAAGTTCATCCTTCTTTGAAAGTATAAACTCCTTGAGTTTTCCAAACTCAACTTTTCCTTCCTCAAATGACTCTTCCCATATCCTCGTGATTGAGTCTTGAGAAAGGTTACCCTGAGCCTCTGCATATCTCTTTGTTATAATTCCAAGAGCATAGGTCCCTGCAAATGCAACCGATCCGTTAACAGCCCATCCAATAAACGGAATCAGTGAGTTGAGAATTTTTGCTCCCAGCTTCATTATAACTCCTGCACCGACTGTACCTAGAATTATTTTAACAAACTCAGAGGCATCCATCTTAAAGCCATATAGGTTTGCAATCTTAGAAACCATTCCTATCTGAATTGGTGTAAGTATAATTACATCAGATATCGGCAATGGAATAAATCCAACAACACCCGCGATCATTGAAAAATTTAGTAGAGATTTTTTATATTCATGTTCAACAATCTCTGACTGATCAAAGATGTTAAAATCAAAAAAGGTGTCATCTTTTTTTATATTGAGTTTAGATGCGATCTTTGATAATGCTTGAAGATGATTAAAATTAATGGCGTCACATTCAACAATATCAAATGCTGCTTTATATAGTTTAAGCCTATCCTTATAGGACATATTCTGAGGTATATCTATTGCATCAATATCTACTATATCATTAAAAATCTGTTCAATTGCATCATCATCAAGCTGAAAATTCGTCCTGAGGTATTCCTCTGCAAAATGTCTCTGTCTTGAAGACATCTCATCTGCTTTTGCCGGATATAATGCAATATTTATCATCCTGGTATTCATTATTTACTCCCTAGATTCAAAAGTTATCATATATTTTCTTAAACTTTCTAATATCACTCACTGTCCCGGAATACAATTTTCGACCATATGCAAAATTATCAATAAATTTCTCAATAGCCAATCTGCCGAATTTCTGTGACTCCTGACTCTCTCCATAGATCGCAGCTTCAAGATTTGAAGCCTCAATAAAGTTACCCATCATAACATTCATTTTTATGATCTTTTGCTTATCATCATAGGTCAGCTTTGCTTTAAAACCGTTTAACAAGATAGCAGATATAGCATCGGTATAGATTGAATTAACTGCATTTAATCTGAAGAGCATATCTTTTATTAGCGGATCTTTTATCGAGTCTTTAAGTGCAGAAATATTTGAAATAATCAGATCTATATTTGCCTGATCAATTAGATTATTCACATTCAAAACTCCAGAGGACTTTATAGCCTCATTTAAGATCATTTCATCAGTAACTATCAATTCACTTGAATATATCCCCATAATTGCAGACAAGGCAGAATACATATGATGATTATTATACGAATCATCAGAAAAACCGGAATAATAGGCAAGTCGATAGATGTCATCAAGCGAAACCCTAACAGGAACACCCCTATCATCAGAAAGAAGCGGTTTGCCATTCTCCATTCTATATCTTAACACCCTTCCTGAACTATCCTTGACATTTGCTGTAAGAAGATCATATTTTAACACATCTCCCAGTTTCTCAACTTTTACAATTTTATATGAAATTGTGTGGTTTAGATTTGGATTTATAAATGCTCCGGTTGTTAGATAGGTATATCCTTCTATGGCATCCTTACCGGGACTCAACTTAAATTCAACTATCTGCGAATCGCCCTTATATGTTTCATTAAGCTGTTTAACAAATGAATTATCAGGAATAAGTTTATAAATCATATCAATCGCTACCTCAGATGTAAGAACTACACCCTTGTCACCATAGATATTACCCTCTATAAGCTTGACATCCCTCACCTCTTGTTTTGTCACACAGTTTCCGAAAAATAAGCTGGAAATAATTATAATTAAAATATACCTTAAACTCATTACAAATCCCCCAATCATATCTAAAAAAATCAAACCCTATATTCACAATATTTTTGCTTTATGTCAAGCAAAGATTATACCCATATATACTTTAATACAAAAACGAAGTTTTCTATTTCATATAATAACATCACTTCTTTAAAGCACCCAGGATAGAAAACACCGCGTTTGCTGTTTCCTTTTTTTCAAACTCTCTTAAAAAATATAATGGAACATTTAATTCCCAGTGATTATTACATTCAAATGAAAGATGGACCTTGCTATTTTGCTCATAAATTGTCCACCGGCCTGTAATATTTCTCACCCTAACAGCCTTAGAATCACTAATTTCATACTGTCTCAAAATAGTATCGGGTGGTGGCCCCCACTCAATATAGTTATATATAATACCATCTACACTCCTTGTGTATTCCTCTATTAGTATAATATAATCGCGATTTTTTATCGGACTAAAATTAATCAACGCATAGACAAGATAAGATTTGTCATCTAATCTTAGAAGTGTATTGAAAACAGATGTCTTTGGGAAGATACTGGGATAACGATCAAAACTCTTTATAGCAGCCACAATCTCGTCAACAGATCGATTCTCAACAATTGTGGAGGCTTTATAATAGTATACCGGGAGATCGGTATCAGACTGTATATAAACCTCTACATTTCCAAATATCTTACTAAACACCCATTCAACAGAGTCAAACTTAGAATTTGAAAAAACCATTAAACAGTTAACCACAAGCAAAAAAATCATATTGAGTAAAATTTTTATCTTCAAACCAATACCACCTAATATTTATAATTTATATTTCTCAGGAATTTTCTCCGTAATGCTTTATCATCATCTGTTTCAATACCAATAGGTGATACGCCGTCAATAACACCAACGATTGCAGCCCCCCTTGAATCCGATACGGTTAATATGCTAAAAGGGTTAGCAGTTGCA
The DNA here is from genome assembly GCA_964471825.1 of uncultured Spirochaetales bacterium. GTDB lineage: Bacteria > Spirochaetota > GWE2-31-10 > GWE2-31-10 > CAYYKD01 > CAYYKD01. Next base: position 41,096 of record CAYYKD010000010.1, read on the forward strand.
CAGAAAACTCTTACCACCTCATCACAGGCTTTAATCTTTGAAAGTATATTAATCGGATACATATCCCTCATAGAAATCGCAAATGTATGCCCTGCTTTTACTTCATTCATTATTGAGACTGATCTATTGACCAATGACATATCGTTCCCTTCATGCCTAATTAATGCCGGCCCTGAGGCCTCACAGAAGGCAATACCAAATTTACCTCCGGGAACTGTAGTCGCAATGATCTCAGCAAGATCATCAACAGTTTTTATAAAATGACTCATCCCGATTATCGTATTAATCTCATCCTTATTATCAAAAAAGTGAGCTTTTATATCCATAATATCCTCCAGGCAAATAACTCTTATAATAAGCCCCTACTTTATACCCGAATATTCATATTTAATCAAGAATAGAATTGGATTATTATGATTTAGAAAGCACAAGTATGAAATATGTTTATGTTTAGAGGCTCCCCGAAAAAATCCATTCACTTTTTTTACTTGTTCTATTATTTATGAAATAGGCGTCAAATTGTGATAAAAATTTGAAATCAGACTATTTAAATAAATAATTTAAATAAATAACTATATTGACAAAATAGAATAATCCGATTATAAGTAAATGTGCTTACAGAATATTTTCAATTTCCTTTATATTTCTTGTTTGCAATTGTAAAAAAGATTATTTTTGCAAGAGCCTCTAAAATATGATGGTTAAATGAATAACAGTAGTTAAGATAAATCATTTTTTTTCGAATGGGCAACTAATTATTTTCTAGAAGAACCGATGCTATTTCCTTGTTGTCCCTTAATCAATGTTACCATCATTTTTTTTGGCGGATTTATACATTTTTTTTCATTATAGACGCAAAATCTAAAATTTAAAAATGTATAACATCAAGATAAAATATTTAAAAATATTTAGCAAACCTTTAGAGACTCTTGCAAAAATAAATTTTGAATTTTTGCGAAGCATATTTTTTTGGAAAACAAGGAAAAATGAGGCAAAAAAACGCAGAATAATTACTTTATTTGAGTATTTTTTGCCTCATTTTGACGCATGTTTAACAAATAAAAGATCAAGCAAAAAACAGAAGGGATTTTTGCAAGAGCCTCCTTTATATAATTTTTTAAACAAAAGGATTTATTTATGAATCTAAAAAAATACGGTACAATTATTATATTTCTACTTTTATCTGCGACAATACTTGTAGCATCTGAAAATGGTGGAATAACTGACGCAATGGCTAACCTTGTTTTTCAACTCGGAGTCATCATAATTGTTGCAAAACTAACCGGCATGCTATTTAGTAAATTAAAGATGCCATCAGTTCTAGGTGAACTTATTGCCGGAATAATAATTGGGCCATATCTTCTTGGTTCTATTCCCATACCAGGCTTTCATTCAGGGCTTTTTCCGATACTTCCACACTCATTGTTGCCTGTATCAACAGAGCTATACTCCATAGCTACAATTGCTTCAATACTACTGTTATTCATTGTCGGAATGGAAACAGATCTTGCACTCTTTTTAAAGTTTTCCGTAGCAGGATCAATTGTAGGAATATCAGGTGTAATTGCCTCTTTCGGTCTTGGTGCCGGCATTACAGCCTATTGGTACGGATTAAGTTTTATGGAGCCAATCTGTTTATTTATGGGTGTACTCTCTACAGCAACCTCAGTCGGTATTACTGCCAGGATTTTCTCTGATAGTAAGAAAATGGATACACCTGAAGGGGTTACTATACTCTCAGCGGCTGTTATAGATGATGTACTTGGAATCATTCTTCTTGCTGTTGTAATAGGTATTTCAGGAATAACAGGAAATAAGAGCGGGATTTCAATAAACTGGAATAAAATTATTATGATAGGTGTCAAGGCAGTCAGTGTCTGGTTAGGAGCAACTATTCTTGGCATGATACTCGCGTCAAGAATCAGCAAATTTCTTAAAACATTCAAGAGTGTGCATGTATTTGCTATGTTGGCCTTTGCTATGGGACTTCTCTTATCGGCTTTCTTCGAAAAAGAGGGACTGGCTATGATTATAGGTGCATATGTCATGGGGCTTACACTATCAAAAACTGATATAACCTTTGCAGTTCAGGACGAACTGAGATCACTCTATAATTTTTTTGTACCCGTATTCTTTACCGTTATGGGAATGATGGTAGATCTTAAGCATCTTTTTTCACCTGAGGTTCTTATTTTTGGTCTAATATTTACAGTTATAGCAGTTCTTGCAAAATTTATTGGCTGTGGTATACCTTCGCTGTTTATGAACTTTAATCTGCTGGGGGCAAGCAGGATTGGTCTCGGAATGGTCCCAAGAGGTGAAGTTGCACTTATAATAGCCGGTATTGGGCTCTCTGCAGGAGTCTTAGAACCAAAAATGTTTAGTATTAGCATACTAATGACTCTTCTAACTACGCTGATCCCCCCGCCAATTCTTTCGTGGATGATAAAGCTTCCAAAAAGAGGCATAAAAAAGGATATAAAAGGGTTCGATACAGTTACTACCGAGTATATTCTACCACAGGGAGAGGTTAGGGAATTAATCATATCCGGAATTATCACCTCTATTGAAAATGAGGGATTCTTTGTAAACAAGGTCGAAATGGAGAATGAAGCTTATCACATGAGAAAGGATAATGTGTTTTTTACCATGACCTCTAATAACACTTCCTTAATATTTGACTCTGATAGGGCAGATGTTTCTTTTATCAGAAATATCGTCTACGAATCAATACTTTCAATCTATCAAACACTAGAAAAATTCAAAGATATAGCTAAAACCTCTGATATGCATAAAGATCTAATTTCTAATGACTCAAGAGCTGATATTAATCTCCTAAAAGTACTTACACATGACACTATTAAGGTTGACCTTAAGGGAAACAATAAAAATGAAATTATCAATGAATTGATAGACATCCTATTCGAAAAGAGAATTATTGCAGATAGGGAAACAATCTATCAGGGTATAATTGATCGCGAATCAATCATGAGTACAGGAATGCAGAATGGTGTTGCAATGCCCCATTGTAGAGTGGCACTTGGCGATCAGAGCATACTGGCAGCTCTCGGAATAAAAAAGGAGGGCGTAAACTTTGAATCTCTTGATGGGCAACCATCAAATATTTTTTTCCTGCTAATCTCCAATAAAAATAGCGGTAGTCCCCATATACAATACCTTTCTGCAATGAGTTCAATATTAAATATTGAAGAGGCAAGACAGGAACTGATAAATGCTAAAACACCTGCCAAAGTTTTAGATATCCTAAATAATTATAAAAAATCATTACCAAAATAGAAATTGTTTTTTTAAACAGGCTTCCCGAAAAAATAAATTTTGAATTTTTGCGAAGTATATTTTTTTTTGTTGATTATAATTAATAATTGAATTATATTAAATAAGTATTTTAGGTCAACCTAATATTTTAGAAAATGAGAGACTGATGAATATTAAGATGAATATTAAGATGTATATTAAGATGGTCATTATTAATTATCGGCATAATGGTTAACATATAAGGATAATAAGTGGCGTAAGACTTTATATACCTGTTTTTTTTGTAATATACAATTAATTTAAATTCTGCGTATTTCGAAGGTCATATAGGGATAGTAAAAGTTTTTAGAGGTACCCAATAGGAAGTGTGTATTTACACAATAAATTAACTTAGATCACAATGAAGGGGTTTATTATGGCGTTTAAAGATGACTACGAGTTTGATCTCCTTGTAAACGAAGTTGAAAAAATGGTTATATCAGTTTTAGAAGAGGAACTTAAGAAAATAGAAGATACCGAAGGAGGAGATAAATTATGTAAATGCCAGGACTGCATACTTGATATGTGTGCACTAGCGTTGAATAATATTAAACCATACTATAGGTCATCTTTTACCGGACGAGTCTATGCACAGGGACTTATTCATAATAAAGAATACAAAGATACAGTTATAAAAGCGATTACTGATGCCATAAATAAAGTAAAGAAAAACCCTTCACATGTTTTATAAAAAGCATTTGTAGAAATAATATCTAATAGTCACAGGCGGCAATATACCTGCCAAAGCTAACACACAAGTTATACCGGAGATTCTATGAAAAATAAAAAGAGACTTATAACCTCAGCACTTCCCTATGTTAACAATGTACCTCACCTTGGCAATATAATCGGATGTGTTCTATCAGCAGATGTATTTGCAAGGTATTCTAAGATGGCAGGATTTGAAGTAGCATTTATATCCGGAACGGATGAATACGGAACAACTACAGAAACAAAGGCTAAACAGGAGGGGGTAACTCCTAAGGAAATATGTGATAAATACAACAAAATTCATAGAGAAATATACAAGTGGTTTAATATTGATTTCACATACTTTGGAAGAACAACAGATAAAAAACAGACCGAGATAGTTCAGGGAATATTTAAAAAACTACATGAAAATGGGTTCATAGTTGAGGACATAGTCACTCAGCCATACTGTGAACACGACAAGATGTTCCTTGCAGATAGATTTATAGAGGGAACCTGTCCAAACTGCGGTTTTGAAAATGCTAAGGGAGATCAGTGTGATGCTTGCGGCAAACTGCTTGACCCCTCAGATCTTAAATCCCCAAAATGTTCAATATGTAAGACCACCCCAATTTTTAAAAACTCAAAACACCTATTCCTTGATCTGATCGCCCTTAAAAACCAACTCGAGTCTTGGATCAAAGAAACTGCCGTAAATAATAATTGGTCAAACAACGCATTAACAGTAACTAACGGGTGGCTGGAAATCGGGTTAAAAAAGAGATGTATCACCAGAGACCTTGATTGGGGCATCCCGGTTCCTCTTGATGGTTACGAAGGAAAGGTATTCTATGTATGGTTTGACGCTCCAATTGGCTATATCTCAATGACTGCAGAATACACAGAAAACTGGAAAGAATGGTGGCAATCACCGGACAATGTTGATCTATATCAATTTATGGGAAAAGACAACATCCCATTTCATACTGTTCTTTTCCCATCAAGCCTTATTGGAACCGGTGAAAAATGGACAATGTTAAAAACTATAAGCTCTACAGAATACCTTAACTATGAAGATTCAAAGTTTTCTAAATCAAGGGGGGCAGGCATTTTTGGTGACCAGGCTATCTCATCCGGAATTTCTTCAGACCTCTACAGATACTACTTGCTTAGAAATAGACCGGAGAAAAATGACACTAATTTTTATTGGAATGATTTTATGGAGAAAGTAAACGGCGAGATAATTGCCAACTATGCAAATCTAGTCAATAGAGTTCTTCAGTTTATTACCAGATTTTTTGACTCCAGGATACCGGACTATACTTTAGATAAGTTTAGTGTCTTTTCTAGTTTAAATATTGAGGATAGAAAGGCTGGTTTTATCAAACTTATGGAGGATATCGAACTAAAAAAAGCCCTTCTCGATATACTGGATATCTCAAGTTGTGGAAATAAATTCTTTCAAGATCTTGAACCATGGAATCTTGAAAAATCTAACAAATTATCTGCCGGCTCAGTTATCGGTTCACTTGCTTGCCTTTTAAAGGATATTACAATTATGCTCTCGCCTTATATTCCTGACACAGCAAGTAGGGTTTTCAAAATGATGAATATTCCACTAGATAGAATGAAGATCGATGCCATTGGCAAACCGGAAATTTTATTTACAAAATATGCGGAACCACCATTGGCAAACCGGAAATTTTATTTACTAAGATTGAAAAAGATACTGCAGAAAACCTCAAAACTCGATTTGCAGGACAGGATATGGAATCATCAAAGAATCAGAATAAAAAAGCAAATAGAGATCCATTGGATATGTTTTCAGATGTTGTTCTTAAAACTGGTAAAATCATCTCAGTAGAAAAACATCCTAAGGCCGATAAACTATTCATTGAAAAAGTTGATATGGGTAATGGAGAGATAAGACAAATTGTGTCAGGTCTTGTCGCATATTATAGAGAGGAAGAATTGCTTGGTAAAACGGTAATTATAGTCTGCAATCTTAAGACTGCAAATCTAAGAGGATATGAGAGTCAGGGAATGCTCCTTGCTGCTGAAACAGAGGGCAAATCAAAAGTTGAGATTCTAACATCTGATGCTCCTCCAGGAACTCCAGTTTTGTTAAATGCTATCTCTAATCAAGATACAACCGCCACCCTATCTGAAATAACTTCTGAAATAACTATTGAACAATTCTTTTCAGTCCCAATAAGCGTAACAGACAACAGGGTAAATATTTGCGGCAAACCACTTACAATTAATAGCAAACCAATTATAACTATAGAAGTAATCAACGGAAAGGTAGGGTAATATTTAATCACAGGTTGTATCGTTTAAACTTCTTTACAGCCTGTTCTATCTTTTTTTTAGCCTCAACTATCTCATTTCCTGAGATTTTACCAGTCTCATATTCTCTAAGATAATAGTGATAATCCTCAATAAAACTTTCTCTTCTTCTTTTTATATAGAGTTTTGAGATTCTTTCCCTCAAATTACTCAAACCAATCAACGCCTTTGCAGCAGTCTGTGTTTTAACATTAAAGATCACAATTCTCTGATTATTTGCCCCCAATTCAAATAAAAGATTAAATGGATAATCTTGCTTATTCAATCTATCTATTTCCTTTGAGTAGAAATCCTCTATAATTTCACCAAGATTCTTTTCATATAGCTCTGCAAATTCGCCGCTGATTGCAAGTTTCCTATTTTTATACGCACTATAGATCCCTGTAAGTATTTTCAAATTGTACTCTTCAAAATTTTCAAGATCCAAAAAATTCGTTCTTTTTTTTATAAAACCCCATTCCTCTCTTGCAAGAAATGGCATTACCGATATTAGTTTGGAATTATTGAATCTGGTCTTGTATAGAACCTTTTTTACCAAATCATCTCGTTTTACCTCATGCCTAAGGTACAATAGTTTCAATAAACCTCTAAGTCTTATCTTAGGCAGTAAATGATTTTGTATAATAAGCCTTAAATCCTGAAGTGATAAATGGTTTATAAACTTATAAAATGGAATAATCCGATAGTGTATCCCCAAAAACTCATCTATATTATCAAATAGCCTGACACCATAATCAACATCTATATTATTTAATAAAATCTCCCCATCGATCTTATTATTGTTGCTTGCCCCTCTTCTATCACCCTGATCAAAAGTCTCCAATATCCGACTCGATAATTCTAAAGATGGCAAACAATAGGCACTAATCCGGCGACCATAACTTTCGATATCGACCTCTAAAATAATTTGACCGGAATCTATTTGAACACGACTATTATCAATCTTTAAGCCGGCAGTAACCTCACTATTTCCGGTAATATACGAGACGGTTTTTGATCCTCTATCCATAAGATGTTTTACAAACAACTTTGTGTTACCAAAAAAATTCTGAATTAAATTTTGATCTGAGCCTATAGTAATATATTTAGCAGTAAACTCCTCATGTCCTGTACTAAATTTTATATCAAGACAAAATCCACTCTTAAAATCAACATTCATCACAGATTCCGGATTATGTAACTCTGAATTAACAATATAGAACCTTAACGGCTGAGTCAGATATCTATTCTGATTTATTGTAAACTTATTAGGAAAAAAAAGGTCAATAATTGTTGTTTTATAGATATTCTCAATATTATACAGGTCAAAATCTTTCCTTCTTTCAGACTGAATTGTATTAATCTTTTTTTTCTTAATAAAAAAATCTAATAGTTTTAACATATCATTCCTGCCTAACTAATAACTTTATTAGTTCTTCCGATAATAACAAAAGAAATAGAAAATAGAAACTATACTATTTGTTTTTATGAATTTATTTTAAAAAAATATAATTGCAATTAATTAAAATTACTATTATTATATACAATTACTTTAAACAAATATTATTGATAGCTTTATAGTTTTATTAACAGCTTTTACTGCTTTCTTAATAATAGTTTATTATAAGATTTTATATTAGTTTATAATAAAAGCTTTAAGGTTAATAGTTAACATTTTTAGAACTACATTTAAAGGATTAGTTATGTATTCAGAAGAGCAAAAAGCAAAAATGAAGGCGTTCATTGGTAAACTAACAGTTAACCCATGCTTTGTAAATGAAACAAGTATGGCTATAGAGGAAAATATCATTCTCTTTCTTCTACAGAATGAAAATGCACTCAAATCAACTTTTACCTCGCAGGCTTTTTTCCCAACCCTTCAATGGAAGCAAATAACCGAACTATTTCTCGAATCACTTTCAGAAACAATTGACAGCAATCTTACTAAGGACCTATCTACAATTGTTCAAAAAAAAATCAACCTCAACTTTGTAAACATATTGATTGGCAGACAGGTTACAGTAGACAGATTTCAGGAACAACTATTAACCTTTATGAAACAATTGTTAACCAGATTTGAAACAAGAAGAGCATTTGAACCAGTATTAAAAATTTTAAATTTTAACATAATTGACAGATATATTGAGAATGTATTTGTAGGAAGAGGGTATATTGCCCGCCAACTTCAGATTCTTGAAAAAGTAAAACTGGATCCGGCAATGGTAGCTGACTATGTAAAATTTATAATGCTTATATCAATAGTCGGAAATATCAGACATGATATGAACGACCTTAGTCTCCAACAAAAGATGTCATCAAAAGATTCCAAATACGCAAATATCGCCGCACAAAAAGTATACTACGATTCACTTTACAAACAAAATGTTAATCAACTTGGCTACTTTCCGCCCGATCTGCTTCAAAAGGCTTTTTTCTCTCATCTAAGTTATATGGATGATATTAATATACCTGCTACTTCAAGACTTGTCAAAATATTCACAGCCTTTGGAAGATACTATAAACCTAACACAAAGGTTGAAAAAGGGGCAGAATCTTTTGAAAAGAGCTGGTTCCAGACACAGAGAAAAAACTACAAATTTTTTGGGTTTGATCTTGATATGATTGAAGAGTTGTATAGAATCGCAGCAGGAAACTATTGGTAGAAACTAAAAAAAGGAGATCCCTAATGAAAATTCAAAATAACAAATTTATAAATTTTCTAGAAAATTTAACTATAATTGTCATCCTACTTGCTGTCTGTCAGACATTTCTGGATGATCTTTTTGTCTTCTTAAATCTTGATGCAGGCCTTATTCAAGGGGTTAAATTATCAGGATTCTTTTTTGACCTGTATTTCTCGATAGAGTTTACGATAAGATTTATAAACGCACTTTCAAATAAAGACGGCAAAGGATATTTCCTACATAGAAACGGCTGGGTGGATTTATTATCTTCATTTCCATTATTGTTATTTATATCAGCCCCATATTTTATTTCCTTCATAGCAGGCTCAGCTGCCCTCACAACAGGTTTTTTTGCTAAATTCGGACTTATTAAGATGATTAAAGCAATAAGAGTAACAAGAATATTAAGATTTTTACGGGTCCTAAAAATCCTGGGCAAAATAAAGAATGTTGATTCATTAACAGCACAGAGATTGGTTACCTCAGTTACTACGATAACCGTATTTACATTAATCACTATAATTATGATTACAAGTATTATTTCATCTACATCTAAAAATATCCCTACTGCCGATATATTAACATCTCAAAATGAAATGGGAACCAATAGATTAATATCCGAAATAATTAAATCAACGCCTGAAAATAACCTACCGATTACCATAAAAAACATTGCAAAAGAAAATCCAAATATAATTTTTGCAAGATATAGAGGGCAGACTCTTTATATATCTTCATCAAATACAGCTAAAAATGTCGAAGATTTATTAATGAATAATAGTGAGATGGTCGTTAAATACGATGGTGTTGGTGGCGTTAATCTTATCCTGGTATACTCCAGACTTGATCTGATTAGATATACAGCATGGAATGGACTTGTAACTTTTTTTATGATTATAATTATTTTAATTGTTCTTGTGGTTCTATTTACCAGAAATCTTGCAATTACAGTTACCGATCCTGTTTATGTTATGAGATTAGGCTTTGAAAAGAAGGATTACACACTTGCAGTTAAGATCCCGGATAGATTCAAAGAAGAAGATATATTTAAACTCGCTAATGATTATAATAATAGATGGCTGCCGGCTAAGGTTAGAAAGTTAGATGAATCAAGCAAAGATAAGAAATCACTATTAAATCTTGATGGGATTTTGTAGTTTAGTTATATGATAATTTTGTATTAAGGATTAGCTATGGAGTTAAGATCTATTTTGTTATATTCAATTAGCGTAGTCTGGTTAATTGCATCCGTTTTAGTTGTTACATTTATTACTTTTCCTGAAATTAGTAAAAACCAACGAACTGATCTAGATAAAATTATCGACACAATTAATAGTGAACTGATCTGCGGTGAAATTCAAGACACTACAATAAAAAAAATCCCGGATAAATTTTTATTTATACTTTGGCAAGAAGATGGGGTTAGACCCGGGGTTTGGCATCCTATCATATCTGACAAATCAATAAAACCGGATAATTTTAAATCGCCCTTAACAGTAGCAAATTCCGATTTCTCATCAATAACAGGGATATACAAAAAAAACACATCTGACTTTAACTATATTGTCTGGTATTATAAATTTCATATTTCCTATATAATTAAACACATTTTTATACCAATATTAGTCCTTGTTGTTTTTTACCTTATTATCATGTTATTTATTTATATTCTACCCCTTAACTCATCAGAAGAGCCTGATAATTTCGAGATGTCTAATAATAATCACAGTACAGATAGCTATGAAGACATTGTAATTTCCAACTCCTATTCAAATGACAATAACAAAAATTCGGATAACAGCGAACCGATTATAAATGAAGCAGTTAACAAAGAAGTTTTTAATGATACAAATGATATTAAACTAAAGAGTGCCTTGTTAGAATACAAGGACCTGTGGATTAAAGATTTTAAAATATCTGATAACTTTAAGAATAACTTTCCATTTAACCTTATACTGGAAAAAGTCAGATTCATAACAACACCTGAAGTTTATCTTAAATCTGTACTTAACACAGCTAAACTTTTTTTTGGCTGGACTGAATACGCTTTTTATATATCTCAGGCAAATGGATTCATTGAGGTTTTCACAAAAAATCAATTAAATACAAATGAAATAAATATCCCGCTTAAAGGGGATCAAAAAGGGGATCTATTTATCCCGCTCTACCCCTATAACGCAACTGATCTCTATGGCTACTTAAAGTTCAATTGGACAAATAATGAACGATTTTATATTGCAGATCTACTTTATTTTTTAAAATACATATTCTCTGACTCTGCTAAACAGATTTTTACGGGAGATAAACTTAGAAATGAAGTTATAAAAAAATTCTCATCAATGATAGAAAAAAAGAAATCAAGAACTCCGATAGCGGCATTTATTCAGACTGATAATATACACACCTTTAGCAGTGAGATAAAATCTACATGGAAGGAGATTCTTGATAGTAAGATATACCAAAATCTAATACTTAAATTTAAAGAACACTCGGTAGTTAAAATATCCTCATTTAACTATATTATAACCGGAGTTGTAGATGATTTTACCGAATTCGCACTTGATTTAGAAAAATGGCTGGAGGACGATACAATACACTCCTATGAAGTTTCCAAAGAATATGGCGTAATTTCTATGTCATATTCATCAGGTGTTGCACAAATGACCGGTGAACTATGTATCTCGGAAGATATAATAAAACTTGCCGAGGACAAAGCAATAAGAGCATCAAAACAGGGTGGAAACCAGCTGATAGTATAGTCAGCGAATATTAGATATAATTGGAATGAAAATGAAAAAAATATTATTTATTGGTGCCGGCAATATGGGCCAGGCTATTATAGGCGGCTTAATTGAAGCAAGCGTTTTCGATAAGTCCTCCATATTTATATATGAAATTAATGAGGCTGTTTGCCGCTCTGTTATAGAAAAGTATCAAGTTAATCAAATTACTAACCTTAACATAAAAAAAGATTTCAACATTATCATTCTCGCGATCAAACCTCAAGTTTTCTTAAGACTCTCTTCATCTGATCCGCTGGTGTCGTTTTTAAGAAGTCAACCAAACAACACCCTTTTTATTTCAATTTTGGCTGGAATAAAAATAATTAATATCGAAGCTCTACTAGGCAATGAAAGAAAAATAGTTCGAGTCATGCCTAATACACCGGCTTTAATCCGAAAATCAATGACAGGAATTTCATTTAATACCCAAACAGATAACGAAGATGTAGATTTATCGCTGAACATATTTAATGCAATAGGTGAAACTGAGATTCTAGATGAGGTCTATCTTGATGCCGTAACCGGACTATCAGGAAGCGGGCCTGCATTTGTATTTGCATTTATCGAAGCATTAACTCAAGGAGGCGTTTACTCCGGACTTTCAAAAAAGACTTCAGAAAAATTAGCAGTACAAACAGTCCTTGGTGCTGCAACAATGGCACTCAATGAATCTGTGAATGGTCAAACTGCAATTGAGGATCTACGGCACTCAGTTACTTCACCGGGTGGAACAACAATTGAAGGTCTTGTCACACTTGAGGACTCCGCCTTTAGATCCGCTGTTATTAATGCAGTAAAAAATGCAAAAGAAAGATCTGTTGAATTGTCAAAAAAATAAGGATTAAATCATTGAAACAGAATAACAACTATACTAAAGAACAAAGACATGGTGCTTTAGTCTATAAACTAACATGGTCTGAGTATATATTAGCTGACAAACTAAATATCTTAAAAAAATTAAATGAAATGACCGGTATATTTGTTGTATTCTACTTAAATAAATACAAAAGATTAACCCCATTAATTCTCGGAATAGCGTGGTATACAGGTTTTAGACCTACAGTATTAATGCTTCACAGTAGCATTTCGTCTGATCCCCTACCTGATAGCATACGAGAGATAATATCCAATGAGGAGATATATCTAAAATATTTGGAGATTTTTGAACTTGATGATCTAATAAATATATATGACAAACTAAGTGATAGTTATGGTTCTGTCTTTCAGTTTAGAAATGGTATTACTATCCCTAAAACAGGTCCACATATAAAAGTATTAAATAATAATACTAAAAACTATAGAAAAAACATAGGAATGCCCGATATTTAACTATGGTTTTGTGTTCTATATTTATTTTTTTGTGTTTTTTTATAATCATAAGGTATATAATTACTTACAGAGAGGTAATCTAGTGTTAAGAAAGTTATTGTTGTTTTGTATAATATCACTAATCGCCACACCACTTTTTTCTATTAAGTATAATTTAAAAACATATGATGGAAAACCACTTATACTTCAAACTATTTTTGATTTTGGTTTTTCTGCAGAGGCAATATCTGATGGTATTGGAATAACTGATTACCAATCAGCGAACTTCAAAACAGCCTTCTTCGTGCAGGACTTTGGTTTTGGTTTTGATTTTAAACTACGATTTAGACTCCTATCCGGCTCAGTTGAGTTTAAGACAAACGACTGGTATATAGAAAACAATCCAATGGAGACTGCATTTCTATATATTGATAAAATTGATTACATTACTTATGGTAACGCCTCAATGCCATTCTATCTTCAGATTGGTGATATCCCCCTTACAACATTTGGTTCAGGTTTTGTTGTAAAAAACTTTCATAACTATGCATTTAAGCCGACAGCAAAAGAGATCGGCTTATACTTTTCATTTAACGGATTTAATCTAACACTAAAAAATAACAATAAGGTGCCTGTTAAATTGACATTTTTGATGCCTGATTTGGTTGACCCTGATATTTTTGCAATTGATTTCTATATAAATCCTTTTTTTCTTGTTAGTCATCTAAAGGATGACATGTCATTGAATATCGGGCTATCATCAACAATCGATTTTAACAGTGATGAACCAAATAGACTCAATGCCAAAACAAAGGAGAGTATTACAAATCATAGAAATTTCTACACAAACAATAGTTTTCAATATACAACCAAAACATTTACCGGATCTTTCTATGTTGAGTTTCAATGGAAAAATAAATATCTTGGTTTGGTAGTAGGTGATGAATTTGCAGTCGGTTCTGAATTGCCAAGCACTGTAGGACTGGGTAACAATCTCTATGCAACATTTAAGGTTATAAATATTGAGAAATCCGGATTTCTACTTGGTATTAACACAGGTTTTGTGTTTGAAGGTGCAAATTTCGCTATCAATAGTTTTGCATCAAATTCAGAGGTGAATAGATCTAAAAACAATACTAAATTCAAATCAAAAACAACAAATGATTTTATGCTTCTAGGCGGAATCGGTCTCTATGGACTTAATGAAAAAATAGTTTTTAATCTAAATGCCCTATTCGTCTTAAGATCTACTCTTTACACAAAATTCTACTCAGAGATTCTCCTTAAAGAGGGGCTGGTTCCCGGTTTAAGTCTTAGCATAATATACGAAACGGGAATAAATGAATTAAATACACAAGGGAGTAACGGCGGGAATTTTATCAGATCCATTACAGATGGGTTCAGGTTTTCAACAAGACTTGACTATAAATTTTTTAATGCAAAAATTGGGCTTTTAATTGGAATCCAAGCTCCTGCTTCTATTCAACCATATTATCTTGATGTCGACAACTTTGACTTGAATTTATCCAGATATGGAAATGACCTACAAAAATTTATCTCACTGGAGACCTCAATTGTCTTTTAAAAATGGGATTTTACTAATATTATTATTAAATTCATTTATCTTATTCAGTCAACCTAGTGAAAACCGAGTATTTGCTTTAGTAAAAAATATTAGCTTCGATAAAGACTCGGATTTTAAACCTTCATCGGCTCCCGAAAATAGAGAGATGAATACAATCTTTATCGGACAGGAAATATCGGACGGCAGCACTGTACTAACCTATGATGATCAATATGTTGAGCTGGTTATATATAAAGAAACAACTCCAATTATGACATTAAAAATCCTAGACAATACCGACTTGACTTTTAAGTATGACAGTATCAGAAATAGTATTAGAATTAATAACAACTTTGGTCAATTTAGAGTTATCTCAAGCGGTGATTTCATATCCTTAGTAACACTTAAGAATGTAATAGTATCGTGCGGCAGATCAGATGTGGGATTTATATCATCACTAAACGCTAATGGGCAAAGTGCCGGAAGTATTGTAAGTTTCTCAGGTTCAATAAAAGCAGAAACAGCATTAAGGTCTCGAATAATTGATAAAATTAAAATATCAACCTACTCTAACAGAGAAATTAGCCAATCAAGTAACCTCTCTGAGTCCGATTACAATCAATGGAAAGAAAAAATTAGTTTTAACAATATTGAAAATGTTAAAAATTTTGACTACACACTTGAAACCAATACATTTTCACAATTGCAGCCCCAAATAAAAACTCCTGTTAAAAAAAATCCCGAATTGCAAGTGGTTATTGAAGAGGAAACAATAATTGATACCACTGCTGATTCCATATCAGATCTAACATCTGATATTAAGATTAAGAAAAAAACTAATTATTCCGGATATTCTTTCTTACTCTCACTCTTATCAATTGAGATTGGTAATACCAACTTCGACAGACAGATTGCGATCAAATTTATATCTCGCCCCGGCATCAAGTTATTTAATGACACATTTGAGTTTGGATTCTATTTTTCATTATTTCTAGTTCCTTCTAAAATGTTTAGTTCAGAATCGCCAATAGCAGTAACAAACAAAAGTAACAATGAATGGTCCTTTGGTTCAGATCAACAAGGTGATCCTGCTAGGATTGTCACTGATATTTTCGATGACATTTTCCTAAAATTACGAATAATTAGATGGCGAACCCCACTTGACCCTGTTTCTATATATCTAGGTGAAATCAACGATCTTAACGATCTGATGTCTTTTTCAATGAATGACTATAACTCAAAAATATTCTATCCGATGAATCGTCAGGTGTCATTTATAACAAGATTTAATCTTGATTGGTTTGAATCATTTATATATGCAGAAAATTTAATGCCCAAGGGATTATACGCAATAAATGCAAACTTTAAAACTCCATCCAAGGTGTTTAGATTTTCATTTATGACCTCAGCATACCTTGATACATTTAACCTGATTAAATACACAAGTTCAGAGTCAGTATTTCCGGCTCAATTTAATCTTGGTTTCTCAATGGAACCATTTGATTTGCCAACATTTGGATTGAACTTATTTATTAAGGGGGGGCTTTACCTTCCATTTTCTGCCAATCTATACACTCAGACATCAAAATTTTCAGATATGCTATCGAGAAATCCTGCCTCTTTACTAACAGGGATTGCTTCAGCTGTCGGATTTAAGGCTAGAGTCAAGAGTTTCTCTATACTTGCACAGTTTATAATTGATGCAGGAGTAAATAAAATTGACCTCTACGATCTTACATACATCGCATTGAGAGAATCTCAGACGCAAAAAATTTCCAACTGGCTTGACAGCATGGGTACACGACAATTAGCTATAACTGATTTTAATTTTGGTTTCAAAACATCTCTTCTTTATCAATGGCTAGACTTTGTTCATCTGGAATTGTCTTATAGAATCAGTTTCCCTGTCTATTATGATAAAATGTACATTAAAATCTCTATTGACTCAAAAGACAGATACAAATTTAATTTTGATATATTTTTACAGTGGCAGATTGAATCACTTGCATCATCTTTTGTTAATACTAAATATTTTCAACTAAATAATGTTGCATTCGTTGGATTAGGATTTCACCCACACAAAAGTATTTCAATCAGATTCACTATCGGAGTTTATCCCGATACTGTTACAGCGATTGACCCTTGGTATTCAAAGTTTTCTGTAGATTTTTCAATAATAATTAGACCTGATGCATTTGTTGATATAAAAAAGAAAGAGATTACTACCGAAAAAATCACTGTAAAAGACAACCTTTAAGCCGATATCGAAATACTATTTTTTTATTTTTATATTTTTATTTTTAACAGAAGCTCTTGCAAAAATGAATAGTTATTGCCCTGCATAAGACTATATTATATAAGGTTAAATTTGAGCTTGCTTAATAGGTTCAATCAGGTTGTGATTGTGTACTAAGACTACTATTCCCATAAATATCGTACCCGACTATTACAGGAAAATCTTTGACAGTCAACTCACAGACTGCCTCAGCACCCAATTCACTATATAGAACAACTCGTGAATCTAGAACTCTTTGAGCAAGATATGCAGATGCACCACCAAATGTGATAAGATATGGCGACTTGTATTCTACAACTAATTTTCTGCAAAAATCTGCTCTGTCGCCCTTACCAATCGTTGCTGAAATTCCTAGTTTTAACGATACTTCAAAAAGCTTATCCATTCTATAACTGGATGTAGGACCGCAACTACCAATAGGATTGCCCGGTCTGGCAGGAGTCGGTCCCATATAATATATAATTTTATCTTTTAAATCTAAAACCTGTTTATCAATTTCAGAAGAAGCAAACTTTTTATGAGCTGCATCTCTGGCAGAATAAATTTTCCCGCTTAACAGTAAAAACTGACCGGCCTTAGAGTTTCTTAGGATTTGTACGCTTTCCGGATTATTAAGATCAATTGATTCATTCATAATTCATATACTCCCGCTAGATAATCACTACTTCATGTCTACAGGAATGACAACAGTAGTTATATGCAACCGGAAGTCCGGCAATATGAGTAGGATAGGTTAATATATTTACACCAAGGCAGGTCTCACTACCAGTCATTCCAAGAGTGCCAATACCGGACTTATTTATACCATCAATTATCTTTTTCTCCATAGAGCTGTAAAAAGGATCTGAATGCCGTTTTTGACAATTATTTAGAAGAGCCTTTTTTGATAAGAAAGCTGAATATTCAAAGGAACCGCCAATGCCAACACCAATAACACATGGCGGACACCCTTTTCCACTTGATCCGATGACTCCATTTACTATAAAATCAACAATATCATCTTCTGTATCTGAAGGAACAAACATTTTTAATGCAGACTGATTTTCCGCTCCAAACCCTTTTGGCATAGCGGTTATCTTTAACTTATCACCCTTAACAATTTCGGTATAAATAATAGCCGGAAGATTGTTACCCGTATTTACTCTTCTGAGAGGATCCGAAACAACAGACTTTCTTAAAAAGCCCTCAGAGTATGCTTCCTCGACACCTTTATTGATAGCATCAATTAAATATCCATTTTCGAAAAATATTTCCTGCCCTATCTCACAGAAAACTACAGCCATACCGGTATCCTGACAGAGCGGATATTTCATTTCAGCTGAAATTTTTATATTATCATTTAAAATTGACAATATCTGTTTTGCTAATGGAGAGTTTTCGTTTTTACAAGCATTGAAAATACCTGATGATACATCATCTGTCAATATATAATTAGCCTTAATTAAACCCTGCTTAACTACATCTGTAACTTGATCGAGATCAATTATTCTCATATTTTGAAATAAATATTGTTCTAGAACTGAATATTATTATTTCTAAGAAAATTTAATAATTCAATTCTACTGGATATCTTTAATTTCCTATATATGCTTCTTATCTGATTATTAATTGTTTCATAAGATTTGTTTAACTTAATGGCAATATCCTTTGGTCTTAAACCAAGAATAAGGTGCTTAACAACATCTATTTCCCTTTCAGATATTCCAAAATTCTGCAACAAATTCTGATCATGTTGCCTTTCATCAATCTTGATATCAAGATAACCTGAAAGTTTATGTAACTCTCCATGAAAATGTTCAATATAATTTTTAAACTCTATCTTTAATTCTTCAAAGAACTTCTGCTCTGATACATCGTGCAGGAACATTACAATTCCCTCCACCCGGTCATCATCATCATAGATGGCATTCATATTTACTTGAATCTTCTGTTTTTTAGGATTATTTAAAGTAACGACAAAGTTTGCAGACTTTCTTTTATTTAAGAAAAGGTCCTTATGATAGCTCTCAAATATAGCCTTGTCCTCAGTTGCAAACAACTCCGATATTTTTTTTAACTTTGACTTATCTGTACCCAATAGCCTAAAGAAATAACCATTAGCCTTCTTTAATGAAAGATTTTTTTCAACATATGCAGAACCAACCGGAGCATTTTCAAAAAACATTTCAAGAAGTTCTTTTTGTTTTTTTAAATTCTTTTCAAGCTGCCTTTTTTGAACACACATCTTTATTATTGAAATAAAGGTTTGAAAAACAACAGGCTTCTGCAAATATGCATCAGCATTAATTGCCAACAATTTATCTATTAACTCATCATCATAATAACCTGATAAGAATATTATCGGTACATCTTTTTTCTTATATATTTCTTTAGCTGCATCGATCCCACTTATCTTGCCTGCAAGAACAATATCCATTATAATAAAATCAATCTTCTTATTTGCTAGAGAATATGATATCGCCTCTTCACCTGTTTTTAATATCTCTAAAACCTCAACCTCTGCTTTTTCAAGATCTTTTTTAATAACCTTTGAGTACAATTCATCATCTTCTACTATAAGACATTTTAAATTAGCCATACAAACTCCTACATATTTTATAAGTTATTTATTATTATTTACTTTGTTTATCAAATACATTGTTTATAAGCATTTTTTATATCAAAATTTATATAACTATTACAACATAATCTATTTTTTACTAAATTTCAAGTTTTTTTTTCAAAAAGTATATACATTAATGCACCTTATTTTTTTAAAAAAATTTAAATTTAAAAAATCATTCTCAAACCATCAATTTAAAACACCTTTTAACTAACATTTTTAGAATAAAACAAGGCTATTAAATACCCATATTCTAATTTTAGGTCTAAAAATCTTATTACACTATTATCTATCATCTTCATAGATATAAACCAACAGTTTTTAAATCTTTTTAAAAAATTGTTTTGATTAATTCATATATAATGCTATAAAATATTTTATGTTTTAATAATACAAGGAGGATAAAGTTGAATCCTAATAAAAAAGATACTTCTAAATTTGTTAAAGAGTTGCCCGATGATATGTATAAGATACTAGATGAATACATTAAAGGGTTAGTTGTTACCGCTGATGATCCGAGAAAAAAGGGTTATCTGATACAGGTACTACACAAAGCACAATCGATTTTCGGTTACTTACCGGAAGAAGTTCAAAGATTTGTTGCAGAAAAGCTTTTTCTTCACCACTCTGAAGTTTCAGGTGTAATTAGTTTCTACAATTTCTTTACGACTGTCCCAAAAGGTAAGTACAATATAAGTATATGTATGGGAACAGCTTGTTTTGTTAAGGGTGCTGAAAAGGTACTAAATGAATTCGAAAGAATCCTTAGTATTAAATCCGGCGGTATAACAGAGGATAAAAAATACTCTCTTGATGTACTTAGATGCCTTGGAGCATGCGGACTGGCACCGGTAGTAATGGTTAACAGTAAGGTCTACGGAAATGTCACTACTAAAATGGTTGGAGACATTATTGCGGACTGTAAAAAGATGGAGGGTTAGTTATGTTTAAATCAAAAAAAGATTTTACAGAATATGCCGAAAAAGCTAAAAATGAAAAAATTAGTAGCAAAGATATAAAACTCTGTATAGGCACAGGAACATGTGGAAATGCAGCAGGTGCAAAAGAGGTTCTTGAAGCACTTGAGAATAGTATCAAGAAAAGAGGGCTTACAAATTGTACGATAAAAAAAGTTGGATGTGTAGGATTCTGCCACGCTGAACCAACTCTTGAAGTATTCCACGCTGATGGAGACTCCATTTTACTTGGATATCTAACTCCTGACACAATAGACAGTGTCGTAGATATGCATATCGTAAAAAAAAGTATAGAGAGCAAGCATGTTCTACAAAGAAATTTTGACGAATCAATCTGGGGGTAAATAATGGCTAAACAAGTTAGAATTGCATTAAGAAACTGCGGGCGCATTGACCCAGACAGTATAAAAGACTATATAGCTAACAGAGGTTATGAGGCCCTTGTTAGAGCTATAACCGAACAAAAACCTGAGGATATTGTACAGACTGTCCTTGACGCCGGATTACGGGGGCGAGGCGGTGGCGGATTTCCAACGGGACTAAAATGGAAAATAGCGGCTCAAAATAAATCTGAAGAGAAATTTGTTATTTGTAATGCAGACGAAGGAGATCCGGGTGCATTTATGGATCGGGCTGTAATTGAGGGAGATCCCCACTCTGTACTGGAAGCGATGGCACTTGCCGGTTATGGAATAGGTGCTGATAAGGGTGTTATCTACATTAGAGCAGAATACCCGTTAGCTGTACAGAGACTTCACACAGCAATTAAAGAAGCAACAGATAACGGACTTCTAGGTAAAAACATTCTAGGAACAAACTTCTCATTTGAGATACGGGTAAAACTTGGAGCAGGTGCTTTTGTTTGCGGCGAGGAAACATCACTTATCCATTCAATTGAAGGACTAAGAGGAGAACCAACCGTAAAACCACCATTTCCTGCGGAAAAGGGATTATGGAAAAAACCTACTATTGTAAACAATGTTGAAACATATGCAAATATATCACCTATTCTACTCTATGGTGCTGACTGGTTTAAAAAAATCGGCAGGGACAAATCTCCGGGCACAAAGGTGTTTGCTCTGGCAGGTAAAGTAAACAAAGTTGGTCTTGTAGAAGTACCAATGGGAACGACTATCAGGGAAGTTATCTATGACATCGGCGGCGGCATTTTTAACAACAAACAGTTTAAGTCAGTTCAAACCGGAGGGCCTTCAGGAGGTTGTATTACAAAGGAAAATCTTGATACACCTATTACCTACGAAAACTTATTAGCTATCGACTCAATGATGGGATCAGGCGGAATGATAGTTATGGACGAAGATGACTGTATGGTAAATGTGGCAAAATTCTACCTTGAATTTATTATCGATGAAAGCTGCGGTAAATGCACGCCTTGTAGAGTTGGAAATAAAAGACTTCATGAGATGCTTGTAGAAATAACATCGGGTCGAGTTGATGATCTAAAAGCACTTGATGATATTAAAAATTTGTGTGCAGTAATTAAAAAGGGATCGCTATGCGGTCTAGGCCAGACCTCACCAAACCCTGTACTATCAACAATTAGATTTTTTGGTGATGAATACAGAGGACATATTCTAGATAAGAAATGTAAAGCCGGTGTATGTAGAAGCCTACTAAAATATGAAATAATTAAAGATAAATGTATCGGATGTACACTCTGTGCAAGAAACTGCCCTGTTAATTGTATCTCAGGCAAGACCAAAGAGGTTCATATAATCGATGCATCTAAGTGTATTAAGTGCGGCGTATGCTACGATCAGTGTAAATTCGGCGCCGTTAAAATGGTTTAATTAGGGGGAAATAATGGCTAAAATAAAGATAAACGATAAAGAAATAGAGGTGCCAAACGACTCAACTATACTACAGGCAGCCAAAAAATTAGACATAGACATTCCTACCCTGTGTCACATGGATCTTGAGTGTTTTCATGTTGATCATAGGACAGGTTCATGTAGAGTGTGTCTTGTTGATGTAGAGATGCAGGGTAGAACTAAGATGATGCCTGCCTGCTGTACTCCGGTAAATGATGGAATGACAATTAAGACCAGCACTCCTGAGGTAATTACAACACGAAGAACAATACTCGAACTTCTTCTTTCAGATCACCCGTTTGAATGTCTTACATGCTCTAAAAATCTTGACTGTGAGCTTCAAGCTCTTGCAAAGAAATTCTGCATACAAAACATAACATATCAGGGAGAAAAGTCAGAATACCCGCTTGATATTTCAGGTAAATCTATTAAAAGAGACCTTAACAAATGTATCATGTGTAGAAGATGTGAAACTGCATGTAACACGATTCAGACTGTTGGCGTCTTGACAGGATATGGACGGGGTTTTAATGCAGTTGTAGCACCAGCAGAAATGAAACCGCTCTCTGAGACTCAATGCGTGTTCTGTGGACAATGTGTTAATGTATGCCCGACAGCTGCACTAACAGAGATTAACTATATAAAAGAAGTATGGGATGCAATAAATGATCCGACTAAACATGTTGTTGTTCAAACTGCACCGGCAGTTAGAGCAGGAATTGGTCAGGAATTTGGACTTCCGGCTGAAAAAGCATCAACGGGAAGACTGGTTGCAGGGCTTAGAGCTTTGGGATTTGATAAGGTATTTGATACTGACTTCTCAGCCGATTTAACGATTATGGAAGAGGGGATGGAAATCATAAAAAGAGTTACAGAGAATAAAAACCTGCCCATTCTTACCTCATGTTGCCCGGGTTGGATCAACTTCCTAGAATACCAATTTCCTGAGTTTGTTGATATACCATCTACTGCAAAGTCACCTCAACAGATGTTTGGCTCAATTGCTAAGTCCTACTATGCAGAAAAAGCTAAGGTAGATCCAAAAGACATGGTTGTTGTTTCAATAATGCCATGTCTTGCTAAAAAATACGAAGCAAACAGACCTGAGTTTGAAAGAAATGGCATTAGAGATGTTGACTTCGTTTTATCAACTAGAGAGCTGGCAAAAATGTTCAAAGAAGCAGGTATAGATCTTGCAAAAGTTAAAGATGAGGACTATGATAACCCTCTGGGAGAATCAACAGGAGCTGCAGTTATTTTCGGTGTTTCCGGTGGTGTACTGGAAGCTGCACTTAGAACTTGCTATGAGGTCATAACAAAGAAAGAATTACCGGCAATAGACTTTAAAGCAGTTAGAGGTCTTGACGGTATAAAAGAAGCAACCATTGATATTGACGGGCTAAAGTTAAATGTTGCCGTGACATCAGGACTTGGAAATGCAAGAACTCTGCTTGAAAAAATTAAAAAGGGCGAAGCTAAATACCATGCAATAGAAATTATGGCCTGCCCCGGTGGATGTATTAATGGTGGTGGACAACCGTATATTCATGGAGACACACATATTCTAGAAAAGAGAATGCAGGCTCTTTACTCTGAGGATGAATCTAAGAAGATAAGAAAATCACATGAAAATCCTTACATTAAAAAACTCTACGAGGATTTCCTTGGTGAACCGTGCGGTAAAAAATCGCACGAACTTCTTCACACCCATTATTACAAAAAAGATGTCTAGAAAAATTTATTTCCTAACATTAACTACTCCGGATATCCGGGGTAGTTTTTTTTATAATGAGCATAATCGCACCCGATGACTTTTAATAATATTTTTTTTTACTATACCACCTTGATTTAATCCTTTTTTTTTTATATATTAAGAAGTTAATTTAAGATGTTTATTTAATAAAATGGAGTGAATATGAAAATTTTTGATATAGTTGAGAATGTAGATGATACAATAGACTTCGCATCATCAATTGATAAAGAGATAGTTGTTAAAGGTATGATACAAAATCTGCGAGTTCTCGGATGGGGCGGCTTTATCATTTTAAGGGCCGGGAGATTTTCGATACAATCAGTGTATGACAAAAACACAATTAATATACAGCCTGACACCCTTTTAGTTGAATCAGCTGTTAAACTAACAGGAATTGTAAAATCAGCAACCATAAAAGACAAGTCAATAACTCCGTCAAACTATGAGCTTCATATAACAGCGATTGAGGTTCTGTCTACTCCATCAGTCTCCCCGCTCCCTATTGATACAACAAAGAAAGAAATCTCAGTTGGTCTTGACACCAGCTTTGATCTACGCCCTCTCTCATTGAGACACTCATCAAATAGAGCATTATTCAAAATACAATCGGTGATCTTCAATGAGTTTGGCAATTTCCTCTCATCAAATGGATTTACCAGGATATGCACACCAAAAATCGTCTACTCAGGTGCCGAAGGTGGAGCGAATATATTTCAACTTGACTACTTTGGTAGAAATGCCTATCTGGCACAATCACCTCAGTTTTACAAACAGATGATGGTTGGAGTTTTTACAAGAGTGTTTGAAGAAGCCCCTGTATTTAGAGCAGAAAAACATGACACATCCCGTCACCTTAACGAGTACATATCACTTGACCTGGAAATGGGATTTATAGAGAGTTTCTATGATATAATTAATATGGAAGTAAATCTACTTAATCATATCTTTAATGAACTAAAAAAACAATGCTCGACAGAGATTCAATTACTGGGTATAGAAATGCCCTCAATAGATAAAATTGTTGTTTATAAATTATCAGAGGTTCACGAGCTTATATTTAATGAGTATAAAAAAGACTATCGCGGAGAACCTGATCTGGCCCCGGAAGAGGAAAAACTTATCTGCGAATATGTAAAGAAAACCGAGTGTTCTGATTTTGTCTTTGTAACCCACTTTCCATCCGAAAAAAGACCATTTTACACAATGGATGATCCTTTATCACCAAAAGAGACACTCTCATTTGACCTATTGTTTAGAGGAATGGAAATAACTACAGGGGGCCAAAGACTCCATAACTATAATGACTACATCTCCAAGATGACTAAGTTTGGTCTAAACACTAACCTCTTTGAGTCATATCTGCAAGCATTTAAGTTCGGGATGCCGCCACACGGAGGTCTTGGACTGGGACTTGAAAGACTAACAGGTCTTCTTTGCGGCGTGTCAAATGTAAAAGAAGCAAGTTTATTTCCTAGAGATATTAAGAGATTGGAGCCATAAAATAATGATTATAGCTGGTATTGACATTGATCCGGTTAACTTGAATCAAGATGATTTTAAAATCGCAATTCTTTACTTCCTTGAAAGCAAAAACCCACCGGAAAATGAAATTTTTCATTCAATAATAAAATTATTAAACGACCAATTTGATACAAATTTTCAAAAAAACCGCCCCTCTGATATCACCGGAAGACCAGGTGGAATTGTTTACATGAAGAATCAATCAGATATTATAGTTTTGCCTGATCTTCATGCAAGACGCAATTTTCTAAAATCTGTGCTATTTGACAAAATTTCTGATGACGCACCTCCATTGATAGACACCCTTTACCAAGGCAACTCGGGACTTCTTTGCCTCGGCGATGGTGTACATAGTGAGGGAGTTTATTCTAAGAGATGGAAAGATGCAGCAGATGAATTTATGAATGGATTTACGACTCATAGAATTATGGATTCTGAGATAGCAGATTCATTTAATCTTATGATAGCTGTAGCTCTTCTCCAGTTGAGATTTCCCGAATCCTTTTGTTTCATCAAGGGAAACCATGAGAATATATTGAATGAAAACAATAACGGTAACTACTCATTTGCAAAATACTCCTATGAAGGCGAAATGGTTGCGTCATATTTTAAAAAATTCTACTCATCTGAACTTTTAGCTGAGTATGCTGTATTTGAAAGAAACCTACCACTCTTTGTTGTCGGCAATAACTTTATGGCAAGTCATGCGGAACCGTTAAATAGCTTTGACCTTGACACTATTATCAACTATAGATATAAGGGAGAACTTATAGAATCCCTGACATGGACAGATAATCACCGATCTCATAAAGGTACAATAAAACAGATTATTAGTAATTTCTACACAGGTGATCCATCTTTAATAACATATTTTGGCGGTCACAGATCAATCCGAACTCTCTACAATAGGGTAAATGATGAAAACTTCATTCAGATTCACAATCCCAACAAACAGATAGTGGTCAGATTTAACAACTCTCCGGAAGTTCAGATTGATCCGGATACATCAGTCACAGAACTAATTAATAATAATATTAGTATTAATAATAATTTGATGCCGGACAATTCAAAAGGGAGTCTCATAGAAAACTTGAACTTTTATGCATCCACAATAACAGGTTTTTTGTTTAAAAAGAAATAGCGGAAAAAAAAATGGACGAAAAGAAAAAAACACATAAAGCAAGGCCTCAAATTAAGAATACAAATAATATAAAAGAAAAATCAAAAAATGAGTCTAACGGTCAAAAAACCAACTCTAATGATTCAAATAAAAAGATCAAAAACTATATTATTCTCGGTAAGATTGCAAAAGGGGGAATGGGAGAGGTCTATAAGGGGCTTCACGAATCTCTAAACAAAGAAGTGATAATAAAAAAACTTCTTGAGGACTCACCTGAAATTTTTTCTGAGCGGTTCAAAAGAGAGGCAGGAATTATGATGGAGATTTCACATCCAAACATAGTTCATATCTTTGAT
>CAYYKD010000010.1:68234-106632 GCA_964471825.1 uncultured Spirochaetales bacterium
GATAGGGCCTCATATATGGCAATGGAATTTATACAGGGGATGAGCCTTGCAGAATTTATGACAGAAGCCGGACGACTTTCACCTTATATCGCCTGTTACATTGGAATGGAGATTGCTAAGGGGCTGAAATACGCCCATGAACAGGGGATCTACCACAGAGATATTAAACCGGGTAATGTAATGATCTCAAATAACGGTGAAGTAAAGATAACTGATTTTGGAATTGCTGTAAAAAGCGAAAGAACAGAAGAAAACGACCTTACCAGAACAGGCACTATACTTGGAACTCCCGCATATATGTCCCCTGAACAGATCAGATCACCAAAAACTGTTGATCACCGAACAGACATCTACTCACTCGGTATCCTTATATATGAGATGCTAAGTGGGATTAGACCATACGGCAATGATTTTTCTATGGATAATCTGGTTAACATAAGGAAAGGTAGATACAAATCATTAACAAAGATGGGAGTTGTCATTCCCGATTTCCTGAAAAACCTTTTAAAAAAAATGATGTCACCATCTAAAACAAAGAGATTAAACAGTCTGAATATTTTTATTAGTAAATGTAAGTTTTTTATTGAGTTCCGATTTGGTTCAACTAATAATCTTAAAAAAATCATCTCATATTACATTAAATCAAATTTTAAATCCTATCCTGTTGCCTCTTCACTTGACGGTAAATTTTATAAAAAAGGGAGCGTAGAAAATGCACTCTCATATTCAAATATTAACAATCTGTCACTCCGTCTAATGAAAACAGGATTTTCACTATTAATTATCATAATAATACTCTCAATTTTTTCCACACTATTTTCTGAATCTATTGTCAGACTAACAGCCTCAGAGAGAACAGGCATTTTACTCGTAAATCTAAAAAACAATGATTTTATTCACAATTCAACGATAATTATTAAACCTGATAAAATCAATAAAAACAGAAAAACTATCAATATTAAACAGGCTAAAACTAAAAACAACATTAGAAAGAAAGTTATTCTACCTGTTGATAAATACACAATAATCTGGAGTCTTCCAAATCAGGTAGTAGTAAAGGATATATATATTAATCCAATTTCAAATGGCAGCCTAAAGAATAATCTTAACACAATCGACTTTGAAATTGAGCCAAATAAGATTGAAAAATTAAATATTGAGATCTCAGTTAAAGACCAAGCAAATAAGTTGATTAAAAAATTTGATACATTTTATAAGTTATCCGGAAGTGATCAGTGGATAAGATACACTTCACAATCCAATATTCAGACAGGCAGAATGTATGACTATTCCATAACATCTGATGGATATCTACCGGCGGTCTTTGCCGGAGTAGAAACTACTATGAATCAGACCAAACTATCTCTATCAGCCAAACTAAAGCCGTTTGAATTAAATGGAAGGTAAAAATGCACGCCTATAGATTAACTGTTGATAACTATGACTCATTCATATTTAATCTTGATAAATCTACCACAATAGGCAGAAAAGATATCGGTTCTAAACCAGACATTGATCTTGGCCCCTATGATAAAGGGCCATACTTATCAAGAAACCAGGGTTATTTCTATCTCAAGGATGAAAAACTATTCTACATCGACATAGGAAAAAATCCTGTCTACCGTAACGGTATAATCATTGAAAAAAACATAGAAACTCAAATTTATGATGGAGACAGGTTAATATTCGGAAAAATAAACACCATCATAAGCTTGTCTAGAGAATAGGAATTAAGATATATGAAAAAGTTTTCATTTGCCATTGCATTGATCTTGTTTATCTCACTACCTCTATCCTCATCTGACTTTTATAAAATAACTGCCATAGAAGAGAATATCAATACTCTTATAAATGACAATTTTGAGATATACAACTCTGATAAAATTTTAAACTATTTCGTTATCGTTTCAGGACTCATGCCATCAGAGGACTTCGACAGGATATTTAACAATTGGTACGAATCTATTGACAGAGAAATACTATTATTTGCAGGTAGAACAGATATAGCAAACCTCCCGATAGAAAAACGGAAACAAACAGCTGAAAAACTTCTAAATGTACTTCACACACATATTTTAAAAAAATACAAAGAACACGCAAATCTTATATCAGATATAATTAATAGCGGCGAATTCAACTGTGTAACATCATCGATTATATACTCCGCATTTCTTGTTCGATATGGAATAGCAGAGTTTAAGGCAGTTGAGACTAATGACCATGTGTATATCATGCTTGAATTTCCTGAAGAAAACATCGATATAGAAACAACATCTCCCTATGGGTACGACCCGGGAAAAAAGAAAGATGTTCTTGATAGTTTTGGTAAGATCACAGGATTTGTGTATGTCCCGTCAACTAACTACCGTAACACAAACCGAATAAATTTAAAAAAGCTGCTCTCCCTCATCATTCATAACCGTGCTGTTGCTGCATCAAAGACTAAACGGGACTATCAAAAAGCAGCGAATCTTGCTTATATACTATATGCAATAAGAAATGATTCAAAGGGTTATGATGAGTTCTTAAAAGGGATTCAAAACTACATCGCTGACCTGTCTGATAATAAACAACATATTGAGGCCTTAAAAACTATAGATGATCTATTTTTATTAATATCATTTAACGAAACATTTTTTAAAATGCGCCCCGTTTTACTCGGGCAAATTATTAATACAATCAAAATACCATCAGAATATGAATTGGGAAAAAACTTATTATTAAACGAATATAAACAGTTTTTTGAACTATACTCTACCACTTATAAAAAAGATTTTGTTGAAGTCCTATTTTTGCTTACCGCAAATCAAATCCTTTACCACGATAAAACCGGCGATTACAAATCTGCACTATCAGAAATTGTCGATTTTAACCGTACTTTTTCACATATACGGATGAGAGAATTGTTTCGTTCAATTATGATTAATATTGCAAATGATAGAATACAAAATAGAAACAGTGATCTGCTTACTGATGAGGACTTTGTTCAATATAGAAAAGTTTTCCCTAGCTACGAGTCTGTTATTAGTGAAATTGAGAAATATTTCAATATTCAATCTATATCAGCTCAGATTAATGCCGATATTTCAGAAATTTCAGAGGAGCAATTAAACTCATTAAATATGAAATACCCAAATAATAAGGATATTTTAGCTTTAATGAAATATTTTTATGTACAAATCGGTATAAAATACTATAATACTAAAAGAATAGCGGATGCTGTAGAGCTAACTGAAAAAGCAATTATACAATTCCCGACTGATTCTATATTGAGAGGAAATCTATTGGTCTATTATAAAAAATATATTGATGAATTAATTTCTACAAACAACAATAGCATCGCACTAGCTACCCTAAAAAGGGCATTAGCACGGTATCCGGGTGATAGCCACTTCAGCATTCTTGAAAAAAACTTAACCAGAGGTAATTATGATTGATCTCTTTGACAATGCACCGGAATCATTGATTATAATAAACAGAAAAACTCAGATAGTAAAAATGAATTTGTCGGCCAAAGAATCATTTACCTCAATGAAAGAGGGCGACTCATTATGCGAAAAACAATTTTTAAATAAATCTAAAGATTGTGTCTTTAGAAACCCATTTGTAGAATCACTATACGGTGCAGACTTTGAGAATATTGAGATCTCATTTTCCGGTGATGATATTAACAATGCCAAATCATTCTACCTGATGACAGGAAAAAACATTAATGACAATCTCGATGGCGTCAGTACCCACTATCTCTATCTTTCATTAAAAAATGTTACTGAAATATTATTCTTCGAAAATATATTTGAAGATCAATATGATGCACTTATTAAAGCTACAACTAAACAGGATGCACTGATCGAAGAGATTAGAAAAGCCTATGCACTACTAAAACAAAAAGATGAAGAGATGATGAAGGAATTAAACATAGCCAGAGATGTTCAGAAGAATATATTTTCTGTAAAAACAGGCAGATTAAGAAATTATTTATTCTATTCTAAAATTGTACCCGCAAAAGTTGTCAGCGGCGATTTTTTTACTATAATTGACACTGAGGATCGCTTTGTTGATTTTATCATTGCCGATGTTACCGGTCACGGTGTACCATCAGCTCTTGTTACGATGATGATCAAGATGTCACTTGAAACCCGCGTCAAGGAATACAATGACCCGCATGATATAATGGAGCATGTCAATAAAGACCTCTATAAACTGCTATCTACTGCCTATATTTTTCTAACCTTGCTGTATATAAGGCTTGAAACTGAAATAGGCCTAATTAAGATATACGACTTTGGTCACCCACCTCCTATTCATGTAAAAAAGAATAAATCTGTATCTGTTCCAAAGATAAACGGATTGATGCTAGGGATAAAAGATGAACTTGATTATGGATATACAGAAATTTCTATAGAGCCGGGCGAATCCGTATATTTAATAACTGACGGGCTTACTGAGGCAAGAAACGCGAACGGCGAGTTTTTTGAATCAAGGTTTTTTGATATGATATCAAAACTATCAGCAAATGAACCGGAAACTATTGTCAGAGAAATTATCTCATCCGTTAAAATATTTGCGGATAAAGAATACCTTGATGATGATCTAACTTTAGTCTGTCTTAAAAGAGTTGAATAAAACCTTAGACACTCACCGTAATAAAACCAACTAAATTTCACTAAACCTATAATAATATGTCAAATACTATCATTTATTACCATAACTACTTGAGTAGTTATGGTAATAAATCGTTTTAAAAAGTTATAATATTACTTTTATATTTGACTTTTTGCTTTTTTGAGTGTAATATGATAATATAGTAAAATAAAGAGGACGATTATGAGAAAATTTTTATTATTTGTAGTTTTTGCACTTATTGTAATTTCATTTAACTGTACAAATGAACCGGTTACACAACCACCCGTTGACAATGACGACAACATTATCTATGAATTTAAAGTAAAAGCTAACGATTACCTAACAAAACCGGAAATTGTAACAGATACAATTACTCAAGAGTACAAGTATTTCTACACACAATTAGATGATGGAAAATACTATAGAAAGTATGATGAATTCTGGATGATGAGAGACTCCGTATACCAGTTTGTTGATTCCTATGTAAATGAGTGGCAATTAATTGAAACAGATTATGATAGTGAATACAAAGTTGTAAAAGATGGTTTTTACGGTGGAACAGAGGAAGACCCATCTCTCATCGACAGCTATGAATTTAAATACGAATGGCGTGGAACTGAATATGATGGAACTATAAGAAGAGTTGAAGCGATATGCTACAAGAGCTGGGACATAGATAATGATACAACCAGCGATGAGTTCTACAACGAAAATAATTATTATGAAAAATATGTATATACTTATCAAGGTGACTTCGCAGACCCTTTATTAGATGAAAAATTTATATGGGATAGAGACGCAGAAACACCTGATTGGAAACCGGCTGAAACCAAGACTTATACTGTTGATGAAGATGGTTATATAACAAAGATTGTAATAGAGGATCGGGTTAACGGTTCAATAGAAGAATCCTACTATACCGTCGATAACTATGGGGACACGACTAATGAGATTGGTTGGATATCACTTAACGGTGAGGAACTATATATTTATAAAACTGTTGATTTTACATACGGTCCATCCGCAGTTGATTATAAAATGATAAATGAGATGATGAACTTTCAAGATAGCTACTCAGAGATAAGATACATATATGAATCCCATAGTGGTTATTGGGATAGGATCGGGGAGATATATTTTGATGATCTAAACGGTGATAAAAAGATTGATTTTAAAGAGGCAACCAGCTATATCAGGTATGTGTGGAACACAGTAGCTGACAATGTTGACAGAAAAGAATTCTACTTTAATACAATTAACGACACTCTGGATAGATCTAGAGCTATTGTATCTCAGGAATTTAACCTAAAAAACAGTGCTCCAAACTTCAGAAAAAAAGAGATGGATAAAAACAATAAAAATGGCCGTGCATCTGTCAGACAGGCATTCTAAAACTTTGACTATTCTTACCCTCTGACTTATTATAGTAATACCTGACAGTCGGATAGGCAAACGAAATATCCTTTCTCTTACTAAATGCAGAAAGGATGTTTTCTATAACAGTCTCTCCGGTACTCTGATCTCCATCAACCCAATTTCCAATCTCAAGAATTGTAAATTGAAATACAGAAATATCTATAACATCACCACAAAACGCTCCGATCTGAATCCTATCGCCGGGTTTAAAAGGGGCCTTTAGTGAAATAAATACCCATGCAGCAATATTGGCAATAATATCCTTAAGAGCAATCGCAACCCCTGCTGAAAACAAACCAAGAATAGTAGTTATTGAACTGAATCCGTCAATCCAAACCCGTCCGATCAACACTAATGCACTTAACCAGTATACATAAAATAACACTTTTTTTATTTTATAACGCAAATCAATTGATCTAATATTCTTCACAACAATTAACCGAGTAAATAAAGTTAAAATGAAAAAAACTACTATTATAATTGTTGTTAAGAGGATATTTACTCCAAAATGAGTCTCAGACAAACTATTAATAAAATCTTTAATGCCACTCATAATTCATTAACCCCATTAATAATGCTGTAATTTAGTTACATAAGTTTTGTTATATCCGTCTTGTTACATCCATCTTGTTACATCCTCTAAATCTAAACCTCTAAACTTGACCTTCTACATTGTAACCTTGAGTTTTATCTGCTTTTTTTAATGTCCTCTTTTTTTGTAGAATATAACTAATTAAATAACAGATAGCTATAATCGATATAATAATAAAATATGTATTAAGCTTATTAAGAAAATTATATCCAACAACACTAACCATTATCCCAATAAATGAAAGATGTAAAAAATAATTATACAACGGATATACAGCCGGCAACAGAATATAATCAAAAAGCCTATTCACAAAAAATCTTTTTATATTATTAAAAACTGTAAAAACAACAATTACTGAACACAGTGTTGCAAAAAAGCCTCTAAGGTTATAATTCCAAATTTGTGCCATATAGAAACTATAGGAACTACTATCACTTGCCCCTAACAAATTAACGATACTTAGGCTTGAATTAAATCGCCTTGTGACTGTATAACGACCGATATTCGAATAAAAAACCTTAAAACCGTCATTAAATATCATTAATAATACTAATATAAAAAAAGAAATAATTCCTATTATAAGCAGACTATTTTTAGATCTAGTATTGTGACTTAAATAAGCTAATTCTCCAAATATCAATCCTGCAAATCCAAATATTATTGTGGGTAAAACCGGTTCATATCCGGTTGACAGAGGAAAAATAACTAAACTATTAGAGATCAAATAAACGAAGAGCAAAGTAATTATGCCAAAGATAATAACCAAAACGGCAAATCTTAGCTGCTCATTAATAAACCTATATATAAAAGAGGATGATATAATAAAAATCCCAATTGTATTAATGATGCTTGATGCAAAAAAAAGATCGGGCAACTGAAAACCATGCTCAACGACAAATAAAACCATTCCACCGATAATTAATAATAGACCGTAAAGGAGTTTTTTTTTCCATCTATTTTTAGAACCTCTATTTTTGTATGAGTAGGTGAAAGATAGGCCTGAGACAAACAAAAACAACGCAGGACAAAGCGGAATGATCTCATAGAAGAACAAAGTTATACCGGTATTCTCACTTGACTGCATTAGAGCTAGAACAGTGTGCTGAAAGATCATATGTATCAACGCAGCAAATCTCAATATATCAATTGCACGATCCCGTCGTGATAAGTCGATCATTTTATTCTCCGAAATTTGTAAGGATTGGTCTATTAATCTTCTATCAAATAAATCCGAAAACTCTAACCGGTGCACCCTCTGTTTGCGTAAGTTTCAATGGTGCAATAACAACATCTAAAAACTCTTTATTTATTAAATCAAGATTACAGAGGTTTTCAACAATTAATATATCTTTTGCAAACAACACCTTATGCACTGTAAATGGAATATTATCCGGCGTCCACGAGTCAATCCCAATAATTTCAACTCCTGACTTAGCTATTAACTCAGCACATTCTACAGTTAAGACAGGATTATCAATAAAATAATTTTGATTATAAGCATTTTTTATCCAAGCGGTTTTAAAAAAAACAATTTTTGACCTGAGGAGCGGTAAATCAGCCTTATCAATAATCTGTAGACCTGTAACATCAACAACCTGTGCATTACCTGCAAAAATACTGACAGGAAATTCATCAAGATTTTTACCGTTACTCACCATATGAGAAGGGGCATCGATATGAGTCGAAAAATGTGTATTAAATGTAACCCGTCTTGTTTTCCAGCCATCTTTTTTTATAGAATCTATCGTTCTCACTGTCATCTTCGGGTCTTTATGATAAACCGGCGTATTTTGACTAACTTCAATGCTTAGATCAATAACCATATTCTTGACCTCTAATGAGAAGCATTAATTGATGAGAGTTTCATCAAATGTTCTCTATTTTTTTCAAGAAACTGGATTGTAGGTGAATTTGAAGGCATATTCCTATTTTCTGCATTCATAAAAATTTGAATATCCTCAACAACATCAATATTATTTCTTTTGGGCATCACAAGTACACTTCGATCTTTTATTCGATTGTAGATAGTTAAAAATTCGATCCCTGTACCAACAGCAACATCTTCAAATATCTCAGGTCTATAGATTGATTTGTTTAAACCAAGCATATAGAAACTATTGTCAGTTGATGGTCCAATTACTGCATCATTATTGTCAAGTGCAAGAAACCCCTTTTCAACCGTTAAGTAAGGCAAATCCGGTGTATCACTGGTTAATACAATCACCCTTTCATAACCCATTTCAAAGAGAGTCTCAAAACAATTCTTAATTTTTTCATTCATCTTTCGTCCGCTCTGTGGAATCAAATCAATCTCTCCACCTAACCATTTAATAAAGCTATCCCTGTAGTGTTCCGGATAAAAGCAGAGTTTAAAATCATATTCTCCATACTTAAACCTATCAATAACTTCAGGCACAAAGAGGTAAAATAACTCACTTACCAACTCAGGATCAAGATCCCTGGTTAGTCTTGGCTTAATCTTCTTTTTCTCGGGATAAACCGATAATATAACAAGGCAGTCTTTATATTCCATCTAATCCTCCAAAATTATTATTTCAACTCTTCTATTTTTTCTCATGTTTTCTTCACTATCATTTGGAGCAACAGGTTCATCTGCTCCCTTACCGGTAAAAAGAATTCTCCCCTTATCAATCCCCTTGGATATAAAGACACCGGCGATGGTCTTTGCTCTTTCAGTTGAAAGTCTCATCTGCTCAGTTTGAGACCCTGATCTTGCAGTATGCCCGACAACCATAATCGTCCTCTTTTCGATCCCTTTTAACACACCAATAAGACGCTCTAAACTATTTTCCTCCCCCTGCACAAGTTCAACAGAGTTAGGTAAAAAGTTCAGGTTATTGATAGTAACTGAGATCCCCTCTTCTTTTTCTGCGACTGAAAACTCTACTTGATCCCTATTGTTGGCATTATCTGAGTCTGTTTTCAACAATGATACCAGACTATTTGAGTTAAAACTACCGGCGTTAGAGTCATCCGTATTACTTATCGTTTTATCAGTAATTCCATCACCATGACCGATCAAATTTTTTAATTCAGCAATAATAATTGGCCGGTCAAACAATTCAATTGACTTATAGAAGTAGAGATTAAAACCCTTTTTCACATATGTTCCCCGATCAGAAGTAACAATAGTATCTTCAAAATGTTCGTCCATAAAGACAGGAACCCTTAGCTCATTATCAAAAAAAAGTCGCATCTTATGAAGACCGGAGACCTTAATAATACTACCCTTTGTAAGAGGCTCATAATAACCAAATGATATCTCAAAATAATCAAACAATCTTTCTTGATACCGTTGTTTTCCACGATATACAAAGTTTATATAGATCTTTATAATCTGATACTCATTTGGATTGTCAAGAAACACAATAGTTGAGCCGTAATTACTCCATGACTCACCATCACCAATATTTCTCTGAGGAAAAAACGGAATTCCCTTAATATATGGAAACAGCTCGTTCTCAAGAACAACAATTTCACCCGACTTGTTTAACTTAAACTTAGTCTTATCAATCGTATCAATGTAACTGCCGATCTCTACTTTACCCCTAAAACCTTTCTGTAACCTGTAGACAGCACCTTCAATATTTGTAAAGTCGCCATCAAAACTGTCAACCTTCAAAAGTCCCCTCTGCTCAGAGGTGTAAAGACCAAGGTATTTACCATCTTTGTATATCCTGACATTAGACCTCATTGTCAACTGAAACCTATCTTTATCATTGTAGTCTATGAAAAATGTATCAGAGAAAAATGGTTGATTTACATATGCAAATACAATTATCAGAAATATTAATCTCATAAAACCTTTATCTTTTTAGTATAATTTGTTATTCTACTTGTACAGAGACTCTTACAACAAAATAAAATTTGTTTGAGCAAAAGTCTAAGCAGATTAAACCATATTATTGTAAAAATTGGAAGAAATAAATGAAAGAAAAAATAATTGTAGGTGTAGATGAAGCAGGCAGAGGCCCGCTTGCAGGACCGGTTTATGCAGCCTGCGTGATCCTAAACCCACTAGTACCGATCCATGGATTAAATGATTCAAAAAAATTGTCAGAAAAAAAGCGAGAAACTCTCTATGACATAATTATTGAAAACTCGCTAGGTTACGGAATTGGATCTGCTTCAAATGAAGAGATTGATGAGATAAATATTCTTAATGCCACAATCCTTGCAGCAAAAAGAAGCCTGGAACAGATTAGAATAAATTTTGACTACATTATAAACGATGGAAATATTTATTTTTTTAAAGGTATTTTTCCAGGCGAGGCAGTTATCAAGGGGGATACGATCCACCCAGAGATAATGGCTGCCTCCATACTGGCCAAAGTTACACGAGATAGGTTTATGCTTGACGCAGCAAAAGTCTACCCTGAATATGGATTTGAAAAACACAAAGGATATCCAACCCAATCCCATTATGAAGCTGTCCGTAAATACGGAGCAACTCCGATTCACAGAGTGACCTTTAAAGGGGTAAAACAGTAAACCGATTACAAAATACCCTTGACACTAACATTTTTATCAACTATACTAGACTAAATCTATAGTATTTATGGAGTATCAAAATGAAACTATCAACCAGAACCAGATATGGACTAAGAC
Source organism: uncultured Spirochaetales bacterium (assembly GCA_964471825.1). Lineage (GTDB taxonomy): Bacteria > Spirochaetota > GWE2-31-10 > GWE2-31-10 > CAYYKD01 > CAYYKD01. The sequence continues at coordinate 79,498 of CAYYKD010000010.1, forward strand.
TGATGATAAAACTTGCAATGTCCTACGGAAGTCGGCCTGCCCAACTTGGTGAGATATCCCAGACAGAGGGTATATCAGAGAAATATCTTGGTCAGATAGTAATAATTTTAAAAAACTCCGGATTAATAGAGTCTGTAAGAGGGGCTCAGGGTGGATTTCTACTATCACGACCTCCTGAAAAAATAACAGTTTTAGAGATTGCTCAAACACTTGAAGGGGATCTATCCATAGTTCCCTGTACAGAAACAAATAGCGAGTGCGAAAGAACAACACAATGTGTTTCCCGCAGTGTATGGGTTGAATTAAAAAATGCTATTGAGAGTGTCCTTATCAAATACACACTGAAAGATCTAATAGACATGGAAACAACAAAACCATCTAATATGTTCTACATTTAGAGGCTCCCAGCAAAAATCCCTTCAGTGTTTTTGCTTGATCCTCTTTAGAAGTAAATAAAAAAGTGTCTTTACAATTTAGCCCTTACCTCGTGTTCGAGAATATTTAGAAAATCTTTTCGATGTATAAACTCTGCACCGAGGGATTCTAGATGGTCAGTTTTTACTTGACAATCAATTATGACACATCCGGTAGATCTTAGATTTTCAACCATAGTGATGAACGCTGCCTTAGAGGCATTCGTAACAGTATGAAACATCGACTCCCCGAAGAAGACATTCCCCAATCTTACGCCATAGAGCCCACCTACCAGCTGACCATCTTGCCATGCCTCTGCAGAATGAGCGAATCCAAGTCTATGCAACTCTGTATAGGCATCGATCATTTCATCGCCTATCCAACTCCCCTCAGCATCTATTCGTTGATCTCTGCATTTTTTCATGACAGTACTGAATTCTTGATTAAATGTGATATTGAAAATGCCCTTTTTTAAGATCTTTTTCATTGATGATGAAACTTTAATTCTATCAGGAAATAAGACAAACCGAGGATCTGGCGACCACCAGCGTATAGGTTGTTCACTATACCACGGGAAAATACCCCACTGATACGCAAAAAAGAGCCTCTCTATAGATAGATCACCTCCATAGGCAAGATATCCATCTTCATCAGCACAGTCAGGGTGAGGAAAACTTATCTCAGTATCGGATAACCTATACATCTAGACAACTCGAATTTTAATTACATTTTCCTCGATCTCAGCAACAGCACTACCGCCATCTCTAAGCTTACCAAATAACACCTCATCAACAAAGAAACCTTTGATATTTTCCTGAATCTGCCTAAGAATCTCACGAGCCCCATAGACTGATGAGAACCCCTTATTCGCAAGCCACTCAAAACACTCATCTGTTACGACAAGATCAACATTTTTATCCCGTAGTACACCCTTAAACTCATCAATATTTCGTTTTGTTATCATCAGTGCCATCGGTCTATCAAGAGGATTAAAAGTTATTATCTCATCAATTCTATTTCTAAACTCAGGTGAAAAGATCCGTTCGACCTCACGCATGATGTTGCCCCTATCAATTTTCCGCTCTCCAAATCCAACCATTGATCGTCCAATCTCTCTTGCACCGGCATTTGAGGTCATAATAATAATTACATTCTTGAAGTCTACCTTCTTACCATTATTCTCAGTAAGTGTTGCATAATCCATTATCTGAAGCAACACATTGTATATATCCTCATGTGCCTTCTCAATCTCATCAAGCAAAAGTACACAGTAAGGGGTTTTTCGGATCTGATCTGTTAAAAGACCACCCTCTTCATATCCGACATAGCCCGGCGGGCTTCCAATAAGTCTTGCTACAGTATGTTTTTCTTGATACTCACTCATATCAAACCGCAATAGAGGGATACCAAAGACCGTTGCAAGCTGTCTACATAGTTCTGTCTTGCCGACACCTGTAGGACCAACAAATAGAAATGATGCAACCGGTTTATTCTGAGCATTGAAACCTGCCCGCGATCTCTTAATAGATTTAACAACTGAGTGTATCGCCTTATTCTGTCCAAAAATAACCCGCTGAAGTTCATCCTCCAGACTTTTTAGTTTATCTATCTCATTTGTAGACACGCTATTTTCCGGTATCTTAGCCATAAGTGAGACTGTCTTTTCAATGATCTTCTCATCAACTGTTGCAACCTCATCACCGACAGCATTTATCCTTGCATTAGCACCGGCTTCATCGATTACATCTATCGCCTTGTCCGGCAAATGCCTGTCATTAATATACTTTCCGGAAAGTTCCGCCGTTAATCTTAACGCCTCAGTAGTATATACCACTTTATGATGCTGCTCGTACTTGTCCTTAAGGCCATTCAATATCTCTACAGTCTGTTCCACTGTCGGTTCAGGGATCTCAATTTTCTGAAATCTCCTTGATAAGGCACGATCCTTATCAAATATCTTCTTGTATTCATCATAGGTAGTACAGCCGATAACCCTTAACTTGCCACTCTGTAGAAAAGGCTTGATGATGTTCGAGGCATCCATAGAGCCTGAGTTAGACGCACCGGCACCAACCAGCGTATGGATCTCATCTATATAGGTTATAGCCTTTTCCATCTTCTGTATCTCAGTCAGTGCCTTTTTTAGCCTCTGCTCAAAATCCCCTCTATACTTTGCACCGGCAATCATTGCACCCATATCAAGATTGAGTATCTTAAAATCCTTCAGAATTGCAGGCACATTTCCATCCACAATCATCTGTGCAAGCCCCTCAGTAATTGCAGTCTTACCAACACCCGGATCGCCTACATGGATAGGGTTATTTTTAAGCCTTCTGCAAAGCACCTGAATTGTTCTATCTAAAATGTCCTTCCTACCTATCAACGGGTCAAGTTCACCATTCCTGGCCTTCTCTGTTATATCGTATGTAAAATTCTTTAAAAAATCTTTACTTGACAGCATCTTCTGTTCTGCATCAAACTCATCATCTTCATCAAGAAAAAAGTCATCAGGCTGATCATCATATTCCTCAAAATCATCCTGATCAATCCCATGAGAAATATACTCCAGTATACTTAGCTTTTTAATTCCTGCTGACTTTAAGTAGTATGCGGCAAATGATTCCTTCTCGTCAAATATTGCTGCGACAAGATCACCTATCCGTATGGTCTCCTTGCCGGCCGATGCAACATGAAGAGCTGCATTCTGAATCACATTTTGAAAACTAAAAGATTCAACCGGTTCTGAGTTTGCAACAACCGGAACTGATTCCTTAAGATGCTTGCTTAGTTTAAGTTTAAGTGATTTAATATCACCACCGCACCCGGAGATGAGCTGTTTTCCCTCTTCATTTGAGAGGAGCATATACAGAAAATGTTCTGTTGTAATATATTCATAACCTTTTTCTCTCGCATCATTGAATGTATTAGTTAATATTTTATTTGCTGTTTCTTCAAATTGCATCATTTATCCATCTGACCCTTTATTTTATTTGACATCTTCTATACCTCTTCGACTATTGACTTAAGAGGAAACTCTTTTTGTTTAGCAAGTTCCTGAACCTGCATACTCTTTGTTATAGCAATATCATAGGTATATGTTCCAACAATCCCCTTGCCGTTTTGATGAACACTTTGCATAATAACTTCAGCCTCTTCATGTGACTTATGAAACACCTTCACTATAACTTCTACTACAAACTCCATTGTTGTATAGTCATCATTGAGAAGTATTACCTTATATAATTTCGGTTTATCAATCTTAATCTTTGTTGCTGTTGCACCTTTAGTACTTGATGACATTCTCACCTCTTCAATTTTGAGCCTACTCAAAAAATATTATATCAAAACCAATCCATGTATAATTCTTCACCAATAATACAATTATCAGACTACCTACGCCTAATACTTCATTAATGATGATATGACCAGTCCATTGTTAAGTGATCTGTTCATGGTGATGCACAACAATAATATCGTGCTTCTCAACCTATACCCCGGCCGTCATCAAATATTCAATAATTAAATATTTTAATTAGAATTCTCATTTCCCGGTCGCTTAAATACAATAACTTTTCTACAGGCTCTTTATATCTATTTAATATTATATTTCTTTACAAGGTCCCTTAGAATTCCAACCGAATCCTCAGACGGCTCACACATCGGAAGCCTATAAGAAGACTCAATCCTTCCAACCAGTGCAAGAATTTTCTTAACAGGTAATGGATTTGTTTCAATAAAGAGTTTATCGAAAAGTTCCATAAGCCTGTAATGCTCTTTTCTCATAGCTGAAATATCACCCTTCAAACCTAATTCTACGAATTTTACCATCTCTAATGGAATAACATTAGAGGCAACAGACACTACACCATGCCCACCGACCGCAATAAGCGGAAGTGTTAGTTTATCATCTCCCGATAGTACAGAAAAATCTGAAGGAACAGCATCAATCACAGACATCATCTGTGCAATTGAACCGGAAGCTTCCTTAACACCAACGATATTCTTGTGTTTTGCCAGTTCAGCCAAAGTCTTCGTTTCCATATTTATACCTGTTCTGCCGGGTATATTATAGATAATAACAGGCAATGAAACCTCATCAGCAATCTTTTTAAAATGTTCGTACATCCCTTTCTGCGATGGCTTATTATAGTAAGGAACGACCTGCAACGAAGAAGTTGCCCCCGCCTTTTTTGCATGACTTGTCATGTAGATAGCCTCATCTGTGGAATTACTACCTGTACCTGCCATCACCTCGCATCTTCCCCTTACCTGATCACAGCAAACCTGAATAACTCTGTTGTGTTCATCATGATTGAGTGTCGGAGATTCACCGGTAGTACCGCAAGGCAAAATACCGGCAACACCTGATTTTATCTGCAACTCAATTAATTCTCTAAATCTTCCCTCGTCAAAACTACCATCACTATTGAATGGCGTTACTATAGCTGTATATACACCCTTTAACATAAACTACTCCTATATAATAGAATTCATCAAATCATCAATATTAAAAAAACCTTTCTTTCCCTTGATCCACTGAGCAGCCAAAACTGCCCCCTCAGCAAACCCCTCTCTATTTCTTGCAGTATGCTTTAACTCAATTGAGTCAACCATAGAATCAAACGAAACAACATGTGTTCCGGGAACTTTACCGCCCCTAATTGAAGCTGTGTGCAACTCAAACGGCTCTATCTTACGATCAAGCTTTTCTGTAACTATTGTATTTTTCCTATCTAATTTATCCAATAGTAAATTTGAGATCATAATGGCAGTTCCTGATGGACTATCCTGTTTCTCATTATGATGAATCTCATAACTATATGGATCGTACTGCTCAAATTTATTAAATACCCTACCGGCCTCTTTAACTATCCTGAAAAATATATTTACACCGAGAGAAAAGTTACCTGACCAGATAAATCCGATCTTATCTCCCACTGCTTGTTTTATCTCATCTGATTTATCATACCAGCCTGTCGTTCCCATAACAACTGAAACACCCTGTTTTATATAGGCATTAACATTATCAAAAACTGCCGAGGGCGATGAAAAATCTATAACAACACTTACTCCCTTGAGAGATGCTGCTGATATATCCTTGTGTGTTGCCCCTTGAGCATACCTGTCAATAATTGATACAGGTTTTATCTTTTTTTCAATCAAAACCTTTTCGATCTGTCTGCCCATTTTTCCGTATCCTACTATACTGATACCCATAAATCACCCCATAAAAAATTTTAAGAGATTATATGTTAAATCCATGAATAATTCAAGTAAAATATTTGTGATAAACTATTGAGGCTCTTGCAAAAATCCCTTCAGTGTTTTTGCTTGAGCTTTTTTTGTTAAACACTCGTCAAATTGTGACAAAAAATACTCAAATAATGTAATTATTCTGCGTTTTTTTGATACACTTTTCCTTGTTTTCCAAAAAAATATACTTCGCAAAAATTCAAAATTTATTTTTGCAAGAGCCTCTATTTTTTTTCCTTTAGATGAATATATTTTGATCCATTAGGTAGAATGGTATCCTTCAATGACCTTGCATTGTAAAGTGCATCTAGACTCGCATTCGACCCTTTTAGATTTGCACCCTCAATTACCGCACCGCTAAAAACAGCACCCGTTAGATTTGAACCTGATAGATCTGTTTTTTTTAAGTTAGCATGGGTAAAGTCAGCATAACTTAGATCGAGATTGTTCAATGATAGTCCGCTTAGATTTGAACCGCTAAAATCTACACTAAAAAGATCAGTATTATTAAATATTGCACCCCTAAGATCAGTCTTACTAAGTATTGAACCGCTTAATGTTGAACCGGTAAAATCACTTTTTCTTAAGTCTGAACCGGTAAACACTGCACTCTTCAAAACTGCATTCTTAAATGAAGCAGACTGTAACCTCTCACCTGCAAAGTTTTTTCTAGAGAGGTCACTGTTATCAAATATTGAGGGAGCCTTTTTACACCCGATTACTACAAGTGATAAAATCAAAAATAATAAAAAGATGAGTGAGGTTTTTGTAGAAACCAATTTGGCGTTTTTGCTTTTTTCACAGGTCATTGTTGTATTCATAATTTACTTAATTATTCAATTACTAATTCATTTACTCATTTACTTAATGGCTTCTATAAAACTCTATATATCCACATTTGTAACATAGGTAGCATTTTTATTAATAAAATCCCGCCTAACCTCTACATCTGAGCCCATAAGAGTAGAAAACATCTCATCCGCAAGATACTCATCCTCAAGCCCAATCTTTGTAATGTTTCGTGTCTCCGGATTCATAGTTGTCTCCCAGAGTTGCTCAGGATTCATCTCACCGAGACCCTTATATCGCTGAATATTAACCGAATTACTGTCAAGCCCATTTTGTTCCATTATCTTATTTCGTTCCGGCTCAGAAAATGCGTAATAAACTTCTTTTTTTTGCCCCTTAGTTTCTATCTTATAGAGAGGCGGCATAGCTATATAGATATTTCCATTATCAACAAGCGGCCTCATGTATCTAAAAAAGAATGTCAAAAGAAGAGTTCTGATATGGGAACCGTCAACATCCGCATCGGCCATAATGATTATCTTGCCATATCTAACCTTAGCATAGTCAAAGTCCTCACCTACACCGGCACCAATTGCTGCGATAACCGGCTGAAGTTTTTCATTTCCGATTACCTTATCTATCCGCGTCTTCTCAACATTAAGCATTTTACCCCAGAGGGCAAGTATCGCCTGAAACTTCCTATCCCTTCCCTGCTTAGCAGAACCGCCTGCTGAGTCACCCTCAACAAGATATATCTCTGTTGTCTCCGGGTTTCTCTCCTGACAGTCCGCAAGTTTACCGGGTAAACCCATTGTATCAAGGGCACTTTTTCTTCTGGCTGTCTCTCTAGCCTTTCGTGCAGCTGTCCTTGCTTCAAACGCCTCTGTAGCCTTATTAACTATTATTTTTGCAGACTCCGGGTTTTCCTCGAGAAACTTAGTTAGTTCCTGCCCTGTAATAGTCTCAACAAGCCCCTTAACATCGTTATTGCCCAGTTTTGTCTTAGTCTGACCCTCAAACTGCGGATTTGCAATTTTAATCGAGATAACAGCAGTCAAACCTTCTCTTACATCCTCACCCTCAAGCTTCTCAATGTTTTTTTTCTGAAGTTTAAGTTTCTTCATTATATCATTAATAGTTCTTGTAAGTGCCGATCTAAAACCACTCAGATGCGTTCCACCCTCATGAGTATTTATATTGTTAACAAATGTATAGATATTCTCAGTATAGGCACTTGTGTATTCCATAGCTATTTCAACTTCAATATCATCAGTTATGTGATTAATATAGATTGGCTGATGAAGAGGTTTCTTACTTTTATCAGCGTATTGAATAAACGAAACTATTCCGCCCTCAAACATGAAGGTCTGTTCTTTCGGATCTTCACCCCTTTCGTCCTTAAGATGAATTGAGATCCCCTTATTTAGAAAGGAAAGTTCTCTCAATCTATGAGCTACAACATCATAATGAAATTCGAGTTCTGAGAAAACCTGATGATCCGGCTTAAAACGAACCTTAGTCCCCTTAAGACCCGACTCACCAACAACCTTAACAGGTTCAACAGGCGCACCACGAATAAATTTCTGATAGTAAATATTACCTGCCTTATAAACAGAGACTTCACATTCTTCAGAGAGAGCATTTACCACACTCACCCCAACTCCATGCAGTCCTCCTGACACCTTGTATGAATCCTTATCGAATTTACCACCTGCATTTAACTTTGTTAATACAACCTCAAGAGCAGAAACACCTGTGTCTTTATGAACATCAACAGGAATTCCCCGCCCATTATCCAAGACAGAAACAGAGTTATCTGTATGTATAGTAACAAATATCTCATTACAGTGCCCTGCAAGAGCTTCATCTATAGAGTTATCAACAACCTCCCATACAAGATGATGAAGGCCGTCAATTCCGGTTGAACCGATATACATACCGGGTCTTTTCCGCACATGCTCAAGCCCCTCTAATATCTGAATATTTGACGAATCGTACTCTTTGTGATCACTCATAAACTACCTTATTGTTTTTAATTTTATTTATATATTGGAAATTTTTCGCAAAGTGCTTTAACTTCCTTAGCAACTTTTAATTGAACAGATGCATCATCAGGCTTTGATAGAACCTCATTGAACCAGCCTGCAATTTGAACCATCTCCTTCTCTTTCATCCCTCTAGTTGTTAGAGCCGGAGTACCTACTCTTATACCACTGGTAATGGTAGCCGGTTGCTTATCAAACGGGATACCATTTTTGTTTACCGTAATACCTGCATTGTCAAGAGAAATTTCAGCCTGCTTACCGGTTACATTTTTAGTAGAAAGGTCAACAAGCAACAGGTGATTATCTGAACCACCCGACACTAACCTGAACCCCTTATCCTTAAGTGCCTGTGCAAGAGCCTTACAATTTGCAAGCACCTGTTTCTGATAATCCTTAAATGCCGGCTCAAGAGCCTCCTTAAACGCAGCCGCCTTTGCAGCTATAACATGCATAAGAGGCCCACCCTGTATCCCAGGGAAAATATTACTATCTATAATCTCACTCATCATTTTTATTCTACCGGACTTTGGTGCAACAAGCCCCATCTTATTCTCAAAATCCTTACCCATAAGGATCATTCCACCTCTCGGCCCTCTTAGAGTCTTATGTGTTGTTGTAGTTACAAAGTGTGAATGTTCAATTGGTGATGGATATAGGCCGGCAGCAACAAGTCCCGCAAAGTGTGCCATATCAGTCATGAGATATGCACCTACCGAATCCGCTATCTCTCGAAATCTCTTGAAATCAATAACTCTTGGATACGCACTATATCCGGCAATTATAAGTTTTGGTTTTTCTCTCTTAGCAGTTGCCTCAATAACATCGTAGTCAAGCACCTCTGTATCCTGAGAAACCTCGTAACTTACAATCTTAAAGAGTTTTCCTGAAAAATTTGCAGGAGCACCATGTGTAAGGTGACCACCATGCGAAAGATTCATACCAAGTATTGTGTCGCCCGGATTAAGGACGCTAAAATAGACACCCATATTCGCCTGACTGCCTGAGTGAGGCTGTACATTAACATACTCACAGTTAAATATCTTCTTAGCACGGTCTCTTGCAAGATCCTCTGCTATATCAACGAACTCACACCCACCATAATACCTCTTAGACGGATACCCCTCAGCGTATTTATTCGTCAATACACTTCCCTGTGCCTCAAGAACTCTCTCGCTTACAATATTCTCACTTGCGATCATCTCAAGTTTAAATTTCTGTCTGTCAAGCTCCTCATTGATAGCTCTATACAGATCAGGGTCGTATTCTTTAAGGTTTTTTAAGTCATTCATAGGTTTCTCCGTTTGTATTTTAGATATTTTTAGAAGGTATCACCTGGCAAAATCCAGCTAATAAATTAGCGTATTCTATAAAAAAAAACTAAAATTGTAAAGAAAAATATACTCTATTAGTACTCATTTTTTGAGTTCAACTATAAAATAGCTTAAGACTTACTCGAATGAAGTTTTTCGAGATAACCTTAATCTGTTGTGGGTACGATAGATATGAATGAATAATGCGGGTTAATTCAAACAAACTTTTTGATCAGTTTCACAAGCATCCGCTCATGCTCACATATAAACGGGGACACACCATCTATCATTCCCGTTGTTGAGTAGCTAATGCATGAACATGAATTCCCAAGACAGATATCCCTAATCTCACAGGCCTTACATTCCACCTTGTCATTCTCCCGTGCCTTATCTATAACATCGATTTTTTCACTCACAATCCCCTTAAAAATATTACCTATCGAATAATCCGCACCCTTTGACCTATTTGCAAACCTTGTGCATGGAAATATATCACCATCCGGGTTGACAACAAAATTTTCTTTTCCAATATTACAGCAGCTTTTTTTATAACTGCTACCTGCATTTATGAGATTTATCTTATCGTCAAACAGGCTTATAGATAAGGGGCTACCGCTTTTCTTAAGATCAATATACCTCTTTAAGAGAACCGTATAGAATCTTTTTAGTTTTCGATATAGACCTACGACCCATTTATCACCAAAATCCACAGTAAGAATAATATTATCTATTTTTTTTGATAATATAAAATCAATCATCTCAGGCATATGTGCAAGCGAGTCTCTTGTGATTACCGTCACAGCGAATAAATTGTTGTAACTGTTTTCAGTAGCAGGACTTTCACCGGCACAAGCACCCTCACCGGTCAGTTTTTCAATTGAGTACACAATATTTTTAAACAAACTCTCCCCATCCTTAGAGGGGCGATTTTTATTATGAATAGCCTCATGACCATCAATCGAAAGATGAACAATAAAATTTTTTCTCTTGATAAAACCTATAAAATCATCATCAAGAAGTGTCCCGTTTGTTCCAAGGGCATACCTCAGATTGATCCTATCCGAATAGTTTTTATCAGCATAGTCTACTGCTTGATAGATAAGCTCTTTATTTAACAATGGCTCGCCACCAAAGAAGGTAATAAACAAGATTTTTTGTTGTTTCTCTATAGCCAGTAAGCAGAACAGGTCGACCGCTCTTCTGACTGTCTCCATTGACATAATTCCGCTCTCTATCCCCTTGTAATAACAATAACCGCAATCAAGATTGCAGTTGGTAGTCAAAATAAGCTCAAGCGTCATTCTTAATTCTTTAGGTAATCAATAAACTTTTGCAGATCGTACTCAAAAGAGTACTCAGAAAGGGAGTCGATATTTAGAATATCATGATCTGCAAATTTATTGTCTTTGATTAACTCGGATTCACTTTTTGACAATATGAGATCATCAGACAGATCACTATAATCGTATCTATCAGTGATCTCAACAGCAATTTTATGATCAGCATTATAGAGATCAGCAACAAATATTATATCATCAATTCCATCTGTAATGTTCACAGCTATATCTGTAGAAAGATCGATTGATAACTCACTGGAGAACTGCTCCTTAATAATACTCAATGCTTTTGCTTTTGTATAAGAATTAAACATTGGCAGACCTACTACAGGAAAACAACTTGTCGATGCTACAGCACCCAACACAGCAGTAGTAAGAACTGTCTTACCGGCATTATTTAGCTGCCTGTTCTTTTTAACGGGTTTTACCTTAAAAGTTTTCATTATTCTCCACCTCATTAATTTAATTTGAATAATCAATTATACACAAAAAAAATAAAAAAACAAAATTATTATAACAATTATTACTACAGAATTATTCTAACAAAATTATTGCACAAAAAAACTATCTGCCGAAAATTTAATCGCAGCAGGACATTACCACAGAGGCTCTTGCAAAAATAAATTTTGAATTTTTGCGAAGTATATTTTTTTGGAAAACAAGGAAAAGTGAGGCAAAAAAACTCGAGAATAATTACATTATTTGAATAGTTTTTGTCGCAATTTGACGCTCGTTTAACAAATAAAAGATCAAGCAAAAACACTGAAGGGATTTTTGCAAGAGCCTCCACATAAAGGATTTTAATAATTAATGTTGTTTTATTTCAAAAAAAGCTTATATTTTATAAAAATTTTTTAATTAAAAATTTGTTTTAAGGACTTAAAATGAACAGATTGCTTGTACAATTTTTTTTTACTTTTAGAAGTAGGGGAGTAAAAATGACAAAAAGATTTAAATTAAATTCGTTGTTGATCTTGATAGCATTGATTACTATCAATTCGTGTGCTTTTAAGATAGGTGGCACCACAAACGAAAGACTCGAATATTATTTTCAGCGTTGGGCTGATAAACAAATATTTTCGGGATCAGTGCTTGTTGCAAAAAATGGGGAGGTACTTTTGAGTAAGGGGTACGGGTACAGCAATTTAGAAAAAGATGCGGTTTGCACGAATAAAACTAAATTTTACATCGGCTCAATGTCAAAGCAGTTTACCGCAACTGCAATAATGATTCTAAAACAGCAGGGTAAATTGAGTTTGACAGACCCCATAACCAGGTACTTTCCCGAGTACGCTCAGGCAAAAGATGTAACTATCCACCATCTTTTATCGATGTCGTCCGGAATATATGATTATTCTTCTTATCTGATTAATGCTGATTCTTACAAAAACTACACTCAAAGCGAGTTTCTTTCAGTACAGTTCACGAAACCAAATGTTTACAGTGCCGGTGAGAAATTTACTTACAACAACTCTAATTTCTATCTTCTGGCAGTGATTGTTGAGAAGGTCTCGGGTGTCAATTTTCATCAGTTTTTGAAAGATAACATCTTTGATGTAGTGGGGATGACCGATACATTCTCAGTATCAGATGACTCTCAAATAAGCGATGTCGCAACAGGTTACTTTAAGACACCAAACGGATTTCAGTATAAAAAGGAGTTTCATTGGTCATTGATGTACGGTTGCGGAGGAGTGATATCCACTGTAGAAGATATCTATAAGTGGGACAGGGCATTGTATACAGAGAGTGTTTTGACTAATGAGTCAAAAAACCTGATGTTTACAATACAGACTCCAAATAATTCCGCAATTTTTACTACTTATAAGTGGAATTATGGTTACGGTTGGATGATTGATAATGAGTATGTTGCGGCGGGTAAAACTCACAGACTTATTCATCACGGAGGCAATACTTTTGCTCATTCAAGTTTATTTTGTAGATTTGTTGATGAGGATACCACTATCATTCTACTTACAAATATAGGTGCGAATTTGAGCATAGGATTTCTAATGCAGGATGTATCAAACATGATATTTGAATAAAAGGATGTTAAAATGATAAAAAAATATATATTACTAATTATTGTTGCTCTTACTTTAATAAACTGCAGGACCATGAGTATCAATCAGACAGCTGAAACACTTAAACCAAAAGAGCTTGAGACTACTTTTAGCTGTGATCTTGGTGCTTCTTTTTCTGAAATAGGCGGTTTTAACTTTGGCATGAAACTGGATCAGAGAATTGGCTTGAAGGAAAACCTCGAAATGCAAATAAGATTGGAGTCAAGCGTTTCAAGTTTGATTTACTATTATCCGCAGATACCAAATATTTCTAACTTTCTCGATGTTGGAATAAAAGCTCAAGTACTGAACAAAAGTGGACATCATCTTGCACTCCTTCCGTTTATGGGTATCTATGGAGGTTGGAGCGGGAGTTTTAACGGATCAAAGTACGGCATGCTGGGACCAGATGTAGGGCTTAAAATTATTGGAAGTTATGATATCGACAAAAAATTCGGAAAAGAAGAAACAAATTCAATCTACTATGGATTATCAATGGAGACCAAATATAATTTTCTTGCACTTAATCGTACTTATGAGGCAATAAGATCAAATTATATTACTCCTGTTGCCATGCCGGATTTTGATTTGGGAGTTTCTTTGGGGTGGGAATCAAAATTTAAGTCTAAAAATAACAATTATATAGTTCTTCGTCATGAAGTTTGCTTTTCATCGAGTTTTTTATGGTCAGTCTATTATAATCCGTATAATGGCGGTTTTATAGGAACCAATTTTGAAAACTATATAATCTCCCTTGATTACTCGGTAAGTATAGGCGGAGGATACAGGGTAAAATAAGACAATCAATTTATTGAATTTTCCTATGTTAATATATACAAAGCCTCTTGAAAAAATATCCTGACCAAAAAGCCAATCTTTTAAAAGTAGGTTTTACATGCAGCTCAATCATTCTTTCATGAAGGATACCACACAAAACATTATCAGCAAAAGATTTAAAAAAGATATGGTAATCAAATTGACAAAACGACAAATTCGTGTTCATTCGGAGTTATGCTTATTGGAGATGGTGGGACTCCACCTGGTTCACTTGAGTGGATGAAAATAAAAGCCGATGGGGGTGATCTTGTTATGTTGACTTTAAATTAAATAGATAGTAACTAAGATTAATGGGCAAATAACAATTTAAAAGATAGGGTTTAACTCTGTCACAATTTTGTTAGTAGATAGTACTAATAAAGCTAATTACAGCTTTGTTTACAACACCTTAAAAAATGCAGAAGCGGTTTTCTTGGATGGAGGGGATCAAACTGCATATTACAACCTTTAGAATGACACAAAAATAGAAAAAGCTATTAATGAGTTGACTGCTGTTGATGCTGAAAAAAGAATCCCGGAAGGAGGAACAAGTGCTGGAATGCATAGCATGGGAAAGCTTCTTCATGCCCCGGGTGGCACAACAGGCTCAATTATATCTAAACAAGCACTAGATGATCCTTATGTAACGATTGATGAAGGAATTGATGTAACTCTTGAAAACCATGATAATTTTTTTGAGATACCGATGATGGAAAATATAATCACTGATACTCACTGGTCTGAAAGAAATAGAATGGGACGATCTATCGTTATATTGGCAAGAGTAATTAAAGATGGCATGAGAACCCAATCGGATATCCGATTAATAGCATGTGATGAGTATACTACGGTATGCTTTTCTGAAGACGGAATTGCTAAAATATTTGGATATTATCTGGATGACAATGCATTTTTTATTAAGATAAATTCAGCAGATTCCTTTACTTGTGACAATGATACCCATCTTGAGTGGAGTAATAATGAAGGAAATGGCCCAATTGAAATACATCGGGTTCTCGGGACACAGCAAGGTAACAACACATTTAATATTAATACATGGAATGGAGGAGAAGTTTTTTATATAAATGTTACAGACGGCAAAATTGATTCTACCGAACCAAATATACAAACTCCATGGCTTGAGTCACCTTATTATGAGTACTTTTGGGATTCATCTAAAAATTATTGGTAAAGAATTGATCTACCAAAAAGTATATTATCCACAATAAAATGCGTAATAATTAAATCGCAGCACGAACTTATTTTTTTAAAAAAAACCGTTGATATTTTTATAAATTGGATATATAATACTAAAAGTTCTTTGCAAAAACTTTGCAGAAATTCTATAATGCAATATAATAATTAAATAATAATTAATTATTTTTGTTAGAGACTAACAGATTTAAATATTAATAACTAAACGAGGCAAATTAAATGACAAAAAAAATTCTAAGAATGATTGTAGGCGGATTGGCGGCTGTTCTGGGAATATTAGGTTTTGCTTGCTGTTACGGACCGGCTGTTGAATACGGTGTTCCATATACAACTTATCAGTTTCAGGCAAACGGAGTAGTAAAAGATGCTTCGGGAGACACGATACCGGGTATATCTGTAAAACTGGTTCCTCAATTTAACCAGGACTCTGATTATTATAACGCTGTTTCAACTAACGCAGAGGGTGATTATGAAACCGAGATTGTTGAAGGAAAAAATAATATACTTATAATTAATTTTGTCATATATAACTCCTTTTAAAAATAAAGTTGAAGATATTGATGGTGCAGAGAACGGCGAATACCAAAATAAAGATGTTACAGTAGATTTTAACGATGTAACTGCTGATTACTCAAACGATATTGATTATGGTAAAAAAATTAAAAAAATTGACATAACACTTGAAGAGATATAGTAGCACTAAATGAAAATACCTCTTGGAAAAAAACTCAAGTTCAGTCTAAACAGGATCTATCAAAGGGCTGAGACAAAACTACACGATCTAACCTACCTCTTTTGGGAATTAACGCTGCGGTGCAACCTTAACTGTCTTCACTGCGGTAGTGATTGCCAGAAAACAAGTGAAGTGAAGGATATGCCCCTTAAGGACTTCCTTAAAGTACTTGATCAGGTCATGCTCAATTTTAATCCGCATAAGACACTTATTGTACTAACAGGCGGAGAACCCTTAATGCGTGATGACCTGGAGGAGTGCGGCATGGCATTCTTTAAGCGAGAATTTCCATGGGGCATGGTCACTAACGGGTTTAGCATGACCGAGAAGAGATTTGCAGGACTCATAAAATCAGGACTTCGCTCGTTAACAGTCAGTCTTGATGGCCTAAAGGATAGCCATAACTGGTTGAGGAACCACCCGAAGTCTTATGATAACGCAATGAACACAATTAAACTTGCAGTAAATACCAAACACTTGATCTTTGATGTTGTAACCTGTGTCAACAGAAAAAACATAGGAGAGTTGAACAAAATCAAAGAAACCCTCATAAATGCCGGACTAAAGAGATGGCGAATGTTCACAATTTTCCCTAAGGGACGATCTCATAACAATCCCGATATGGACCTGACTCCTGAAGAATTTAAAATTCTCATGGATTTTATTGTTGAAACCCGTAAAGAGGGGCGAATTTCAGCAGAATTCTCATGTGAGGGGTATGTCGGCAACTATGAATTTGCAGTTAGAGACGGAATGTTCTTTTGCAGAGCCGGCGTCAATGTTGGATCAGTACTTGCAGACGGCGGAATATCAGCCTGCCCAAGCCTTAGAGGCGATTATATCCAGGGAAACATCTATAAGGACGATTTTATGGATGTTTGGAACAATAGATTTCAAGTTATGCGTGATAGAAGATGGCTCAAACAAGGGGAATGTAAGAACTGCAAAGAATTCAAATGGTGCAACGGTAACGGCCTCCATCTAAGGGATGAGAAATCGGGTGAATTACTGAGATGCCACTATAACCTTCTGAAAGAGGCACAAAAATAATTGTTTTTTTTCAAATAGCCTGACACCTCTAACCGAATCCCCCATCATACTGATTTTATTGTAATTTTTTTGACACTTTTTATTTTTGACAGTTTAAATTGTTGACATATTCTATATTTTTTCCTATAAACATTTTTAATTTAGTAAATAAGTTGAGGTAATTAGTATAATGAAATCTTTTATGATAGGTGATCTGGAGATAAAACTGCCGATTATTCAAGGCGGAATGGGGATTGGGGTATCTTTTTCAGGCCTGGCCTCTGCTGTAGCTAACCAGGGTGGTGTCGGGACTATCTCTGCTGTTGTCCCGGGGTTTCTTGAAGTGGATCTGTACAAGAACTATATAGATGCAAACATTCGTGCATTACGCAATCAAATAGAGATTGCAAGAAGTAAAACCAAAGGTGTGCTTGCAGTAAATATAATGGTAGCCCTAACAAACTTTGGTGACATGGTAAAAACTGCGATAGAGTCAAAAATAGACGCTATAATATGCGGAGCCGGTCTTCCGTTAAATCTGCCGACCTTCCTGACCTCCTCTTCAAAGACAAAGTTGATACCGATTATTTCTACGGACAGGGCAGCCGAATTGATAATTAAGAAATGGAAAAACTCATATAACTACATACCGGACGCTATTATTCTGGAAAGTCCGCTATCCGGGGGACATCAGGGCGTAAAAACTGAAGATATTGAAAACAGTGAGTTTTCTTATGAGACTCAGACTCCAAAAGTAAGAGCCGTGCTTGATAAATACGGAAAACTCTACGGTAAAGAGATACCACTAGTTGTTGGAGGCGGGATCTATACAGGGGCTGACATTAAGAAGGTAGTTGACCTTGGTGCATCCGGTGTGCAGATAGGCACAAGATTTATTACAACGGATGAGTGCGATGCAAGCATTGAATTTAAAAATGAGTACATTAACTGTAAAAACAAGGAAGATATTATTGTAATAAAAAGTCCTGTAGGGATGCCGCTGAGAGTAATTAAAAATCAGTTTATTGACAAAGTATTGAAAGGCGAACGAAAACCAAAGGCCTGTCCCTACAAATGTCTGCACACCTGCGACTATCAGGAAGTCTCTTTCTGTATAGCACAGGCACTTATGAACGCCCATAAAGGTAACACAAAGGAAGGGATTCTATGCTCAGGTTCTAACGGCTATAGAAATGATCAGATCATATCTGTAAAGAAACTGGTAGAAAATATTCAATCTGAGTATGATGCAGCAGAAAATAATGCATAAAATAATGCGAATAATGCATAAAACAATGCATAAAACATTATCGGAGAACTGTTAGTTATGGAAATATTTTTTAAGTCTGACTCATATTCAACGCCGATTGAAAAAAAGCGAGTATTCTGGGATCGACTATTTTTAAATAGCAGATTCTATTTTGTGTTAAAGTACCTTCAGATAGTATTTAAAAATGCAAAGGTAGCCAGAAAAGGATTGTATGACACCGAAAAATGGTCGGATTCATCCTATGATGTTTTTAAACTAATAGAGGACTGCGGCGGCAGGTTTGAAATTTCCGGTATTGACAATATTAGAAACACGAAGGAACCTGTCGTCTTCATTAGCAATCATATGAGTACGCTTGAGACAATGGTTTTTCCATGCATTATAGCACCTCTAAAAGAGGTGACATTCGTTGTTAAAGACTCACTTGTAAAACACCCTGTATTCGGCCCAATCATGAGGTCTCGCAATCCGATAGTTGTAAGTAGAGCAAATACAAGGGACGACCTTAAAATTGTACTGAATGATGGAAAAAACCAACTATCCAATAACATCTCCATTATCCTATTTCCGCAAAGCACAAGGAAACCTGAGTTTATACCGGAAGAATTCAACTCACTCGGTGTAAAACTAGCCCTTAATTCCGGTGTAAAGGTGATACCTGTAGCCATAAAGACTGATTTTTGGGGTAATGGTAAACTGGTCAAGGATCTGGGTAAGATTAACCGAAAAAATACTATCTATATGAAATTTGCCCCGCCCATGACAATCGAAGGAACAGGCAAAGAGGAACATAAAAAAATTATTGACTATATTCAGACAAACCTTGAAATATTTAAAGACAATTAGAGATTATTCAATATCTATGATTTTATTTCTTATGCCATATATTACGACATCGGAGATTGACCTCGCAGCTATTTTTTTCATCAACTCAGATCTATATATCTCGATAGACTTAGGCGTGTGATTTAATAAGGAGGCGATCTCCTTACTGCTTTTACCTTCACATATATACTTAACAATCATTCTTTCCTTACTATTCAACCCCTCTTTATCCTCTTCCATTTCAAGCCTAAGATAACTGTTTAGCATTTTTTCGGTCATATCTTTACAGATATATTTTCGATCGTTTCTCACCTCATTTATTGCCATAAAAAGCTCATCAGGGGATGAACTCTTTAATACATATCCATATGCACCATTTTTGATCATCATTCTGGCATACTCAGGATCATTATGCATAGATAAACCAATAACCCGGATATCCGGACAACTCTTCTTGATCAATGAGGTTGCTACTATGCCATTAGTGCCGGGCAAATTTATATCCATAAGTACTACATCAGGCTTAAGCTCTTTTGCCATAGAAATAGCCTTATCACCATCATCAGCTTCCCCGACTACTTGAATATTAGATTGTTCACTTAATATCAACCTGATCCCGTTTCTAACGAGATTGTGATCATCTGCAATCAACACTCTAATCATTATACTCATCCTTATTAATAATATATGGAATTGATAAGACAACCTCTGTCCCATTACCTGTTTTGGTTTTTACAACCATACTACCATCAACCGATCTAATTCTTTCTGATATGTCAAACAATCCGCAATGGTTATATTTATCTTCCGAATATTTAACATAATCAAATCCTATACCATCATCAAGAACAGATACAACTATATGATTATCCACATAGTTTACCTCAGTAATAACCCGGCTGCAGTCTGAATGCTTTATCGCATTTGTATATAACTCTCTAAGATTCACAAATATTACATAACCAATCTCATCATTTGGTTTAAACAATAGATGATAATTTAGAGTAAAAATTATAGTTGAGTCTTTTGAAAAATCGCCTGTCAATTTATTAATGGCCGCCTCTAAACCCAGATCATATAACATTCTTGGATGCAATTCAAAGAGCATGTTTCTTGAAATCTCTAACGATGACTCAACAAACTCTCTGATATCGTTTAATTCCTCAACAACCTCATCCTCATCAATCTTTAAAATATTTTTTTTTAACTTTGTTATTGCAAGTCCAAGCAACTGAACAACTGAATCATGCAGATTTTTTGCCAATTTGCTTCGTTCATTTTTTTCAGATTGAATCAGCTTATTGTTTAGTTCTTTGAGCCTCTGTTGATATATCGATATCTGATCTATTCTAGACTTCAGTTCATTGTTATTGATGAGCAGCTTCTCTGTCAACAACTCCTCTTTATTAAGGGCATTAATAAAATCAAGTGATATAACAATCGTCTGTAAAAAAAGATATATCGACATTGCTGCAGGCAAAGAATAACCATTTCTGTTAAGCCCCATAATATATAAAACATCGTGTATCTGCGAAAATACTAATACCACAACCCCCAGGATAAACAAGTAAAACCTGGTGTCCTTAGCTGACTTATCAATAATCACTACAGTTAGCATATAACAAAAAACTAATGGGAGAATGGCCGTATGATAAATTATCAATCTATGAGACAGATATACAGGTAAAAATATTGTTGCTGCAACAAATCCCAAAGTAATTACATGAAATAAACCTGATATATACCTGCTTTTATTTACATTGTAGAGTATGCTGATTGTCATTATAAAAAAAAGTGATGTCAGATAATAAGTCTCAAACTCTAACCTCTTTAAGATCTCACCATTTATCTCTATAAAACTATAAATCAGCAGTCTATTTCTAATAAATACACTCAGACCGGCAAACAGTGAAGTTAATGCAAATGTAATATAATACCTATTTCTGGTGCGGATAAAAAATAAAATAAAATGATACACTGACATAAAAATCATAAATCCGATAAGAAGAGATTCAACAGAAAGATTAATTATGTTTCTTTTAAATATTTCAGATTCTAATCCAATAGCTACTCTTTCCCAAAGCCCACCGTTACGATGGGAAAAATTAGCGACCTCAATAACAATCTCATATTCATCTGATCCTGTAAGTGTAACTACGGTTGATCTGTAGGAAGGTTTATAGTCATCTTTATTTCTTGCAGGTTTGCCGCACTCTGCTGCAAGTTCACCATTTACAAACAACCTATAACTTGAAGAAACCCCTTTGATATATAGGGCTATAGATTGAAGTTTGCCCTCCAGTTTAACTATTGTTCGATAAGAACCATACCCAAATGATCTATCTTTCCAAACGCCTGGAACATTAATCCGTGCCGGTGCCTCTCTCAAATCATCTGAAGAACAAATAAATCTATCATGATAAAAATCCCACTCTCCATCAAGGCGAATAATTTTATTCATCTTTAATTCTTCAACATTTATTACCCTTTGACTTAAGTTTGGATAGAGATTAAATGTTAGAGAATAAAACAATAAAAAAAACATTAATCGAGAAAAAACTAACCGAGAAAAAACTAATCGAAAAATCATCAATATATAACCCTACAAATTTAAAATAAAGTATTACTTAAAAACGATACTATTGAATTAATTTAATTTATTCAAGCAATAAATAAAAAATATCGAGGCTCTTATAGTATAAATCCTTAGTTTTAATAGAACAATCACTATTGATTTTAAAAGATCTGTTTGTTACTATAACAAGATATTTAAATTTTTTTAATTTTTTGGAGGACCAAACATGATGAAAAGCAATTTTTTCATTGGATTTTTGTTGATTATGTTATTGATCGCTTCCGGGTGTGAACCCGGCACAACTAAAAAGCCGCCGCCTACTAATGCAGATGCTGTTGCTGCCGACAAAGCGGCACTGGATTACGATGATTTTGTATTTGGTGGAAGTGATACATCAAGCGATGTTACTGAAGATTTTACTGTGCCTACAACAGGTGATAATGGCTCAACGATAATATGGACTGCAAGTCCAAGCGGAATAGTAACATTCTCAGATGGAACCGGAACAGTTACACAGCCTGTAAATGACACAGTAATAACAATAACAGCGACTATTACGAAGGGGACTCCACCGGTAACAGAAACTAAAACTTTTACTATAACTGTGAAAGGAACCGATGGCCCTTTAAGTGATGAGGATGCTGTTGCTACCGACAAAGCGGCACTTGATTACGATGATTTAGTATTCACATCACCTGACACCTCAAGCGATGTTACTGAAGATTTTACTGTGCCTACAACAGGTGATAATGGCTCAACGATAATATGGACTGCAAGTCCAAGCGGAATAGTAACATTCTCAGATGGAACCGGAACAGTTACACAGCCTGTAAATGACACAGAAATAACAATAACAGCGACTATTACAAAGGGGACTCCACCTGTAACAGAAACTAAAACCTTTACTATAACTGTGAAAGGAACAAAAACCGATGATGTAGCGGCAGATAAAGCAGCACTGGATTACGATGATTTTGTATTTGGTGGAAGTGACACATCAAGTGATGTTACTGAAGATTTTACTGTACCTACAACAGGAACCAACGGATCAACGATTGAATGGTCTGCAAGTCCAACAGGTATTGTAACATTTACAGACGGCAATGCAGCAGTAACACAGCCTGTAGAAGATACAGAGATAACCTTGACTGCAACAATAACAAAGGGAACTGATCCGGTTGTTACAGAGACTAAGACTTTTACTATAACTGTGAAAGGAACAGGTCCTTCTAACACTATAGAGGCAACAATCAACTTTGGTGATCAAACAATAACTTTTACACCGGAAGATAAAACCGTTACAAAAGGGGGTGCTTTAACAGTAAGTATTACTGCTATAGATGGTGCAACTTACCAGTGGTATATAGATGGTGATATTCAAATAGGCAAAACGACAAACAGTATCACGATTGACACAAATATAACTCCAAAGCAATACGAGTTGATGCTTATTGTAGAAAAAGACGGTGTGAATTCATCAGGAAGATGTTACTTTATAATAACGAACTAATAGGAGGTTCAAATGAAATTTAAACAATTATTTTATTCTATTATGATGATAGCTGTTTTTTTCAGTTGTCAGCAAGCACTAAATAATTTTGATGGCACTAAAGAAGCTACAGAGAAACTTGTTAAGATAAATATTGGAGCAAAGTATGAGGGTAACGATCTTGCTTCATCAACAAGAACTATTGTTCCTGTTCCGACTGTCTCAAGGTATTGGCTATACGGAAAAACGGATGGGGACACCGAATTTCAAGTTTTAAAGTATTTTGACTCCCTGACGGGTGCAAATGTTAATATAGAGACCGGAACATGGGATTTAAAATTAGTGGCAACATACGCAACAAAAGATATCCTTGAAGGGACATTAACAGATGTTGTTATATCAACCTCAGGCACAAATTTATCATTTGACCTTAAACCGCTTGAAACAGGTAAGGGAAGTATTAATATCAGACTTTTTCTACCGGCAAATCACCCGGTTTATAGTGATCAGATAACATTTGGAGGATCTCCGGCGGTTCTTCATACTGAATATTCAAGGGTTACAGATTCAAGTAACAAATTAACAGGTTATACTTTTACTAAGTCAGATGTTGATAGAGGGGATTATCTACTTATATTCAAGCTTAAAGATGTTAATGAAAAGGTAGTTGTAGTTGTATCTGAAATGGTTATGGTACGCCCTAACTTAACAACTGCAAAAGATATCACTTTAGTACTAACTGATTTTAATGCTGCTCCTGCAAAGCCTGAAAGTATTACATATAGCCTTGTTGAAAGTACAGAAGCAACAGGTAAGATAAAAATTGATTGGACAGATAGCTCAAATAATGAAACCGGCTTTGTTATAGGTGGTGATGATTTACTAGGTACGAATTATATAAAAAATGACATACCGCCTGCAACGACAACTTATACATGGGAAGGATTGCTTAGAGGCAAAACTTATAGATTTGGTATACAGGCGAAAAATGATTTTGGGCAGTCTGCTTCTTGCGCACCTTTTGGTAGTCTTACGGTTCGTGTACCTTATATAGTTTATTTTGATTCTCAAGGGGGAAGTGCTGTTGATCCGGTTTTTGATGATTGGCAAACTCATAAAATAACTGAACCTACTGCACCGACAAAATCCGGTTATGAATTTGCTGGGTGGTATAAGGAAGAGACTTGTACTAAAGAATGGGTTTTTAACGATGATGCTGTTTCAGCAAATACTACTCTTTATGCTAAGTGGACAGCCACATATAGTATAAATTATATCCTTGACGGCGGTGTTAACAGCGGATTAAACCCCGATGATTTCACTATTGAGTCTGCAAGAATAGTGTTTTACGAACCTACAAAAGCTGATAAGGTGTTTGGTGGCTGGTTTACCGACGCTACATTTACAAATTCCATTACTGATATCCCTGCCGGTTCAACAGGTAATAAAACTGTTTATGCTAAATGGCGTAATCCGATTGAACCTGATCAGGAAAATCAACCGGGCGGAGAAGTTCAGGTTCCTGCAGTACCTGATGCAAGAGCTTACTGGCTGGCTCCTTCAGGAATGGGTAATGTTGGGGATATCGGTGGTTTTGTCGAAGGGGCAACTATGACGACTGCCGATGAAACCGGACTTACTTCAATTGCTGCACCGGTTACTCCCGGAACATATTATCTCTACTTCGTAATTCGCGACACCAAAGAGATTTTGTCAATAAGTGCTGATTATCTTACAGTTTTGGGAGATAATGTCCCATTCTTCTATAAAGGGGAGATTTACGCAGGATTTCTTGATACTGTTTCGGGAACCGTTAGAAAAGTAACTGTTCAAAAAACAGATCTTATAACCGGCTGGCAGAATGTGGGAGATCCGCAGTTCTCTAATTCGGTTGATATATCAGGGGCAAATTTAAGCGGTTATACTAATGAACCGAGAGTTGCAATAAATAAACTCACCGGAGATATATGGGTTGTTGCGAATGAAGCACAAACTAGTATTCACCAACTCTGGGTTGATATTTGGAAATACACTACTGCTGATGGATGGGTAAAAAAACAGGATATTAACCTTAATTCACACACAAGTCATCAGGCGATGGTTATGAAAAATGACGGTTCTGCAATGTACCTCTCTTTAAGTACCTGGGTTTCAAGTAGTGGTGCATGGCCGGAATATTTCCAAAAAAGAACAGGAGCTGATTTTGGCACAGTAGAAACTGTTAGCAATTATGCACCGAGCGTAGTTAAAATGGGTGGTGACTATTTGTATATGGTATCACAGACAAGTGATTTTAACGCTGATGATCAAGCGACTCACACTTCAAAACTAAGTACTCATACCGGAATCAATGTAAAGAAATATGATACAACACTAGCGTTTAACTCAACAAATATGACTACTTTAGGAACTGACAAATTTAATGTGGCAGGTACAACGAAGTACTATGCCTTCAAACCTGAAATGTATGTAGAGGGAGATGGCACACCTTACATAGTATTTGTGGAGCCGGCTACTTACGAACACTCTAGACATAAAGGCAACGGAACATGGCAACAGAACGGTTGGAATGATAAATTTACAGATCCAAAACTTACTGTTATGAAGTATAACGGTACAGATTGGGAACTTGTAGGAAGTAATCTATTTAGTCCGGTTGTATATAAAACCACGACCAATGCCTATGTTGCAGGTACAACAGACTTAAGAACCGGTTACAATGCTCCGGGAGATGAAGACTTTACTACAACAGATTCTGTATTTACTCCGGGAATATGTGTCGGTGGTGGTAAAGTTTGGGTTGTATCTACAGATTCATCTGACAAGGCATTTATTAGTGCCTATGATGGATCAAACTGGTCAACAGTAAAAACAGATTTTGCTACAGGTGTTAGAAACCCTAAACTTGTTTATGACAATGGCAAACTCTACATATTATATGCAAAACTTGACGGTTCAGGTAACGAAACTTACACCTACATCCCGTAACCACGATTTTTTAAAAAAAGCACTCTAATTCATTCTTGATTAGAGTGCTTTTTTATTTAAACATCTCAACAACTTATATAACCTCTAGAAAACTCACAACAACAAATTCTTTGTAAATTTTCTTGACATAGAAACAATATAACTATAATTTCATACTATTCTTAACACTAAAATAAGGAGTTTTTTTATGATTCAAAAAAAAGTAGCAACAACACTTTTTACTATTGGAGTAACTCTTCTGATCACATTAGTAAATTGTGAACCGGGAAAAGTTAACAAACCTGATCCAGTACCAAGTCAAGCAGATATTGATGCAGTACAAACAGACACTGAACAACTCTCAATTGATGATTTCGAATTAAGTTCTCCTGACACAACTACAGATGAGATTACACAAAACTTCTCTGTGCCGATAACAGGAAGTAACGGTACTACAATAAGCTGGAGTGCAACTCCATCAGGCATTTTGTCTTTTGCTACCGATGGAACTGTTACTGTAACAAGACCTACTGATTCAGACATAACAGTTACTATTACAGCAACTATTATCAAAGGGACACCGCCGGCTTTTGAAACTAAAACTTTTACTATAACAGTGAAAGGAACTGATCCAGTACCAAGTCAAGCAGATATTGATGCAGTACAAACAGACACTGAACAACTCTCAATTGATGATTTCGAATTAAGTTCTCCTGACACAACTACAGATGAGATTACACAAAACTTCTCTGTGCCGATAACAGGAAGTAACGGTACTACAATAAGCTGGAGTGCAACTCCATCAGGCATTTTGTCTTTTGCTACCGATGGAACTGTTACTGTAACAAGACCTACTGATTCAGACATAACAGTTACTATTACAGCAACTATTATCAAAGGGACACCGCCGGCTTTTGAAACTAAAACTTTTACTATAACAGTGAAAGGAACTGATCCAGTACCAAGTCAAGCAGATATTGATGCAGTACAAACAGACACTGAACA
>CAYYKD010000011.1:0-1351 GCA_964471825.1 uncultured Spirochaetales bacterium
GGAAATACACTAATTGGGGATTTTGTTTGGAGTCTTACAATGACAGATATATATAGTGGATGGACAGAAAACAGAGCTGTATGGAATAAAGGATCAACAGGGATTTTGAAACAAATTAAAGATATTGAAAACGCATTGCCATTCGAGCTTAAAGGATTTGACTGTGATAACGGGTCAGAGTTTTTAAATCACTGCCTACTAAAATATTTTACTGAAAACGGTAAAAATACGAAATTTACTCGATCAAGACCCAATAAAAAAAACGATAATGCGCATGTAGAACAAAAAAACTGGACACAGGTTCGCCAGCTTCTTGGCTATGATCGTCTGGAAGATGAGAGCTGTGTGGAGTTGATTAACGATCTTTACACTAAAGATTGGTCATTATTCAATAATTATTTTAGGCCTTCACAAAAACTTCTTGAAAAAACAAAAATTAACAGTAAATATATAAAAAAATATGATATACCTAAAACGCCATATTTACGTTTAATTGAATCTGAACACATTTCACAATTAAAAAAGGATGAATTGATGAATATATTCAAAAACCTCAACCCATTTGAAATTAAAGATGAAATTAGTCGTAAATTAAAGGCAATTCTCAAAAACATTTCGGTTACCTCTAATGTGAGGCGATGTATCTGATACTAAAGTTACCTTTTATTATGAGTCAATGCGTGTTAAACATTTAAAAAAACTTTGAGAGGGTTGCTCTTACATCATTTATTGTGTATGGTTTTGAAAGAATTGCGTTAAATCCAAATGATTTATAATCTGACATTATTGGAGAGTTAGAGTATCCGCTTGATACGATCAGTATGATATCATTATTATTTTTTCTTATTTCAGCCGCAGTTTCTTGTCCACCCATTCCACCGGGGATTGTCAGATCCATTATCATCAGATTGATTTTATCTCCGGTTTTAGTTGTTTCATCATATATTGCAAGTGCTTCTTTTCCATCCATAGCTGTTTTAACGATAAATCCCATATTTGTTAAAGTTTTTGATGCATAGTCTAGAATACCGGCTTCATCATCCATTACAATGGCTATTCCTTCGCCATTAATTGTATTAATATCATTGATCTTTGTTAAGTACCCTTGAGGATCTTTGATTACCGGTAAAAGTATCGTAACAGTTGTTCCTTGATTGATGACTGAGCTGATTTTTATTGAGCCTGAATGTCGTTTTATTATAGAGTAACTGGTAGAAAGGCCCAACCCATTTCCCGATGATTTTGTAGTGAAGAATGGATCAAATACTTTATCTATTATTTCTTTTTCCATTCCAACACCTTCATCTGTTATGCTTATCTCAATAAATTTACCATGTTTGTTTTTTTGATC
>CAYYKD010000011.1:1361-15527 GCA_964471825.1 uncultured Spirochaetales bacterium
CCTGGAGTATGATTTGATTCAAGTAATTTTGCATGAGTATAAATATTACCGCCATTTTTCATGGATTGAATTGCATTTAAAAATATATTGTTGAACACTTGAGTAAGTTGTCCGGGATCAGCTGAAGTGTAGCAGAGATTTTTGTCGATATCAATATGACCTTTGACAGTTGAGCCGGACAAGATCAGATCTGACGATTCTTTAAGAAGAACTGAGATATCAACCTCTTTTTTTATTGGCTGACCACCTTTTGAAAATGTAAGAAGTTGATGAGTTAAATCTTTGGCTCTAATTAATGCCTTCTCAGAATTTTCAATAAATCCAATAATATCTGGTGTTTCATTCTTAATTTTTATCAACGAAATATTTCCATGCAATACTGTTAGTATATTATTAAAATCATGAGCAATTCCACCAGCTAAAAGTCCAATAGATTCAAGTCTTTGAACTTTTAATACCTCCTCTTCGAGTTTGCTCTGATCTGTAATGTCTCTTATAATAAAAAGTGCTCCATCAGGCTCATGATTGTTGTCATATGTTATTGAGAGTCTGATTGTAACTTGTCGGAAATAATTATCTGAGTGTTTAATATACAGCTTGTTAAATCCGGTTAGTTGTTTAGATAACTCAAATTGCTGATTAATATAATCAATTTTTATTAATTTGAATTTATCATCATATAGTTTTAATACCTCTTCAAGTTTTTTATCAACAGCATTTCGCCTATTTGTTAAAAGTAAAATTTCTGAGGCTCGATTAAAAAGGGTAATTGTTTTATTGTTATCAAGAAGTATTATAGCATCATCTATACTTCTTAGAGTCGACTCAAGTTTTTCTCGTTCTATTTTTATTATATCATCATTATACTTTCTTGCTGTTATATCCCTTAGAATCCCCTCAATACCTGATGGTTGGTTTTTATCATTATATATGATATAGCAATTCACATTAAACCATATAATTGCTCCTGATTTTGCGGTAAATCTAAACTCAAAATTATCAATATGTTTTTTATTAATTATGTGATCGTATACTATTCTTACATCATTTCTGTCAAAGAAAAAGCTGTATATGTTTTTTCCTATCACTTCTTCAGGATAATATCCGGAAATTCTACTAATTGAGTTAGATATTGAGATCAGTCTGCCCCTTGTATCAATTTTAACAAGTACATCGTTTATATTATCAAATAAACGACTATAATAGTTTTCACTCTTTTTTAATTCCTCAATTAGTTCGTTTAAGTGTACCGTTCTATCATTAACTTTTTTTCTTAGAATGATATTCCACGATAACAATTGAAATAATATGAAAATAAAAACAATGATTGGAATAACAATTAATTTAATCGGTATCTGTTTGTATTCTGACTTTCCATACCATTTTTCATTAATTGTATTTATTTCAAATTTAGTAAACTTGTTGAATCCATTTTCAATAATAGACATCAGTTCTTTGTTTTGTTGATTAACAGCACGGTGAAATTTTCCAATATAGAGGGGATCAGTATAGTTAAAATTATGCTTATTATTTTGTTTATGAAGCATATATAAAGCAGGGGGTTTATCGATAATAAAGACAAGTATTTCTTGATTAACAGCAGCAGTAATTAATTTTTCATAACTATCATACTCTTTGATTTCTGTTATGCCATTATTTTTAAGGTACTCAACAGCTGCATCCCCTTTTTTTACACCTGTTAAGAATCCTTTTAATGAGTTTATGTTATTTATTCCTGATATATTGTTATTGAAAAAAATATTTACATCAATACTTGCATAGGGGTGACTGAAAATATATATTTTTGATCTTTCAGGTGTTTTAAAAACTGTATCAATTACATCTGCATTCCCGTTGGACATTTCATTCAGTGCATTTGACCAATCCATTCCATCTAATATAACTTTAATACCGGTTTTTTTAGACCATAGATCCCAATAATCAACACATATTCCTTGAAGTTCCCCTTTTTCATTGTAGAATACAAATGGAGGGTAATTATTGTCAATTACTACTCTTATTACTTTTTTTTCCTGTGAAAAACTATAATAAGCACAAAATAATAAAAATATTAGAATTAACCAGCGATTAATTTTCATTTATCGTGTAACTTTTCCGGTTGGGATCTTATTTAGTTTTGTGTTTAGAATATCTTTGTTGTTTTTGTGTTTCTCTCCCGGTTTTTCTAGAAGGGCAAACATATTGTTTTTGTATTCTTCTACACCGGGTTGATCAAATGGGTTGACTCCCAGGGTGTATCCAGAGATTCCACATGCGAATTCAAAGAGATATAGAAGTTTACCGATATAATAACTATTCATTTCCGGGATATTAAATATCATATTTGGTACTTTTCCATCATAATGAGCTACCATTGTTCCTTTAAGAGCCATCTTGTTAATCTCTTCAAATTTTTTACCGGCTAGATATTCAAGATCGTCAGTATTGTCATTTAATTTATTTACTTTTAAATTTGACTGTTCACTTTCAATGTTTAATATTGTTTCAAACATTATTCTTTGTCCATCCTGTATCATCTGTCCAAGTGAATGAAGGTCAGTAGTGAAGTCTACGGAAGCAGTAAAGATGCCTTTTCCATCTTTTCCTTCAGACTCACCGTATAGCTGTTTCCACCATTCACTTATGAAGTGAAGAGCCGGTTCATAGTTTACCATTATTTCAGTAATGTAACCTTTATTCAGTAGTATATTTCTTAAAATTGCGTACATTAAGGCCGGGTTTAATGAAGGATTTTCTTCCTTACAGATTTGTGATTGATCTAGGGCACCTTTGAGTAATTTTTTTATATCAATACCTACTGCGGCTATAGGTAGGAGTCCCACTGGTGTAAATACAGAGAATCTACCGCCGATATCATCAGGGATAATAAATGTTCGATATCCGGATTTATCCGAAATAGTTTTTAAAGCACCTCTATGGGCGTCGGTGACTGCAATAATTCGTTTAGAAGATTCGATATGACCATATTTTTTCTCTATTTTTTCTCTGATAAGTCTAAATGATATG
The DNA here is from genome assembly GCA_964471825.1 of uncultured Spirochaetales bacterium. Lineage (GTDB taxonomy): Bacteria > Spirochaetota > GWE2-31-10 > GWE2-31-10 > CAYYKD01 > CAYYKD01. Next base: position 4,389 of record CAYYKD010000011.1, read on the forward strand.
CCCGGTTCAGTTGTTGTTCCTGATTTTGAAATTACAATAACATACACACTGGATGCCAGTTCAATTTCATTAAGTACCGATTCATGATATCTTCCGCTTATATTTTGTCCTGCAAATATTACTTTTGGACCCGATCGTCTTTCTTTATCCTGCATATTGTGAAATGGGGGCAATAGTGCTTCGAGTATAGCTTTTGCACCTAAATAGCTGCCTCCAATTCCGATACATACAAGCAGATCTGCATTTTTATTTATCTCAAGAGCAACAGATTCAATTTCTTCAAACTCAATAGATTTGAGCATGTTTTCAGGTAATGAAATCCAGCCCAGAAATTCATTTCCTTTCCCATTTTTTTCTTTTAATGTCCTCATTGATTCGAGTGATTTTTGTTTTGCATTTTCAATATCATTATCACTTATATAAGGATAAAGAAAAGAGTAGTCTAGTGTGATTTTTTTTTCTGACATAATACCCTCCGAAAGATTTCGAAAATTAATTTATATTTGCTTTTATCTATAGAGCCTCTTGCAAAAATTCAAAATTTATTTTTTCAGGAGGCTCTATACTATAGAATAAAAAAATTAAAAAATCTACTTAATTAATTTTCTGAGGAGCGGTTTTTTGAAATCGATTGCACTTTCAGGACACATCTCCTGACAACAGTAACATTTTATACATTTGTTATAGTTATAGACTGGAATTGATTTCTGCTCTTCATTTTTCCAACTTATTGCTTTTGGATTGACAGGGCAAACTTTTATACAGACTCCGCATTTAATACATTTTTCTTGCACAACATAGGGTTTCTTTACGAATAGAAAATCCAATCCCTTAAGAAGTTTGAACATTTTACCGCCGCCATGGGCTGGTGTTTTAAAATCTGAAGATATAAATGACTGATAGGTTTCACCATATAATTCGATTTCTGATAGGTTAGATGTTCCTAGTCCGAATTGAGTACCATACTTAATTGTGTAGATGCTACCCGGATCTGTCCCAACTATTAATGCAGCAATTGTGTCTAGTGCAATTGGGTCATCAGCAACAGCTATGAGGTTCATTTTTTTTGGAGTTCCACCCCGGGGACCGTTCCCTTCCATTGCAAATACACCATCCATGATAAAGAGTCTGGGTTTCAGAAAGAGGTTTAGATCAACAAGCATTTTAGCAAAATCTTCAAGGTTAGGAAGTTTTACATGAAATTCACCTTTTAAAAATCCGGGAATACAACCAAACTGGTTTTTTACAGCTCCGGTTAGAAGGGTTAAGCCATGAGATTTCATTTTAGAAACGCTGATTAGCCCATTTGAATTAAGAACTCCATTTGCAATAACAAATCTTTTATAGAATCTTCCTTCATCAAAGAATATTTCTTTTCCATTAATGAAGTCTGCCGGTTCGATATTCAAATCTGATGCTGCATCTGCTATGCCAATTTTTTTTGCGGCCTGTTCTGGTGTATGAAACCCTGGAGAATCTCCATAAGTAAGCTTTGCTCCGGTAGTTTTAAGGACTTCACAGACTGCCTTAAAGACAGCCGGATGAGTGACTGAACATTTTTCAGGAGGATCTGCAGCTAGCATATTTGGTTTAACTAAGATTTTTTCATTATTAGATGCAAATCTTTCCGAGCCGCCTATTAATTGAATTCCTTTGTTTACTGCATGAAGAACAGTTTCATATTCATAACTTTCACAACGAATTAGTGCTACTTTTGCCATTTTTGTCCCCTTGATAATTAATACAATCAATTAATTAAAATGTCAATGTCTAGCTTAATTTTCTTTATCTTTTCATTTAGGAGGTTATTATGTTTGATTAATTACATGTAGTTTTTGAATTAATTCTTTTCTATTTTCAACTCGAATTTTGGCATTATTTAATTTTTTAATTTCATCATCGGTTTTAACAAGTAGCTTTGGAAGTTTTACAGGTTTCTTGGTACTATCTAGTGCAACAAATGTCATAAATGCCGTAGTTGCAAGTTCGCTGGTTTTTTTTAGCGGATTTTCTTTGTAGACAATAACACCAACCTCCATTGAGGTATTACCAACAAAGTTGACAGTTGCTTTTATTATAACATGATCACCAATATTTATTGGTGTTTTAAAGGTAATAGAGTCCATTCCTATTGTTACAACCTCATATCCGGAGTATTTCTGGGCTGACATTGCTGCTGCCATATCAATCCAGGATAGAAGCTGCCCACCGAATAGTGTCCCCAGGTGGTTAGTGTGATGAGGCATTACAAGGTATCTGGTTTCGATGATTCCCTCAGAAGGGAGTTTGAAGTCTGTATCAGGCACAATTAGTCCTCAAAGAATTGATATCTTTCCCACTCAACATAGGTTGAAATTTCATAATCCTTAAATATTGAATCAAAATCTTTTGCATCCAATCTGCTTTTAATCCATTCTGAGGTTCTTATACATGCTTCTATCTCCTCAGGAGTGTAGAATTTCATTCTAACCGCTTCTTCAAATTCATCCTCATCCAGGATTAAATATCTCTGTTTATCACTGCTGACTAAAAAATCAATTCTAAGGTCAACTATATATATTTTATTCAATAAAATTTTTGCAGGTAACACTATATCTATGTAGTAGGCCGTTAAGGAGTTGTCCTTCGCATAGTATTCAAGTAATGAATAATGTCTGTTAGGGTAGAAATGTCTTCTTCCTCTATAGAGTTGTCCGGGTTCAAATATTCTTCTTCCTTTTACAAAGAATGGGTTGTCAGAATATTTTTCAGGGAATTTAAAATTACATATTAAAACATCATTGTCCATTTTTTCAAATTCGGCATTTCTATATTGCGTAATTTCCGGAGGTTCAATCCAATTTTCTATAATGATGTTTTTATCATTGTTCAATATTTTGTCAACTACCTTTTTTTTATTTCGATAAGTGCATTTTAAACTAAATGGTACTGTTTTTAATTTTAACATATCCAAGTTTTCCTCCGGCTAATAATATTGATCTGTCTCTTTCAGATAGTTCAATTTTTAATTTAATTTTTTTGGAATTTATTTCCACTTCTAATTGATTGTGATTTTTAATAGAATCAACCAGATTTTCAAAGTTTAATAAATGACCTTCTTTTACAAATTCATAATCATCTGCATTATCAAATACTAAAGGGATTATTCCAAAATTTATTAAATTTGCCTTGTGGATTCTGGCAAATGACTTTGTAATAACTGCTTTAATACCTAAATATTTTGGTGCTAAGGCCGCATGTTCTCTTGATGATCCTTGCCCATAGTTTTCCCCACCGATAATGACACCGCTAATAGCCTCTTTGGCTTTATTGTGAAAATCCGGATCTAAAGCGGAAAATGTAAATTCACTAATTTTAGGAATATCAGATCTGAAGGGCAATACTTTTGAACCGGCAGGAAGAATCTGATCTGTAGATATATTATCTCCTGTTTTAATTATTACCTTTGCACTAATATTATTTTCAGTAGGATTTTGTACAGGGAGAGGTTTGATACCCGGTCCTCTAATAATTGTAACTTTTTCGGGATCAAATGAAGGTGGGATAATCATTCTGTCATCTACTGTTATTTTTTCCGGTGCAGAGAAGCTTGGTGCAGGTCCAATGTCCCTTGGGTCACTTATTCTACCTTTAAGGGCTGAGTATGCTGCCACCTCTGGAGAGACAAGGTAAACACTTGCATCTTCTGTACCTGATCTGCCTTTGAAGTTTCTATTGAATGTTCGAAGGGAGACTCCTTTACTATTTGGAGCACTTCCCATACCTATGCAAGGCCCACAAGCTGATTCTAGTATTCTTGCACCCGCATCAATCAGAGTTGTCAGTGTTCCATCTTTTGATATCATCGAAAAAACCTGTTTTGAACCGGGAGATATTAATAGTGATGTGTTTCTAGATATTACATTATCCTTTAATATCTGAGCAGTTATCCAAAGATCTCTATAACTGGAAATTGTACAACCGCCTATCGCAACCTGATATATCATAGTATCTTCAATATCCGATATCTCGACTACACTATCAGGAGAATGAGGGCAGGCTGCCATTGGAACAAGTTCTGATAAATTAATTTCTATAACTTCATCGTACTCTGCATCAGGGTCGGCTGATAATTCAATATATTGATCTTCTCGTAGTTGTTGTTGTAAAAATATCTTAGTATTGTTGTCTGATGGAAAAATAGAAGTTGTTGCACCCAGTTCTGCACCCATATTTGTTATAGTAGCTCTGTCAGGAACTAGAAGTGTTTTTACACCTTCACCAAAATATTCAAATACAGCTCCAACGCCGCCTTTTACTGTTTTAATTTTCAATAGTTTTAGTATGACATCCTTGGGAGAAACCCAGGGTTTTAATTTGCCTATCAGTTTAACTCCGATCACTTTTGGTACATTTAGATAGAATGGTTCGCCTGCCATAGCACAGGCAACATCTAGTCCGCCGGCTCCTATTGCTAATGATCCCATTCCTCCGGCTGTTGGTGTGTGAGAGTCTGAACCAAGTAAGGTTTTACCTGGAGCTGCAAATCTTTCAAGATGAACCTGGTGGCAGATACCGTTTCCGGGTCGGGAAAAGTAGACTCCGTATTTTGACGCAACAGATTGAAGGTAAAGATGATCATCCATATTACGATTGTCAGTTTGTAGTGTGTTATGATCTACATAGCTGACAGAAATATCTGTTTTAACTTTTAAAAGTTCCATAGCTTCAAATTGTAGGTAGGCAAGAGTGCCGGTTGCATCCTGGGTTAGGGTCTGATCGATTTTTATCCCAATCTCATTTCCTGTTTTGTAAATACCTTCAATTAACTTCTTTTCAAGTATTTTTTTTGTAAGAGTTTTACCCATAAATTACTCCTGAAAATCATTTTTTATAACTTGATAAAAAATGTATCAAGTCTATTATCATATTTTACAAAAAAAGTAAAGAAAATATAATATCAATATAATATCAATATAATAAAACATAATATCTAAATTTTAATATATATAAGGATGTGAAATTAATTTTTACAAATGTTAATATTAATTGTTTTATTGACAAATACTGGTGGATTATCATATAATGTATTTATTATTAATATTTGATATGAGTTAAAAAACGGAGATTAAAAAATCTTTACAAAAGATTATCTGACATAGGCTTTAAAGTTGATTTACGGGAGGAGTTAAAAATGAAAAATAAAATACAGGCAATATCGGTTTTAGCTTTAACGGTAACAGTTTTATTTCTTTCTTGTCAGCCAAAACCTTTTTCAAATGTACCGAATACAAGTGCAATGCTAATTAAGATAAAAATAATAAATGACACGACAGAAGATATTAGTTGTAAATCAAATAGGGTCATAATACCGGGACAACTTCTTGACAATACTCAAGATATTTTTTCTGACTTAGACCACTATCGTAGATGTCTTGAAATATCAGGCTCAATAAATGACTATAATGAAATTGAATTTTGTAATGGTACTATTGGATTAAATGATGAAACAAGCTGTCAAACTTGGTCATCACCCAGCTATAATAGTTATTTGATATCGTTTAACATAAAAATCAAATTTAATAATGATGTTGAGAAACAACTTATTGGATGGCCAAAAGACTATTTTCCTGCACAGAATACAGTTATCGATGATCTTGGGTATTACTTTGGATATGATAAGCGGATTCATCCTGTTTATCCTGATATTGACCCTACAAGAAAAAGCTTTTTTTTTAGTGATTATAAAAGTAGCAAGATATACTATGGCCCTTTTACAAAGTATTCAATTACAATTACAGTAAAAGGAAGTGAGGATATCACAGTTGATTACGCACCTGACAACACAACAGATCAGTTGTATTTCCCTGAAGGATGGGGTATATTTGAGTGGGATTTATAAGAGTATTGTTTAATTTTTAAGGCTTGTGCAAAAAAATTATCCTATTTATTGATGAACAACTGCTATAGATTTTTTCGTTGTTTTGGAATGTTTCACACGAAGCGACTCTCAAGGATGATGTAGTGTGACAGTGGTGATAATAAGAATTACACTTGTAATAGTAGAAATTTATAATAAATAAAAAAAAATAAAAAAAACTTAAAAATATTGTTGACAAATAAAAATTATATATATATATTAATTTTAGTATTATTAATTAAATTAATTGAGGAGTTTTTTATGTTTTTTAGATCTAACCTGGATGTAGTCGTCTTATTACTTACTCCTCCTAAAACTGCGGGTTAGAATTGTTGTGTTAAAAATATAACCATCCCGCAAGGATGGTTTTTTTTATTAAAAAACCGGTGTTATGTACAACCGGATAAACTATATATTAAATAAGCGAGGTGAATTATGGATCATATTACCGGTGCAAAGATGGTTGTAGAGGCACTTAAACGAGAAGGGGTAGATACTATTTTCGGATATCCGGGCGGTGCTGTTATACCTTTATTTGATGAGCTTTACTCTACAAAAGAGATTAGAGTTGTATTAACAAGACACGAGCAGGGGGCGGTTCATGCTGCTGACGGATACGCTAGAGCGACCGGGAAGGTAGGGGTTGCATTAGTAACATCAGGTCCCGGTGCAACTAATACAGTAACAGGTTTGGCTACAGCTAACTTTGATTCTGTGCCTGTTGTCTGTATATCAGGGCAAGTTCCAACCTCAATGATAGGGATTGATGCTTTCCAAGAGGCCGATACTACCGGGATTACTAATGCTGTTACTAAGCATAACTATCTGGTTCATTCAATAAATGAATTGGCTGAAACTATGAAGAATGCTTTTTTTATAGCATCAACCGGTAGACCCGGGCCTGTTTTGATAGATATTCCAAAAGATGTAACCTTAAATAAGGGGATTTTTAAATATGATTTCGAAGTTAATTTAAGAGGTTATAAACCGCATACAAAGGGACATCCTAATCAGATTAAAAAAGCTGTTGAGCTTATAGAGAGGGCTAAAAAACCTATTGTTATAGTTGGCGGCGGGGCTATTATAAGTGGTGCGTCAAAAGAGATAAATGAGTTTGTTAAAAAGTGTGATATCCCGGTTACGGCAACCTTAAACGGCCTTGGCATAATGGATTACAGTGATCCGTATTTCCTGGGTATGCATGGAATGCACGGAACTATAGCCGCTAATAGTGCAATTCAGGAATGTGATCTTTTGATAGCTATGGGGTCAAGATTTGATGATAGAGCTACAGGCAAGCTTGCTACATTTGCACCACACTCAAAGATAATACATATAGATATCGATAGTGCAAGTATTAGTAAAAATGTAGATGTTGAGGTTCCTATTGTTGGTGATGTTAAGGAAGTTCTCCTTGATATGTTGCCTCTGATTCAAAAGAAGACTCATTCGGATTGGATGGCAAGAATTGTTGAGCTCAAAAGTAAAACTCACGAAATCCCAAGGAATAAAGAACGGATTACAGCTATTGAGGTAATGGATTCTCTTAATCGAACTTTACCGGATGATACGGTAATAACTACAGAGGTAGGTCAACATCAAATGTGGACTGCTCTTTATTACAAGTTCAAACGCCCTAGAACACTTGTTACCTCGGGCGGTCTTGGTACAATGGGTTTTGGATTTCCGGCTGCAATGGGTGCTCAGATTGCAGATACCAGTAGAAAGGTAGTTTGTGTTGCAGGTGACGGTTCTTTTCAGATGAATATTCAGGAGATTGCAACCTGTGTAATTGAGAGGCTTCCGGTTATTGTTGTTATAATGAATAACGGTTATCTAGGTATGGTTAGGCAGTGGCAAGAGTTATTTCATGATGGAAGATATTCATCAACCTGCCTTATGAACTGTGAGATGGATCCGGAGAAATGCAAAGGTGAGGCTCTTGAGTGTAAGAAGTTTATACCGGATTTCGTTAAGGTTGCAGAGGCTTATGGTGCAGTTGGTATAAGGGTAACTAAAAGAGAAGAGCTTGATGGTGCTATAAAGAAAGCCCTTGAAGTTAAGGGTCTACCTGTTATTATTGACATAATAACAGAGAGAGAGGAAAATGTTTGGCCTATGGTACCATCGGGGGCTAGTCTGGAAGATATGATAAAAGGGGGAATGACACTATGAAATACATACTTTCGTTAATTGTAGAAAATAAGCACGGAGTACTTGCAAAGGTTGTTCAGACTGTAACGGGGAGGGGTTATAATATAATTACCCTATCTGTTGGTCCTTCAGAAAATACTGACACCTCAAGAATGATTATTACCTTTGATTGCGATGCAAAGATTATTGATCAGGTTGTTAAGCAGATGAACAAACTCATAGATGTAATTAAGGTTTCACTGATAGATGATAATGAAAAAGTAGAGAGGGAGCTGGTCTTATTACGGGTTGGTAGAGATAAACAGTCAGAATCATCACTATGCAGGGTGGTTGATATCTTTAAAGGTAGAATTGTAAATGTAACGGTAAAAAACTTTGTTATAGAGCTAACAGGAAGTTCTTCAAAGATAGATGCATTCGTAGAGAATATTAAGCCTTACGGAATATCTGATCTAATGAGAACAGGTCCTTTGGCTTTGCCGAAGTTTAAGATGTAATCATTGGAGGATTATATTATGGAAAAAATAAGAATATTTGATACAACGCTAAGAGATGGAGAACAATCTCCTGGTGCTTCCATGTCAGTAGCTCAGAAGCTTGAGATTGCCAGGGCTCTTGAACGGATGGGTGTAGATGTAATTGAGGCGGGATTTCCCGTCTCATCAAAAGCTCAGTTTGAAGGGGTTAAGATAATTGCTGAACAGATAAAGAAACCTCTGATTGCAGGTCTTGCAAGGTGTGTTACTAAGGATGTTGATGCAGTTTATAATGCGACAAAAGATTCAAAAAATAGAATGTTGCATATTTTTATTGCAACATCTAAGATACATATGGATTACAAACTTAAAAAAACGCCACAGGAAGTATTGGCAACTGTAGAGGAGATGATTACATATTCAAAGAAGTTTTTTGATCACATTGAGTTTAGTGCTGAAGATGCATCAAGAAGTGAACTTGATTTCCTTATTAAGGTTTTTAATACTGCAATTAAATGTGGTGCTACAAGTATTAATGTACCTGATACGGTTGGTTATGCAATCCCCAATGAATATGCAGAACTTATTGCTAATTTGAAAAAAAATATTCCTCAGTTTAGTGATGGCGTTTATCTATCGGTTCATTGTCATAATGACCTTGGACTGGCAAACGCTAATGCAATCGCAGCGGTAATGGCCGGGGCAACACAGGTTGAGACAACTATTAATGGGATCGGCGAAAGAGCCGGTAATACAGCTATGGAAGAGTTTGTTATGACCTTAAATACAAGAGCTGATTCTATAAAGAAGACAACAAATATTGTTACAAAGTTGATCTATCCTACATCAAGGCTCTTGACCCATCTTACAGGGCTTGTTCCTGCAAGAAATAAGGCTATTATTGGAGAAAATGTATTTATACATGAATCCGGCATTCATCAGGATGGTGTTATAAAAAATAGAGAAACCTATGAGATAATGAAACCGGAGTCTATAGGTAGAGAAGCCGATTCTCTTGTGCTTGGAAGACACTCAGGTATGCATGGGTTTAAAACAAGACTTGATAAGCTTGGGATTAAATTTGCAGAACCGGATGATCTTAATACTGCCTTTGAAAAATTCAGTGTTCTTGCAGATATAAAAAAAGAGGTCTATGATGATGATCTTTTTGTTATACTTGGCGATCTTATTACAAGTATTCCGGAAGGGTATGCTATGGAATATTTTAATATTAACTCAGGTAATACTATTTTACCTACTGCCACCGTAAAGTTGAAAAAAGGAACTGATGTTTTTCGTATGGCGGCAACCGGCGATGGGCCTGTTGATGCGGCGTTTAAGGCGATTAATAACATAACTAAGCTAGAGCCTAAGCTAAACGAGTATATTGTTCAGGGGGTTAGCTCCGGGACTGATGCTCAAGGCGAGGTTAAATTAACTATTACAATAGATGAACAGGTCTATACCGGCCGCGGTTCATCAACTGATGTAATAGAGGCTAGTGCTAAGGCCTATCTTAATGCTATAAATAAGTTTATCATCGGTATTGGTAAGGATAATTCGCTGATTTAACGATAAAAATACTGCTTTTTTAATACTAACCAAAACGGGCTGTCCATTAAGTCGAGAAATGTTTATTTGTACCGGTTAATTGCCGGCGTAAGACGAGTAAAATCATTTATAAACCGACTTAGTGGACAGCCTCTTTTATAGTCAAAATCTATTTTTTTTAAAAGTAAAAGCTCTTACTGTATAATTCAGCCTGATTTTTATGCTTAATTATTTAGTAAAAAGTAACGACGATATCAGATATTTCCTCAGGTGTTTTATTAAAATTTATCGCGTCGGGGTCACCTATTGCAGTGTACTCGTCCGTAACATTTGTTCCGTTAGCGATAAAGCCGGTTGATCCGTCATAAGCGATCGGATTATTCAGATTTAATACAAACAACAGGTTATCCAAAACTATGTTTGTCGGGTTTTCTTGTTTCCATTGAGTAAGTGATGCAAAAAATTTAGTCGTAGTGCTATAATCGATCCCGGCTGTATCAAGAGCTTCACTTATGCCTGTGTTATTATTAACCCATTCGTGTGTTATATTGAGGTATTGCGACGACATACTGTCCGAAGATGGATCAACCTCTGTTGATGCGGCTAACGGGAAATATAAATTTACCAGTGATTTGCCGGCAACAACATCGGATACCGCTTGAAACATGTAAGCATGATCATTTGAATATTCATCGGGATTGTCTTCACTAACATCGTCTGTTGTATCATCATCAAAAAAGTAAGAGTATACAACTCCGCCGTTTAGATTTACAATATTTCCTGACTTCTCTGCATTAAAATATAATTTTCTTGGAAATATTTCTGTTTTGCTCACATCATCACCTGCACGGTCAAAAACCAACTGTCCTATAAGTTTTTCTGCATTCGAATCAGTACCGTCATATGTTATCTCTACAATATCCATATCGGGGTTTTCAGATTCTGCATCAAAATCAACTACAATAACTCCCTTTTTAATAAATTTATTGTACTGGATTTGTATAAAAAGTTTAGAATTTTTATAAATTTCAATCCTTTTTTTATAATCTCTTGACTCAT
>CAYYKD010000011.1:15537-39008 GCA_964471825.1 uncultured Spirochaetales bacterium
TTATCAGAATCCGTTGACCGTTATCATCAGTATTGTCATAAATATCAGGAATGCTATTCTCTGAAATTGTTTCGATAATATCATTAACAAGATCGATTGCATTTTGTCCAAAAGTAAGTGAACCTCTGAATGGCTCAAATATATTTTCTGCGTCAGATGAAGCACTACCTCTACTCTGATTCTCAGACAACAATGAACCGGGTATATTCAACCCGATTTTATTCAATTCAACTGGTATTGCCGGATCTTGTTTTTTTTCTGTTGCACAGTTAAACCCAAGCAACAATGAAATGGTGATTACGGCAACCGGTATAATCCTAATTCTCAACATTAAAAACCCCCTTTTTTTAAATATTCATTATGATAAAACAATTATACCACAATTATACAACATTTTTATTTTTCAACAATAAAATGAGTATTTTTTTTGCTTGTGCATCAATAATAAAAATTAATATGTGAAATTTAATGTTTATTTAATATTGGTGTATTAACATTAAATAATTGTATTTTAGTATCTTTTATAACTACTTGAGTAGTTAAAAAAAACAATCGTAGGAGTTTTTATGTTAAAAAGAGCTTTGTTGTTAGTGATGTCTCTATCGTTTTTATTAGTTATTGGGTGTACACCTAATGAGGGGAAAATTAAGGGAGATTTAATGGGTAAATCTACTTATCGTGCCGGAGTAACTTATTGGTATGAATTTGAAAAGAAAGAGGAGATTAAATCTTTTAAAATTACTAATAAAAAACAGACTAAAGATTCTATTGAGTATGTTATTGAGATGAAGCTGGAAAATCACCACGATAAAGAGAAGTATTTTTTAGAATTGTTGGTTGATTATAAAAAAGAAAAGAGTGGTTGGGTTATTAAGAGGTTGCATCAGCAAAAATTTAATAAGTTAAAATAATATTTTTTAATTTAGTGAGGCTGTCATTTATGGACAGCCTCTTTTTTTTTTAGTGATGAGTTTAGTGATGAGTTTATAGAAATAAATAATATATGGGTATATTACAGACTAATAGTTTTTTTTAATACAGTCTATTAGTGATTGTCTAATATTATAGAGCCTAAAAAAACAAATATTCTATTGACTTTTATCATATATAATAATATATTCCACAAAATTACCTTCTTGGCTTTGTAAAAAGTCCAAAAAATTATGTTCATAAGGAGGAACTATGAGAAAGTATGAGATGATGATTATCTATGATCTAGAGGCTGCAACAGCTGAGGAGACAAATGTTTTTGTGAAGGATATTCTTGCAAAACACAATGTTGAGATAGTAGATGAGAAAAATATGGGAGTAAAAGAGCTTGCATATGAAATCAACAGAAAAACAAGAGGACACTATTTCCTTTTCAATATGTTGACAGAGCAGAAGTCACTACCTCAAATTGAAAGACTATTTAAGCTTTCAGACAATGTCATGCGATATTTGATTTTAAACAGGGACTAATTTATGGCGAGAGACTTAAACCAGGTTATTATAATCGGGAGACTTGTGAGGCAACCGGAAGTGCGATATACTGCAAATGGATTGCCTGTTGCCAAGTTTTCTATTGCAAATAACGAAGTTTTTAATCAGGGCAATGAAAAAAAAGAGATAGTTAATTATTTTGATATTGTTGTCTGGGGTAATCAAGCCGTTAATTGTGAAAAGTACCTTAATAAGGGGAGTCAGGTTGCTATTGATGGAAGATTGCGTCAAAATAGGTGGGATGATCCAAGTGGACAGAAGAGGTCTAAGGTTGAGATTATCGCAAGCTCTGTTCAATTTCTTAGTCCTAATCAAGGACAAAGAGAAGGCAATCAACAAGTTGCTTACGGTAATACAACAGGTCAATTTAATACACCGATTCAAAAACCTGCATATAATCAGCAAGTAAATGTGAAACCTCAACAATCAAATAATGAAAATAGTTTTATTGTTGATCCCTGGAGTGATAGTAGTAGTTCTGAAACGCCCTTAGAGGATTACCAGGACTACGGAAGTGAAGATGATATTCCATTTTAGTTAGGAGATGTCTTATGGAAGATAAAAAAATTATGAATAAAGATGACGGTATGTTTGATGGACGAAAATCAGCATATATGAGAAGAAAAGTGTGTAGGTTTTGTGCAGATAAAAATCTAAAGATTGACTACAAAGAAGTGGGAACTCTAAGAAGATTTATTACTGAGGGCGGTAAGATAATTCCAAGAAGAATTACCGGGAATTGTGCAAAACACCAGAGGATGATAGCTCATGAGATTAAAGTTGCAAGATCTATAGCTCTTATTCCTTATTTAAAGAAATAACAGGGGGAAATATGTCTGTAGTTAAAGTTATTCTAAAAAAAGATATAACAAACTTCGGTGAAGAGGGTGATGTTAAGAAAGTAAAAAGGGGTTATGCTAGAAACTTTTTACTTCCTACCGGAGTAGCAGTTGAATACTCAGCTCATAACAAGCAAATTCTAGACGCTCAGAAAGAGAAAATTGAGAATAAAAGATTGCAAAAGAAAGAGAATGCAAATGAGCTTTCTAAGAAGTTAGAATTAGTTAAAGTTGAGCTTAAAATACCGGCCGGTGATAAAGGCAGATTATATGGTACTGTAACAAATAGTGCTATAGCTGACGAGTTAATCAAAATGGGTTTTGATCTTGATAAAAGACAAGTAGATTTAAAAGAACACATTAAGTATGGCGGTTCGTATAAATATCAGGTTCATTTGTATCAAAATATTTATGCAAATATGATTCTTGAGGTAATTCCGGTACAGGAAGAAAAAAAAGCTCCTGTAAGAGGAAAAGGTAGAAGATCAAGAAGAGATGAGGAATTTGATTCTGAAGTATCAGTTGACGATCATTCTAACTCTGAGGACTTAAATACTAGTAATGATGAATAATTACTGATAATTTCAATATGGAAAATATTAGTGATGTAATAAGGGTTCCGCCTCGTAATTTAGAGGCGGAATCATATTTTTTAGCCTCTCTTATGATAGATCCGGATAGTTTTAACAAGCTCTCTGAGATAAAACTTCTTAAAGATGATTTTTACGATGAAAAACACAGGCTGATATATAGTGCAATTCTAGAACATAAATTAAACAATGTACCAATTGATATTATAACAGTAACTGAAAATCTAAATAGTAAAAACCTTCTTGAGAATGCCGGCGGACCAACTTATATAACTTCATTGTTAGATAAGATCCCTTCAAGTGAAAATATATTACATTATGCAAAAATAATAAAAGATAAATCACTTCTTCGATCACTGATTAGGATTTCATCGGAACTGGTAAGTAAGAGTTATGGTGGAGATGTTTCGGTAAAAGATCTTATCGAGTCGGCAGAAAAAAGAATACTTGAGTTAAATGAAAGTACAAATTTACGAAGATATGCTACTATTCAAGAGCTATTAATTGAGACTGTAGATGGTATATTAAAATCCAGTGGGAATCCGTCTGATATTACGGGAGTTTCAAGCGGATATACAGATCTTGATGAAATAACTGATGGTTTTAAAAAATCTGAAATGATAATACTGGCAGCTCGTCCCGGGATAGGAAAGACAACACTTGCGTTAAATATAATGGCCAATGCAGCAATTCGGCACAAAAAAAAGATTATTTTCTTTTGCGGAGAGATGTCAAATGAAAATTTGATTCGTAGAGTGCTTTGTTCTGAGGCAAGATTGAATGATAGAATGTTAAGAAGAGGTATTCTAAGTAGTCAAGATAAGTCTCATATTGTAGCAGCTGCAGAGAAGCTCTATGATGTATCGATGATATTTGATGATACTCCAAATATTTCACTTTTTGAATTAAAAACTAAAGCTCGAAAGGCTTTTCGTGAATTTAATGTTGATATGATAATAGTTGACTATTTACAATTGGTAACAGTTGGCGATGAGGTCGGAAGAAATATCCCGCAACATGAAAAAATAGGTCATATTTCAAGATCAATTAAAGGTTTAGCAAGAGAGCTTAATATACCAATTTTGGCTCTTGCACAGTTAAATAGAAATGTTGAGTCTCGTGGAAAAGATGATGCGAGACCAAAAAAATCCGATTTGAAAGATTCTGGTTCTATAGAACAGGATGCGGATATGATATTGTTTATTCATAAAAATCCATCTAGGCCTGAGGATGATAATGCGTCACAGGATGTAGAAGAGGTTGAGGTAATAGTTGGAAAAAACAGAAATGGACCTGAAGGTATTTGTAAACTTGTCTTTTTAAAGAACTTAACTAGGTTTGAATCATCAAAGAAGGAATTTAATTAAAGGATGTTATATGAATAAATTATTAGTTTTATTTTTGTTGTTTTTTTCACTACTTACTATTAGTGCACAGAGTAATAAATCAGGTTTTGAGATTGGTTTTTCATTTGCGGCCGGTGGTAAATATGATGCGGTTAGGCAATGTGTAGCAACTCCGAGAGGTGTTACCGGAGGCCCTGCTTTCGAGTTTGGCGGGTTGGTTTTGGATTATCGATTTGATAATTGGTTTGCATTTGGTGGATATATACCATTATTACGGCCGATCTTATTTGGGGCTGCATTTCAGATGTTACAGTTTATGCCTGAATTGATTTTTTCCTTATATATACCGGTGTATTTTAAAGTAGATCTTTTTTTAATTATGGGTATGGGTGGTAGTTTCCACTATGGCCCGGGTTTTGATTATAAAGGTAATTTGGTAGATAAGCCTTTTTTTGCAGGTGGACCACGATTTAGTCTCTCATTTGGACCACGATTCTATATCAATGACAGATTTAGTATATCTGTAGGTCTTAAACCATATTTTGAATATCTATTTAATTCTAGGGATGGTAAAGCTGGAATTGTTGGTGGCGGTGAAATCGATTTTCAATGTAGATTGAAACTTACAAGTAATAATTAGACCTATAATTTAAGGAGCAACCTTGAGCAAATTATTTTCTCAGTTTTCTATAGATGAGAGGATTGTAATAAAACTGGCTGAAAAAAAAATTACTATACCTACTCAGATTCAGGAAGAGGTTATACCATCTGCACTACGAGGTAAAGATGTTATAGCACAATCAAGAACAGGATCCGGTAAAACTATATCGTATCTCGTTCCGGTGATTGATTTTTTTTATAAGAAAAAGATTAGAACTATAATCATTGCACCTACCAATGAATTGGCTAAACAGATCTATATGGAAGCAATCAGTCTTTCTGATAATATAAATATTGTACTTGCCTCAGGTGGAGATAATATTGATTCACAGTTAAACTCTATCAAAAGTGGTGTTGATATATTGATTGGGGTTCCGGGTAGAATAATTAAGTTAATTGAGACCGGTTCATTAAAAACAGGCATTTTTAAAAAGATAGTCCTTGATGAAGTTGATTTTATGATTGATCTTGGATTTAACAAAGAATTAGAGAAAATCTTTGAATTGTCAAAGAATATCGATCAATATATGGTTTTTTCCGCTACAATGTCTCAGAAAACAAAAAAGGCATTGGACCTTATGAACAATCAGAGGATTGCCATAAGACCTGATGCAAAAAATCATATACCGGAAAACATTAAAAACTATTTTGTTCCGATAGCTGAAGATCAGGAAAGAATCCAAGTTTTAATTGATTTAGTATCCTCTATAAACCCATATTTATCAATAATTTTTGTTAGAACAAGAGACGAAGTTGATTGGGTTTTTAATAAATTAAAAGAGAAGGGAGTTGATTTAATTAAACTTTCGGGAGAACTTCCTCCTCAAGTTAGAAAACGAAACCTTAAGCTGTTTAAAGAAGCAAAGGTACAATATCTTATCTCTACAGATCTTGCTTCAAGAGGGTTAGATGTAGAAGCAATTACGCATATAATTAACTATAATCTACCTTACAATTCAATTGATTTTGTGCATAGAGCCGGACGGACTGGTAGAATGGAAAAATCCGGAGAAGTCTATTCTATTTGTAATGAGCTGGATGAAGGATATTTAAAAAAATATGCATTTGAACTCGGGTTCACACCAATAGCCTGCAAAATAGAGAATTCACAAGTATTAGAGAACCCGTTGCATAAAGGTGTGAAAGCCAGATTTAATTTAAATGAAATAAAGAAGAATAAAGAAACTACTAAAAGAAAAATTTCTGAACATGAAAAATCGGAGGCAAAAAATGCAAGAAAGGGGAGAAGTCCTAGAAAAAGATAAGTGGGATATTGAATCTATTTTTCAGACAGATGGTTTGTGGGATCAAAATTATAACCTTGTTATGGAAGAGGTTAGTGTATTAAACGATTTCAAAGGGGTCCTTACAACAAACTCCGAAACTCTCAGAGTAGCACTTGATGTGTATTTTGATATTGGTTCAAAAATTAATAAACTGTATACATATGCACATATGCGTAAGGATGAGGATACAAAGAATGAATTGTATCTTCAACTTTATGAAAAAGCCTATAGATTATTGGTGGACTATGATGAATTGTCAAGTTACATTAAACCGGAAATTCTAAGTATTTCAGAGAGTCAATTCAATGTTTTAAAGAACTCATGTAAATTATCGCCATATAGATTTTATCTTGAAAGTATTTATAGATATAAGCCTCATACTCTGTCAGAAGATGAAGAAAGATTGTTATCAATGGCAGGACTTGTTATGAATAGCGGAAGTGAAATATTTAGGGCAATAAACGATTCTGATATTCAATTTGATTCCGTTAAAAATAATTCTGAGTTGTTAGAGCTTTCTCATGGATCGTATTATCGATTTTTGCTTGATAACAAACGGCAGGTTCGAAAAGATGCATTTGAAAATTATCATGGTTCATTCGCAAAATTACCAAATACATTTTCAACTGTTTTAAATAGTCAAATAAAGGTATTCGATTTTAATAGTAAGATTCGAAAATTTAACTCCTCATTAGAAGCTAGTTTATTTCAGCATGATATACCTGTATCGATTTATCAAAATCTAATAGATTCTGTTAGGAAGAATATTGGGGTTCTGCATAATTATCTGGAGTATAGAAAGGAGTGTATGGGGCTTGAATTTTTACGGCCATATGACCTGTATGTTCCTTTTGTTGAGCATGAGAAGGAGGATATTGATTATAGTAGGGCAAAACAGATTGTATTAGAATCTGTAAAACCTCTTGGAAATGAATACTATGAAATTCTGAATAAAGGCTTAAATGAATTGAGATGGGTGGATATTTACGAAAATCTCAATAAAAGAAGTGGCGCTTATTCTACAGGTTCATATTTGACAGAACCATTTATTTTAATGAACTATAATAATACCATTAATGATGTCAAAACACTTGCACATGAAGCTGGTCACTCTATGCACTCTTACTACACTAAAAATAATCAACCTTCACACTATGCAGATTATTCAATCTTTCTAGCTGAAATTGCTTCAACTTTTAATGAGAATCTATTAAATCATTATATGCTTAATATAACTTCAGATAAGAAGTTAAAAAGATTTTTAATTAATAACAGGATTGAAGAGATAAGGGCAACATTTTTTAGACAAACAATGTTTGCTGAGTTTGAATTGTTTATTCATAATCTAGTTCATGCCGGTTCGCCATTAACTCCAAATATTTTAAATGATGAGTACAGACGACTTAATGAGTTTTATTTTGGAAAATCTGTTGTTGTAGGGAAAGAATTGGAGATCGAATGGGCAAGAATACCGCATTTCTATTATAATTTTTATGTATATCAGTATGCTACCGGAATTTCTGCATCTCGAGCATTGTTTGATATGGTAATTAACGGAGGGGCAGATCAGAGGGAAAGATATCTGACTTTTTTAAAGGCAGGAAACTCCAACACACCAATCGAGATATTAAAAAATGCCGGAGTAGATATGACTCAATCTAAACCCTATGAAGATATGTGTATTCATTTTAAAACACTTATTGATCAATTGATCAAGATAGATTAGTTTAATTACAGGGCAGTTCTAAATACTTTGTATTTAGAATGCAATATAGGTATAAGAATAGGTTTGAGCTTCTAAAAACCTTAAAAGATAAGGTTTTTAGAAGCTCCCTATAACTATTTTTTCGGTTTAATAACTAATGGTTTTTCATCTTGTATTCTATATGGATCATTTTTATATTTTACATCGTTTATTTTATTAATTAAAGATTCTGATAGAATTACAAATTTATAATTTTCATTTTGTTCTTTAACCTCTGCATTTAAATAATTGTTTACAATCCTCTCAAAGTAAACTTTTGCTGATTTGTAATCGTTTAATTTAAAATAGTAGAAACCAATATTATAATCGATTGTAAATGTGTTTATGTTAGGGTAGTTAGTTTTATAGTTGTTTAAAATGTTTATCGCCTCAGTGAAGTTTTCTTTTCTTGCAAATGATTGTGCGTGTTCTAAATGCATTGTTATATCATCAGTTTGTTCATATATATTTTTACTTTGCATACTCTTGCATGAAACTACACCGATAAGAATAATTGAAATTAATAAAAACTTGTTCATAAATATCCCTTTAACTTTTAAAATTATTATTTTTTTTGTGAAATCCACTTTATTATATCCTTTGTAATGGAATTTGTAAACTCATTAATCCGTTTTTTTTCATATGGTGTTTCAATATTTGATTGAACCGTATATTGTTTTTCCAATTTAGCGACTAATATTTTAGAATAGTTGTAAACATTATATTGAACAATTACATTTGAAGGTATATTTTCAACAAGATTGAATTCACCTTGCCTATAACTGATTAAAACAATATCCAGATAAAACTTTCCTGCATCATCAGTATTATCGATATTGTCAATATTATCTGTATTAACCTCTGATTGATTATTAAAAAGTTCTTCGTCATAGGTAATTGAAAAACCATAGTTTTCTCTAATATTGATCAATCTGATTTTATCTTTAATTGATGCTCTAAAATAGTTTTCAAGATTTTTATATTCAGATATTGCTCGTTTATCTTTAATTAAGAATTGATCGATGTTTTGCTTATGAAATAATTTGAGACCGGTTTTATCAAAGAAACTATTAATATCAGTTGAGGGATCCTCAAATAAAAATTTCCCATTTATTGAAATCATCTCATCAAATCTTGAATTTATATTCAGTTGTTTGATTTTTTTTATTTCTTTTAAATTTCCCTGGTACTTTATTCTCATGTTGCAACCGGTAAATATAAAAATAACAGTTATTATTAGTATAAAACATTTTTTCATTGCGTAATCCTTCTATTTGTTTGTCTAAACACAGTATCTAAAAGATAAATAAAAATAAAATTTACAAGTTTATTCTCTTGCAACTTTAGTTGACAAAAATAAAATTCTTTTATCAAAAGCCTCTCAAATATTGATTTTTATCAACTTTCTATCAACTATTGAATAATAATAAAATACATTAAATATTCAAAATATACAAATATTTATTTTATATATAGGTAATATATAAGTGTTTATATTTTAGTTATACAAAATATAGGAGAATAAGTATTAATATTTAAAAAAATAAAATAAAAAAATCAAATTAATTCTTGACATTTGTTTAATATTATTGTATTTTGCTCGAGTAACTTTAAGTTATTTGCCCTTGTAGCTCAGTCGGTAGAGCAAGGGACTGAAAATCCCTGTGTCAGCGGTTCAATTCCGCTTGGGGGCAAAAATCTAAGTGGTGTTTAATACACCACTTTTTTTTATTAACTACATTATTTACTATAAAAGTATTGAATTAAGGTACTTCTAATATACTCTAAAAATTAACCAATTTTTAATTGATTTTTTTTAAATAATTATTTATTATGCTTTAAGTTTTAAGGTTTCACAAACAAAAAATGTTTACTGATTGTGTTTGTGAATTATAAGGGGTTTATGTTCTTTAAAGAAATTATCTATCTGGATTCTGCTGATTCTACTAATAGAATTCTAAAGAACGGAGATTATGCTGATAGAACTTTAATATATACATTTAATCAGACAAATGGAAGGGGACGATCTGGAAAAGATTGGTTTACAGGTGCAAATAAAGGTATTGCACTCTCGGTTTTATTGAAAAATGATTTTGCAGATTTACAATCTATATGGCTTGTTTTTTGTTGTTCGATTGCTCTTGTAGAGCTTTTAAATGAATTCAGTATAGATGGTTGTTGGATCAAGTGGCCAAATGATATATATGTTGGAAAAAAAAAAATATCCGGCATATTAACTGAGTCAGTTTGGTCTGCCGGAAAAAATGAAAAGACAATTATTGGAATAGGTTTTAATGTAAATGAAAAAATCGATGATATTTATGGTTATAATAAAAATGCGACAAGCATTTTATCAGAAACAGGCATTGAATTTGATCTCAAATTCATAGTTAATAAATACATTGATAATCTTTCGCATTGGTTAGGGATCTTAATTGATGATAAATCAGTCGAAAGTATTAAAGAAAAATGGTTGTTTTATAGTAATATTATTGGCAGAGAAGTAATTTGGTCGGATGCCGGGCAAATATTTGAAGCAGTCGTAATGGATATTGGAACAGACAGTAGTCTAATTATTAAACTAAACTCCGGTGAGATTATTCAGGTAGTTTCAGGAGATGTTATATTAAAGGAGAATTTTTATGCTTGAAGATATTATTCAGGGATCTTTTATTCTAGGGCTTGGAATGAGTACAACTGCATTATTTTTATCATTAATTATTGTAATGGTGATTATTACTGCAAAGGTAGTGAAATTTTTTGGTCTTGATAAAGAGGAGACTGTTAAGTCATCTTCTCATACTGATTCAGGGTCAGACAAATCAAAAATAGTAGCTGTTATAGCTGCAGTTTTAAAATCTAAGAAATAAGGGGTATAATATGAATAAATTTAAAAGTCTTTTTTTTATACTATTGGCATTATTTAGTTTCAATAATTCTATTTTTTCATCTAGCTCAGATATAGAGGGAGAAAATCCATTTGTAGATGCAGAATATAGTCAAGAGAAAACTCAGTTTAATAAAATGTTGAAGAATCTTTGGGTATCAACAGGGATTTATTTAATTCTATATTCTAATCAGAAATCTGAAATTGAAGTATCAAGAGATATGGCTTTCGAAAATATAATAAAATATATTCAAACAAATCCTAATATCAAGATGGATATTGATAAAAATTTTGTTAATAATATTATTGATATTGAGAAATTGCAGAGAAACGGCAAGTTGAATAGTGATCCAGAAATAGTTAGTTTAATTGAAAAAAATTCAACTTTTTGGAAAAATTATTATAGAGGTTTTATTGAAAGATCTGAATCTGAAGGTAAATTTAATTTTACAAATACCCAAAAAAATAAAATAGCAACTGCGATTAAGAGTGTTGCAAGCGATATCAAACATGATAGGGTTGAAAAAGCCGGTGTTCCGGGGTGGCAAAGAGTATTAATGATATTAATCGGTCTTCTTTTATTGTATCTTGCGATTAGCAAGGGGTTTGAGCCGTTATTATTAGTACCGATTGGTTTTGGTGGAATACTAGCAAATATACCCGGTGTTGGTATAGCAGAAGTCATCGAGGGATCACCCGGTTTTTTAAAAATAATATTTGATATGGGGATAGCTAATGGCTTATTTCCTCTTCTGATTTTTCTTGGAGTTGGGGCAATGACAGATTTTGGCCCATTAATTGCAAATCCAAAGACGGCTTTGTTAGGGGCTGGTGCTCAATTTGGGATATTTACAACTCTTATGGGGGCTCTTCTTGTATCCGGGTTTATACCGGGAATTAATTTTTCATTAAAAGATGCTTGTTCAATAGGTATTATTGGAGGTGCTGACGGACCTACTGCTATCTTTTTATCTTCCAGATTATCACCTAATTTACTTGGTGCTATAGCTGTAGCAGCCTATTCATACATGGCTCTTGTTCCTGTATTGCAACCCCCTGTTATGAAGTTGCTTACAACTAAAAAGCAGAGAATGATTAAAATGACACAGTTAAGGCATGTAAGTAAGACAGAGAAAATACTATTTCCAATAGGTGTACTTGTTTTATGTATACTGTTATTACCATCTGCAACCCCTCTAGTTGGAATGCTTATGTTAGGTAACCTGTTTAAAGAGTCAGGCGTAGTTGATAGGTTAAGTAAAACAGCACAAAATGAGTTGATTAATATAGTTACAATACTACTTGGTCTTTCTGTAGGAACCAAATTGGCAGCTGATAAATTTTTGAGTCTTGAGACTCTTGGTATTTTAGTTTTAGGGTGTCTGGCATTTATGGTTGGTACTGCAGGCGGAGTAATTGTTGCACATATTTTGAATCTATTTTCAAAGAATAAAGTAAATCCATTGATTGGTGCAGCCGGGGTAAGTGCGGTTCCAATGGCAGCGAGGGTTGTAAATAAGGTCGGTCAAGAGAGTGATCCATCTAATTTTCTCTTAATGCATGCTATGGGACCAAATGTGTCCGGTGTTATAGGATCTGCGACTGTTGCCGGTATTTTATTATCAATATTTTAATTTGATTAGTTTATCTAATGATGGGGGAGTTCCCTCTTACTTAATTTCTTCAAGGAGAAGATGATGACAGAAGAGTTTTTTACATCAGTTGAGGGCTTTGATAAGATAAAATCACAAGTCAGAGTCACTATTCAGTCTGCTTTTTTTGGTAATAATGTTGAGTTGGTTAACTCAAGAGCTAAAGCCTACAAACTTGCTAGAAAGAGTCCCGGAACAGTTGAGTTAACAGGTATGCCTGTGTATAAACCGGTTGAGCAAGGGTTACCCAAAAAAGCTAATATGTTACTATTTAATGATGGTAATGTATATGGAAGAGCAGCGGCAGCAAGAGTAATACTTGGTGAGCCAAATGCTGATGTTGATAAGTATTCTACAATCATTCGTGAAGCAATATATAAATCCAGATATAAAAAAATGTATCATGTTGAGAGTATGGTTGGTCTTGAAGGTGACTTTATGGTTAAAGCTCATCTATTAATTCCTGAGACATATGAAAATGTTATGTATAACTGGTTACTCAATTTTCAGGAATTTACAAAGGAAATTTTAGAGGAATATAAGAAATCAAGAAAAGTTCCTGAAGGGGATATTTATATTTTCTCAGATCCTGATTGGACTGATGATGAACATAAAATGGGGTTGTCTTTTTTTGATCCCGTGCATAACTGTGCTGCGTTACTTGGTTTGAGATACTTTGGAGAACACAAAAAAGGTACATTAACTCTTGCATGGGGTGCTGCGGCGAGAAACAATTATGCATCATGTCATGGCGGTCTAAAAAGATACAATCTCGGAGCAAATAAAAAATATACAGTTGCAGTTTTTGGATTATCAGGCTCCGGTAAATCAACAATAACTCATGCAAAACATGGTAATAAGTATGATACAACTGTTTTACATGATGATGCATTTATCATCAATGTTGATAAAAAATATTCTATTGCATTAGAGCCAACATATTTTGATAAAACGGCCGATTATCCAATGGGGTGTGTCGACAATAAATTCATTCTAACATTACAGAATAACGGAGTTGTTGCAGATAAGAATAATAAATTATATGCTGTAACATCAGATGTTAGAAATGGAAATGGAAGAGCTATTAAATCAAGATTTTGGTCACCAAACAGAGTTGATAGGATTGATGAACCAATTAATGCAATATTTTGGCTGATGAAGGATCCGACCATTCCACCGGTTTTAAAACTTACAGGGCCATCGCTTGGTTCTGCTTTTGGAGCTACTTTAGCTACTAAGAGGACATCTGCTGAACGATTAGCTCCGGGTATTGATCCTAATGCCCTTGTAGTAGAACCATATGCAAATCCTTTTAGAACATACCCTCTGAGTATTGATTATAATAAATTTAAGCAGTTAATAGCAGATGGTGTTAGTTGTTACATATTAAACACAGGTGATTTTAGAGGAAAAAAAGTAAAACCGGAACACACACTGGGAGTAATCGAGTCAATAATCGAGGGTAAAGCCAATTTCCAAAAATGGGAAAATTTTACTGATATAGAGATACTGGATGTAGATGGTTTTGAAGCAAAGTTGACTGACTCTGAATATAAAGAACAGTTTACTGCAAGGATTAAGGATCGAATTAATTTTGTTAAAGATCGTGAGACATTTAAAGGTGGTGGTGATAAACTTCCAGATGATTGTTTAGCAGCGTTAGAAGATGTCTTAAAGCAGATAAAATAGGAATTTAAATTGAGGCATCATTAGATGGCCTCAATTTTTTTTTAAGATCATTTTTTTTATAGGATTACCCATGTTTAGCAGAAGAAAATTAAGTAACATAAAAGACACATCAAATAAAGTAACAATCGCAACTAGCTTAGTCAAAAGATTATTAGCGTTCTCGATTGATATGTTTTTTTTGATTATTCTAAGCACACTTATATTAAGAATAACAGGTGATTTTTTTTCTTGGGGTGGTATAGAGAGGCTAATTTGTATTATTATTTCTGTGCTATATTTTTCAATTTTATCTACCTCTGTAGGCCGTGGTCAGACGATCGGCAAGAGATTTCTAAAAATTAAAATTGTTAAATTAGATGGAGGGTATTTAACTTATCTTGAAAGTTTTATATCTGCGTCGATTATAATAATTCCATTTTTTATGATTAATTGGAGAGTATTGAGTTTTAGTGATAATCATATTGTTACCGGACTTTTTAGTTTGACCGGATCATTATTGATACTGTTAAATGCTTTGTTAATCATAACAGATCGAGTTCATCGTTCGTCATTAGCAGATAGATCGGTTCTATCTATAGTGGTTAATAAGAGTTTTTTAGATACTGTAGAACTCAGTGGCATTTCAATCTTAAGAAAGACGGTTGTATTTCTAATAGTCATATCTGTTGTCCTTCTTAAGATATACTATTACTTTGATAATAGTATAACTCTAAAATTAATAGAAAGTGAAATACTAAGTATTGGTAATATGTATAGTGTGTCAATACAGATAAACTATGATTTTGTAGGAGATCAATTAGTTGAGAAATATCAGATAGATTGTCGGGTAAAAAATATTGATAATTATTACGACAAAATGCCTGAGTTAATTGCCGATTTATTTATGACTAACTCAAGAATTCCGATACTTCAAGGACAAGAAATTATTGTAAATACATTCTATGGGGCTGACTTTGGCTTAGCAAATAATTTTGAAGTCTATTCTGAAGTATTTATTAAATAAAAGTTTGCAAGAACTTCAATAACTTAAAAGAACTTAATGGATCATTTGCTATAAAATCTACATATTTTATAAATATAGTATTGACTTGTTCTATTAAAATGTTATTTTGAACATAAGTTTTTAATAAGGTGGTTCGGTATATGAAGAATTTTCATCAAAATAAATCTACTTATATTATATTTTTAATAGTGGTATCAGCAATATATTTATCGTATTTATTAATAACACCAATGATTTCATTGATGAGATATAAGAATATTCCAAAGCAATATGAGATTACAGCTTTTAATCAGAAGGTGGTTTCAAAGTTAAACAAAAGTAATAAACAGTTTGTGAGAACTATCTATAAAAAGAATATTGAAAAGAAAAGATATGTATTAAAAGATTCTATTACACCTAATGAAAAATCCAGATTAAGAAAAATTTTTAAAGATATCCATTTTAATGGTAAAATAGAAATAGGGATTTATTTTATAGCCTTAATGGGGTTATATCTTTTGAGATATATTATAGCATTATTTTATAGGGATAAAAAAATTGATAATAATTTTAATCCAACAGTATCTATTTTTATCCCTGTAAAAAACGAAGAGAATTGGATTTATGAAACTATTAAATTATCATATAATACTGGATACCCGCTTGATAAACTTGAAGTTATCGTTGTTGATGACGGATCGACTGATAATACTATTAATGAAATCAGGCGAGCTGAGAAGGATTTCCCTGGTTTGGTAGTTGAGATTTTTGAAAAGAATCAAGGAAAAAGATCTGCTGTTACAAGATGTGTTCAGATTGCAACCGGTGAAGTTTATATAATGCTTGATTCAGATACATTCTTAGAAAAAGACTCAGTAGCTTATATAGTTCAACAATTTAAAGATAATCGTGTTGCCGCAGTCTCAGGGCGAACAGATGTTTATAATTTAAAACAAACTCTTATTACAAGAGTTCAAGGTTTTAAATATTATGTAGCATATAGGTTGTTTAAGAGTTTTGAGTCACAATTTGGTGCTGTTACTTGTTGTCCGGGCTGTTTCTCTGCATACAGGGCAGATAAAATAAAAGAGATTATAGATGAGTGGAATGATAAAAAATTTTTTGGATATAGATGTGTTGCCGGTGAAGATAGAGCTTTAACAACCCTCTTATTAAAGAATAACAGAATTTGTTATTCTGATAATGCTCGTGCAAAAACAATAGTTCCTGATAATTTAAAATCATTTGCTATACAACAGAAGAGATGGATGAGATCATGGTTTAGGGAATCTCTATTTGTTGGTGCATTTATGTGGAAAAAAAATCCAGTTCCTGCATTATCTTTTTATGTAATGCTTGTTATATCATTTTTTGCACCATTGACTCTCGTAAGAGAGTTTGTTGTAGTTCCTGCTATGTTGAATATCATTCCATCATATTATTATGTGGGATTGGCAATTATTATTATAAGTCAATCTATGTTTTGTATATTAACAAATAAATATAAGTTCTCAGTTTATGGTATATTCTTTACATTATTTTATTTTGCATTCTTAATATGGTTAATACCTGTTGCTGTTTATACTGTGACAAGCGGTAATTGGGGTTCTCGTGGAGCTGTATTTAAATAATATAAAACTCCCCGATCACCGTAACACAAATTTCATCATCCCTTGTTATCTGGCCTAGCCCTGTAAAAGTAAGATTATTGTTTTCTATTAATTTTGTAGATATTTGCAAAAGATCTCCGGGGAAAACTCCCTTCTGAAGTACGCATTCATACATTCTGGTAGCTCTTAAATTTACCGGATTAGAGTTCGTTATCAGATGAGTATTGTTAGACATGAAATAATAAAGACAACAAAACAATTCTGAGATAATTTCTAACTGTAAAACTCCCGGATAGACCGGATTACCGGGAAAATGCCCTAAAAATACAGGATCATTCGGGTCTATTAATCTGTTTCCACAGATAGTTTCATTTATAATGTCAATATGAGTTATTTTATCAAGATATATAAATGGCGGACGATTAGGTATTAGTTTGAAGATATCTTCTAATCCATAGTTAACAGGTTCCGCTGTTTTACTGGTTTTATCAAATATTGGTTTCTTCTTATATTTTTTAAAAATTGAGCTATAATCCATTAACATGTTTCCTCTCTATAAAAGTAATAAAAAACCGCTGATATTATGAAACATAATGCAGATATTATAGAAGTTAGATATATTCCACTTGTACTAACTGCTTCAGGCTTTTTTATCAGAGATTCTACAAAACCAACACCTGAACCGGATACCAGAACTACAGGGATTATAGCTATAGAAAGCAAAAACGCCATTTTTAGAAAAAACCCTTGAACGCCAAAAAATAGACCTTCTATTTGTTTTCCTGTTTTTTGCGATGAAACAGCTGCAATTTCACTTAACATCGCTGGCGGAAATATAAATGCTGCTCCTGCGACAGGGATACCGATCAGAGCAAAAATAATAAATCCAAAATCTACTGGAATTGATTTACCTAAGAAAAATAACATTACAGATGTTACGGCTAGCATTAAAAGTGAAACAATCATTGGTATTTTGTAGCCGAATTTTTTAGATATTAGATTGACCGGATAAAAACAAATAGCTGAGGTTCCAAAAAGAACAGCACTTGCAAGGGTGATGGATTTTTCATCTTTGCCCATAATGTCAATCACAAAGTAATTCATACATGCTCTTAATATATTAAAACCGAGGAAAAAAAATAAAAATCCAATTAGATATATGACAAATGATTGATTTTTAAACAGGAGTTTCATTGATGAGAATATACTCTCTGATGATATCTTCCCACCGGAATATTTATTTTCATTTATCCCAATTACAGTTATAAACATTCCAATGAGTGCAAAAACTGAAAGATATATCACCATTAGTCTTATGCCATTTGTATTATCACCTTTTCCGAGTATTTTAAGCATAATTCCCGGTAATATCATCGCTATAGCTGTGTATAATAGTCTGAATACTGATTGCCATGTTGATAAATTGAGTCTATCTGTCTTTGATGATGAAATTTCGGGAATTAGAGCATTATATGGTGCACCGACGATAGTATAAAAGATATAGAAAAATTGAAAGCTGTGAACCGTTAATAGGTGGATAAAAGAAACCTATAGTAGCTAATACTAATGGGATAGAACCGATAGCAATAAATGGAATCCGTCTACCAAATTTTGAATTAAATTTATCTGATAGATATCCGATTAACGGATCTGTTATTGTGTCTATTAGTCTAGAAAATACTAATGCGATAGACAAAAGAAGAGGAGATAGTAAAATCGGCATATTAAATTTTGCCGGCGGCATATAGAATGTAAGTACCCACTGAGCAAATATTTGATCAATAATTGCATAACTAACCCCGACACCATAGATAATCTGAATAAAAAGCGGAAGATTCTTGTTGTTTGATTTCATGTTAGCTCCGTTTTAATAAAATTTTTAATTTTTCAATCTCATTTGTTATAATAAACTCAGATTTATTTAGTACAGCTTTTAATTCTTCTTCATTATTGACTGTCCATGTCATTATTTTTATATTCATGATAAAGAGAAAGAATTCAAATAACATTTTTTTTATTACTGAATATTCAGTGAAATATTTTACCGGTAGGTTTAAATAGTTAGGTTTTAATTTTAATGTATTTTTTATAATTGTTAGAATTTTATAATCAAAATAAGGATCACCAACAAGGTATCCTATTTTAATGTTGAATTCTTTAAATCCTAAAAGGAGAGCAGGGTTAAATGATGATACAATAATAAATCTGGTATCATAGTAAGTCTTTATTATATTAATAAGTGTTGGTATATCATCTTGAGTAATTGTTTGATGCTTTAGTTCAATGTTAATAAACTTATTTTCTGGTGCATTATTCAATAATTCATCAAGAGAGCTGATTCTATCTCCGTCTCCAAAGTCAAACTCTTTTAACTGTTGAAGGGTCATTTCTTTTATAAATCCCTTTCCATTTGAGGTTCGGTCTATTGTTTCATCGTGAATTATCACGAATTTCCCATCCTGACTCTTTTGAATATCAAACTCAACCCCATCTGATAATTCAAAAGCCTTATTAATAGCTGAAATTGTATTCTCAGGATATAATGCTTTATAGCCTCTGTGACCAAGTAGCTTTATCATTTATTGCTCATAATAATCAATTTTTTTATCATTATACTTGTATTACAAGTTTAGTCAAATAATTTATTAATTTTATCGGAAGAATTAGTTATTTTTGTAAAAAACGCTAAAAGCATAAGTATTGCATAGAGTTAAAAATTAATTATACTTGATAAAATCCTAAGAATTTGCAATTATTA
Organism: uncultured Spirochaetales bacterium; assembly: GCA_964471825.1. Taxonomy (GTDB): domain Bacteria; phylum Spirochaetota; class GWE2-31-10; order GWE2-31-10; family CAYYKD01; genus CAYYKD01. The sequence goes on from CAYYKD010000011.1 coordinate 35,063, forward strand.
AATAGTGAGGTGTCTTATGTTTCGTTTATATTCAATTCAATCTCTTTTAAAAATATTTACTTTTTTTTTGATACTTATTACTTTATTTAGTTGTTCAACAATCAATTTTGGTAAACCCGTAACATATTCAACTAATAAGGAATCAAAACAAATTGAAGAGGTTGATCTCTCATTTAATTATACTGTTATGGGAATCCCTGTTTCCGGAGAAAAAAGTGTAGTAGAATATTGTTATCGACAACAATCAACAGATAGAATATTCTATGTTATTTCATATCCGGCTGTCGGAATACTTAGAACAGATAAACTTCATAATGAATTCAGTTTTAAAAAATTTAAATCAAGGTCTCTTGATGAATTATTTGGTTATGTTGATATTAATTCTGATGATGCTTCTAAGAAGGATGGAAGAAACACATATAAAAGACCGTTTGTTAATTTTAAAGAATCTTCCAATAATAAAAATATGATGTTTTTTTCTATTGAGCATACTCTATTTATGACAAATGATGGCGGTGACAATTGGAAGATGCAACAACTACCGTTTAATCCTGAGAGCCAGCCTATCTATGATATTGAGTTTATTTCAGATTCTGAGATAGTTATTATTACATCTAATCGAATATTTTACTCAATTAATGCCGGAAAAAACTGGAGTGAACTAAGATTGAATAACGATAGTTTCTACGCCTATAAATATAGTATGATTAATGTTGCGAGTATTGATAATAACCTATTCTTTACGGTAAGACAGAATGATGAAGCTGACAGCTTATTATCTAAGGAGTGTTTTAATTTTTTATATGTTGATAATACTACTACCGGCGATCTAAAAAGCGGAGTCTTTAAATATGATCTAAAAAAGAAAGAGTGGAAAAAGATAATAAATATACCTTTGATTCCTCATTTATCCGGTGAAATAGTTCGATGGTCACAAATTTATCCTATGGATCTGTATTTATATAATTTTACAGAGAATTTTAAAAAAAATGCACTTTTTAAGGCCGGTATTCTCAATAATAGAACGAATAATTTAAATGAATATTTAGAATATCTAGATAATACAACAGCTGAAAATTTTATGATCTTTTCTCCTATATGTAATAAGTCAGTAGTTTTTGATGAAAATTATGGTTCATACATTATTGAAAGCATTGAGGATTACAATCAGATTGTGTTAATTAACAACAAAGTGGAATCATTGAGATATGTAAAAAAGGTCAATAATGTTTCTGAAAATGGAGATGATCAATTCTGCTTTAGATATAACATAAGATACATTTTTAACAAATGGACAGCCGGTTTAACAAATGGTGGATCAAGAGTCTACAATAATGACAACTCATTTATTCGTTTTACAATCAGCGATGAGTTTAAAAGATTTTTTAATAGATATATATTAGATAAAATGATGAAAAATAGTGGGATTCACCCTTTTCTACAGAAAAAAAATGAGTATAATTTAATAGAGCCTCATCTTGATCCAACTAATGGCCAAACTTATACAATTGAGATTTCTAAGGATGGTAAAGAGTGGAAACAAATTGTTGATACAAGTTATATTCGAAATATTAGTGATCCACTTTCACAAAAAAGATCTGCAATTTTTTGGTATAGAAATATTGAGCAGAAAAAAAACTTCAAACTATCATTGTCATTTGGTTTTGACAATAGTAATAGTTATTTGGTATATCCGGATGATATAATAATAAATGATGAATTTTTATTCACAGTATTTAATTATTTCTCGATTCAAGGTTCATATAGAGATGTTTTTAAAATCAAGTTCAAATAGTTTTATTGGATTTTTTAAATACAGAGGCTCTTGAAATTTATTTTTGAATATTTGCAAGAGCCTCTAGAATTTAACTTGATTTTATTAGCTTATTTTTTTATTATGTTTTCTAAGGTGTTACTGTGAATCAAGAGTTTGATCAATTATTAAGTTTAATGGATATATTATTACCGGTGTTCTCTATTGGCGTGATGCTTTCCGGTATATTTTTATTTATTTACCTTTATGTTAAAGAAAATGATATAAATCATTTAAGAGTTTTATTTTTGTCTGTTTCAAGTTTTATTTTCATATTTTGTACATCAATGATTATTTTTTTTGGTGCAATTAAACATAATTTTATTGTATCAGTACAATTTCATCGGATTGAACAGCTCTCAACTCTATTTATGATTATAAGTTTTCTTTACTATATAAACAATATTATAGAACCATCAAAAATTATTAAAAAGATTACTCCATTTATATATTCATTTTTAATTTTACTGACAGTATTAATAGTTGGATCAGCATTTATTATTCCAGATTCATTTATATCAATTACTAATAGACAGATCAATAAGGTTCTCTATGAAGGTGCTTTTGGCCGTGGTGCATCAGGTCCTGTATATTCGATTAGAGATGTAATAATGTCATTGTCAATTATATATGTTTCATTTCTATTAATCTACGATATATTTAAAAGAAAATATTTCTTTGAACACCTGCTAAATCTTGTTGGTATAACTGCATTAATTTTTTTCTCACTTGTTGATATGTTATTTGTGCATATACAATTTCATATAGATTTTATTCCGGTTCAGTTTTCAAGGACAACACTGGGTGTTACGGTTTTTACAATCACTATGATGGCAACATCTTTAAGGAAATTTATTACAAATGCTCTCGATGTTAGAAATGCATATAAAATGTTAAATGAAACAAATCATAGATTTAATCAAATTTCAGAAAATATTAACGAAGTGTTTTGGCTTACAAATGCCGATTTCAGTAAAATATTATATATAAGTCATGCCTTTGAAAAACAGTGGGGATTATCCAGAGAAACTCTTTATGCTTTTCCTCAGGGGTGGATCAACTCTGTATATCATGAAGATGTCGATGAAGTCTATAGTATTATTAAGTCAGATGACCCATCTCTCAGATCTTTATTTGAATATAGAATTAGAAAACTTGATGGAACAATAGTGTGGATAAGGGATCGATGGTTTCAGATTAAAGATAATGATGCTAAGATTACAGGATGGGCTAGAGTTACTGAGGATATAACTGAATATAAATCAACAGAGTCTGCTCTAAGTTATGTTTCATATCATGATAGTCTTACACAATTACCAAATCGTAAAGCATTCTATGAAAAATTTGAAGATGCTATTGCTCAGGCTGAAAGATCTGATAATGAAAAAACAAGAGTAGTCTTTTTTCTAGATCTTGATAAGTTCAAAGAGGTTAATGAAACACTAGGTTATGATATTGGCGATAAGCTTCTTCAGGATGTTTCCATAAGAATAAAGGAATGTCTAAGAAAGAGTGATTATTTCTTTAGGTTGGGTGGGGATGAGTTCGCAATTGTCTTAAATAAGCTTAATAAAGAGTCTGATGCAGTGTGGGTTGCAGAAAAAATTAATAGTGCAATATCTAAACCATTCATTATTGATAAGCATGAAATATTTATTGGTATTAGTATTGGTATTTGTATTTATCCTGATAACGGGAAAAGTATTGATGTCTTATTGAAGAATGTAGATACAGCACTTACTCAGGCAAAAAGAGAAAAATCAAAGTATATTTTTTATGATAAAGCAATGAATGAAAATATGATAAAACGCAAGAATATTGAAAATAAACTCAGAAAAGCAATTGAAAATCAGGAACTAAAACTGTTTTATCAGCCATTTATTGATAAAGATATGCAGATAATTGGTATGGAGGCATTGATCAGGTGGCAAAATAAAGAGTTGGGAAATATTCCACCGATAGACTTCATATATATTGCCGAGGATAACGGTTTTATTATTGATATTGGTAATTGGGCTCTAGAGCAGGCATGTCGGGATATCAAAGACTTTATAAAGGTTAGCAATGATAAATTAAAACTATCAAAAGAACTTGGTGTTTCAAGACAGGCTGTTTCTAAATATGTTAAAGGAG
>CAYYKD010000011.1:39018-53233 GCA_964471825.1 uncultured Spirochaetales bacterium
CTGCTTATCAATTTAAACAAAGTAATCTTATCGATCAGGTCTTGTATTATACAGAGGTATTTAAAGTACATCCATCTAATTTAGAGTTGGAGATAACAGAAAGTTGTGTTATGGATGACCCGGTCAAATCAATTGAGATAATGATGAATTTAAAAGAGAAAGGTTTTGATTTTTCGATAGATGATTTTGGAACAGGATATTCATCACTTAGTTATATTGTTAAGTTTCCAATAGCAAAATTAAAGATTGATAGATCTTTTGTGCAGGATCTTTTTGAAGATGAAAAAAATCGCGAGATAGCACGAGTAATAATTAATATGGCTCATAATCTTAAATTTAAAGTTATTGCTGAAGGTGTTGAGACCAAAGAACAGATGAATTTTTTATTAGGCGAGAGTTGTGATTTTTTGCAAGGTTATCTTTTTAGTAAGGCTGTTCCTAAAGATGAGATGATTGAATTATTAAAGGATAAGAAGATTATTCGTTAAAATCTGTGACTATAATATTTTTATTGTAGTAGTCAATAAAAGGGCCACATAAATAAAAAGATCCTGTAATTACTAATGGTGTATCTATTTTAAAGATATAGTCAAATGCCTGTTTTTGGTCAACTATACACTCTGATTTGTATCTTTTAGATATAAAGTTGTAAATGTTTTCATGGTTGCTAGTTTTATATGAGTCAATAGCTGTTATGATTATTCGTTCGGATATTGCTCCTATAGATTTATAAAATGTTTTATAATCCTTCTCTTTTGCCATACCGCTAAGAAATGTCCATTTTTTTATATTTTTAAAATGTTTATTTAATGTGGACACAAGTGATCTTGCACTATCCTTATTATGTGCAGCATCAACTATGATTGGTTTTGTTTTATTAAGCACGGTAAACCTTCCGGGAAATGATATTTCTAAAATATATGGTTTTTTGTCATAAACATTAAATATTTTTTCTATACTTTCAGGGATTATAACTGATAATGAAGCTAGAGAAGTAATCAGGTTATGTATCTGGTGATCCCCAAAAAGAGGCAATTTAAAGGATCTTATCCATTTTTTATACTTCAGGCTAAATTCAAGTCCGTCATTAAGATATCTTTTATTTAAAATCGTAAACAATTTTTCAGATTGAATAATTGGTGAACACTTTTGTTTTGCGTATTTTTTTAGAATATTAGTTACCGAATAATTCTGTTTAGATGATATAACAGGTACATTTTGTTTGATAATCCCGGCCTTTTCAGCTGCAATTTTGGTAATTGTGTTTCCAAGAATCTCAGTGTGATCCATGCCTATAGTTGTTATTATAGAAGCGATTGGTTTAACAATGTTAGTTGTATCTAGTCTTCCTCCTAGCCCTGTTTCTATTACAAGATAATCCGGTTTGAGTTCCATGGCACATAAAAGGAAGATTGTAAAAAAAAGCTCAAAAGTGGTTGGCTTTACACATGGATCGTTTTTTGTGTCTAAAATAGTTGATTTAATATGATTTGAATATTTAATAAATAAATCTTCACTAATATTTTTAAGATCTAATTGAATTCTTTCTAGAGGGGTTAATAGATGGGGAGAGAGAAAAGACAAAACTCTATATCCATTATCCATTAATAATTTTGATGTGATAACTGTAGTTGAACCTTTGCCTTTTGTACCTGCAATATGAATTATCTTAAAATTTTTAAGTGAAATTTTAAGTAATGAAAGGATTGATTCAATGTTATTTAGATTGTAGTTATTTTTTGATGCTCTCGATCCGATTGAGTTTTCTAGGTTGATGAATGAATAAAGGTAGTCTAGGGCGTCATCTAGAGTTTTTAACATTATTACGATATACCATAATAATTTTATATAATCAATTAACTTTCAGATAAATATTTTTATTGATATTATTGAATTATTCTATTATAAATGTAGTCTATACATGATCAGGAGTTGATTTGATGATTAAGATTGTTGTTTTTGCATCTGGAAATGGGTCAAATTTTCAATCGATTATTGAAAATTTTAAAAATACTGAGGATATAAAAGTAATAAGTTTAATCTGTGATAGGAAAGATGCTTATGTAATACAGCGAGCTGTGAAAAACAATATCCCCTATGATTATATTAATTATAAAGAAAACGGAAAAATCCAGGCTGAAAATATTATTTTGCAAAAACTAGCCGATATTCAACCTGATTTAATAGTTCTTGCCGGATTTATGAGAATATTTTCACCTTATTTTATTAGTAATATTAATGTTCCGATAGTAAATATTCATCCATCATTGTTACCTAATCACAAGGGGGCAAATGCAATTGAACGGGCATTTTATTCTAATGATGAATATTCCGGAATTACGATACATTATGTAAATGAAGAGGTTGATGGTGGGGAAATAATATATTCTGAGCAGATAAAAGTTAATAGGGAACAAACTTTAGAGGACTTTAAGGAATGCATTCATACTATAGAAAGAAGGGTGTATCCGCAAGTCATAACAGAGATATGTCATAAAATCAAAGGAGAAATGAAATAGTATGTCAGAAACAACAAAAAATTTGGGTGTAATTGGTCTGGATGAGAATGGAGCACCTGTAAATGGTACAAAAGAACCAATAATGGTGTCATTATCTTCATTTAAAAATGCTAAGTACTTAGATATAAGGAAATATTACTTTGCTGAGAACGGTGAAATGCTACCTACAAAAAAAGGTGTCACACTTCATAAAGATCAGTTATCTGAGTTAATAAAAATTTTATCTGATAATAAGGTTGAAATAGATAATTGGCTGTAAATATAATGTAAAAGGGATTTATCATTTCAATTGATTAGTATAGATTGTATATATAATTAATTGATGGAGATATATATGGATATAGAAGTTAAAGAGATCCACAGCAAGGTTGAAAAAGAGTTAAATTATATTGAGTCAATATATAATGAAATAAAAAAGAGAATAGTCGGCCAAGATGAAATGATTAATGGAGTAATGCTCGGTATGCTTACCGGAGGACATATACTAATTGAGGGCGTTCCGGGATTAGCTAAAACTATGATGATTAAGACCCTATCAGATGTCTTGAGTCTTGATTTTAAACGGATTCAGTTTACACCTGATTTACTACCCTCAGACATAATTGGTACATTGATTTATAATCAGAAAACAGGCGAGTTTGAACCAAAAAAAGGGCCAGTATTTACTAATCTTATTTTAGCAGATGAGATAAATCGTGCCCCTGCAAAAGTTCAGTCTGCACTTCTTGAAGCAATGCAAGAAAAACAGGTTACCATCGGAGATCATACTTATCATCTTCCCAGTCCTTTTTTAGTTATGGCTACTCAAAATCCGATAGAGCAGGAGGGGACATATAATCTTCCTGAAGCACAAGTGGACAGATTTATGTTGAAGATTAAAATTACCTATCCAACAAAGAGTGATGAGAAGATTGTACTCGATAGAATGATAAATAAAACTGAGATTGCGGTAAATAAAGTTATAACAGTAGAAAAACTCAAAGAACTCTCTGATCTATCTGAAGAAATATTTATTTCAGAAAGAATTAAAAATTATATTGTTGATATAGTCTGTTCAACAAGAAATCCATCTGATTATGGATTGAAAATTGAGAAGCTGATAGATTATGGTGCGTCTCCAAGGGCATCGATCTTTTTAGCAAGAGCTGCTAAAGCACAGGCTCTTTTATCAGGAAGGGGATTTGTAACGGCTGATGATGTGAAGAGTGTAAGCCACTCAGTTCTTAGGCATAGGATTATTCTCAGCTATGAAGCTGAGGCTGAATCAATAACCTCTGAAGATATCATTAAAGATATATTTAATAGTGTTGTAGTACCGTAGCAGGTTAAAAATATGTTTAATTTTGCAAAAAAAAATAGTCAAACATCATTAAATGAAAGCAATAAAATTCCTCCGGAGCTATTTAAGAAAATACGAAAAATAGAATTTAGTACCCGTAAAATGGTTAATGAGATGTTAAGCGGTAGATATAGCTCATTATTTCGTGGTTTTGGTATGGAGTTTGAGGATGTACGGGAGTATTTTGCAGGGGATGATTACAGAAGAATTGATTGGAATGTTACTGCAAGACATGATAAACCATATGTAAAAAGGTTTCATGAGGAGCGGCAGTTAAGCGTTACATTATTGATTGATATATCAGGTTCTCTAGAATTCGGGTCATCAGTTATAACAAAAGGTGAAAAAATAGCTGAAATGTCTGCCTTGCTTGCTTTTACAGCATTATCAAATCATGATAAAATTGGTACAATACTTTTTACTGATAAAGTAGAGAAGTATATTCCACCTAATAGTAAAAGAAATACAGTTTTGCGAATGATAAGAGATATTCTCTATCATAAGAGATCTAGAAAGAAGACTGATCTAAACTTAGGTCTTGAGTATGCAATAGACAATATGAAAAGAAGAGGTATAATATTCATCTTTTCAGATTTTTTTTGTGATATAGACAAAAAGAAGTTAACTATTGCAGCAAGAAAACATGATTTAATTCCGGTGATTGTATCAGATGAGTTTGAGTATGCACAGCCTGGTGTTGGGATTATTGAAGCTATTGATAATGAGACCGGACGAAAGCAATTAATAGATACAGAAAGTAATGTCTATAGGGCATTTATAGAACAGAGGAAATCAACTGTTGCTGATAAAATTCAAATTTTTAAAAAAATCGGTATTGAACCTATAATACTTGACTGTAATGATGACATTGAAAAAATTATAATAGAATATTTTTATAGAAGGTCAAAAAAGAGGTAGATTTTGAAAAAAATCCTGTTTTTATTTATACTATTTTTCTCTAATTGTATCATTTTCTCATTAGATATTAGTGATTCAATAGATATTAATAAAATTAAAATTGGTGAGAGGATAAACCTTGATATAGAATTAAAAGATGATCAGGTTTCTCTTAATAATATGAAGATATTGTCTGTTGAAATTAATAAAGTAATTGATGGATTTGAATTAATTGATACTATCAAAAATATCGAAGAGTCTTCTGTAAAAATTAGATTGATATTTACTATATTTGAGCCGGGAAAATATGAAGATGTCGTGTTTTTATTGTTTATTGATAATCAAAAAGGTGATGTTTTAAAACTAAATACTTCTAAATATAGTATACAAGTTGAACGGGTATTTACCCCTGAAGAAATTGAGTTGATAAAATCATCTGAAGATCCGCAAGAAATTAAATTCCTAAAACCACCGGAAGATTTAGAAAAATTCAGTTTCGAGTTTTCAGGCATTGTTAAAACAATAAGTATTCTACTTTTAATATTGTTATTAGGATTGATAAGTTATTATATTTTGTATAACTTTATTTTTAAGAAAAAAAATGATAATAGAGGGCGTGACCCAAATTTATCACCATATGAGCAGTTCTTGGTAGATATAAATAGAATTAATTTTGATATTAATGATTCTTCTGAATCAACCTCACTTAAGATATCACAGCTTACTGAGGTTTATAAAGAGCTTATAAGTAATGCCTTTCACAAAAATGCACCTGCTTCAACTACTAATGAGTTAATTTCAATCCTACGATCAATTAGAATAGATAGTGATTCAGTTAATACTATAAAAAAGCTCTTTAATAGGCTTGATATGGTTAAATTTGCTAAGTCATCTATAACTTATGATGAATTGATGGAAGCTAGAGAGTTAATTGTAAAATCTGCTACTGAGATAAATCATAGTTATCTAGTTGCAAGTAATATTGATGAGGTCAAGTAGTATGTTAACAGTTAAATTTGGAAATGTATTTGCTTTGTTTTTTTTATTAATTCCAATTATATGTGTTTTAGTTCTTATAGTATATAATAGAATTTTTAAAAAAGGAATTTACATCTCCGGTATTGACAGTTTTAAACAAGGAATAACACCTGGGATATTTGCTTACTATTTTTGTCTGTTCTCATTTATAACCGGTCTCTTTTTGATAGCGTTTAGTATATCAGATCCGCAAAAAGGGATAAGAAGAGAAACTATTACTTCAAAGGGGATCGATATTGTAATCTCATTAGATATGTCTCACAGTATGTTGATTCCTGATTATAATGGTGTTCAGAGGATTGAGGTTGCAAAGAAACATATTGAAGACTTTGTCAAAGAGAGAAAAGGTGATAGGATAGGGTTGGTTACTTTTTCTGAGCAATCTATTTTAAGGTGTCCTGCAACATTAAATCACAGTTTATTAACAAGAATATTAAAGAGTCTAAAAATTGATAAAGATAAACCCGGTAGTACTGCAATCGGTCTTGGTATTGCAAGTGCAATTAATAGATTATCTACAATTAAGGATAATCAAAAATCACTTTCTAAGATTATTTTACTTATAACAGATGGTGCTAATAACACAGGCGAGATAACACCTGAAAGGGCAGTTGAGATTGCTATAAAATACGGATACAAAATATATTCGATTGGTATTGGTAATGAACATGAGTTAGATCTTGAACTATTGCAAAATATATCATCTCAAACCGGCGGTATTTTTTATCATGCAAAGAATGTAAAAGAGTTTGCCGGTGTTTTTAAAGATATTAATAACATTGAAAAAAATATAATAAAGGTAGAGAATTATTCGGCCTATAATAGTGTAGGATATAATATTGCTTTTACAGGAATAATATTAATATTAATTTCTCTTTTTATAAACTTTTTTTATAAGAGGGTATCATAATGTTTGAATATAGTTTTGTTTTATATTTTTTATCAGCAGTACCAATATTTTTAATACTTATGCTTGTTGATTTTTATAAAAACAAAAAAATGATAACCAAAGTATCATCAACAAAGAATAGAAAGATCATTCCATATTACTCAGAAGGACAGAAAATATTAAAGATATTTTTCTATACACTTGGAATATTGCTGATAATTTTTGCATTAGCAAGACCTCGATGGGGATATGAAGAACTTAATACAAATTATTCGGGGCGAGATATTTATTTTCTTGTCGATGTTTCAATATCCATGTCAGTTCGTGATGTGGTTGTTTCTAGAATTGATTTAGCAAAAAAAATCGTAAGAGATTATATTATAAATAATGAGTCTGATAGGGTGGCTTTAAGAGTATTTGCAGGTAATTCACAATTGTTATTACCTCTGACTACTGATACAGGTGCGGTATTGTTTTTTTTAGAGTCACTTAATCCCGGATATTTAGAAAAGCAAGGTACAAATATTGGTCTTGCATTGATGGATACTTTAAAAGAGTTTGAGTTTGAGAAAGGGCGATTAGGTACAATAGTTTTAATTACTGATGGAGAAGATTTGTCAGGTCAGGTCGATGATGTTATTAGAGATGTCAGGAATCAAGGAATCTCAATCTATTGTATAGGAATCGGTACTCCGAATGGACAACCTATACCAAAGTATGATAATAAAGGCCGGTCTGATGGTTTTGTTAAGTATAATAATGATTTTGTACTTAGCAAGTTAGATGAATCCAACCTAAAAATGATTGCAGAACGAACTAATGGTAGATTTACGATTTCAAATGGGAGTCCAAATGAGATTGAACTATTGATAAAAGGTGTAAAACGATCGGATAGAAAGAATAATGATGTTGAAAGTGTAAAAATTTCAAAAAAGAAGGAAAGATATTATATATTCCTTATTCCTGCCTTAATCATGTTTTCATTAGGTTTTATACTTGATCAGGGGAAGATATTATTGAAATCAACAAGCAAGTTAACATTAATAATAGTATTATTTTTATTGTCAATGGCCAATATAAATGCCAATAGTGATACTTCAACAGACACAAAAATTAAACCCTATCTTAAATCAGATGTAAATGGTGGTTATTATGGAAATAAGTATTTCGTAAAAGGAAAATTTAATGATGCTCTTGTACACTACTATAAAGCTTTAACAATTTTTAAACAAGAGAAGCTCAGTAAACTCTTTCATAATATCGGCTTAACAAGATACAATTTAAAAGAGTATGATAAAGCTAAGTCTTCTTTTGAGAGTGCATTGACAAAAACAACAAATAAATCTTTAATTGCAAAATATAATTATCAAAAGGGACTGTCAGCTTTTCGTGAAGGAGCTTTTGGAGAGAGTGCTGAATTATTTAAAAAGTCTTTACTTCTATCACCTGATAATGAAAATGCAAGAATAAATTATTACATTGCAAAAGTACTTTCTGATAACAATAATAAAAAACAAGATGAAAAACAAAAAGAAGATCAAGATGAACAAGAAAATAAAAAGGATCAGTCAACCGAAGATATATTAAAAGCTCTTGAAGATAAAGAGATGAAAAACTTTGAAAAGGATAAACAAAAAAATCCAATGATATACACAGGTAAATATTGGTGATAAAAATAAAGTGTCTAATAATTCCATTACTATTTATTTTCGTAATATCAAATTTGATAGCTGAACCTTCGATACAGGTTAATCTACCATCTTCGAATATTTATTCCGGTGAACCATTTAGTATGAAGGTTGAGATTTCTGATATAAGCGGGGTTTCCCTTGCTGACTTGCCTCAGATCGATGATGTAAAGATCTTTGCAACCGGAACTATGTCAAATGTTTCCATAATAAATGGTAAGTACTCTTCAACAGTAACATTTATTTTTACCGTAAGGGTTGACAAGTCCGGTGAGATTGATATTGGTCAACTTAAGTTTATTGATAAGAATAATCATGAATATTATAGTGATAATATTCTTTTGAATGTAATGGAAAGTGAAAAAAAGAATGACTCAGGATATCAGACCACACAAAAAAATGAGAGAAAGCAACCATATTTTTTATTTCTCAAAGTATCCAAACCTGAGGTTTTAGTAAATGAGTATGTTGATATTGATTTAATAATATACGCTTCAAATGAGAATTTCAAATTACTTTCAGTCGAACCAATTAAATTCCCAACATCAGCATGGATAGAGAATGTTGAGTTAAAGACTAATTACAATGGAATACAAACAATTAATGGGTTAAGGTATATTGAATATGTAATGGAGAAAAAGAGAGTTTATTTTTCTCAACCAGGTCAGGTCGATTTTAAACCAATTGAGTATGTGATAAGTGGTTATGTAGAGAGTGGGTTTTTTTCATATCCTGAAAGAATACTACTTAGAAGTGATGAAGCCGGTATTATTGTAAACTCAGATCCGGCAGTTGAACAGAGTTTGCCAATTGGAAACTACGAAATGACCTCTAGAATATCTTCTACTGAAATTGAGTTTATGAAACCGATAACATTGGAAATCATTTTAACAGGTGAGGGCGATTTTCATAGAATACTGGAAATTCCATATGAAATAGATCCCGGCTTAAACATTTTTTCAAGTAATAGAACAATTAATCCCTTGAGTACTTATAAAAAAGAATTAAGATGGGAGATAATTCTTATTCCTCAACATGCAGGTGAATTTTTAATTGATATTCTACCTTTTAAATATTATAATATTAATGAAAAAATTATCAAACAAAATGAAGGATTTCAACATTTGATAGTCGTAAAGCAATCATCCGCTGATAATTTTCAACATAATATCGATGAAAAGAAAAATCTTAAATATAAAGATCTTAAATATAAAGATCACTCTGTAAGCAAAAAAAATGAAGAATCAACAATTCACCTTAGAGATTTTAAGAGAAGTATTCTGACCAAAAAAATGCTTAAAAGTTACTATTGGATTTCCTTGATATTATTTATTTTATTTTTAGCAATTGTATTTCTATATCTTATAGTATTAGTTTTACTTAAATTTGAAATCGACTATATGATCTTTTTCCGAAAAAAAACACTAATTAAAGTAATAAAAAGTAAAATTGGATCTCTTAGATTTGATCCTAATTTAATTGTTGGGATTATTGCAACCGAATTAGCAGAATACTTGATAATGACTTATAATTTAGAGTTGTCTAATCTTACAGCAAAAAATCTTAAACAATTGCTTCAAGGAAAGATCGATGATAGAGTGATTGATGAAATAAGAGATCTAATGACAGAGATTGATATTGCAAAATATTCCGGTGAAAAAATTCAAGATGGATATATAGAGAATTTGTTGGAAAAAATTGAACATCTCAGTAACAAATTGAATGGAGTCAAGACTTAATGAAAAAAATACCTATTCTGTTTTTTATGTTTATATTTTCATTTTTTGAATTGTCAATTTACTGTGCCGAAAATGTTTCAAACCGGGATTTTAAGATAGAAAGCATAAGGCTCTTTAATAATAGAAATTATCAAGATGCATTTACTACCTTTAAAAGAATAAATGCAAGTAATTGTGAGAATTTTGACTATTATTACAATGGTGCTTTGATAAGTTACTATGCAGGTGATATGTCTCATTGTTATTATTACTTAATCAATGCATTAGAATTTAATCCTTATGATAAAAACATTGAAAGTTTTTTAAATGAGATTTCAAAAAAACATGATTCTATCAGTCAAGATTCAATACAGTCAATGATTTCAGAAAAAAGAATCATAGGATTTGTGCCAATTTTAGTATTGTTTTATTTAACATTGTTTTTTAATATTGTTCTTATTATTGTATTTTTATTGGTGATATTTAAACGGGTTACTTTTAAAAAAGTTTCAGTACTATTTTCAATATTGCTATTTCTATTAATTATTTTTTTATTATTATTTTCTATTCGGTATTATTCAATAACTTTAAAAAAAGGAATTGTTACTGAAAAAATAGATGTTTTACTAATTCCTAGTGATTATCAATCTAAAATATCAACATTGGAGAGTTTATCAACTGTTATTATCAAAGATCAACATGATGAATATTATAAAATCCTTACTGATAGTGGTGATACAGGTTGGGTTCTCAAATCAAAAGTCATTAGCAATCATAATTAATGCTTACAAAGTTAGTTCATTCTCATTTTTAATAAATCAATAATACTTAATAAATTTAGCATTTATTACGATAATGTACAATAGAGACATCTGATTAAAAGGGCATCTTAAAATGTTAGAAACTATTGGTAAGAATGTAAGAAATAACATAGCAGAATTTTTCTATTTTGGTGCCTTTTTTAAGGCAACAATGCAACAAATTATTTACATGATTCTTAGTGGAAAAATGATTTTTATTGTTTTAATGCGACAGATACTATTTACAGGTTATCAGGCATTAAAAATTATAAGCTGGCTTGGTCTTGCTCTTGGTGCGATTATTATAATACAGGGGATGACTCTGTTACAAAACTTCGGGCAGTCAGAACTGGTATATCAAATTTTAATAATAATAGTAACTAAAGAATTGGGGCCTCTACTGACAGCATTTATAATAATTGCTCGATCAGGAACTGCAATCTCAACAGAGCTGGGAAATATGGTAGTAAATAGTGAAGTTGAGGCATTAATATCCATTGGTATTAATCCCATAGGCTATTTAGTTGTCCCCAGAGTGCTGGGTGTGGTAATTTCACTGGCCTGTTTATCGGTATATTTTAATTTTGCCGGACTATTAGGTGGATATCTGGTTTCGTCATTAATTTATCCTTTATCATTTGTTGAATTCTTTTCAAATTTACTAAATAAAATGAGAGTTGTAGATTTATTATTTGGATTGTTAAAGAGCATTGTTTTTGGAACTACTATAGCAATTATATGCAGTTATCAGGGGCTGCAGGTTAAATTTGCTTCAACTGAGGTTCCGGTGAGGACAATAACAGCGGTTGTGTCCAGCTTAACATGGATGATGATTTTTAATATATTAATAACTATAATATCATATATGATATAGGAAGAATAATGAGTGATATTGTTAAGCTTGAAAATGTAAGCTTTATTAATGATGACTATAAGGTATTAGATGATATTTCATTAGAGATTAAGAAAAATTCAATGACTTGTATTATCGGTGTTTCAGGATCAGGAAAAAGTACCTTGATAAAATTAATGGCCGGTTTAGTATTACCGACTTCCGGAAATATAATGATACATGGTTTTGAGATACATAAACTTCATGAAAAAGCATTATTAAGCTTACGAAGAAAAGTATCATTTGTTTTTCAAAACTCAGCGTTGATTTCAAATTTATCGATAAAAGAAAATGTTATGTTACCATTGAATTTCCATTTTCCAAAATTGAAACAAAAAGAGAAAAATGAAATGGCAGAGGATTTCCTTAGTAAGGTTGGAATGAAAGATTCGATGAATCAGAGACCGGCACAGTTAAGCTCCGGTGAACAAAAGTTAGTAGCCGTAGTAAGAGGGTTAATTACAAAGCCGGAACTTATATTCTTTGATGAACCGTTAGGTTCTTTGGATTCAACTAGTGCGAAGATAGTTACAAACATGATCAAAGAGTATTCTGATAAGGAAAAAACTTCTACCGTTATTGTTACTTACTCAAAAGATATTATATCTAGATTATCTGATGCTTTAGTTGTTATAGATAATAAAAAGGTTAGTACATTTGATAGAAAGAATAGAAATTATAATTATGATAGTTCTATTAAAGATATTGAATTATTAAATGATATTTTTACAAACAGTTATAGTTATAATAATGGAGCGGTTAAAGAAAGTCAAAATGAAAAGATCAATTCATCAAACTTAGATGAGTTTTAGGAGCAATATATGAAGTTTCTATTTAAATATGCTGATAAAATATCCGGGGCATTTATTTTAGTTTCATTGTTTTTGTTTTTTGGTGCAATAATCTTAATACTTATTAATCAAAAAGTATTTATAAAAAAAGTATATTTTAATACTAGATTTGAAGATAGTAGGGGATTAAAGAAAAACACTGAAATTAATTTTAATGGTTTTATTATTGGAAAAGTTGAAGACTATCGATTAAATGATAAAGATACGGTAGATGTGGATTTTTTTATATATGAAACATATATTAATAGGTTTACAATTAATAGTGTTTTAAATAAATCTGTAAGTCCTCTTTCGGGAAGTACAGTAGAGTTTTTAAAAAATGATACAACACATGAACTTTATCAGGAGTTTTCTTTTGTTCCCTCTTTAGATACAAAAGAAGGGAAACTAATTATGGCTAGTGGAGCTGTGAAAAAAAAGGCAGATGCAATTTCAAATATTATTTCACAAGTAGATGAATTACTGAGTACATTAAATTCTGATAATAATCAAAATAATACAGCAATTGGTAGAATTTTGTTGAATACGGCAGATACTATGGGATTACTCAAAAATACAGTAGATAAGGTAAATCAAGAAATGATTACTTTTGGACAAATATTGAGTAATTTTGAAGCTCTTTCTTATGATATGAAGGATGCTGATGGTCTTGCTCAACGACTTGTTGATCCAACCGGTGAATATATGTTTAATTCACTACAGTTAACTCTAAAAGACCTTTCAAAAATTACAGATGACTTACAATCATTTACAGGTTTTCTAACCGGTCAAACTAAACAAATCGAAACTGTACTTATGGAAAGTAAAATAGCAATGCAACAAGCTCAGGATGTGATGGAAGGTATTAAGAATAATCCATTAATAAAAGGTGGAATTCCTGTTCAGAAAGGTCAAACTGTTATAAATCAAAATCTTAGAGAGTGGGTGGTTGAATGAAATCAATAATAAGTATCTTTATCTGTGCGATTATAGTTATTTCTTGCTCAACTTTGTCTCAACAAGTAATTCTTGAGAGTAACAAACTAAAAAATCAGGCAGCTGATCATGCAAAACTTGGTCAAAACTTTATGGCTCAATCAGAGTATGAAAAAGCGTTAGAGTATTTTAAGGATTCATATAAATACAATATAATGTCTGATAATATTCCAGGAATGATGAAAAATTTGTATGATTTTGCTATAATCTATTTACTTCTCAATGATCTTGAAAATGCTCGTCAAACTATTTTAAAATGTCAAGAGATGTATAATAGAAACTCTGAATATAAGTTTGAAGGCGGATTACTATATAAGGTGAATGGAGATTTGCTTTATAAGGAAAATAATTTCAAAGATGCGATAGAATCATATAAAAAAAGTGAGATGTTATTTGATGAACTTAAAATGGATGAAAGAAAAGCGGGTATTTTAGTTGGATATTCTAAAATAGAAAGAAGTTTGGGAAATGATGATAAAGCACTAGAGAATCTTGAAATAGCAAAGCAAATTCTTGAAAAACTTTATAAAGATAAAAAAATTGAAAGTTTAAACTCGCTTTCCGGTGTGTATTTTTCTATCGGTTATATTTATTTTAAAAAGGAAAAAT
>CAYYKD010000011.1:53243-71447 GCA_964471825.1 uncultured Spirochaetales bacterium
ATATGATGAAAGTGTTATAAACATAAATAAAGCATTAATTATTGATAAATTAATAGAAAATTCACCTGGAATTGCTGATGATTATTATGCACTATCAGATATATATAGAAAAAAGAAAGATGATCATAATTATATATCCAATATATCAAAAGCACGACAGATATATGGTGCAATCAATTTTGTACAAAAATTTGTAGAAACAACGAGGATGATTGCAAACTATAATCTATCTAAAAATAATTTAAAAGAATATTATGAGGATTTATTTAAACTTTATTCTTTATCTGCTGATGATGATAAAAAAACCATAGCTATTGAAATAAAAAAACTTCTGACTAGAAAAGACATTAATAAATACTTTACTCAAAAAGAGATTGACACGATCTCAAATTGGATTCAATAAATAATTATTCAGAATTTTTTTTAATCTTACATATATAGAATCCTTCCATACGGTCTGATGGAAGGATTTTTATTGTATTTTCAATTATTTTATTCGGTATTTTAATACTATTGTATGAATTACTTGGAATTAAAACTTCTTTAAATCCTGATGTGTTGATTTCGGGTTTCATTATTTCTATACTTTTTCCAAATTCATCAAATAATTTTTTCACTACTAATTCATTTTCAATTGGATTTAATGTGCAAGTAGAATAAACCATTTCACCGCCAACTTTTAAATGTTTTATACAGTTTCTAAGAATTTTTATCTGTAGTTTAGATAATTGTTGAATAAGTTTTAAACTCCAGAACTTATAGGTGCTGCTATCATATATTGATAATCGTCCTTCTCCTGAACATGGTACATCTGCAAGAATTTTATCAAATTTTTTGGGAAAAATTATACTCTCTCCATAATTTTTATGAAATATGACATTTTTTACGCCTAGCACCTCAATATTTTTTTTTAGTCTTTCCATTCTGACAAAATCCGGTTCTACTGCATCAATAAATATATTGTTGTTTGTGAGAGCTGCCATTAAGCTTGTTTTACTACCGGGGCTTGCTGCTATATCCAGAACACTTTCACCTTCTTGAGGGTTTAAAATGAAAGGTGGGATCATACTTGATATTGATTGTATATATAGTTTACCCGAAGTAACAAACTCGTTATTTATTATGCTTTTATCAATATTCTTATCAAATATATAACAATTTTTAATTGTGTCAAACTTAGCAAATTTGAAACTTTTTTTTAAATCATTTACAACTTGATTTTCATCACCTTTGAGAGTGTTAACTCTAAAACTAGTATTTCTTTTAATTCTTATTCTATGTCTGATTTTTTCAATATCACTATCTGTAAGAAATGTCTTTAAATGGCTAAAAAAATCAGTATTCATTACTCTATCAAAATCTGAGATTGATTTCATAAAAAAAAACACCCTTTATTATTTTAAAAAAATATCGTATTAATTAGGTTATATGATAACTAATATTTTAAATAAATACAACCTTACAAAAAAACTATTTTCTCTAACTGATAATAATTTTTTCATGTACTGTAATGAAAATAATGACTCAGTTCTTGATTTTGTAGATACGGAAAAGTTTCAGGATGATGAAAGGTTACCATATTTTATTAATGTTTGGGAGTCCGGTTTAGTTCTTGGTTCATATATTCTAAATAATAAAGTTCATTTTAAAGGAAAAAAAGTGCTTGAGCTAGGTTGCGGAGGAGGTATTTCCGGTATATGCTCCTCTATCTCAGGGTCAATAACAACATTTTCAGATTATGAAACAGATGCTTTGAGCTTATCTGAATATAATTGTCAAATCAATAATATATATAACTCAAAATATTTATTATTAGATTGGAGGGACTATACGGTCAATGAAACTTATGACTATATAATAGGTGCCGATTTGTTGTATGAAAATAGGATGATAATACCTCTATTTAAATTGATTTGTTCAATTTTAGATGCTAATAACGACACAAAAGTTTTATTATCCGATCCTAATCGGTCCTATATAGATGATTTTATTAAGCAATTTGAAGATCATAAATATCTGGTAAATAGAATTAAAGGTAATATTAAGGATGTTTCAATTTATGAAATTTATTGTTAATTTATTTTTTTTAGTATTCACAGTAATAAAAATATTTTCGTTAGATAATAATCATTCGCATAATGTTACGGTTGCATTATTACCACTCTCTTTATTTACCGACAATATGCTCTCAGTTGAACTAAAAGATAGTTTTCAAAATATTTTGCATAATCAATTCTTAAAACCAAATATTGATCCTGTTTTCGTAAATATTAAACTAAGTAGTAATGATTTTACTTATAATTTCATAAAAAACAATACAGATAGTCATATAGAGAGGATTAAAAACGAATCGAACCCTCGGTATATTGTTCATTTCGAGTTAAGAAAGTATTTTTCAGCCGATGATTTTAGTACCAGTCAAGAATTACAAAAAATGATTACCATAAGTATTAATGTAATTATTTTTGATACTAAAAGTAATACAATGGTCTTTAATGAGGTTATAGAGAAGGTTTATAGAGGTTCAGATTATGATAATGTTGTGATTTTAAATAAAGTCTATCAAAACATATCACAATATATTTTTGAACTTATTGATCAGACCGGTTTTTTAAAGAGAAGATATTTCCACTCTTTAAATAATAACATAATAGTAAAATTTGATGATGATTTAATCAAGAGACCGTTATTAAACCAACATTTGATAATTGTTGATGGTAATTCCAATAAAACGATCGGTGGGGCTAAAATATTTTTTCAAAATCAACGAGTAAGCTATGGAATGATTACTTATACAAATACACTAATTATTGACAATAAGAATCTATCATATATTCCATTTACTAAATACAACATGGATATTGATAATTTAGGTGGTCTGGTAATTAATTTTGATAAACTGGGAAATAGTTTTTATCCATTTATAGATTTAAGAATTTTCACGCCAACCGGAACATTCTTTTTTAAACCATCTCTCGGAATAAACTTTTTATTTTTTTATACTGAGAGTAAACTCATGACACCCATAACAGTTTACACAGGATTGAAGCTTGAATTAAATTTAAACAGATTCATCATATCGCTTGGATTTAACTTAGGATGTTACTTTTCTCAAGATAAACAACTGAAATATATTGTTGATTCTATATATATTAATCCTCATATATCATTTGGGATCACCTTAAACAACTATTCATCAATAAAAATTGAGATTGGCTATAGTTATTATAATAACAATGAACTGTTAAAAAACTGGAAAAAAGACCTATCCGGATTTACCGTAAAAGCAGGCCCATCAATACAATTATAATATTGAAGACATGCATAAATAAAAAACAAATAGAGTTCACGCGCGTTAAGTTTCAACTGTAAACTAAAGTAGACAATCATGCTGCTGTCGGTTAAATTTTTGAGTCTTTAATTTTTTCTATAGTTTCTCTTATCCTCAGGTAGCTTTCATATCTAAAAAGTGTTATTTCATCTTGTTCTAACCCTTTTAAGACGGCACAACCCGGTTCTGAAATATGTTGACAGTTTGGGTATCGGCATTTTTCTCTGAAACCGTCAAAGTCTTTAAAATACCCTTGAACCTCTTTAGGATCATCGATAAATATTGAAAACTCTCTTATACCGGGAGTATCAATTATTTTTTTATCTTCCATACAGTAGATTCTTGAGAAATTGGTAGTGTGGGTACCGCGATCAAATTTCTTACTCACTTCGCCAATCCTAAGATCAATTTTATCGTTTGATAATTTTTTTAACAGGGAACTTTTACCAACGCCGGACCTACCTATGAAGTTTGACAATTTACCTTTCAATTCGTTATTTAAAATTTCAATTCCATCATTCGTATTTATCGATGTGAGTATGGTCTTTATGCCGATTTTATTGTATGCATTAGTTGATTCTGTAAGCAATTTGTTTGCAATCTCCTCATTGTCGTTTAAGAGGTCAGATTTGTTGAATACAATCAATACAGGTATATGCATTAGATCTGCCGAAAATATGCACCTATCAATAAAAAATGGCCTAATTGGAGGGTTTAGAACTGAGTCTACAATTACTAGAAGATCAATATTTGCTGCCAGAGTTTGAATCTCTCTGCCACCATTCTTTAGACGGAGAATTTCATTCTTTCTATCAAGTCTTTTTGATATAAGACCTTGTGCTTCAGTTGATATTTCAAATTTTACTAAATCGCCGGATACTATTGGAGATATGTCTTTTCTGTTTTTTATGTTATTTGTTAATCCAATTATTTTTCCTTTTATTCTACACTCATATTCTTTATTATCTTTTAAATCTAGAACTGTGTAAATTGATTTGACTCCCCATAATATTAAGCCTTCAGACATATTTTTTCCTCTAAGAGAATCTTATCAAAGATATTTAAACGGTTATTAAGTCTCTCATATTTTGATAAACAGTTTGTGATATTACTGCTTATTATACAATACTTTTCATTTGTGTAAGATAAAAAAGAACTATCAATCAATGATATTATTCGATTTGATACTCCCTCAGAAGAGTCAATTATTCTTACCTTTCCTATAAAATACTCATTGATCTCTTTTATTAAAAAACTATAATGTGTGCAACCCAAAACAAGAGAATCAATGTCTTTATCGTTGAAAAAAGATAGTTCTTTATTAATCGATTCAATGATTTGTTGTTTATTATAATCCAACTCTACGGCATTTACAAGTTCAGGGCAGGGATGAATAAAAACCTCTTTGTCTCGTGCAAATTTATCAATCAGATCGTATATGTACCTTTGTTTTACCGTGCTATTTGTTGCAATTACCCCAATTTTGTTGTTTTTTGTTGACTCTGATGCTTTCTTTATTGCAGGAACTGTTCCAACCACAGGGATTTTAACAACCTTTCTTATTTGATCAAGTGCAGATACACTTGCTGTGTTACAGGCAACTGTTATCAAACCAATATCGTATTTTGAGCTCATCCGTCTGTATATATCTACTAAAATTTCGGCGATTTCAGTTTGCTCCCGATTTCCATAGGGGAAATTTTCTGTGTCCGCAAAATACAATATTGAAGAATTATTCTGCTTTTCTAAAAAACTTTTCAGTATAGATATGCCGCCAATTCCTGAGTCTATAAACAAAATAAACTTATTCATAAATTAGTATTGAGAAACCTCTTTGATAAATTTTTTAAGGAGTTTTTCATTTGTTTTGAAATTACTTTCATCAATGGTCGATCGGTAAAAGTTATACCTGGCTATATTTGCATTTTGATCATATAGTTTTTGGTAAATCATCTCTTCTACCTCATTTAAAGGTTGTACAAATATTGTTCCACCTTTTAATTCAAATGTAAACATATCATTTAAGTTTTCTTTATAAAAATCGCTAATCTGTTTTTTGGATGGTGCAAAATCTTTAACGGTATCAGATACATAATGCTTAGATACAAGGTCGTAATATGCAAATTCCATTATAGTATTATATTTCATCGATTTTGTTATTGATGGATCAATTATTTTATTTGATAGTATCAAATCAAGACTAAGATTATCTGCGAGTGTAAGAAGATCAGAGTATGATGGATTGATTGATATGGATTTAGTAAGTTCATCTGCGGTCTTAAAGAATTTATCCCGTGTGATAGTTTTATCTTTATATGTAATTACTATGGATTCATCATATTTTCTTTCCTTAATAATTTCTTTATTAATTCTAAGGTCTTTATCTTTTAATAGTTGTTTGTACCAATTCTCTTCAATCTCTAACATCTTTTTATTGTAGATAGTTTCATTTAGCTCCGCATCTGAAATTAACTCATCAATAGAGATGTCTACTGTTCCTGATATCATGATTAAGTGTAACCCGACATTTGTTTCAATAATCTCACTGCAGGTTATATGGGGAAGTGTTTTTAAAACAATATCGATTTCATCTTCCATTTCTCCAACTTTTACATTTCCAATATATCCGCCATCATTGGCTGTGATATCATCAGAATATTTTTTTGCTGCTGCTTTGAAATCATCTAGAGATTTAATAGTCTTTCTTATTGAATTAAGTTGTTTTTTACTTTCATTTATCCGCTCGTCCACCAAAGTGTCTGTTTTTTTAACTATTTGATATAAGGTGTATTGTTTTTTGTACATGCTGTAGTCGGCTTGATGGATCTTAACTTTGTCATCTACCATTTTTTTTTGAAGCATGTTGTATGCTATTTTTTGACTTATATCTTTATATTCACCTTGGAGTTCAGCATTATTTATTAGGCCTGATTCCTTTGATTTTTCAGTTAGAATTTTTTGTAGGGATAATCTTCTTAGCAGATTAAAATAATCTTCGTAATCTTTATATTCCTTTTTCTTAGAGTCATCTAATACATTGAAATATCTCTTAAACTCACCATACGATATTGATCCGCTATCAAATGTAGATAGCTTTTTATCATTAGTACACCCAATTAAAAATATAACTAAGACTATAATATTTATATATTTATATAACTTTTTCATAAAACCCCTTCAATACAGTATTATTCTATTTATAATAAATATTCGTGGATTATGCAATAGGCTAAAAAATTTTTTTCTTTTATCTTTTTCTTTTATCTTTGAATCATTTTTTAATAATCATTTTCTAATTAGTCTGTGTTAATGTTAAAAAGTGATTTACTTCAGTTATCAAATATGTTATATATCAAATATGTCATATAATAAATTAACTTATCGAGAAAAAAGGAGTTGATTTGAAAATATTTTTTTTAACTAAAAAAACTTTTTTAATGTTTATTTCAATTACTATTTCACTTAATATCAATGTAATTTACGCTCAGAGTTTAAATGTTGATGACATTTTTACTGTTGAGCAAAAAACACTTGTTTTAACAGGTGAGTTTATATCAAGAATGTATTTAAAACATAATCCGGTAGGTGAGAATACCGATATTCGAATTCAAATTCCAATTACAAAATATACTTCGGAAGATTATTCTAACTATGAGATGATTTGCGATGAAAGGGCATTTATCCCTTATAAATTAGATTCAAAAACCAGGCTCTCTGTCTATAATACTTTATTAGGTTTTTCAAAGTTAAAAGGTACAGAATATTGGACTTTTAATGGGAATAAAAAAGTAACTTTTATAGTTGATAGTTCTACAATTGATGATCGTAAAAAAAGAAATAGTATACCTGATTATGAGTCTTTTCTTGTCGAAAACTATAGAAAATCCTATTTTCAACAGATGGATAATAAGTTTGGAAAGTTAGTTTACATAAACGATCTTTTTGTAGATGGAGATAATTTTGTTTCAATCAGTTCAACAGCAGATCCAATTTTTCCTATAGTTAGAGCAGGCGAGTTCAAAAGTATTATTTTTTTAATGTATGATGATAAGAATAGTGGTTTTTTCTATTATGCTGCAAGTGTAATGCGTATCAGAAATGATTTAATTCTTAAGAGTGGAAAGCTTTACAATACAACTTTTTCTAATCGATTAAGAGGGGCTAATATTCATTTATTTAAACTTCTTGGGGTAGACAGAAGTGATAAGATTGTAACATGGGATACAAAGAAATTAAAAGAAGGATATTATAGAAATTTCTAGAATTAAGGGATATTAAATGGATCGAGATTTAAGTGAACTTGTTTTTCATATACCTGTAAGAATTGATACGGATGACAGGTTGAATAATCTCTTAATAACTGTTAATTTTCTTTCTAAAAACTTTCCGGACTCAAAAATCCAGGTTGTTGAAGATAGTTTAGAACCCTCATTAAAACATATATTTGAAAAATCTCCTAATGTTGAATATTTATTTATACATGGTGAAGAACGATTTTCAAAGTCGCGTACTATAAACTATGGTTTGAGTAAGACGAACTGTAAGTTTTTTTGTGTGTATGATGCGGATGTACTCATAACTCCTGCTGCAGTGTATAAATCAATTGAAATTTTGTTAAAAAAGGATGTAGCAGTAATCCTACCTCACAATGGTGTGTTTGTAAATGTTATCGGTGAGACAAAGAGATATGTTGCAGAGAAACTTGATATTAATTCAATTAAATATTTTAATAGAATATCAATAAAACCATTAAACAAAGATCTTAGATTGTACTATATACCTAGTGGAGTTGTTATTTTTGATAGAGAGACGCTTAAGTTGGCTGGCGGTTATCATAGAATGATGGTATCATATGGGTGGGAAGATATTGAAATTTTAAAGAGATTATCAAGAATTGGCTATGATTATTTTAGTCTGTACGGTTACAATGTTATTCATTTAGATCATGCTAGGGGAGTTGATTCAAAACCGGGTGAGTATTTTAACATTAACAAAGGGATTTTTAATAAAACAATTAAATTAAAAGGTGATGAATTCTTTGAATATCTTAAGACAGATATTGGTGCGGATAGTCAAATTATCAATAAAATCAAAAAAAAGTCTTTCTTTTTTACTTTTTTTACTTTTAGCAAGATACGATTTATTTTACAGAGAATATACTGCAAATTTTTTATTCTTAAATAGAGCTTATTGAATAACCGTCTTTTTGTCATGTTTTTATTGATTCGACAATAAAAAAAAATCGAAGAAAATTCAAAAGTAATTCTTACTAGAGCTTCGGTATTTTTCCGATATTTTTTCGATATTTTAGTTTAATGAGTTGTTGATGTTAATTATATCATCTATCCCTTCACGAAGTTTCATATTTTTCTTGCATATTTCAAGACTTTTTTTTGCCGGTGTATAGGTTGGGTCGTTAATTAATATAGTGTTTAAGATGTCAAATGCTTCACTGTATTGCCCTGTGTTCATCAATCTGACAGCATTTACATATAAGCCGGTTAAAGTAATCATTTTTTTCTCTCTTCCAAAATCTCCTAGTTTCAATGAGGCCGATACACTAAACCTGAATAGGTCTGAAAAATCAGGGTTATATATCATTGTAACACTAAAATCATCAAATTTTATATTCATACCAATTGAAAATGTCGGATTTGATTTAATAACAAATCCGCCGATGAACGAAGTGTACTTTGTGAAATACACTTCAAATCCTGATTTAACATTCCAGTTTTTATAGGTTAATAAGGAATAATTGAAAAGCATCTCAACATCAATGCTCATTATTAAGATCTCTATTGGTTTATATGAAATACCTATGTTGAATGAAGTAGGTGGTGGTTCATCTCTAACAAATGGGCCAAGGTTTTTTACTGTAAAACCTACAGAAAAGTTTTTCTCATTTTTATTATAACCTTTTAAAAAATTAAACCTTGTTAAAAATCCTATATCGAAAACTATACCGACTGATGATTGTCCTGCATAAATTGAGTCAGGAATACCATAGACAAAGAGTTTAACATTTGCACCGGCTGATAGGCCGAAAAAATCATAGTTTCTTAAGAAGTTATAAGAGAAGTTAAAGGTATAAACAGAATAGTTGATAATACCGGACCCGGTTATTATTCCAAATGAATCATATTTATCAAATGGTATGTATAGAACCCTTGCTCCAAAACCAAATCCAAGATCATTAAATCGCATTGTAAATGCAAGAGTATTGTAATTAACATCTTATTATGACTAAAAAATAACTCTGTAAATTGAAGACTTGAGGTTCCGGCAGGATTGTTTTCCAGGGTATTTATATCATCTGCAATAGCTGTAAATGCACCGGCGAAGCCGGTATCCCTTCCTCCATAACTCATGTTAAG
Organism: uncultured Spirochaetales bacterium; assembly: GCA_964471825.1. Lineage (GTDB taxonomy): Bacteria > Spirochaetota > GWE2-31-10 > GWE2-31-10 > CAYYKD01 > CAYYKD01. Next base: position 62,949 of record CAYYKD010000011.1, read on the forward strand.
AAAAGGGAAAAAGTTAGTTCCATAATCACCGGAAATTTGCAGAAATGCTTTCTCAATATTTAGATAGCCCTGAAGAAAGTTATTCTCAAAATCATCTGATTCAATGTCAGCATTAAAAAGAGTAAAAAAAATTAATATGTATATAAAATATTTGTATCGTTTCATCATGTTAATTATATATACTATTATCGAATAATTCAAGAAGAATTAAAGAGATATAAAAAATTAAAAATATTATTGACAAATAACGGTTGCTATGATAAAAGTCCATACAAATATGGCAACGTCGCCAAGTGGTAAGGCCGAGGTCTGCAAAATCTCTACCGGCGGTTCGAGTCCGCCCGTCGCCTTTAGAAAACTACAGAAATTTTTCTGTAGGAAATTGTAGAAACAATTTCCTGCCCCGGTGGTGGAAATGGTAGACACAAGGGACTTAAAATCCCTCGGACTAATACTCCGTACCGGTTCAAGTCCGGTCCAGGGCAAAATGAGAGCTGTGCATACGGCTCTCATTTCTTTTTAGTATATTAGTTTTTTCAAATATGTTGAATATAGAAAAATTAATATAGATATTATTAATATAGATAATATTAATATAGAGCCTAATTAGAGCATTTGTAATTTTTTCTTGGTTTATAAATGAATAATCAAAAAAATATCTAACGCATTAAATTAAATATTTGACTTTTAATTTGATAAATGATATTATTTAATGAGATTTTTCAATTGTTTATTGTTATTTAGTTATTTTTATTGAAGAATATTTGCGTGTAAAGTTAACTTATGAGGTAATAGCTAATGAAAAAAGCAAGTAATGTTAAAAAAACAGAACAGAAACTTTTAGTATTTTTTATAAATTTAATCTCCTTTATTGCGAGAATTATTAAAACATTTTTTAAGTTCTTAATGGATACAGGTAATCAAAAAGTAACAGTTATGTTGATCCCGCACTCTGAGAAAAGGGTGTTTACCAGAAGAATAAATTTGTTTATTTTATTTACTGTAACATTTTTCATAATAGGTATAACAACCGTTATGGTTGTCTATGGTTTAGATATTAAGTCAAGATGGGAAAAATACACAACTTTAGATAAGCAGAGTAAAAAACATGAAGAAATGTCAGGTGCATACAGAGAGATGGTTGATCAGATACTTACTAAACACTCTGTTTTTAGTAATAAATTAGTGTCTTTATTATCCCTTATTGATAGCCCCGGAGTAAAATTATTAAAAAGTACATATAGTGATGGAAATTCTCAAGGTGGTGTACCAAACACTGTTGAGTTGTCGGGAGTAACAGAATATGAAAAATTAAAATATGATGTTGAGTTGCTCCTGTCTGATTATAATATCTCCGGTGAAGCATTTGATCATATTAGACAGATAGTTAAGAACTATAACAAAATTCTGCAAGATATGCCATATGGATCACCTGTTAGAAATGTAAGGTGTATTATCACTTCAACTTTTGGATTTAGGATTCATCCTATAACTAAAGCTCTAGATATGCATACCGGTATTGACCTTGCACAGCAACCGGGAACTCCGATTGTTGTTACTCAAGATGGAACCGTAGAAAAAGTTGATTGGAATGGAACAGGTTATGGTTGGTACTGCAAAGTCTCGCATAAGCTTGGATATTCTACACTTTATGCTCATATGCGATCACAACCGATAGTCAAACCCGGTCAAAAAGTAAAACGAGGACAGATTGTTGGTTATATGGGAGCTACAGGGGTAACAACAGGGACACATCTTCACTATGAAGTTCGTCTAGGAAATAATTTATTAGACCCATGGCCTTTTGTAACAGGTATAGATAGATTTTAATTATTCAAATAAGGATTTTTTCATGCCTCATGATATATCAATAAATACAATTATAGGTGAGAATACATTTATTAAAGGCGAAATTAAAATTAATGGAACCTTAAGAATTGATGGTGGTTTTCTAGGTAATATTTCATCTCAAGGTAGGGTTTACATAGGAAAAAATGGTAAAGTTGAAGGTGAATTATTCTCTAAAATAATTACTGTTGGCGGCGTAGTAAAAGGAAATTTATATGCAGATGGAAAAGTTGATATATTAAAGACCGCTCAGATCTACGGAAATATCTTTACATCATCTATAAATATCTCTGATGGTGTAATATTTGATGGCGATTGTAGAGTCTTAACGGCAAAAGAGATGTCAGAATTGATGATTGCGAAAAAAAAAGAGTTAAACATTTAGATGTCAAATACTATAGAAAACAAAAGTCTATTCATAAATCCATTCTTGATAGGTAAAAGTTCTGTAGGAAAAAACGATCAAGAACTAAAAAAGATAAAAAAGAAATCTGATGCGACTAAAACTGAGTTTAACACACTTTTTAAATCTGAAATACAAGAGTCGAATATTGAACAAGTAGCTGATGATTCTAGGGTAGATTTAACAGAGATTGAAGAAATGCTTCGTGAAATAGGTGTCTCTGGCGAAAGTCTAAAAAAAGAACAGACTCTTGAAAATTTTGATTACTATAAAAGATGTATAAAAAAATACCTGTCTAAAGTTTTGGATATTTCTATTTCGGTTAATAGAGTATCAGTTTTTAAGCGAATAAAGGGGTCCTTTGCCAAAGAGGAAATTGTAAAGATTCATACTAAGGTTATTGATAAAGAGTTGGTTGATTTATCAAAACTATTTTTCTCAGAGCAGCGAGAGGCCATGTCAATTATTTCTAAGATAGATAAGATACAAGGCATTTTGATAGATATGAAATTTTAATATAATTAAGGTGTAATATAATGGATAATGAATCAATAGATGATTTAGTAAAACTTGAAGATCGTGATATTCAGATAAAAAAGAAAGAGAAAAAGAATAGGAAAATTGAAGAGGATGATTGTTTTTATAGAGTAAAACTGCTGTATAATAATTATTCCAAAATATGTAAGTGTAAAATACCCCATATAGTTAGAGGTGAATTGCTTGTACTTTCAACCGAGTATGGTAATGAAATTGGTATTGTTCAAGGAGCATTCAATAATATTGAGGAAATTCAATCCGAAGAAGAGATTATTACGATTGTAAGAATTTGCAATAAAGATGATCGTGCAAAATATAGATTGAATTTGAAAAAAGAGAAAGAAGCGTATGATGTTACAATAAAAAAAATCAATGAACATAATTTAAATATGAAATTAATAAATGTTCATTACTTCCTAGAAGAGTCAAAAGTTCTTTTTAATTTTACTGCGGATGGAAGGGTAGATTTTCGAGATCTTGTTAAGGATCTTGCTTCGATATTTAAGACTAGGATTGAATTGAGACAGATAGGTGTCCGTGATGAATGTAGAATTATTGGTGGTTATGGTCAATGCGGGAAGTCATTATGTTGTTCAGGTATGACAAATGAATTGCAACCGATTACGATTAAAATGGCTAAAGAACAAAATATCACTCTAAACTCACTAAAAATTAGTGGAGTATGTGGAAGACTTCTTTGCTGTCTTTCATATGAAAATGATACATATATACAAGAGAAAAAGAGATATCCGGAAGAGAACTCGAGAATAAAAGTAAATAATGATTCATTCTATGTCAATGAGGTAAATATTCAAAGTGGAATTATTAAAATTGTATCACAAAAAGGTGATCGGGTTTTATATGTAAATTCTTCAGAGATTGATTACGACTACTCAAAAAAAACAGGCGTTTATTATCCTAAAACAACGGAAGAGTAATTATATAATTTCACTTCAGTGTATCATCGTTGAAGAACCATGTAGTATAATCATGTTCGGGAGATCCTTGTTTATATTTTGATAATATATCATTTTTCATTAGATTAAAAATGATGCAGGCTTCATTTACTAAAATGTCTTTATCAATATATTTTTCTGTTTTTATACTGTTATTTTTTATTTTAATTGTTTCTCCGGAAATCAGGATTTTATTAATATCTTTAAACGATATTTTTAATTTTCCTGTTTCTACTGCGAGATATATAATATCATCCGGAAATGATATTATTGTATACTTTGAAGAGAATGGCATTATTGAGAAATTTTGATTGTTAATAAATAGATTGTAATTGTTATTTTTTGAGTCTATTGTATAAATTCCATATATTTTAGATATGGAAATGTTTTTTTTGGATCTAGAAACTTCAATATAGATTGGTGTTTCTGATGCTATTGATAGTATTTTATCATTGATATTTTCATAATTAACTTCAATTAATGATTTTATATTTAGGTTGTTATAAGAAAAAAATGCTGAAGATTTTGATTTACTATTATATTTAAATTCAATGTGTTCAGATGTATTAAAAATATAGTTATCAATAGTGTGGTTGTTCTGTGCCAATAGAATATTACAAAATAGTAAGAAGTTTAATTTAAGGATTTTCTTGCAAAGATCACATAGCTTACTTGTAATATGTGAGTACTCTGGGCGATGAAAGACGGATAAATAGTAAAAAGTATTTTTTTTAAATGTGCTTATAAGTATATTTATAATCATAATGAATAATACTACTTAAATAAGTATGTGTCAAACTCTTTAGAACTAGTTACTCGTTGCCATATATCTGGACTTTCCATACACATATATATATTTAAACTGTCAGAAATAGCTTTAATTTTGCTGTACACAAATTGATACACCTTTAATCTTAGCGGCTTAAAGTATCTATATTTTTGATCTCGACATTTTACAAATTCTAAATCGGTAATTTTTGTATTAGGGTAATTATAGTTAATAGAATTTTTTAAGTCAGGTGTATATCTAAAAGTTCCAAGGCTTATCCATGCTATACTTTCATGCGGAATTGTGTTAAATATCATATCAATCAGTGATCCGTATTCCTGTTGAAAATTATCAATATAAATCATTGGGTCAAAGTGGAGGGCGATTCTATAATTCTTTTTAACTAAACTATGCATTGCTGAAATTCTATCTTTCATTGAAGCTGATTGTTCCTCCTCAGAATCAATAATTGACTGTGGATTGACAGAAAAACCTATAACAATATTTCCCCTAGTGGTAGCCATTAATAAGTTCTCAATAAAAACAGTTTTAGTTTTAAATTCGAAGGTCGCATTATTTCTAGAATAAAAAAAATCTAAAAAGTCTGATGAGTAATCGGTTAGATAGTCGTAAACTAGTGAATCACCTAACTCACCTGTACCTATTCGTATAGGTTTACTTGAGTTAATATTTATAAAATTATCAATAGAACTAAAGATATGATCTAGATTAGTGTTAATTACGGTAAATTGTTGATTTAAGTATGACTGCAAGATACAATAAGAACAGTTAATTGGACATCCAAGATAGAGGTTAATTACAGAATAATTACAACAGATATGACCATGACTTCCCGGACATTTTTGAACAATGTCACCTTTTAATTCTCCAAGATATAAAATTTTGGATCTCTCAGATGGATGATATATTATCGGCATAGTCTTTATTAGAGAGTAAATGCTATCTATCACCTCAAAATTAGTTGAATTTAATTTATCAAGTATTCTTGTTGTATATTTAGAATTAATTACATTTGAATCTACGAATATTTTATCAAAACTATATATATTGTCTAAAATCGTATTATTCATCTATTTTTCCGGGTCTTTACAGAGATTATCATAGATAAATAGATCATCCGATTGATATGATGATAGTTTGATTTCTAGTTCATTAATTGTCTTTCTTAGATTATTTAATGAGTTAAACTTGATTTTTAACTCATACTCATGAGATTCAAAGTTATTATCCCAAATAACTACAGTATTGTTTCCAAGTTTTAGGGATCTAATAAAACTTTCAAATCTATTTTGAATACTTGATAATAATGGGAATCTCGCTTCGTAGATTATAGAGTTAATTGATTTCATATTATTAATAATCTTATGAATTATAGAATCAAAATTGTTAGGGTTTAATCGAAAAATCTCAGTAATATTTGTAATCAAATGGTTGTTATCAGAAAAAGAATTTTCTTTGGGGACAATATTTATCAAAGGATCGTATATATTTGATGGAATGGTTCTGTGAAGTAAAAAGGCTGTATTTAATGATATCTTTTCTGCAAAAAACATATTCTGTAGGTTTATGCTAAACAATGATATTGATTCTAAATATTTTATTCCCTTAGAACCGGATGGCCATTTAAAAATATTTAATAATTTATATAGATCATTTAGATTGTTATCTGTTTCATTAAATAGTGATAGAATTTTAAATTGGTCTAATGGATTGATTTTTTCTTTGGATAAAATATCTTGAAGTATAAAAATAACAGAATCAGTAAACTGAGATTCAATTAGAATTAAATACTCTGATTCACTTTTTAAAAAAAATAAAGAAGTTAACTCTTGGTCAATATACCCAATATTGCATGATAAAAAAAAAGAACTGTATTTAGATAAAATATCAGTTAACTCCGTAGAAAATATATGTTTTTTTATATTTTGTTTAATATTAATTTGCTTAATATTTGATAAGTTATATTTCATTGACATAGAATATATATGAAAAAATAAAGAATGTAAACACTTTTTAAAAAGTGTCGATAATAATAATGAAAGTTTTTTTTGTAATGGCATTGATAGTGGGGGTGTTTTATGATTAGAGGAATATATACTAGTGCTGCAGGTATGAATGTTATGCAGTCTAGAATGGATATAATATCAAATAATCTATCAAATGTAGATTTAACAGGTTATAAATCAGATAATGCGATAATGAAGTCTTTTCCCGATATACAGGTTCGGAGAGGTGAGGATGATGGTCTAATGGTTTTTCCTTTAGGCAGTTATGATACTATGCCATTTGTCGGAAAGCTTGGAACAGGTGTTGAATTGAATGAATCATTTACTGAATTCAGCCAGGGCAATCTAAAGGAAACTTCAAATGATTTTGATATAGCTCTTGAAGGTAAAGGATTTATAGCAGTTGAAACTGAGAAAGGTGAGAGATATACTAGAAATGGTTCTTTTACTATTGATAAGGAAGGATTTCTGGTAACTAAAGATGGATATAAAGTTTTAAGTGAGACCGGTTATATACAGATTAAAGCAAATAATTTTATGATTGATAAAGAGGGTATAGTTTATCAAAATGGAGAATTTGGACAAGATAAGGAAAGACTTGTTCAAAAACATGAAAATGAATGGAAAGAGACTGAATTAGTTGGTGTACTAAAAATTGTAAGATTTCCAAGAGAAAGAGAGGTTAGAAGAGAGGGAAATTCATTATACTATGAATCTGAGTTTACGGGAAAACCTCAAATCGCATCAGGGACAAATAGGCCAAAAGTTTATCAAGGTTTTTTGGAAGGTGCAAATGTTAATGTAGTTAATGAGATGGTAAAAATGATTGAAGTCCAAAGAAGTTATGAGGCAAATCAAAAATCAATTCAAAGTCATGATCAAACTCTTGCAAAGGCAATTAATGAGGTCGGACTTGTAAGGTAATAAATTAAATTTCTTGTAAATAGGGGCTGTCATATAGACAGCTCTTTTTTATTTATATGGGTTTGACATATTGATTTTTTAAAGAGCTTTTATATTATTTGCATTTTTAATAAAATTTTTATTATCATATTATAGAATTTTTTTAAAAAAAATGGAAAGGCAGGCACCTTTCCATTGGTTAGAATGGTATATTTTGGGAGGGTAATATAAAGTCCATTCTTACAATTTAATTATCGGTTACTTTATTTGTTTTGTTTAGTACTTTTAATAAAATTACTGAAAAATAATCTGCAAGCTCAGATATGGCATTATACATTGCACGGGTTTTTAACCATAAGCTTTTAATAGGGGAATCATCAAATTCATATTCCTCTCTAATTGATAATAATATATCCTGTGCGGCTGAGCTTAAGATATCAACTGCAATCTTCAAGTCTGGATTTTCAAAGAGTCTTTTTTCAATTTTTTCTATCGAATTAATATCAATTTTTTCAAATGTAGATTTCTCAGGAATTAGGCTTAAAAGTTTTAAACATTCGACTTTTATTGACTTGCATGAATCTAAAAGGTATTTAATTTTAAAATTAGGGTTTCTTGGTTCATTTTGGTTAATGTCGATTTTTGACAGAGTTATTTTTTTTGTGATATTATGTAATAAGAGATTCGATTTTTCAATATTATTTATTCCATCTATTGAAATACCACAGGATTTAAACATATATACTTTTTGAGATGATAGAGGTATCTCACGATCAAACCATTTTTTAAAGAGAAACATTTTTTGATCTGATGAAACTATTCTACCATCATTATATTTTACAGGGAGCATGTCGATGTGTGCTAAATATTGATAAGCTCTTGTTTCAGCAGTATCAAAATATGTTTGCAGATATAAAACTTTGTTGTATATTTGATACCCTCCCGGCACATCATTCTTTTCGAAAAATTCTTTTATCTCTTTTTTACAAGCATTTAATGCTTCTTCATCATAATAAGGATAAAATTCAAATATTGTCCATTGTTCAAATCCAAATT
>CAYYKD010000011.1:71457-77854 GCA_964471825.1 uncultured Spirochaetales bacterium
ATCAAAATATGTTTGCAGATATAAAAAATTATTTTCAAAAAAAGCACCCTTAAAGTGTGTATGACGATTTGGAAATGAGAGATCAAGTCCTGCAATAATGATCTGATCGGCTCCAATAATTCTCGCAATATCAAACGCAGTTGTAGCAACAGATCCCCCGGTTCCAAACACCCCATAGCTTTTGTTTCCTTGGAAATATTTACCCATCGGGAAAATCGAATCAGGAATAAAAATATGATCTGCTTGAAATTTCATTAAAATTTTATGATAAGTTGAAATGTCGGTAACAAGAATTTCATTTTCAATTTTTATATTTTCAAGATATTTGTAATTCCAATATTGCGGATCAACAGATACTATAATATCAATTTGAATGTTGTTCTTTTTCAACACAGATACTACAGTATCTACAGCAACTACTATTAGTTTATCATTATGCTCTTTAATCCAATCTATAGTTGCATCTAGTGATGGACCTCCGGCAACAACTATTGCGGTACACCCAGAACATATTTGTTTTAGATTATTGATAGATTGGTATTTATCAATATTTAACGAATTATAAATGATATTTTTATTCCATAGTCGTTGAAATTTAGAGAAAGTAGCATTATTCATATCCTTTCTATCTAAAATATACTCAAGGTGATTTTGAAGTTCTCTGTAATACTTTTCATTCAAAAAATATGTAGGTCTATGATTGTAATATTTTATTCGTTTAGTTGGAATCTGTTGTAGGAAGCTACCGATTAGTTCTTTCTCAGCATCAATAAAAAACTTAACTTTTTCATCATTTATATATTGAGAAATATCAATTATCGATAGTAATGTTCTAAAAATCCTTATATCTTTTTCAATAAATAGAATATAGGGTTTTTTATTGAGAGCTGAAATATATTCATAACATTTCTTAAAAAAATATCCCGCACCGTTACCATATAAAATTAATACATCTGTTTCATCGATTTTTTCTTTGAAATTTTCAAATAATTTATCAGCCTCTTTTATTGGATCATATTTTGAATTGATGGCAATATTATTAATTGAAAATGTCTTATTACCACTCTTTGTTGTCTCAATTTGATATGGTTCAATGGTATCAAGAATTTTTAAAATATATTCATTTTGAATATTGTCTCTTTTTAAGTCGCTCATAAATCACCTCTATGGTATTAAATCTAAATTATATAAATCTAAATTTTGGTGAAAATTATTTTATTGATATTTCAATATTCATTTTTTCTTTTACAACAGCTCCGGTACTTATACTTTGATTATATACAGTTCCGCTTTGACCATTGATAATAATATTGTTTCTGACCTTACTAAAAATAAACAAGACCTCAGAGGTACTAAGCCCTTTTAAATCCGGCATTGTAAATGGATAATCTTCTATTTGGTTTATTTGCTTATTTGTGTACATTAATTTATTGTTAATTTCATATGAGTTTTCAGTCTCAACAGGAATATATGAGCTAATATTTGTGATGAATTCACTAATCATTGATGCAACAATTATTCCACCCCAATATGTTTGACCTTTTGGTTTTTCAAGAAAGCCGTAGACAATATATTTTGGAGAGTTGGCCGGGAAAAAAGTTATCAATGATGAGGTAACTTCTGAGGTTGAATACTTGTTATTCCTTACATCAAAGATTTGAGCGGTCCCTGATTTTGCAAGAAAATTAATCCCTTCAACCTTAAGATGCGTATCAGTTCCACCAGACTGTGTTGTAAATTGCATAGAGCGTAATATATATCCCGCAGTCTCAGGTTTAATTATATTTCTTATTACTGTTCTTTTATTATGAAGTACCGGTTTTCCATCGGATGTAAAGACACCCTTGATAATTATTGGTTGTAACATATTTCCATTATTGAGAAAAATTGTTGATGCCTTGGCTATTTGCATAGCGTTGACACTCAATTCCTGACCAATAGGGATAGCAAATCTTGATCTTGCAGACCATCTTTTAATATCTCTAAATACCCCGGTTTGTTCGCCTATAAGATCAAGGCCGGTTTTTTTTCCAAAGTCCATATCATAGAGATACTGAAATATCTGTTCACTTGTAATAGATTCTAATGCTTGAAGCGTCCCATCGTTGCATGAATATTTTAATATTTCTCCAATGCCAACCCAACCATGATTTCCGGTACATTTTACTTTTGTTCCGTTTTTTTCATATTCACCGTCACAGTAAAAACTGTTTTGCATTATGTGTGGATTGATATCTACAACCGCGGCAAGTGAAAAAATTTTTTGTACTGATCCGGGTTCATATTGATTAAAAATAGCAGGGTTCCTAAAGTCTGATTGTTTAAATAGGTTGTATGTGTTAGGGTTGAAGTCAGGTGAACCTGCCATCGCTAATATCTCTCCATTTGTTCCATCCATAATTATTAAAGTTCCGGTATCGGCATTATTAATAAGCATATGTCTCTTTAGTGCTTTTTCTGCCTGCATCTGAATAAATGAATCTATAGTCAGAACTATATTATTGGTATCAATATTTATATCCGTTAAAATTGAAGACTCTTTTAATAATATTGAATCATAGCTTTTTTCTAATCCTTCTAAACCTTTTTGATCAATATTACAAAATCCGAGAATATGTGAAGCTGTATTTTCATTTGGATAGATCCGCTTGTATTCTTTTTCGATTCCAATATGTTTCAGATTTAATTGTTTGATCAATATGTAGGTTTCATAAGAAACTTGGCGTGCTAACCATACAAACTTAGCCTGTGAGTTTAATTTATTAAAAATTTCTTGGTGTGTTTGTGATAAAATTTGTGATAACTTAATGCTATAGTCATTTTTAAAATCTGACTTAATTTCTTTTGGGTGAGCATATATAGAAAATAACTCATCACTAACTGCTAGAAGGACTCCATTTCGATCATATATGTCGCCTCTAATTGAGGATAGTTTATCGCTTTGTTTTCCTATATACTCTGAAGGATCAGCAGATATTAGATAGATAATTCTTATTGATAGTAATATACTAATAATAAATACTATTAAAATAGTGAATCTTAATCTGTTTGATGATGTTGTAAAAGTTATTGGATTTTTACTTATATCATTCATCTTATCTAGCTCCAAAAATAACTCTGCTTATAATTGATTTTTCTTCAATTAAACTGTAAGAAAATGAATCTTTTCCCGTATTATTCAAACTAATAAAAAAATAATGATTTAAAGGGATTGTCTCATTATACTTAAAACCATAATAAATTTTATTATTGATAATTGGTTTATTATTTACATAGACTGTTCCATTATTGATTTCGACTCTATCTAAGGCTTTTGCGATAACTCGTTTTAGAAATAAGTTATCATTCATCTTTAATACATAATCAATGTTAGTATCGATTGTATTTGTATAAATTGAAACTAATATATTACGATCTTTGTAGTAGGGGTTCATTGAATCGCCCTTAATTATATCAACTCTAAAATATGAATTTAAAATAATGAAAACTGTAATTAGGGTTATATAAAAGCTATTCAATTGTGGTTTCCGAAGTAGTTTGAGGGGATGGTGGAGTTATCGATTCTGATAACTCATCTATTTCATTGTCGGCTTCATCAGTTTTAGTATCTGCAGGTAAATATAATCCTTTAGTGCTTAGCTTATCATATGTTAAATAATAATTGATGGCACTTGAAAAACTTAATGCTACAATTATTGCATTAATGGTAGTTGAGTTTTCAAAAATTCTCTTATCTCCAAGCTCAATCTGAAAGTGTAGTTTATCATCCGCATTTTGTATTAACAATTTTTCAGAATTATAATCTTTTATTAACTTCTCCATTTTAGATGCAAAAGTTTTGAAAAATGCTACTGATCTTGATTTAATCTCAATAAAAGATTGTTGTCTTTTTATATTAACTTTTTCGATTTTTTGCCTCTGAACTATCGGCTGATCATTTAGGTTGTTATTGTAGTTATTAAATTCAAGTGTAAGTTTAATATATTCTTTAATATGAGATGATATTTCACTATATTTAATATATAGATTTTCCATTTCAGATTTAAAATCAATTTTAACACCGCCCTCTACTCTTGTAATAAATTTGATCTGTGAAGTTGTCATTAAAAATGAATATTCTTTGTCAAATTCCAGAAAAACAATGTAAAAATTGTACATTTTTTCTTTAGGATCAATAATTTTCAAGTTTTGGTCAGTACTTTTGTGTTTATTTGCTAACAATACACTGTCAATAATCTCTAGCCCTTTTTTTAAATATTTTGGCATTTTATCGAGTTCTTTTTTTACTACATCATTCTGTAGACTTTTTAATCTTTCTTCTTTTTCTTTTTCAATTTGTTCAAGGTATTTTTTCCGCTCTGCCATTAGATTCTTGGTTAATGAGCCGATATCATCTTTTGGATCTATAGAGTAATCTTTGTACATAAATCTAAAATCGTATGGAGTTTTTTTACCCAGGTTGTAGTTAATTATAGTATGGATTGCCGGATAATAGTTGGCAAATAGTGTATCAATCATTTTGAAAATTTTACTCTTACTTAGATAAGGTTGTATTTGCGTAATTTGATGGTAGTATTCACCAGCTCTCCATAATGAGTCTTTGATTGATTCCCAATATGGATATAGAATAATTAATTCTTTCTCGATATTTACAAGATCATCAATTATTAAATCACATACTATGTTGTTATCTTTTGAAAAGTATGCAATTATTTTTGTCAATCTATTATCTTTTTGAAGATTATTAACTCTTATTATTAATTCAAAGTTAAATGCGTTTTTTTGATTGATAAATGTAACCATTTGCCATTTTTGTTCACCTTCAAGAAGTAGAATTTGACCTGTTAGAAAATTTAGCGATGAAATAATCTCATAAAATTCTTTTTCGATGGATTCAATAAATTTTCTTGAAAACTTACCGTATATATTAAATATACCTTTTAAAAGTCCATTCAGAAATTCCGAGAAATATCTCTTTTTTTTATGATAGCCACTATTTGCCGAAGAATTAGAATATGATTCGTATTTATTATCTCTTGATGAATATTTTTGTTTTAATTCCTCATTTTTTTGTGACATCTTTTGTGAAACAATTATTTGTTGATCTCTATTAAATTTTACAGACTTTGATTTTTGTTTATCTTCAATTACTTTTCCGCCCTTTTCAACAAATTTGTTGAAAATCTTATCCCTATCATTCTTATCCATATCTTCAATTTTTAACTTCTTTTTAATATCATCTAATGAAGACATAAACCTTCCTATTATTACATCTTTTTTATAAATATAGGCATAAAATACCCACTATATGAAAAATGCAACATCGCTAAACAAAGTAAAGTTATTATCCTAAAAAAAAACATCTGCGTCAAGTTATTTATTGAAAATATAACCTTACGCCTATCGAATTCATGATATTTTTAATGACAAATTAATAATAAAAAATGGTTTCACCTTCAATGACTGTGGATTTTATAGAGGTTTCAAATGTAGACAACATATTTTCTTGTGTTAAAATTGATTTTTTTTGCCCCTGAATTGAGTGACATTCTTTTAGAAATATTACTTCATCAGCATAGCGTGATATTAGATTAAAGTCGTGACTTATAAGAATTATAGTTATCCCTCTTAATGCTATTAGTTTTCTTAAAAGTTCCATTATTTCTATTCTATTCTTTACATCTAATGCACTTGTAGGCTCATCAAGTAGCAGTACACTTGATGATTGACAAACTCCCCGTGCTATCATAACCTTTTGTTTTTCACCGCCAGAGAGAGTATTAAAATATCTTTCGCTGAGGTGATTTGTACCTGTTGTATTAAGAGCTTCTTCAATTTTTGAGTCAGTTTCATCTGAACAAGTTTCAAGAAGTTTTCTATGAGGAAATGTGCCTAATGAAACAATATTTCTAACAGTCAGGTGTATATGTTCCTCTGTATTTTGTTCAACATAGGCCATATGTTTTGCAAGTGTTTTTTTGTTGTAGTATGAAAGTGGTTTGTTATAAAACAATATTTCTCCATGAATAGGTGTTAATAACCCCGCCAAAAGCTTGATTAAAGTAGATTTACCTGAACCATTCTGACCTGCGATAACCGTCATGATGCCCGGTTTGATAGATAAGTTTATGTTGTGAAGTATTGGTTTTCCTTTTTGCCAATGAAAAGATAGATCTTTAACTATATATGCAGCTTCTTTCATGGTCTATCCTTATATTTTATAAGAAAAAATAGATAAAAAGGTGCCCCAATGAAAGCTGTTATTACTCCGACAGGTAATTCTCTACCGTATTGTGAAAAGTAGGATAGTATTGATCTGGAAAAATTGTCTGCTATCAATAACAACAATCCGCCTAGCATAAATGAACCCGGAATTAAATCTCTATGTTTGTGCCCG
>CAYYKD010000011.1:77864-85177 GCA_964471825.1 uncultured Spirochaetales bacterium
TCTTGCAATATGCGGTGTTATGAGACCTATAAAACCGATGATACCTGTTAAACTTACGGCAAATGCAGTCATAAGAGATGGAATTACAAAGAATACAGTTCTATATAAAACAATATTTACGCCGGTCGTTTTTACGGTTTCATTTGACAGATAAAAGATATCTAAGACACCATTTAATTTATAAAAAAAAAGTGTCCCAAGTAAAGCGATTATTACAAATATAGTAATCATAAGGTTAGATGGTGGATTTGTAAATGAACCAAATGTCCACATTAAAACCTCATTTGCCCTGTTACCCATAATTGAAAGAATGAGAGTCATTCCGGCATTAAAGAAAAATGATATTGATATACCAATAAAAATGAGGGTAAAAATGGTAAGATTTTTATTTAGACTAAAATAGAAAATAACCGCTATGCCTATAGCTGCTCCAATAAAGCTGAATGGAAAAAGTGGAAATCGTGTTTTAAAAAAGACATCAGCGATAAATACTCCAACGGCGGCTCCAAAAGAAGCACCGGATGAAATACCAAGAGTGTAGGGGTCTGTAAGCGGATTTTTAAGAATTGTTTGATAAAGCAAACCGGATATTGCAAGAACAGCTCCAACAGTTAATGACATAATTATTCGAGGGATTCTCAGTCTCTTGATAATTACTTCATGAGCATTATTTGTATGATTATCTGATCCGCTTATGACAGACACTACCGTCTGAACAGGTATTTTTTCGCTTCCAAATCCTATCGATAATAAAGCTACTATTGGAATTATAATTGCTAGAGAAAGGAGTAAAAACTTATTATATATCGGTTTTCTATTTATCATGATTTGTTTACAAATCCGGTAAAATAACTATTTAATTTGACTATTTCACTTGTAGTATGAAATCCAGGTTGTAAGAAACTATCGACATCTATAGGAATATATATATTATTATCTCTATATGCTCTTATGAGTTTAAATAAGTTTAAATCTGTTCCTGTCGGGTGTGTTTTTATAATAATGTCAGGGTCTTTGGAGATAACTTCCTCCAGACTTATACTAGCCCAATCCTGTTTTATTTCAAATGCCGGTTTTCCGCCGGCGATTCTAACCATATCAGCTAAAAAAGTATTGGTGCCGGCTGCCATATATGGTGAATTATATATCTCTATTAGAACGGTTGGCTTTTTATCTTCATCGATTTTTGTTATCAATTCAAGTTGTTTTTTTGAGTTATTTATAAGAGTTTGACCTTTATCCACAACATTGAAGATGGATGCAACTTTGATTATTTGTTCATTAATTTCATCTAGATTTCGGGGGTGTCTAAATGATATAATTTTTTCAAGACCTATCATTTTTTCAAGAGTATCTTTGGACTCTCGTGAAACAGAGTCCATAACAAGAACTTTTTCAGGATTTAACATCAATATTCGTTCATAATCAAATGAATTGAATCCTGATACTATTTTAATCTTGCCGTTATCTATCATTTCTTGAAGCATTTTATCGTGGTGTCTGCAATGCTCAGTTACACCAACTAAATTATCTATCAATTTTAAGTCAATTATAACTTTTGTTAATGATGGGGCAAGAGAGATGATTTTACCATGATTTATGTTTTTATTGTTATCTTTTTTACATGAAACTGTTATTAATATTATAAATGAAATAACTGTTATAATCTTTTTCATTTAACACTTATACCTGATTTTTTTAAAATTGACAACGATGATTTGATTTGCTCATAGTTAAATAGTTCCAGATTGATAATCCCATTAAATCTTTTTAACAGTGGAATCATCTCTAAAAACCATGATTCATTACCATTGAATGGTTCGTGATCTTTATTATCTATAACTCCATGTAGATGTATTTCACTGATATTTGTAAAATGTCGGTTAAAGTATTCTGTAGGATTTTGATTGTTTAATAATAGATGTCCCGTGTCAAGGCATAATTTTGGATTATATCCCGGTAAATCATCCATTCTATCAATAAGTGAAAATGCTGATCTGCCTATAAGGTTTTCAATATAGAATCTATTTCCATAATCTGATATCCATTTTTTAAGAAGACTTATTTTTTCATCTGTTATATTTTCCGGAGGGTGAACAACAAACCCGATAGCAAACTCCGAGGTCATATCGAGAATTCTTTCATTTTCAGGTTTAATATCATCAGGCAGGTGAACGGTAAACTTAAATCGTTGTTTGTATTTTTCAATTACTTTTCTTTCATTGATAAATAGTTTTTCAGTTTCATCATCAAAGAAGAAAAATAATAGCTCCATTCCTGAGAGATCAGAAAGATTTTTATCTGCAAATATCACATTTTCAGCATAGGTACCGGGAATTATGTATGATGGGGAAGAAATGATCATTTATTATTTTCCTAATAAGGCTAATTATGAAATTGCCTTTTATTTACTTATTTTTTTATTTGATAACCATGAAATAAGCGGATCAACATCTGATTCAATACATTCTTTTTCGGATGCATTACTTATAAACTCAAGCAAATCGGGAGGTATCTCGCTTATAAATGAGGATGGAGACTTTGACATAGTCTCAAAATACTTCATTCGCATTTTTGGGTATGACATAAATAATTTTTTCTGAGCCCTTGTAACTGCAACATAAAACAATCTTCGTTCTTCCTCGTTCGTTCCTGTCTCTTCAAGAGTTTTATCATGTGGGATAAGCCCTTCTTCTACTCCTACAATAAATACAACCTTGAATTCGAGTCCCTTTGAGGAATGAATACTCATCATATTAATTTTATTGTTATAATCACTCTCCTGGTCATCCTCTTTAGTTGACATACTTACCTTCTGAAGATATCCATAAATGCTTGGGTTGAAGTTATCAGGATTTGTTTCATATCTAGAAATTGACTGAATAAGTTGGTTAATATTACTAAGTCTATAGTTTATCTTTGAAGCAATTTTTAACTCAGACACGAGCTTGCTTTTGTAATCTATCTCCTCAATTAATTCATTTACAGTCCGGGATATATTCTTTGGTTTAAATATTTTTTCTCTATATTTCTCAATTAGTTTATAGAAATCCTCTAATGATTGTGTTGCCTTCTCACCAAGTGCATTGTTATCAACATAGATTTTTATTGAGCTGTAGAGAGGGATCTTATGTTCCTTAGAATATTCCAATAATGAAAGGAGGGTAGAGTTTCCTATTCCTCTTTTGGGGTTGTTTATAATTCTATGTAGTGAGACTTCATCATCTGTGTTTGCAATAAATCTCATATAGCTTAATATGTCTTTTACCTCTGCTCTCTCAAAGAACTTCATTGCCCCAATTAATTTATAGGGCAGATCAAACTCTCTCAATTTTTCTTCAAGCGGCCTTGATTGTGAGTTCATTCTAAAGAGTACCCCGAAGTCACTATATCTGAAGTCCTGTGCTTTATATTGAATAATCATGTCAATAAGAAATTGTGCTTCTGCTTCCTCATTTTCGGCTTCATATACAGTGATCTTTTCACCGGAGTCCCCTTTAGTCCAAAGCTTTTTTGCTTTTCGTATAGAATTGTTTTTTATAACAGAGTTTGCAGCATCTAAGATATTCTTAGTTGATCTGTAGTTCTGCTCTAAATGGATTTCTCGTACCGGTGCAAAATCCTTTTCAAACATTTCAATATTTGAGTGATTAGCTCCTCGCCATGAATATATCGATTGATCATCATCCCCGACAACAGATATATGTTTGTGTGTAATGGCCAGTAATTTAATCATCTCATACTGCATCAAAGAGGTATCCTGATACTCATCAACTAAAAGGTATTTCCATTTTTTTCGGTATTTTTCAAGTGTCTCAGGATAATTTTTAAATAATTGTAAAGGGAGTTTGATCAGATCATCAAAGTCGATAGCATTGTATGATTTAAGATATTCCTGATACTTAGAAAAAATCTGTCTTATCTCATCATCTGCTACGCCGCGAACATCTGTAAGATTCATTTTTAACATACTGATCTTGCTTATCAGTTGAAATGGTTCATACTTATCTTCAGGAATTTTCAACTCTTTAACTATGTCTTTAACAATTTTAGCACAGTCATTTTGATCAAAAATTGAAAACTTACCTCGATAACCGAGTTTTTCTATTTCTTCATCGAGAATCTTCAGTCCTAGTGAATGGAAGGTCGTTACAAGCGGTGTTCTTTTTTTATTTCTACATAACTCTATTACTCTTTGTTTCATCTCAGCTGCTGCTTTATTGGTAAAAGTTACTGCTAGAATATGCTCCGGGTTTACTCCGTTTTCAATTAAGTATGAGATTTTAAATGTTATTACCCTTGTTTTTCCTGAACCGGCACCGGCTAGAATAAGTGTTGCACCGTCAATATGCGTAACAGCCTCTAGCTGCTTGGAGTTTAATTCCCTTTCATAATCCATTTATATTTTTATCTTATTATCTTGTTCAAAGGATACTCTACAATGCCTGAAGCTCCGGCTCTTTTAAGTTGTGGAATAATATCCCGCACTGTAATCTCTTCAACTATAGTATTTAATGCAACCCAACTTTTATCTGTTAATTCACTAACCGTCGGCTTTTGCAATGATGGGAGAATGTCAAGAACTCGATTAAGATTTGTTTTTTCTACATTAAGGAGTAGTCCAACACTATTTTCAGCTTCAATGACACCTCTAAGTAGCATTGCTATATTATCTGCTTTACTTTTTTTCCAATTATCATTATATGATTCATTGTTCATTATGAATTGGGTAGTAGACTCAAGTACATCATCAATTATTCTTAAATTGTTTGCTCTAAGACTGGATCCTGTTTCGGTTATCTCTACTATAGCATCAACAAGGGTAGGGCATTTTATCTCTGTCGCCCCCCAGCTGAACTCTACAGATGCATTAACATTATTCTTCTCAAGATACTTTTTGGTTATATTCATGACTTCTGTAGCTATAGATTTGTTATTAAGGTCTTTAACGCTTTTTATTGGTGAATTCTCAGGAACTGCCAAGACCCATCTTACCGGTTTGGTAGAAGCTTTAGCATAAACTAGATCACTAATTACTTTGACATCTGATTCATTCTCAATAACCCAGTCTTTTCCGGTAAGACCGGCATCTATTATACCTTTTTCAACATACCTTGACATATCTTGAGCTCTAATCAATATTAGAGATAATTCAGGATCATCAATAGTAGGGTAGTATGATCTTGAAGAGATGTTGATCTTATAACCTGCCTTAGCAAACATATTTACTGTTGATTCTTGTAGACTACCTTTAGGAATACCTAATTTTAATATTTTGTTATTATTCAAAGTTAAACTCCATTTAATTATTTTCCATATACAGTTTCCGGTTCGAAATTTCTAGGTTCATTATTATAAACCCATACACCATTATCAAATTTTCTAAAAAAACAGCTCTCATAACCTTCATGACAAGCCGCCTTTAGACCTTTTTGTTCTACCATATAGATAAGCGTGTCATTATCACAGTCAATCAATATCTCTTTAATTTCCTGAAAATTTCCGGAGGTTTCCCCTTTACACCATATTTTATTTCGTGATCTCGAAAAATATGTAGCCTTATTTGTTTTAAGTGTGTACTCAAAAGCCTCTTCATTTGCAAATGCAACCATAAGTACTTTTTTAGTTTGATAATCCTGAGCTATAACAGGAATAAGCCCGCCTGTCTTTTCAAAGTCGATTTGATAGTTCATAAATTAACCTTGTATATATAGTTTTAAAATCTGCTTTAAATTAATCAAAATTTTAATTTTTGTATAGAGTTTTTTGTTTTAATTTTATATTAATAAATGACGATTATCTAATAAGTTAAATATTCGGGAAAACTATAAAAAATGGAAATTTTCAAAGATATTAATACAGTAATGAAATTCTCTGGTTATGACAGTATTGTTGATTTTAATAAGAATTTTGAACTCAATCGTACAATTCAATCTTTTTATGAGAATAATAGAACAATTTCAGAGGATGATTTTTATAGATATATCGAAGAACTAGACAGCTTTATACATCATTTAGATCAGCTAATCCTATCAATTGCTCCATATAGCTACAAAGATTCTGCTGTAAAGTTGCAAAATGATCTAAATAAATTACGAAATATTATTGAAAGTTCTCCAAGAGTATACGACAAATTTAAACAAATAAATAAGAAGGGGTATATATCGGAGACAGATCACAATAATGATGTCAAAGATACTAAACCTATTACTATACTTTCAAAACTTATAAAAAAAGAGAAAAAAGAAAAAGACGCCTCAATAGTATCTGTTAAGTCTACTCAAGTAGAACAAAAAAAGAAAGAAAATAATGAAAAAATAAATAAACAAAATATAGAAACAGATAAATTTAAAACGAGTGATATAAAACAAACCGATGTAAAGATTGATAAAGAAGATCAAACTGTTTCAGATAATAATTTAAATAAAATAGACAATTTTAATTCTGATAATTTTATTAAAAATTCGGAGAATGCAATCTATCCGAAAAATATGTCGATATTGACGAATGAAACAACTGTATCTGAAATATCCGATAAAGATATCAATACTAATTCAGAAGATAAATCATCATTAAAAGAAGAATTAAAATCACAGTTACTAATCCACAGAAAAAAGATAATAACAAATAGAAACTTGCTAATTCAAGCATTATTAGACATTTATCACGAAAAGAAGGCACCTTATCGAGTTCTTCTAGGTTTATTTAGAGGACTTGATATATATCGTAGAATGAGTCTAAGCCACGAGATATTTGATAAATCTAAATTTATGAACAATTTTATGAAATTTATTACCTCATACAAAGAGGTAAATCTAATTGAATTATGCAATCAAAAGAGAGCAGAACTATCAATAGATTTCATAAAAAATAATATTATTTACTGTCTTAAAATCATTAATGATACAATAGATAAATATCGATTTCGGATAAACTTTGAGGATAAACTTAATTTTAGATCAGGATTTAAAGGGGAAATTCAGGATAGGATATATTGGTTGTATTTTCCATCAAAAAGGAGGCCTAAACGGGATCTCGATGAACTATATACAATAAAAAGTGTTACAGCCTCTTCAAGTGCTTTTAAAAAAGACACCAAGAAGTCATATGCATCCTACCTATCTGTAAGAGATATAAATATTGTTAATATGATTATGCAAAAATTATCATATTTATATTATAAAAAACCATCCGTTATGAAACAAATGATAGATTTTTTTAGAATACTTGAAAACTTTGAAAATTCAAAACTTGATATGACAGATGAACAGGAAAATAATTTCAGGTTACAGTTTAAAGAGATTGTTTATAGG
>CAYYKD010000011.1:85187-94622 GCA_964471825.1 uncultured Spirochaetales bacterium
TTAATATTTTGGGTATGGTTATTGAATTAAATCCAAAGATTAATCCAAAAGATATTTCATCATTATTTCCTCTTACGGTTACAGTAATGAAAGAAAAAATTGATATCGCCTTTGAAAGAATCAAGAAAACTAAACATGAACTTGCAAATAGTTTTAACCCGTTTAGCAAATACTCGCATATCTATGACAGAAAAATATTTAGGATTTATAGAAGAATCTAACTATAATGTACCCTTATTCTCTTTGTTTTTAAGGAATTAGAGATTGTCAAGTAATCTCTAATTGTAGGTTTTAAGATAAAGAAACCGGCTACTACTTAGCCGGTTGTAATTCAAATATTTTTTTTAATCATAATCATCATAATCTGGTTCATATTCTTCTTCTTCTTCCTCTTCATCATCGAAGTCATCATCTTCTAAGTCATCTTCATCATCGAAGTCTTCATCGTCAAAATCGTCATCTTCAAATTCTTCATCGTCAAAGCTATCATCCTCAAAATCATCATCATCAAAGTCCTCTTCATCATCGAAGTCATCATCTTCTAAGTCATCGTCATCTTCAAATTCTTCATCGTCAAAATCCTCATCCTCAAAATCATCCTCTGTATCTAGTTCTTCATCCTCTTCAAAATCATCGTCCTCGAATTCTTCATCGTCAAATTCTTCATCTTCAAAATCTTCATCCTCTTCAAAATCGTCTTCATCATCGTCACTCTTTAAAATATACCCAACTAATTTTTCATCACCAGTTAAGGACTCTTCCGTTTCATTATTATAAAAATATATCATTACAATCTCCCGATAATTTTTTTCGAGTCTATTATAAAAATATTTAAGTGTCAAGTTTAAATTTTTTTTTTTAGATTTTATTTTATTTTATTTTTAAGTTTAATCGATAATAATTATATGATTTTAAAAGATAAGCTCAAGACATTTTTATCTGTTAATGACAGATATGATTTTATAATAAGTTATCTTAATGATAATTCTATTAAATACAAAACACAGAGTATTAATAGTTTTAGAAATATATTTATTGATATTAAAGGTATAAATCAACAAAGAACTATGATATTTACCGCACACTATGATAAGTTTTCTCAAGATATTCAAGCTGCTAATGATAACAGTTCATCAGTAATTGTACTTCTGGAATTAGCTATTTATTTATATCGGTCACCACCACCCATAAATATAATAATACTATTTAATGATAATGAAGAAAAAATAGGTGGAATTTTCAATAGTATAGTAACTAAATCTGCTAAGAAGATGTTAATCAATAACATTGGCTCTCTATACTTTTTTAAAAATTTAACTATTAAAAAACCATTGATTTTTATTGTTGAACTGGCCGGAATTGGCAACGCACTTTTTTTTGCAAATAAATCAGGAAATTTCAGATGCTGTAAATCTGTAAATGAGTCTCTTGTACATATTGCCGAGAGTAACGATTATAGATACAAATTAGTGGATGTAGGACTTACCGATATGTTTTCAGTATCAACGCTCAATTTGAATGGAACAGTGATAGGCTCTGTAGATTTGTTGGCAGAAAAAAATGAGGAAAATTGGCGAATTAATCATTCTATAGAAGATTCACTAGATAAAATTGACAATTTAAGTCTTGAAAGAGTTTATCGGTTCATTTTATTAATTATAAATCAATCTAAGAATTTCAACTGGTCAGACTTTTAATCTTCTTTTTCACAAAAATGCTTTTTAGCTATAATCATGAATAATCAGATAAAAATATTATTTTTTAAAAAAATCACTATTATTAATTTAAATGATATATTATTATATTTTTTAGGTGGTGCTAAATTGAACTATAAACATATTTTCGGACCTATTCCATCTAGACGCCTAGGTTTATCCCTTGGAGTTGATATGGTACCTTTAAAAATATGCAATCTTGATTGTGTGTATTGTGAATGCGGTAAAACAGTTAAAAAAACTAACAAAAGGGATCGATATATTGATCCGGATGAGATTTTAAATGAGCTGGATGATATACTAAGCGGGAAACCAACGATTGACTATATTACTTTAACCGGTTCAGGAGAGCCAACACTATCTATAGATCTTGGATATATTATCAATAGTATTAAGAAAAAACATCCGGATTATAAAATCGCAGTATTAACAAATTCTGTTTTATTAACTGATCCTATAGTTAGAAATGAGTTATTAGATGTTAGCGTGGTGCTTCCATCGATTGATGGTGTATCTGATGAGGTTTTTTTCAAGATTGATAAGCCTGAAGAAGGCATTGAAATAAAAAGCATAATAGATGGTCTTATTGAATTCCGAAAACTCTTTAGTGGACAGATATGGATTGAACTATTTGTGATTCATGGAATAAACGATATGAAAAGTGAACTGTATAAGTTTAAAGAGGTATTTACACTGATTAATCCTGATAGAATTCAGTTGAATTCACTTGATAGGCCCGGTGTGGAGTCGTGGGTTAGAGAATCTGATTATAGTGATCTTTTATTAATCAAGGATTACTTTTATCCATTAACAGTAGATATAGTAGGACGATTTAAAACAAATATAGAATCTACTAATGACAATAGTAATCTTATTGACCGGATAGTTAATGCATTAAAAAGACGACCATGCACATTAGATGATCTTAGCATTATAACCGGTGCCGAAAAACAAATTATAATAAATGCATTGAAAACTCAGATAGACTCAGGATTGATAATTATTGAAAAATTATCAAGAGGTGATTTTTATAAATTCGTTTTTTAATTATGTGAATTAAGTGTAAGAGGTAAAAAGATGAACCTTTATTCATTTTTATCAATAGTTGCATTTGTCTTATATCTAGTTATGGGAATCGTTGTTTTATCAATAGATAAAAAAGATCGGTTAAATTTAATTTTCTTTTTACTTTGTTTAAGTTTTGCAGTTCATTCTTTTGGGTATGGCTTTTTTATCAGTACTGATAACTATCGAGATTCATGGTTCTGGTATAAAGTCTCATCTTTTGGTTGGATATTTTTTCCAATACTTTTAGCACATTATTGTGTAGTATTGACTAAGAATAAAATATTTAGTCGAATTGTTAATTTAATGTATTTAGTAACCCCTTTTTTTATATATAGATCATTTAAACACGATCTTTTTGCTTCAGGATTTATTTATTCGAAAGGTTTAGTTTTTAGTCTAATTGATAAAATGAATTTTAATTATTATGCTTATAATCTTTATGTTTTATTGTGTTGTTTCGTTAGTTTTACCGTAATATTATTATGGAAAAAAGGAACACTCAGTAAGATTGAGTATAAACAATCTAATCATATTCTTTTATACGGTGTATTGATTCTTATTTTAAATTTTACAATAAATATGGTTTTTCCATATATTGAGTTTAGGGTTATACCTGAATTAGCTCATATTAACTCATTGGTATTTGTATTTGGCATATGGTATCTTGTAAAAAGATATAAACTGATGTCGCTGAAGACCGATGCTCTATCAACTAAATTAATACCTGATATTGTAGATTTTTTAATTATAATTGATGCCGAGGGGGTTATAAAAGATTGCAGTAATAAAACTCTTAGTTATTTAGGATTTGAAAAAAAAGACATTTTCGACAAGTCTATTTCTAATTTTTTGATTCAGAATACGCAAAATATTAGTTTCAACAACCTTACTTTTTATTTAAAAGATAAAAAAAGTCTAAATAATATTGAAGTCGAGTTTAAAACAGGAAAAGAAAAATCATCAATTCTTAGTCTTGCTATAAATAAAATACTACTTGACCAAAAAACAATTCTAGGTTTTCTAATTATTGGAAATGATCTAAGTTGGAAAAAAAATCTTGAAGAAGAGATAAGGCAACGAAGAGTAATTGAGGAGTACCTGGAAGATAATTTTCTATTTTTAGAAAAACTAATCAATACAATACCAAATCCTGTTTTCTATAAGAATATAGCGGGAGTATATATTGGTTGTAATAATGCTTATGAAAAATTTATTGGAATGAAAAGAGAGGATGTAATTGGAAAAACAGTATGGGAAGTATGTTCTCCGGATGTTGCCGGTTTATACATGGAAAAAGATAATGAGTTAATAAAGGGAGTATCGGGTTTTCTGCAAGTATATGAGAGTAAAGTTCGAGTTAAGGATGGTGGATCAAAAGATGTTATTTTTTATAAGACTGTATATTATAACTCTGATAATAGTATAGGTGGAATAGTTGGAGTAATTGTAGATATAACAGAAAGAAAAAAAATTGAAGAGGAGTTGAAATTTGCCAAGGATATTGCAGAAGAGGCCAGGGTCAATGCTGAAGAAGCCAATAGATCAAAGAGTGCATTCCTTGCAAATATGAGTCATGAGATAAGAACACCGATGAGCGGTATTATCGGTGTTGCAGATCTACTGGAATCATCAAAACTGGATAATCATCAAATTGAACTGGTTAATCTCATAAAAAAGTCTTCAAACTCATTATTGTTTATTATCAATGAAATTCTTGACTTATCAAAGATTGAGTCTGGACGGATTATTTTAGAAAACTCTGTATTTAATCTAAAGAATGCATGTTCAGAAGTTTTTGATATAATAAAAGTGAGTGTTCTTTTTGAGAAAGTTCAATTTAGTTTTCACTTTAACTGTATTGATGATTTGTTTGTCTTGGGTGATATGATACGATTAAAGCAGATATTAATTAATATTTTAAATAATGCTGTTAAGTTTACAGAATTCGGATCGATTGAGTTTATCGTTGATATTAAAATTATAAATAACCATAAAAATGCAGAGGTTTCTTTCATAGTTAGGGATACAGGTATTGGGATTCCGAGGGATAAAATTAAAAAAGTCTTTGATATGTTTTATCAGATAGATAATTCTTCAACCAAGAGATTTAAAGGAACGGGGTTGGGGCTTTCAATTGTAAAAAAACTCATTGAATTGATGAATGGAACTATAAGTATTGAGTCACTTAATGAAAAAAAAGGCACAGAGGTCACTATTAAATTGATGTTCGAAGTGGCGGATATCAAGGATCATTCAATAGCTGATCTTATTGAAACAGAGGAAGAAAATATTAAATCATTCAACATACTTATTGCTGAAGATGATGAGGTCAATCAGATGTTGATTACAGAGATGCTTAAAAAAAGGGGATACTCATACAATTTAGTCACTGATGGCAAATCCGCTTATAATGACATAATAAATGGCAATGTTTATGATCTTATTTTGATGGATGGACAGATGCCTGTGATGGATGGTTTTGAAGCGACAAGACTAATAAAAAAGTATTTTAAAGAGAAGGGTATTAATATTTCGATTGTTGCTCTATCTGCTTATGCTATGCAAGATGATAAAAAACGATTCCTTAGTTGTGGTGCTGATGATTTCTTGTCGAAACCATTTACAAAAAACACATTCTATAATATGATAGATAAGTATTTAAAGTAGGGAGTAATGATGTTCAATGGTAAAAATATTGTAATGTGTGTAACAGGTGGAATAGCTGTCTATAAAGCTGTAAACCTTGCAAGCAGATTAAAAAAAATGGGGGGATCTGTTCATATTGTAATGACAAAAAACGCTACTGAATTTGTATCTCCTCTTACATTTAAAACTATTACAAAAAATAAGGTAACTATTGATTCATTTGATAGTTCTGACTTTGTTGCTCACATAAGCCTTGCTGATATGGCTGACATGGTGATTGTGGCACCGGCGACAGCAAATATTATAGCAAAAATAGCTTGCGGCATAGCTGATGATATGGTATCAACACTTCTTTTATCTGTTACTTCACCGGTGTTTGTTGTTCCTGCAATGAATACGAGAATGTTTCTAAATGAAATTACGCAATTAAACATTAAGAAACTTATTGATCGTGGAATAAAGGTAATGGAACCGGATTCTGGATTAATGGCCTGTGAAACTGAAGGGATAGGACGATTTCCTGAGGAACAAAAGATAATTGATTTCTTATCAAATAATCCTAATGAGCTTCAATATATAAAAGGAAAAAATGTTGTAGTAACTCTCGGTGGAACTAGAGAGGATATCGATCCTGTAAGGTATATTTCAAACAAATCAAGCGGTAAAATGGGATTTGCATTTTGTGATGTGCTCATTCAAGCAGGTGCGAATGTCAGAATAATATCTGCAAACTCAAATTTGACAGTATTTAATGATTTCAAAATTAAATACCCCAAAACTAAAATAATCAGTGTGCATTCCAGCAAAGATATGAAAAGGGAACTGGAAGGAATGTCAGGTTCATATGATATACTTATAATGGCTGCGGCAGTGAGTGATTATATCCCTGAATATTCCGTATCTAAATTAAAAAAAGATGGTACAGAAGAGTTGGTTTTAAAACTAACAAAAGGTACAGACATATTAAGAGAGTTAAAAAAAGAACCAAATGTAGTTTATGTCGGGTTTGCTGCTGAGACAGAAAATATTTTAGTCAACGCAAAGGAAAAGATTTTGAAAAAAGGTGTTGATTTCATTATTGCTAACGGAGTAGAAGGTGAGAAATCAGCGATGGGCGGTGATAGGGCATCAGTTACCGTAATAAACAGATGGGATGATCAGGCATTTTGTGTTGATTTCTCTGATAAGAAGATAGTCAGTCAAAAAGTCCTTGAATACCTAGATAATAAATTGACTACTATTAATCGTCATACTGTATAGTTGTATTTTTAGTTTTAGTTTTAACTAAAAATATAGTGTTCTTAAATAAGTTATATCTAAGAACACTATATTGTTAGAAATCAATTATCTGCTATACTTTTAAGAATATTTACTTAACAGCTCTAATAACAGCTACATAACAATTATCGTATTGTTTTTCAAGTTCTGCCATATCAGGAACAGTTTTAACATCACTGAAACCGATCGCTTTTAATGCTTCAACCCAGTCTCTCCAATCCATAAAGCCATGCTTTGGTCTGATAGGTGGATCTAATTTAACATTCCAGTAATCGTCGAGTGTGTTTAGTAAAAACTCCTGTTGAATCATTCTATTTCCAATCGGTCTAACAGTCTCAGATATAATTAAAGCTCCACCGGGTTTAAGAGCTTTGTGGAACTCATTCAATGTATATCTAAGATCAACAGCTACATGGGCAGCATTGACTCCCCAGATTACATCAAGGTCCTTATACTCTTGATTAGCCAGATCACTATTAAAATCACACTTTGTAAATTCAAATGAGCTTAGATTATCAGTAAGTAATGAAAGCTCTTTTTTTGTTGATCTAAGCATCTTATTTGCTATGTCTGTAAAATAATATTTGAATCCATCCATACTTTTCTTATCAGCTATTCTCTGTGACACAAATTGTTTTGTTCCGCCGCCCATTCCGCCACCGATCTCAAGGATTACAGGATTTTTTCTTGACTCTATATCCCAGTTTAATATCTTTGCACCGGCAATATTATGAACATTATAAAAAAGGTTATTACTGTAATACTCATTTATAATATGTATGTTTTCAGCTGAGAATATAATATCTACACCGGTCTTTTTTCCGTAAAGATAATCGGGGTAGTTATCTGCCATTAGTTGTAACATATTAAAAGCTGCAATACTCGTTGGAGCTTGTTTCTCGGCCTGTGCTTTAATTTGATCAAGATTACCGGTGTTTTTTTTGTCTGTAAGTTTATATACCGGTATTGCGTCATTTGATTTTTTAATATATCCGTCCATCTCAAGTCTGTTTAATAGCCATTCGATTGATGAAAAAACTTTTTCTGCAAAACCTCTGTTTTTAATTATTGATTTAATATCAGAACCATTGGCTAAGTCTTTAACCATACCAGTTTGTTCAATAATATTATCAATTAATTTTAAAAGATAGTGATCTGTTAATTTCCAAACATTTTTAATTGTATCACCTATAAGCTCATCAAGATACCATTTTTCAAACATAATATAGTCCTTAAATAAAATATAATAAGGTTATTATATTATAAATAGATAAAAAAATCAATTATAAAAAAAATCTTTATTTGATAAAAAAAAATAATTAAAAAATAAATATTAAATTTGATTTTTTTCCGATAATTTAATAGAATGATTTTGAGTTATTTTTTAATCGTCTTTTATTAATCGTTTTTTATATATGAGGTGACTTTTGGCATCTGATCTACAATTAAATACAGTATCTTTTAAAAAAGATGCATATATCATTATAGAAGGTAAATCTTCAAATAATCTTTTTTTCATTATTCGAACCGGTCAAGTAGCACTTACTAAAGACGGGGCTAATACAAAAGAAGTATTAAACCCAGGTGACTTTTTTGGTGTAATTGCAGCTATGTCAGGTCATAATCATCTTGAAAGTGCCCAAGCAATATCAGAAGTCTCATTAATAGTTGTACAGAAGGATCAATTTCCGTTATTGATTCAGAAGAATAATCCTATCGCTATGAAGATTATACTGTCATTCTCTAGAAGATTAAGAGAACTCGATACCTCTATGGCTGAGTTATCATTAAAGTCTATATCGACTGAGAATGTTGTCAATCTTTTTCATGTAGCAGAATTCTATTTAAAAAAGAATCAATTTAATTTGTCTTTCTATGCATTCTATAGATTTTTGCAGTACTGTCCTGATAATGATAATTATGAATTAGCTAAACAAATCCTTGAAAAGATTAAACCTTATTCTAAAGTAGTATATCTTGACCCGGGTAAGGATGATTTTAAAAGAAACTATATTGATAATACACTAGTTTGTTGTGAACATGAACCTGGTCATGAGTTATATATTATTCAAGGCGGACAGGTAAAGATCACAAAAATGATAGACAACAAAGAGGTTCTTCTTGCAGTTCTGAAAGAAGGTGATATCTTTGGAGAAATGGCGCTATTAGAAAATAAGCCTAGGTCAGCGTCTGCTATTGCCTATGGTTCGGCTCAAATTATGGCAGTTAATAAAGAAAATTTCAAGAATATGATCTCAACTCAACCACAGCTTGTTACCCGTCTTATTTGTCTACTTGCAGAACGAACCTGGGTCGTATATAGACAGTTAGAGAATTTAAAAATCAATAACAAAGTTGGAAGAACATACGATACACTTCTAATATATTTGGAAAAAAATAAAGTTCAAATAAAACCTCACGGTACTTTTTCTTTTGACTTTGGACCAAATGAATTGATGAATATGGTAGGTCTTTCACCGGAAGAGGGCAGCCTTGTATTAAAAGAGCTTTTTACTAACAAGAAAGTACAAATAATTGATAACAAGATATATTCATCGGATATAGATGAGATAAAAAAACAGGTTGAGTACTATAAAAAGATGGAAATATTGGATAAAAAGAGAAAGTCATCATTTTCATAGAGGCATCTCACAAAATTTTTAATTTTTATAGTTGAGGCTCTTGCAAAAATAAATTTTGAATTTTTGCGAAGCATATTTTTTTGGAA
>CAYYKD010000012.1:0-34240 GCA_964471825.1 uncultured Spirochaetales bacterium
ATTGCCGGCGTAAGACGAGTAAAATCATTTATAAACCGACTTAGTGGACAGCCTCCATACTTAAGTAAAAAACAATCTTCTTTAAAAAATCGGGTTTTATCCGGTTATAAGGATAATTCTAATTACTTAATATTACCTGACATCAATATCGCAGCAACAAGTGAAAGAATCGCATAGAACTCAGGGAAAGCAGCAAGAATCATTGTTGGTCCAAACACATTGTTTCCTGATCCAATAGCAGATATACCTGATGCACAAACTTTTCCCTGTTGTATAGCTGAGATAAGACATACAAGCCCAACAGCAATACCAGCAGCAAATACTATAGCTCCGGCAAATAATGACATATCAGGGGTAACCTTAGGTGCAATCATAAAATATGCAACGAAACCATAAAGTCCCTGTGTCGCAGGAAGACCTGAAAGAACCATACAGCTACCAAATGCCTCAGGTTTCTTCTTAATAGTACCAATAACCGCACTTCCGCCTATAACCAGACCAATCGCAGAACCGGCACCTGACAAACCAATCATCAAACCTAATCCAATCCCAGCCAAAACTAAAGGTAATAACTCCATATTACAATCTCCTTAAAATTATTTTTTTCTATTCTTAAAAGGCGTGAACGGCTGCCCACCACCTTTAAAATCCACCGACCCATAGAACTCAACAAATGTCAATCTTAACGGATGCACAAACGAACCTAATGCACCAAGCCCAAAATTAAGAGCATGACCAACTAACAAGATCAACCCCATATATATAAAACCGCCGGGAGCATCCTTAGTCATTGCTGCTATAGTGTTAAATGAAGTCCCTAGAAGCCCGCCTGCTAACCCTAGAGCAAATAACCGCACATATGATAAAATATTACCTAGTAATCCGGTTACTGCATTATACATTGCCCACAAACCTGTTAAAGGTCTTATATAAATTGGCTTGTCAAGACTATTAAACAGTAGAATAAAAACAACACCAACTCCGGCTGTTATCATTCCAAATAATGCAGGTGAAGGCGGCAACATAGAGACATACTTGCCTATCTGAATCGGCCCTATAACAACATCAGGTCCCCCAAGTGTTGAAACAAATTTACCTGAAAACACCCAGATAACCATTCCGACTAAAAACAACATATTTCCTACCGGCTGAAACAACCCAAAGAAACCGTTAGTCTTTAGCTTATTAACTGACTGCAAGATAAACCCCATAGAGACCTGTAAAACCCCAAGCATTAATGAAAATATCATAGGTCCATATATATCTGCTTGCCCATCCGCTGATGGTTTAAACAATACAAATTTGCCTAATACCTCAGGTACCGCTGCTCCAAAGAAGGAATTAAGTGCAAGACCGCCAAGCATTGTAGCTATACCTAATGTCATTCCCAAAAGAATCAACGGTTTTGCTGACTTATTTTTAACTAACAATAGTGCTGCTAGAGTCGTTAAAAACAGTATAAATCCATACCCCATATCAGCAAGACACAACCCGAAAAATGCAGCAAAAAACGGTGCAAAGAACGGAGTTGTATCAAGTTCACCATATGATGGAAGACTAAATATTTTTGTAATAGGCTCAAAAAGTTTAGCAAACGGGTTATTCTTTAATAATATTGGAATATTATCGCTCTCAACAGGCTCTGATATCACAAACGCAGCATCTTCACTATTAAGAAAAGCCTTTACACCCTCAAGCTTTTTCTCAGGAATCCATCCATTGATAACAAGTACCTTTCCATCAACCTCTTCAGATAACGATGCTCCCGCGAGTGCAAAACTTAGCTTATCCTCTACCCGTTCATATTCTTCCCGCAGGATCGTGCTATAAGTAGAATACGATGCGATCTGAATCTCTTTTGCTTTAATGCTTCTGATATTCTCATCTATCTCACCGGATATAAGTGAATACCGTTTCAAGGGTATCTTTTCCTCTACAACATCAAAACCATTAAGCTCTGAGGCTTCCCTATAGAATACAACAAAATAGATAGTGCCTTTTGATTCACTGACAATTTCATATGTTAACTCTTTCAAATCCAGTTTCTTAAACTTGGACTTTGTAACAGCATAAAATTTTATCTTTATCCCCTCTGACTCCAACTGACTTATCCCTTCAGGGTCAAACTCACCCCAAATAGATAGAACCTCTGCATCCTTCTTCAAGCCCTCATTAAGACTTATCAAGGCCTCAATTTCAGCCTTGTTGTTCTCAAGTTTCACAAGCAAATCATCAACGCTACCGCTATAGTCTGCAACAATATCGGTCTTAGTCTCTTCATATTCTTTTAATATTTTCTGTGACTTCTGCACCCTGCTCATTCTATCTTTTAGAGCCATTATCTCATCTGTTACAATAGACTTGCCTATCTCAAGATGAACTGCACCATACTCTTGAAGTCCACGCAAAAACTTATCTCTTGAGGCATGATATATTAAAAGGGATAATTTTTTCATCCTTTCAATCATGATACGCTCCCTTCAGCTGCGGCCTGCATCTGTTTGGTGATTTTTTGGGCTGCCTTTTCAAGATTTTCAACATCCTCAAGGTATCTCTTGATCTTCAACATAGCCTCAGAGAACTGAGGTATCTGAACTTTCTCATAGAGATTTACTTTCTGTGTTGTCTTCTTTCGTGCATATTCCATTATCTCAAGGTCTTTTTCGGCAACCTTTATCTCAACTATAAGATTAGTAACCTCTTTTAGTATCTCAACCCCCACTGAAACCCAGGATGGAGCTAAGAATCTTGAGAAGTTAGAAATACTATAATTAACGCTCTCAAGAACAGGCATCTTTATACCGGCTACTTTCTTTACACCAAGCAAGACCTCTTTAAGGGCAAATATATCCTCGGAGAATTCCCCCCAGAGCCTCATTGCACTTTCCATTGCCTTGATCTTTTCATCAAAGGTATTCTCAAGTTCAACAAGTTTTTCTTTCTGCCGCTTAACTGTCAACCTTAGTGCAGATTCCTTGCTTTTAAGAGTAGGAAGAGCTGTTTGTCTAATCTTAAGCTGTTTGCCGAGAAATTGAAGGGATATCTTATTAAATTGAAACTTAATAGCCATTTATCCCCCCGTTTATTTACCCTTCCAGAATTTATCCATAATCTCTTGCTTAATACCTACCTCACTCCTTGTAAAGTTATCTGCAAAGAGCTCCCATGCCGTATCAAGCATCTTATCAACTTCAACATTTACATCAATCGCAAGAAGTTTCTCAGAATAGCCCTCAGAGAACCTGATTGCTCTTTCGTCATAGTCAGAAAGATCAAATCCATTATCCCGTTTGGTTTTTGCATTTGATGCATCAGAATACAACCTTACAGCCGCATTCATAACCTGTGGATGGTCAACTCTGGTCTTCTTACCAATAACAAGCTGTTTCAGTCTAGACAATGATCTAAACGGATCTACAATAACCTTATTAATGTCAGAGTCCTTTCTAAGGAATAACTGACCTTCAGTAATATATCCTGTATTATCAGGGATAGCATGTGTAATATCACCACCCGACAGAGTTGTTACTGCGATGATCGTAATAGAACCGCCATCAGGAAACTGTACAGCTTTTTCATATATCTTGGCAAGGTCAGAGTATAGTGAACCGGGCATTGAATCCTTAGATGGAATTTGATCCATCTTATTTGATACTATAGCAAGTGCATCGGCAAACAGAGTCATATCTGTCAATAGTACAAGAACCTTCATGTTTTTGTCTACCGCAAAATACTCGGCTGAAGTCAATGCCATATCCGGAATCAATAGCCGTTCTACCGGCGGATCCTCTGTTGTGTTTACAAAGAATACAATCTTCTCTAATGCACCGGCATTATCAAACAACTGTTTGTAGTAAAGGTAGTCATCGTTTGACAAACCCATACCGCCAAGGATGATCTTATCAGCCTCACTTCTAAGAGCAACATCGGCCATTACCTGGTTATATGGTTGATCCGGGTCAGCAAAGAACGGTATCTTCTGACCGGTTACAAGTGTATTATTGAGGTCTATCCCTGCAATACCGGTTGTAATAAGTTCCGAAGGCTGCATTCTTCTTACAGGGTTTACAGATGGACCACCGATCTCTCTCTCTTCCCCTTCTACCTCAGGCCCGCCATCAATAGGCTGCCCATAGGCATTAAAAATTCTGCCCGAAAGTCCATCAGACACCTTTAGAACAGGTGGTTTACCGGTAAAGATAACCTCTGCATCTGTGCCTATCCCTTCAGTTCCCTGGAAAATCTGAAGAGTTACTTCATCACCATTTATCTTAACGACCTGTGCAGGTCTTCCGTTAACCGAGGCCATCTCTTCGTTACCTATATCTGTTGCCTTAAGACTGCAGGTTGCCTTTGTTATTCTCGTTATCTTTGTAAATATTTTTTGAAAAGCTTGTGTCTGCATTATTTTGCTCTCCTTTCGTCAAGAAGTTTCTCAAGTTCTGAATGAAAACCGTTAAACTTATCCGACTTAAACTCACTATAATTCATCTGTTTAAGCGTATTAATAACACTCTTAAAGTAAGGTGATACCTTATCAAAACTCTCAAACCTATAATCACCCATACAAAACTTCACCATCAGTTTAAGCATATAATGCTGCCGTTTCATAGGTGTAATTGAATCGATCTTGTCAAATGCATCCTGCTGCATCAATACAAAGTCTATAGTCTCGGCCTTCCAGTAGTTTACATGGTATTCTACAGGGACACCATCATCACCCAGAATATTTATCTGATCCCATGCTTCCTTACCCTTTAACGACCAGTTTCTAAGGTATAGAACATCTTCGACCCACCCCTCACCGGCATTTTTATTCAAATATTCCTTAATCTCAGGATATTCAATATACTTTGAGTAACTATCAAGCGGATCAACAGCCGGATACCTCTTTGAATCTGCTCTGTTTTGAGACAGTGCATAGAAACACCTTGCAGCCTTCTTTGTTGACTCAGTTACCGGCTCTTTTAAGTTACCACCGGCCGGTGATACAGTACCGATGAATGTTACTGATCCCGTCTGACCATTATTCAAATATACAACCCCCGCTCTCGCATAGAAGTTGGATATAATCGCAGGTAGATCCATAGGAAACGCATCCGGACCCGGGAGTTCCTCAAGACGGTTAGACATCTCTCTCAAGGCCTGTGCCCATCTCGATGTAGAATCTGCAAGTAACAATACTCTTAGCCCCATCGATCTATAATACTCACCAAGTGTCATTGCTGTATAAACTGAAGCCTCTCTTGCTGCAACCGGCATATTAGATGTATTACATATAATAGTTGTCCGTTCCATCAGCTTTCGTCCGGTTCGCGGATCTATAAGCTCAGGGAAGTCTGTAAATATCTCTACAACCTCATTTGCCCGCTCACCACATGCAGCAACAATTATCATGTCTGCCTCTGCATTCTTAGAAATGGCATGTTGCAGAACGGTCTTTCCACAACCAAACGGCCCCGGAATAAACCCTGTTCCACCCTCAGCCATCGGATTGAATGTATCAATAATTCTTACACCCGTCTCCATTACTTTAAATGGTCTAGGTTTGTCTCTATACGCCTTGATAGGAACCTTTACAGGCCATCTCTGAACCATTGTAACCTTGTGATCTTTTCCTGATTCATCTGTAAGTACAGCCATTTGATCTGTAACAAGATACGAGCCCTCTTTTGCTATACTCTTAACTGTATATTTACCCTCAAACTTGAAAGGTACCATGATCTTATGATCTATCCAGTTCTCATTTACCTTACCAAGCCAATCACCAGCACTGACAACATCGCCAACCTTAGAAAACGGCACAAAATCGTACTTCTTATCGTAATCTAACGGCTCACTATAATCACCTCTTTTTAGAAAGACACCATCTTTCTTATTAAGGTCATTCTGAAGACCGTCAAAATTCTTTGATAGAATACCGGGCCCTAACTCGACCTCTAACATATGCCCGACAAACTCTACATCGCAGCCGACTTTCATGCCTCTTGTACTTTCAAACACCTGTGCATAGGCAACACTACCTACAATCTTTATTACTTCAGCCATTAATCTTTCATCACCCATAGTTACGAAACAGATCTCGTTCTGTGCTACTGCACCCTCGATCCGGACGGTAATAAGGTTCGATATAATACCGATTACTTTACCTTTAACCATTATTTCTTACCTCCAACAGTTATAAAATCTTCAGAAAACTTCACACTCGCTCTTATCTTACTAATCAAGCCATCAAGAACACTCTTGCCCTTATCTGTTGTTATATTTAACCATCTGTCAACAGAGACAAGTTTTATCATATATCCAAAAACAACAACTGCTCCAAAATGATCAAGCCCTACAGAGCTATCAAGAAAATCCCACCTTATCTCATCAATGGTTTTTTCAATCTTTATCATATCATTTGAATGATACGCCTCAATCAGTTTCGTTATATATGGAAATTCATCAGTTAATCCCATATCAAGAGTATTGCTTCTCACCATACTTTCAATATAGTCGCCCCGATTTATAAGTCGATTCTTATCAAAATTGCCCTTAACCCTCATAGATATTGCATTTGAAATATTTCTCAGATTAAGTTCAAATTCAAAATAACTCTTTACGAATCGATCCTCTTCATCTTCAAGATGATCGTAGAAAAGATGAACCAACTCATCCACCTCATTTAATTCGGGATTTTCCTGCTCATCATTATTTCTATGGTAAAAATACTCAGCAAGAAATGGAAGCAATCTATCAGTGTCTTTTTGATGCTCTGTAAAATCTTCCCTGGAATAGAAGGAGGGTGTTAAATAAACGCTCCTATCAACTCCAATCTTTGCTGCGTTCTTAATATCATTAAAAATAAAAAGCTTCTTTAGAGAAATAAAATCCTTTTCGTCTAACTGTTCCCCGCAGAATTCAATGAATTCATCAATATCTACAAGTTTATTATCCGGATCGATAATTAGATCTTTTAAACCTGCTATAAGATAATAGTATTGTTTACCCACATTATTCTCCGCCAAATAGAATCTCACGAGTCATAGGCTTCAAAAATGACTGAAAGAAACTTACAAAATCTTTGTCCGAGAAGGAAACAACAAATGTGTTATCCTTAGGACCGATCTTAAAGCCACCTGCCATTCTATCTTCAAACTTAATCTCAAGTCCCTTTGCTAAAAGATCAGAGGCCTGTGCCTTGAAAAACTTAGCAAACTCACCATCTACACCCCCGCCTAATACCAGGTTAAGATCAACTCCCTTAACACCGATTTCCCACTTATCTACCATTGATTTGATGAGGTTCTTAACAAATTCATTGTCTGCTAAGGCTCCCTTAACACCCTCTGTAATTATGGAATTTGACATCAATCCGGTAACCTGCTGTTTAAGCGTTGTTACAGCCTGCTCACCTGCCATTTTAATCTCAGACTTGCTCTTTGAAGTTAGCTTATCGGCATCCTTCTTAGCGTTTGATAAAACATCATCGCTCTTCTTCTTAGCCTCGTTGATAATAGTCTCAGCATCCTGCCTAGCCTTTGAAAGGATCGCATCCGCCTCAGTCTTTGCCTTCTCTACACCTTCGAGATATATCTTCCTGGTCAACTCTTCTAATTTAGCTTCCATCATTTACCTCACATATCAGAATATTTTTTAAATTAACAAATAAACTTTGAAATATCAAATTAATTTTAAATTATTTTTTTTCCTCAAATCTCTTAAGACTAGAATCTCTTAAGACTAAAGGGTCAAATCAAAGCCCCCGATATAGATATATCTTTTATTGATCTGAGAGTTGTCCTCGTTGATAAGCTCAAAAGACTTAGCTAATCCAAGGTATTCTGCAATATAGATAAAACTGTACTCATCACCTTCATAGAGAGAAAGCTCAATCACAAATTGCCCTGACGGATTTCGGGGAATCGAGAAAAGAAATGCAGATTCATTTGCCGACAACTCAACCCCGGGTATTGATTGAACAGAGGAAAATCTATAATTTGACTCAAGCGGTTCTGCAAAATCAATTCCACGCATATACAGATTAAAATACTCCGGTTCAGAGTCAGACTCTACAGTTATGTAAAGTTTATAGTAATTATCAATATACTTCCTTCTAAGAGTTATAGTTAGCGGATCATAATCAAACAATATATCTCTAGTTACTGCACCGCTAAACCTAATCTTCTCTGAACTGCCATGAATATCCCTATAGAGCAAGGCCGTTTCCTTCTTCTCAGTTCTAAGGAAGAGTTTACAGGTGTTATCAATTTTATTATGCACCATTCTGGCTGTCGTAACTGCATTTGCATCAGACAGTGAAACAATATTCATAACGGAAATTAAAATATACATTACAGATACCACTAAGATAAGTATCAACTTCTTGTATTTTTTTTTAATTCTTGTTCTGGGCCAAAACATAAGATTGATCCTTAAAGCTATCAAGTATATTGGAAATGAGACTGCTAATATCACAAGATTTGCATATATTGGATTTGAAATAATGTCATGAATCTCATCTATATTGTAGTATGATGTAAATACAAATGCAATCCAGACAAGCGGTATAGAGGCAAAGATATAAAGGACTACCTTAACCTTAGTGTTCCTTGAAAATCTAGATAAAAGCAGAAAAATAAGCATAACAAAGTAGGCCGGCGTTAATGTAATATTTACTATCATTGAAAAGATGAGCAATACAACGGTAACAAAAACAGCAACAAATCCGTAATAGTGAATATTCTTAATATATGCACCGGCACGAGTCGTGTCGTTAATCAGGGACAGGCATAAAAAAGAGACTACAACTGTTGCAAGGCAATAAACAAATGGTACTGACAGATATAGATTTTCGATCTTGTAAATCCTCCCTATAAAATACGCAAGACCAAATGGAATAAAACTAAATATATAAGCAGCGATAAAAAAGGCGATCACTGACGGAATAATCTTAACTATAATTGAAAGCCTGTAAACCCTGGCCCCGGGAGAGAACTCCCTAAATAGCAATCCAAGGGCGATTAGGATTGTTAATAAGACAAGCAAATGCACCTCATCTATTATAACTTTAAATAATCTTAGATCTACGAAGATATAATTGTTCTGTTCAGATATTCTACCCTTAAGGTGTGCTATCTCACCAATAAATTCATAAACAAGTTCAGCAAGCTGCCTGTCAAACCCTGATGAATATATAAAGTTGTTGGTCTGCGGTATTAAATTAGTCTCAAAGACAGCAAGATGCCTTCCATTAAACACATCAGAATAAATACCCGTATCTAAGAAGTTTAACCTTACCTGTTCAGTGTATTTTGCATCGTATTTAATACTCAAGTCATTTTTATCTAACCTATTAAAAATCTTCAATAAATCAGAACTGAATATCCGTTTTCTGTAGGATCCGGTAAGTTTTAATTTGTCAGCAGAACTCAGAACATTTAAAAATACAACAGTCTGATTTTTATCCTCACTATTTTTTAAGTAATCACTAATTCCTCTCAATCCACGGGTTCTAACACCATTACAGCCACTAAAGACAATCCTAATCGGCACAGAGACGCCCTCCCTGTTAAGTCTGGAAGCGATCATTAGACCTGCAGAGATAGAGACAGAATTATCGTGAAACAAACCTCTTCTTAACAACGGGTTTAAGTTGATAAACAGTATTATAGGACTTGCATCAGGACTTGCATCAGGCTCTGTCTCTGGACTTGCATCTGGCTCTGTCTCTGGACTTGCATCTGGCTCTGTCTCAGGATCAAAACTGAGTTCAACATTTACACTACTTGTAATTACTGTTTGAGTACTCTCAATCTTCTTTGTCTTAAATCTTATCCCCTGTTCAACACAAAAAGACTCGATATACTTGACGAGGGCAGCCTCTCTCTTAGTACCCTCATCTGCAGGAAAAAAAAGCTCCCTTATATCTCTATAGTCTTTTTCATTTGAACTTATGGTAACAGAGAATAACATAAATAAAATAAAGAGGATTGCTTGAAATGATGTCATTAATCTGATAATCTCAACTCCATGTTAATTATATGGCACCTCTAAATACTGTCTATTTCTAAGGCCATATAGGGATAGGAAAGTGTTTTAGTCTCTAATAACCTAAAGCTAAAAACTTCAAGCTAAAAGTCTAAAGATAAAATAACCTGAATAACCTAAAAATAGAATAACAAAAAAAACAATTATTTGCAAATAAGAAAAATTGATTATATTACTCATTATATTACTCATCTACAAATTAAACAATTGTTAAATATTTGATCATTTTCCTAATTATAGTTGATAACTCATAATATAACAATCATAGAATTATAATTTTTTAATATTTCACTTGTTTCTATAGCTTTATTATGATATATGACTAAATATATGAAATTTGGAGATATTTATGAAAAGAAACGGTTCGTTAAAAAATATTATTATTATTATGGTGATCTCGGTAGTCGCTATCGTATATGTAATTCAGATAGCTCAACAATCAGCACTTCTAAATACCACAATTAAAAATAACAACCATGAACTCTTCCGGGAGATAAATAAAATCTACAGAGTTGCACTGGAGCAGGAATTTGACAAACTGACAATGGCTTTATCGATTATAGCAAATGACACTGACACACTAAGGCTATTTAATGCAAAAAATAGAACAGAGCTTTATCAAAAATACAAAGAGTATAATAAAATCCTCATGGAAAAATATGGTGTCGCTCAGTTTCAATTTCATACTCCCCCTGCAACAAGTTTCCTACGGTATCATCTGCCTGAACATTTTGGTGATGATCTGTCGAATTTTAGATCAACTGTTGTTCAGGCAAATTCCAAGAAACAAGCTGTTGTGGGGCTGGAGGTTGGCCGAGGAGGACCGGGTACGCGTGTAGTGCTTCCCCTAACATACAATCAAACCCATATTGGTACTGTGGAATTTGGCGGATCTATCAATTCAATACTTAGTATAATAAAAGAAAGTTTTGATGTAGATTATGGGATAGGCATAAAAAAAGAGGTGTTTGAGAAGGCAAGGAGAGTCGATACCGGTAAGAATGATATTCATATAGATAATATGGTCTACTATGATTTTTCCTCAGATGAATCAAAAGAACTCTTTAAAAATATTGACAACAATACTCAAAAAAAGATCTATAACAAAAACAGATACTATTTTTTTGACCTACCTGTCACTTCCTTTAGCGGTGATGAGATTGGAGTAATTAAAATCGTAGTAGATAGAACTAAGCAATACAATACTTTTATATTCGATATGATAAGAGGATTTATACTTCGGATACTCATAACCTCATTCGGAGTGTTAGTTTTTTTTATTATATTCTTTAGAATACTGATTAAACCAATAACTATAATCGAATCCGGGATAGTACAGATCGAATCCGGTGATCTGACTCAAACCTTAGCTATTAAATCTAACAATGAACTCGGCAGACTTGCATCCAGCGTAAATAAACTTCTTCTCAATCTTAACGATACATTTTTAAAATTCCAATCGCTTGCCTCGATAACTAGAGAGTCAGGCTACACGCTTTCAACAAGCACCTCACAAATCGCCTCGTCTATAGAAGAGATCAATGCTAACACATTGTCTATTAAGAACAACACAGAAAACCTAATTAATCAGATACAAAAAGTTAATAACGCAAAGGATAATATTGAGATGTCATCGGAACTCGTAAATAACCTTATCAATGATCAATCTCATGCACTTACCGACACCTCTGAGGTAATTGAGAGTACACTCAATACAATCTCTCAACTCGATCAGGAGAACTCAAATAAGATCTCTATGATTGAAGAGTTGTCTGAAGATATACAGAAAGGTGCCGAACAGATCGAGGAATTTACAGGAAGTGTACATGAAATCACAGGTAAGACAGAGTCCATAATAAACATGCTCGCTGTTATAAATAAATTGGCCGAACAGACTAACCTTCTCGGTATGAATGCGGCTATTGAGGCTGCCCATGCCGGTGAGAAGGGCAAGGGGTTTGCAGTTGTAGCAGATGAGATAAGAAAACTCTCAGAAACAACCGCCTTAAACTCTACAGAGATAACCAGGAGTCTCACCGAAACAATTCAAAGTATGAACAACCTCTACACTATGTCCCAGGAAACAGAGTCCATACTAAGCGGCGTATTTGATAAAATGTATAAATTTGCGGATGACACAAAAAGAATAATTACCGGCATAGAGAAACTTAATACTGACTCCAATAAGATCCTTAGTGCACACAATAAACTGGTACAAATATCTATCTCTGTAAATGACGGCTCATCCGAGATGTCAAAAAACACAATTGATATCGGGAAGTCTATGAATGAACTTCAACAACTCTCAAGCGAAAACTTCTGTGCAATCAATGAGCTTATGATTGGAATTAATGAGATATCAAATGAAATGAACGGCCTAAATACCACAAGCAGTACTAACGCA
The DNA here is from genome assembly GCA_964471825.1 of uncultured Spirochaetales bacterium. GTDB lineage: Bacteria > Spirochaetota > GWE2-31-10 > GWE2-31-10 > CAYYKD01 > CAYYKD01. The sequence goes on from CAYYKD010000012.1 coordinate 12,437, forward strand.
GAGAACATCTCATCACTTGAAAAGGAACTAAAAAAATACAAAGTAATCGATACATTTAAATTTTAAAAACTACTAAATTAAAATACTACTCTAACTCATCTGTAAGCTTCTTAACTGTCGCAATATTGCATTTCTGCTGATGCTCTATCTCTGACAGATTGTCGGCTAGTGAAATCCCCTTATTTGATTGCTGCTTAAGCTGAGTAGTTATCTCGATAAAGTTGCTATTTAAATCGCTAAGTACTTTTTTGATCTTCTCATTTTCAGTTTTATCATTATCTGTCAGGTTTTTGATAACAAGTGTATCTTTTAGGAGAGATTTTACGGAATCCGCTATCTGACTCTGCATAAGCCTCTGAGTGTTAATAAGTGTAAGAGTTTCCTTTATCTTACTGTTAGAACTCGAGGCAGTATCGATGATCTTTTTGAGTTGCTGACTAACAGCCTCAGACTGCGATGAACTCTCATCAATAAGCGATAGTATCTCCTTAATGCTTGCACTACTTGAACTCAAGTTTTGTTTTGCCTGCATTGAAAGTTTCCTGATCTCACTTGCAACAACACTAAACCCCTCCCCTGCTCTACCGGCCCTTGCAGCCTCTATTGAGGCATTAATAGCAAGAAGATTGGTTTTTTCGGCGATCTCGGAGACAGAGAGAAAAACCTCTCTTATAACCTCAGATGACTCGGCAACCTTCTTTATGGTCTCACCTGACCTCTTAATAATCTCAACGCTCTCCATTGCTGTCCTTGAAAGCTGTTCAGATATTGATGCAGCCTCGCTTGATACTCTACCCGTATCGTTTAGATGAAGACCGACATTTGTAAGGGTAGAATTTATCTGCTCTACCGCGGCTGTCTGGCTCTGAATTGCAGGCGGAATCGTCTTATTCGCATTCTCTATGCGGCCTGAGATGTCATTTACCGTCCCCTCAATTGTTGAGAACTTTGAAAGAATTGTTTCAATCAATAACCTATTTGAACTTCCATATTCATTAATTACACTCTTCGAACGCCCAATTATTCCATTAAGGTCATTACAGGACTCAGATAAAACAAGGGCTGCATCCTTTACACTATTTATAAGCTTACTCAATGAATTGTTCTTCTCAGCTATCTCTTGCCCCTGCTTAATAGAATCAATGTAAAGTCTTGATTCCTCATAGGCTAGAAGTAAAAAGATACTCATAATTAACGCAAGATAACCCATACTTACCGTATAGCAATATGGGATAATTGAATTATTGATACTATTAACATCGTGCAGGCTCGTTGCTATAACAACTGCAAAACCGCCAAGGATTATCAAGGCCCCTTTGTTTTTATTCTTCACAGCTGATATTATCAGTAGCACAATACAAAAAAGGAGAGCCGGTGTCATAAGAAGATTCATAGAATAACCAAAGACTCTGCTTATCGTCTCTTTTGTCCCCTGAATCGCTGTAAACACCGTTGAGATCGAAACCATAACAATTATACCAATCCTAACAAGTCTGTTCTTCTTTAGTATCCCTGTGTACTCAATAATAAATAATGCAAGTATCGAGGTACATAGCGGTAATCCGATCCTTGAAATCCGCTCCAGTAAGACCTCGTTATTTGAATCAAACTGAAAGACCATATTGCTATAACCCAACATAAATGACAAACAGAAAAGTGCAAAATACAGATATGACCAATCCTTAAACTTCCTTGCTCCAAATAAGAACAGAAAGTAAACAAAGAGCATAAATGCAACTACAAATGAGGCCTGTACAAAATGCACATTCATAAGATTTCTATAGAATATCCCCTCCACAATCCCATCTGTTCCTGAGATATAGAGATCATTCAATGGTGTCCTTTCATAGACAGAGGCAACCTCAAATATTAGAGTATTATTCTCACCGCCATACTTTAGAATATCACCCGAGAGTAGAACTGCCTCTGAGTAGAATAGGTTTGTATTCACAACTCCATCTCTATATCGCCCCTTTGAAAAGAGCTTGATCCCATTTAGATAAACTGAGTACGGGTTACCGCCCGGACCTATATAGAGACTTAGATCCCTTACTCGCATATCTGAGTCAACAGAAAAATCAGTTCTGTATGTAATCAGTACAATGCCCTTAACTTCTGCGGTCTTCTCAATATATTCTTTATATATATATGGGGTAAATTTCTTATTATCAAACTGACCGGCTGTTTCCGGCTCCGATATATTATAGCTAAAAACAAGCGGGATATCCCCATCACTTACCGAATAAACTGAGACACAAATCAACTGAGTCAAGAGAAATGCAAATACTAGCTTTCTTACCATAATAATACTCCATAATGAGAGTCAGAAATCAAAAAAAACTTAATTATAAACTAATACATACTTTAAGACTATACTTTAAGAAATACTATAATGTATTAATCATATTAATATGTCAAGAATAATATCTGAAAAAGGATATCCGAATAATAGTCTGAACAAGTAAAATATTAAATAAAAGATTAAGTAAAAGATCAAGTGAAAAACTAGAATGATTTGCTAGGGATAGCCTCGATATTTAATGCCTTATTAGAAATTAGTCTGTCATTTATCACGGTTAAATACTTCATACATCCGTTTCACTTCGTTTAACCACTTTAGCCTGACATGCTCAGGTGAGATTATCTCACCGTAGGATCCATGTCTTAAGACCCGCCCGATAAGCTCATCATCTATACCGATTGGTAATTCAAGTTCAATGTATTCACCACGGTCATTTTTACCCTGCCGCATCTTCTGATCCTTGTGCCACACCTGTCTTGCGACCCTAACATTCACAGGGTAGTAAAACCTCAAGACTACCGGCTCTTCACTTTTGCCCTTGATAATCCCGAATGTTCCGTTAACAAACTCGTCTATCTCTTGATTAGTAAAATCATTCTTGAACAGCGAGTCTGATATTACAACATGATCGATTCTCGACATTGAGAATACCCTGAGTGCATTCTTAGCGGGGTCACTACCGAGAATATACCACTTACCTGTGTTATGAATAAGTCTTAGCGGCTCAACAACTCTCTCATCTCGTTCCCCTTTTGCGTTTACATAGGTAAATATCACGGGCTTTTTTTTAATCATCGAAATGATTACGGTTTTCAGCACAGGTTTTGCAACCGGCTCATATTCTGACACCTCAAATATTATGTTATCGGCAATAAACCTGTACTGATCAGGAAGTTGATTCTCTATCTCTTTAATAATCTTATCTGAAAATATAGGCACATAGTTATCAGACAGGAGTATATTTTTAATGAATAGATATGAAATAAGTATTTTTTCGTCAACACAATCAATAAAATCAAAGTCGCCTTGATAGACATATCCCATAACATTTCGTGAAAAAACTATCGGTGCATTTAAATTATTTCGCATTAATTCGATGTCTCTTTTTACGGTTCGCTTGTCAACCTCAAACTTAACGACCACCTCATCAGAGGTAACTTTCCCATTTGCCTTGATCATTCTGTCGATAAATATAATTCGCTCTGTTGAACCCATATTATTTCCTACAAATTAATTTTAAGTGACACCATCTGTCCCTGTGTTTATAGTATATTATTCATATAAATACAAGCAATTACAAGGGGGCTATTATGATTTTTAATGATGTTATTAATGTATTAAAAAATATTGAGAATGCACATGAATTTGATCTTGCAAACTACGAAGACGAGGGTAACTCCGGTGATATAGCAAGTCGGATGAAAGAGGACTTACAGAATCACGGTAAAATCGTGATGCTGATTAGCAACGGCGAAAATTGTCTGCCTGCAATATTAAGATATGATGAGACTAGAAAGAAACTCTATATCAGGCACGGTAAAGGTGAAAATAGTGCTGAACCTAGCCGGTTAACTGCTGATCCTAACCGGTTAACTATTGAAGATTTTATATGTGATAAAGAGATTCTTAACAGGTTTGTATTTGATGATGAAGAAGTGATCAACAAGGATAACGCTCAGGAGTTGATTGACAATACTGCTGAGTTACTTTATGACTACTTTTCGGAGGCAAGGGAGCTTGAGGATTGGTTTAACGACTAATAAGAAATATCAGTTGTATTTGATCATGATTTATTATATGGTATAAATATGCCATATAATAAACTAATATAGTGAGTAGCAAAGGAGCAAACGATGAATGTAGTACCTGAAAATAATATCCCAAAAAAGCTCACCTACACTTGTGAGGCGTGCGGCAAGAGCTTTGAAAAAGTTACACTTGGGCTCATTTTAGGGATCAAGTGCCCCTCATGCGGCAGTAAAGAGTGTAGCCCGGGACCAAACTTTAAGATCAAGTAAATGGGTGTTTTTTTTAAAATTAACAATCGTTAACTTGACATATTTTTATCAAGTCTTTTATTCAGCTATATTAAAAAGGACTGTTATATTTTCCTTCATAACAATTTTTGCCTTAATCTTTTCTATACCGTCTAAATGACTAAGTTTTTTAACAAACATTTTGTATAGAAACCCCTGTATCCAGTCAACATTTAACAAGGATGTAATAATTTTTCCGCTATTAAATTTATTGATTATTAGATTATTATTTTTCGGACTAAAATATAATTTAACCGGCACATTATCCCTTATAAAGGGCAGATTTAATATCTGATTGGCTGTTTCATAAGTTAGAACCAGTTTATTCAGATCAGTAATCTCAGGTTTCATATAGAATCTTTTCGTATTAGCGTAATACTGGTCTTGCTGTTTATAATGATTTTATACTCTCTTAATTCCTTTAATACACTTGTGCTTCCATATGCAACAGATAGAGAGATCGCTGAAACGGTAGCACCGACACCCAATACTGAAACTGCCGCAGGTGCCGCAACTAAGGCCACCCCTGCCGAAAGCCCCCCCGTCATCGGACTACTTACTACAGCTGCCACGGCAACCCCGATCGCCCCTATTGCAATTGCCCAGGCAACATTCCCGGTTGCTTTTATCTTGATTAGCTTTCTACAAAAATCTCCGGTAACATCAATTGTATCAATTCTATCAATTTTGTTTTTTTTAATTACTTCAGACAACTCTTTTTCATTTTCTACCATACCAGCCCCTCCTATTTTTTTACTCGATTGTTCTTCACACCCGTCGAACTAGATTATATTATCATGCATATAGGGACATATAGTGTCACTGGTTGTAAAAAACCTGCTTTTCTGTCTTCTATTTTCGGTTTCCGCGCGGAGACTAGATGAATATTCCTAACAAATACAATGTGCCTTGTATTTAAAAAAACACTTAATACATAAAATATCATCGTTTGTCAATAAATTACTCATAAAAATCATAACTATTAAAAAATAATCACAGTCTGTGAGATATAGTCGATCAGTATATTATACTCATATTCTCTTTATTGCTGATATCCATATTTAAGTAATCTTCAATATTAAGGTTAGAATAACCGTCAATAAAAATCTTACAATCTTTTAACTCTTCAAAGTTCATTTCAGATTTACCCAATACATAGTAATTCTTATTTACTCTGTAGAGCCTATCCCTCTCTATTTCCTCAATCTTACTGCTCAAAGTTTGTGAAGTAGCAACAAGCATATTAAACAAAGTATCATAAACCTGTTCCCTATGTCCGAATAGTTCAAAGTGATTGTCTTTATGCTTAATCATAGGTTTATCAACTAACGAAAACACTTTGTACCCGACATCGAGGTCTGCACTCAACAAATCATCTTTCAATTTATCCCCTGCCCGATTAACTCGTTCAATACAAATCGATGATATCAACGGTTCAAGATTATTATTAATACAAAAATCATACCCTATTTTTATTTTTTCAATTTTTTCATCAAACTGTATAAGAATGAATTTACATTCAGATCCATTTTCTTGATTATATTCTAACACAGAATTAGCTGTTGTTCCTGAACCGGCAAAGAAATCCATAACAATGTCAGAATTGTCACAATCTGATAAAATCATCAAATCTGTAATTAGTTCCTTTGGTTTTGAATACTCAAATGGAGCTCGTTGACAATCAAACAACTTTTTTAAATCATCTGTTCCTTTTGAATTTAAATAATTATCTTTGAATAACGACAACAACTGTTTTATACCGGGTTTAGATTCTCTAATTTTTTCATAAACTATATAAGTTCCATCTTTTCTTTTTTCAAAAATTACATCTTCTTCAGCAACGGCAATAACCATTCTCTTTTTCCCCCAACGCCACCGACCTTCAGAACCATCATTTCTTATAGGATACACATCTTCATTATTAGGACCTTTTACAGGAAAGTACATACCGGGACAATCCTCTCTTCGTGATCCGGCCCCCCATTTATTCAACTCCCTTCCTCTTGCGTATTTTCCTTTAGAATCTTGCATATTTAACTCTATACCTTCAGTTTCAAAACCGGAAAACGATGATTCCTCTTTGTTTTTAGAGAAGCATAATATGTAGTCATGAACCTTTCTAATATCCTTAGATTGACTTCCACCCTTAATACACTCTCTTGATATTGATACGACAAAATTCTCCTCCCCAAATATTTCATCACATATTAATTTAAGTCCCGCCTGTTCATTGTCATCTATACTAATAAAGATAACCCCGTCATCAGATAACAGGTCTCTTGCAAGTTTCAGTCTCGGATACATAAAAGATAGCCACCCGCTATGCGTTCTTGTTCCATAGATATTTGTAAGGTAATTAATATTGTCTTCATTAAGACCAAACTTTTCTATCAGACCGGCATCAGTTTCCTTAAAATTATCCTTATAGATAAACTCATCACTTGTCGTATTATAAGGAGGATCTATATATATCATTTTTATTTTATTAAAATAGTTCTGTTTAAGTATCTTTAGGGCATCGATATTATCCCCTCTGATTATCACATTCTCGGTGTTATCAAAGTTTTTTGACTGCTTTGTTTCTATCTTTAGCTCTTTTTTTGTAGGAATGTCTGCCATTGCTTTTGCAAGCCCTTTCCCTGCGAATGTAAGTTCATATCCTTGATTGTTTGATGTTGTATTTGAAATGTCGATTATATCTGCTAATGCTTTAATATTTAGAATATTATCAGAATTGACAACTCCGGGTATGATTTTTTTAATTTTCTCAATAGTATCATTATACCTGGTCTCCCCCGCATCAATTATGTTAAATCCACTCTTCTTTGCTTTATCTTTATCTATCATAGACTAATCTCCTGTTTCAATTTGATTTAAAAGTGTTACTAAATCCTGTTTATTTATCCGTTTTTTATAAATAATTTTGACTGATTCCCCCAGTTCTTTTTGTAATTGTAAAAAGAACCTCTCTGCATATTCTATTTTAGAGATTTCCTCATTTGGTATCTTATTTTCACTCTCATATCCCTTTGTTTCTACAATCAAAAACAGTTTTTTCCTGTCATCTGTTTCAAGTAGGTAAGCAAAGTCCGGATTGTATGTCTTATATGGTGTTGGTATTGATATTTTTGGCAGTTTTGCATATACAACGATCTTTTTATTATTAATACGCTGAGGGTCATTTAATATGGCGTTTTTCTCTATTGCAGAATCATATATGATTTTATCAAACAAGAAGTTTTCCGGAGCAACAATGTCTATATCAATAAATTTGCCTATTTCTGTGTACTCCACTTCAGTCTTATATTTCCCATTATCGTGCAGTGATGTAGAAGTTATATTAATTTCATTTTCAAATTTGTAATCGACTTTCTGAATTATTGTCTTATGTATTTCATCTTTAATTATTTCGGTTAACACTTTCTTTGAAGCATTCGGATTATTCTTAATACTCTCCAACTTTATTTTATTGAATAATTTTAATATAAAATGCAATGGTAATTTCTCATTTTTTGCAAGTTCTATCAGATAGCGTTCACATCCGCCGTCTTTAAAAAAATTAACAACGCCCTCTGATTTAACACTCTTATTTATTACATCATTACTCTCCGGGTTGTATTCTTGAGTTAAATATTTAATAGTAACCTTATCTATGTTTGTTTTATTAAAACTATCGGCTATTGATTTTACGATGCCTTCTTCATCAAGATTTTTATATACTATTTTTGATTTTCTGTTGATTGTTTCCCAGAGTTCTTTAAAAGAATCAAGTTTATCCTGCCTGACTCTTACTTTCTCTTTTACTTTATTACCATTCTCGATGAAATTATCATGGGAGTCATCAAATAAGGACAGGAGATTTTGATATTTTGAATCATTTAAAAAACTAAGCTTAGCTCTTTCGTTTAGTAAGAAATCCTTTATAGGAGAAATAATTAAATACGAGTCATTATCCGATTTTATAATTGCATTATCAACTAAAGCAATAAATATTCGATTGAGCTCATCATCATAGAATCCCTTCTCAATAAACATCTCCCTTTTGAGATACCCTGTTGATATAATAAAACTGTTATCGACTATTTCCTTCTGTATTTCATTTATAAATTGCTGTTCATGCCCCGAAACAACCACATCAAGAGTGTTAATTTTGTAGAATAATGATTTGTCTTCATTCAAATAGTTATATGTTAACCGTCTTCCATCTTGATTAACTGCAATTCTCAACCCTCTTCCTATCTGCTGCCTTCTTGAGGTCTCCTTGTCTGTATTTGACAGTTTACACAATGTAAAGATATTAGGATTATCCCAACCTTCCTGCAATGCCCATACAGAAAATATAAATCTCAATGGAGTATTTAAGGACAACAACTTCTCTTTGTCATTTAATATTATATCGATGCCGTTAGCAACTTTATCATCAATGCTACTCCCCTTATCTCCGGAAAAATATCCCTCATGAACACGGAGGTTTTGTTCTTTATCAAAGTCACCTTCAAGGTATTTCTTATATGATAAGTTACTTGTTTGTTGATATACTCTATTTCTAATATTTACATATTCCTCTTCAAATATCTTTTTAACAGCCGGATTCTCTCCTCTAAAGTCAGAAACACTTCTAATAAAAAACAAAGATAGGGTTTTAATGTTTTTCTCAAATAGATACTCCTCCTTAGAGAAGTGTGTCTCTATAGTTTTCCTGATCATCATGCGGACTTCATCATCACTAAGTTCATATTTATCAGATACTTTTAGAGACCGATTATTTGATAAAAAAACTTCCGATTTATTACAGTTTACTATTTTTATTCCGTTATAAGTATCAACTCCGGTTATGACACCAAGATCTTCACCAAATCTGATAATTCTTTTATGTTCTTCATTATTATAAAAATATAATACTTCCGCTTCTTTTTTTCTTGAGCTAACAGAAACAACCTTTAGTGCATTTTCGTTATTAATAATTGTATTAACCCTTATTTTTTTTACAAGCATATTTTTAAAAGAAGATAGACTGTCTAACGCATAAATAAGATTTGACAAACTATGCTCTTGCTCACTCGGATAGGTTGCACCAAATCTGATGTGCAGTGAATTAAAGTCACTAAATATTTTAGAGAACGCCTCCCCTTTTAGTAAGTGCGGTTCATCTATAAAAACAATTGGATTAATTTTCGTTATAGCATCAAATATTGATTTATCTTTAAATAAGTTTTCATCACTTCTCCGCAAAATATTTTTTTCTTTATCGATTGATGATGCCGTTAAAATTAAAACAGAAAGTTCATCTTTATTTCTGATATAATGTGATTTAATATTGCCTATGGATTTATCACTATCATATGTATATTTATAGAGTCTTTTGCCGTATGATTCAAAAAAATAATCTGATGTTAACTTTATATTCTGAATTACCCCTTCTCTTATTGCTTTACGAGGAACAAAGACGATAAATTTGTTCAAATTATAATTCTTATTTAACTCAAACATGGTTTTGATATATGCAAATGTTTTCCCTGTACCGGTTTCCATCAAGACATCTAACTTCAGTTTGTCTGATAAATCTTTCATAGGTATATCATTATTTAACGAATAGAATTGTCTTAGATTGTTTTTTAACACATCAATATCATTTAAAGAAAAATCATAATCCTTCAAAACATTAACTATATTGCTAACACAATCTTCTTGGTATTTCTGCTTTTCAAATAACATTTTGACTCCGATTAATTATTTAGAAAAAATCAACTCACATACAGATTTATTATTAAGCCGGTTTGACTATATTTTTTACTCAATTTTTAAAATAAAATCAACCGTTTATCTTATATAATATCAAATATGTGTGGTTTCTCTTCACATAGGCCCTTGTTTACGATTGGTTCTGTCGTATACTTTTCGATTCATGAATATGTTATTTAACTTTTAATTTCTTTTCTCCCACATGCAGGATAAATTTATAGGCAGGTATAACAATAATTATCTTGTCATGATCTGTAATATTTTTTTCTTATTGTTAGTTTCAATATGTGTTTCGCTAATTTGTAGTTCTTCCATAGCGTCGAAGTATGAGTCCTCAGACCATTGCACTATATGTTAGGATAGATTCCGATACAAATGACCTTGAAAAAGTATTACCAAATTATTTGATAAAACTTGATATTTTTAAAATTTCTTATAAAATTACTATTGTTTTTTTCATTAAGGACTTATTATGACCAATGAACTACCCGGCGACTACGACAATTTTATAAACTCTCTCAGGGACACCATTAAGTGCGGTAAAAAGTCACTCAATGAACAGACAGGTGTCGCACGAACACTGTATTACTTTAATATCGGTTCAATTATAACCAGCTTTTCTTTGAACAATAATTTGCAATTGAATAAGAAGTTCATCTCTAAACTTACAGAGGAGGCCGGTGTTTCACGAAGTCACCTATTCCTCTCTGTTCAACTATCAAGACTCTACACTAAGGAGTTTATCACAACCCACCCCTCCATCTCATGGGGACATTACAGAGAGCTTATTACAATATTAGATTCTGCTTTAAGAGATGAATTAGAAAACAGGATTATTAATGAATCACTTTCAACAAGAGAGTTTTCCGCTCTTGTTCATCGACATCGAAGGCCTCTCGATAACAGGACAAAATTAGAACTCCCGGCTCTTTCACTTAATACATATAGAGTAAAACATATTGACAATATAAGTTTTATAGATCTCGGCTTTTCTGTGTACAATTCATCATATGACATCTCTGCACCTTTTGTTGTAGTAACCCGGGACAATAACAACAATCCGCAAGTCACTCCGACAGATAGGATTACAGAATCATGCTATACATACAGGGCAGAGGTCTTAAAAGTTGTAGATGCTGATACATTTATTATGCGTATAGATCATGGTTTAAACACCTACACAATTCACCGTTTCCGATTAAGGGGCATAGATGCACCGGAGTCCGAGACACCCGAGGGGGAGATCGCAACTGACTTTGTCACATCAATGATCCCGCCGGGCAAAAAAGTTATCATCCGCACATATCGTACCGACATCTACGGCAGATACCTCATCGACCTTATTTATCATCCTACTTCTGATGACCCCGACAAGATCATCACCGATGGAATATTCCTCAACAGTGAGTTGCTTGATAATGGCTTTGCAACATTATACTAAAAAGTGGGGTTAGTGATTGAGTCTGAAAAGACATAGATTGTTATAAACAAAAATCATATAATCTTTTTCATTTTCAGTAAACTACTTGATAAATTTTTTATCCCTTGTCTTGCCGGATCGTAAACCCAATTATTATCAAAAACCTTATTGTTTTCTTCAATACTGTATGCTGATCCGATGTTTAAACTATGAAACTTTGTTCCGTTCTCTTTTTGGTGGTGTCTAATCTTTTTTGTAACATCGCCGGATAAAGGCGGTATTCCAAAATCTGAAACAACCAGCACATCTGCCTTTTTATAATTTTCACTATCCAGCATCTTCATAGTATGTCTAAAAGCAGGATTAAGGTCAGTTCCACCATTAAATCCCATTTCTAAAAATGAGATGAGGTTGTTAATAGAGCGATTTACTCCGCTTAATTCCATGCATTCTATTTCGATTGAAAATGATATGAGATAACATCGTCTTCTTTCTTTCATTGCTATAGATGTCAGGGCAAAAGTTATTGTTTTAGCAATTCTTTCGGGATCACCCTGCATTGATCCGCTTGTATCAACACAAACAATTATAGGACCTTGTTTATCCTGTGATTTACTCACTTCAATTTGTATTACCTCTTCTTCGTTTGTTATAATTTTTTTCGTTTCCTGACTGACATACTTCCATGTAAGGAGTTTTTTTTCTACATAGTTCTTTGAAAAAATAACCTCAAGCTCTGGATAACATAGCATTGATATCTCCGATGGTAAAAGATTACTTAAATCATCACTGTAGTGAATCCCTGTTATTTCTGATTTATTTATTTGGTTTATTTCTTTTTTTGTCGTATATGAGACTTTTTTAATAATCTCATCAATATTTTCTTTTTCACTTTCACGATATTTGCCAAGCATTTCAGCCAGTTTTTGTAGGTCTTTATCCCTTTCGAGAAGTTTTGCATACATTAAAACATCATTCCATTTAATAGTATTTTGCCAATTCCCACCTTTTCCACCGAACATATTTCTTTTATCATTTTTATTTTCATTATTTTTATTGTCTCCTTTCCAGTAATCCGCCATCATGAATTTATAGAAAGACCCAAGTCTATTTATCATATTGTTAATGATTCCAAATCTACCGTTAACATCATCTTTAAAATCATTAATATCCTTAAATAGTTCTTTAAGGATCCATTCAAGTTTTGTCGGTACAATAATTTTTTCCAGATCTTTTAGTATCTCAATTTTAACTGCTTTAGTTTTTAACTTGTTATTTTCTGCTTCATTGTATTTTTTTTTGTAAAATATCGAAAGATGATTTTTTTTATAGATGCTGCCGAAATTATCTATAATTTGCAAAGCTTTTGTGTTGTCAATAATCATTTCTCTATCTTTTTTAAAACTATTGACCAGAGTTTCATCTTCAATATATGGATTAGCTAATTCGGTTTTCTTATACCCTTCCTCGATCCATTTGATAAATGATACAATAACCTGATCCAGAAGCTCATCGTTATCTTTACAGGTATTTTTATCGTTGAGGTCTGCAACAAGAAGTTCTAATATATTATCAACCCATATTATTTGATTAACAGTCCGATCTTTATAATAAGACTCATCCCGTTCTTCAAGTCGTATTTGTCTATCTTTAAACCTTTTTGTCAATCGGTTGACTATTTCTTCTCTTGATTCTTTGTTAAGAATCCCTGAATAGTTTACAAACTTGTCTATTTCGGACTGAAAATCAATCGGATCACTCGTCTTTTTTGGTGCATCTTTAGTTTTTGCCATAGAGCTCACTTGTTGATAAAAAGATTTCTGATTTTCTCAAGTTGAATTTCATATTGAGAAATATTTTGTAGAAAATCATCAAAACCGGCTAAAAGTACCCCCACCCTTTTGTTTTCTGCAAACAGGTGGCTCTTTATTTCTCTTTTTTCTTTCTCTTTATCACTTTCAAGTTTTATTGATATCTCTTCAAGTTCATCAGCACATTGTTTGTATCTCTGCATCCACTCTTCTTTAATGGATTTATGAATAAACTCACTCTTTTTATCGGTTATTCTTTTGATTTCCGCGTTTACATCATGCTCAAAATCATTTAGAAGTTTTGTATAGTCACCTTTCAATGTATATCTGCTAACTTTACCGGCAAGAGATTCAAGAATTAGCCCCTCAGCAATCTCTCTATGATGATTCTTATCCCATACACAATAATCAATTATCAAACAATCTGCGATATTTACTTCATCTCTATCATTCAGAAAAGCTGAAGTCTTAAGAAGCCGTACAATCTTTTTCCATCGTCTGTCTGAAATGTAGATATAATCATTCTGATCATTTTGTTCATTAAAAAGTGTTACTCGTGCTCTTATATCATGAATAATATCGAGGATATGAACCGGTATTTTGATCTTATTAATAGAGGTAGACCAATCATCATACTCTTTCTTTGTTATTTTAATAGAATCTGTAATATTACAAAGGTATGAATTATTCTCATCGGTTATCATTTGATTAAAAAGTACCTGATCATGTATGCAATCAACAAAAACCCTTAATAAGAATCTGTCCCATAATGCTTCAAGGCCTTCACCGCTGTTGGGAAGTTCGTTTGAAGCTGATATCAAAACCCTTATATCAACATCTATTTCCTTTTCACCGTTACGGTATTTTTTTTCATTTAAACCCGTTAGAAGGGCATTTTGTATGGGCGGGCTTGCTTTCCATATCTCATCAAGAAATATTATGTTTGAACCCGGCAGATAATTTTCAACGATCCTTTCATATTTATCTTCATCTTTAAGTTTCTTTATAGACACAGGTCCAAAAACCTCGTCCGGAGTACTAAACCTGCTCATCAGATATTCAAATGTTTTATTCTCTTTATATGCATACTTTAGTCTCCTTGCTATCAGACTTTTAGCGACTCCGGGCGGACCAAGTAAAAAAACACTCTCGCCGGCTATCGATGATAATAATGAGAGTTTCATTACATGCTCTCTTTCATAAACACCCGAACACAACCCCTCAATTAATTTTGCAAATCTTTCTTTTAATGACATTTTTATTTCTCCGGTTTAGTTAAATCTAATAATTTTTTATCTGTCAGCTTTATAAGTTTATCATAATTATCTATCTCGTTATCTTTATTCACAAGCTCCTGAACCAGCGATGTTCTATAATCATTTATATCTTTTGTGAAATCTGTCTGTAACTGTTTTTTTATCTGTTCTATTTCGTTTTTAAGTTGCAATATCTCACTTTCAAGTTTTGTCTTGACATCCTCTAATACTATCCGCAACGCTTTAGATAAAACCTGCTTTAACGAACCGATATCCTGATCCCTTGCATTCCCCGAAAAATTACTATTTATCAAATCAGAAGCATTCTCAACTTCAATATTTATATCCGGTTTCTTGATTCTTGAGATAGTCCGCTCAACGGCAAGTTTATAAAAATCAGGATCAAACTCCTCCGAATCAACCTCCATATTATCAAAGGAGTTTTTAATAATCTGCTTTTTTATCTCCTTCATATCGACAAGATTATTAAACTCATTTTCTATGATATTTACAACTTCATTAGAAAAATTGTAAACATTCTCAACGGCATCATTTACTTCAACATACTTATAATACTCAGGCACTTTGACATTGATAACTGCCTTTGAACCCCAAGTAAAAGGGTTCCACCATTTCGCAGTACTAACAACTGCTTGCTCATCTCTATAATCTGTTCCGGTTTTCTCTGAAATTTGATTAAAACTGTTAAGGTCTTGCCTGATTCTGTCTATTGCATCATTTTTCCTCTTATCTATGACACTAATAAGATCATTTAACACTGTTTCAATGCCAAGATTGATTCTTGTAACCCTTTTTCTTGACGCATTAAACATTTTTTCTATTGCGGCTTTGTCTTTGTTTGCCAAAAGATCTTTTCTTTCAGAGCATTGTTTTTTTATATTTTCAACTATCTGTATAACAGATGATTTATTGTCCGGTATCAGGTTAGCAAATTTTTCTGATAGTATGTTATCCTTATCTCTTATAACCGAGGCCAACTTTTCTCTTAAAGTAACAAAACCGGACAACTCACTTAAGATATTTTTATTTAATTCAAAATCAGACCACTTTTTATTTTCATGTTTCAGGTTTTTCATTTGATTATAATAATAAAGCTCATTTTCAGTATAGTCTGACTCATTTTTTTTATACAGATCTTCACACAATGATGATACAATATATGGTTGAGACATGGATTTCAAGTTATTCGCCTTTCCAGTTTCACCCCTTTCAGCCATATCCTTGTAGTACTTCATAAGTGTTTGTTCTGCACGGTTTGATCTAAGTTGCCGCTCGGTTTTGACAAGACCAGCGTATGTAAGTTCTGTATTCCAGCCGGCATCAGACAAAATCGTATCAAACATACTACAAACTAAAACGATAGATGATACCCCGCTTTGAGGTATCTGTTTAAGAAGAAGTGTAATCTCAGGTTCAGTCAAAAAAGTGCTGTTTCTTGAAAGAAAAAAAACAATATCGGTAAACTTCATACACTCTCTTGTTTTTTCAGTTCGCGAGATAACCGGATCATTTAATCCGGGAGTATCTATGATAACAATATCCTTTAGCCGATCATCACTAATGTAGAGTTTAACAAGTTTAACAACCGGAGTAAAATGCCCGTTTGAGCCAACAAACGCATCAAGCTTGTCTTTAAGCTCTACTATATTATTAGTGCGGAAAAGTGTCTCTTTTCGGTCAAGATAGCTTGAAACATCCAGATCGGACTCAAGAGCCATAGTCACAAGCTCTAATGCCGCCTCTTTCTCGTCCGGGTTTCCGGTTGAACTCTCTGAACGCTCAACTATATAAGCCCACTCGCTCTTGGTGTAATACTCCACCTCAACTCTATTTTCGATATCATAAGTGATCTCGGTAAGAGCCGCGGTTTTAGGCGTGTTTGCTTTAGGAAGGATATGCATACCGTCAAAAAGAAGCGTATTTAGAAAAGAAGATTTGCCGGCTTTAACCTCACCCATTATGCCGATCCTAAACTTCCTGTCAGATAGATTAAAATCATCTATCTGTTTTTTGAACTGAGCCGCTTTTAGTCCTATCTCATTAAAAAAATCAGCAAACTTATCCCTATGTGGCTCAAGCTCAACGGTAAGCCGTTCAAGTCGATCAATATAATCAATAGCGTTATTTGTAAGTTCGTTTAATTTTGCGAATACGCTCATATTTAACCTCTTTTTTTAAACCTGAGTTGTTATTATCAATATCTTTTTTATCTATATTTTTTTCTATGTTTTCTTTCTGTACCTCTTTATCATTCATACTGACATAGATAGCTATAGATAACGAAACCAATGTAATAGTGGTTAAAACTTGAAGTATAATAAATGTATCAACAAAAACATAATCTTTAAAACCGGCATTGGATAATGTACTTACCCCAAAACTTTTTAAGACTGATTCACAAAAACCTTGACTCTCCAAACAACAACAATAATAAGAAAAACAACAACATTTTTTAACACAGGATTGAAACAAGAAATACACCGGAAAATACATAACAATAATATCAAAATAACTTTTAATAGCTAATTTTATGCGTTCATTTTTTGAAAGGCTTGAACTTTTCGACTTTGATGAATCAGAAGTTACATCTGTCCCGAAGGCAATAATTATTTCTATTGACCGAGATATAATTCTAAAAATAACAAATCCGATGAAAAATGAAAAAAAATCTAAGTTTGTACGCAAACATGCCCTAACCTCTTTAAAACAAATCCCTACAACTACTGCTATAACTATACTTAGTATTAAATTGAGAGTATTCATCTGTTTTATATAATTTTTTCTTTTTATCTTATATTCTTCTAAATTACCGGTTACCTTATTATCATGTCTCATCTTGTAAAGATGTGCAAAAATATAATCGGGGGATAAAAGTGTGAATAATAGCAATTGAAGAAAGTCTATTTTTGCCGTTTTATATCGACTTGAAAATGTTCCTGTACTTTTACCCATCAAGTTGTGAATAACAAAAGAAAAAATAAAATTTATAATATAACCGACTATAAGATTAAAAAAAAGTACCATTCCTACCCCCTCCCCATATATAACTCGCACATTAGTAATTAGGTACTTGATCCAGGACTCCAGTCACCATAACCACCATAATAATAATACTTCCCATTTATAAAACTGTTCTTTCCAGTTATTGTTTTGATGCAAATTCTATAATCTAAATTAGAATCAATAAACGAACACTCTTTAAATGCGTCTATAATATTACATGAGTTTACAAAAACAGTAGCATTCTTAAATTTACAGCTTGTTAAGGTTTCAATCGCATTTAAATTTTCGATATAGACCGAAGATCTTCTATAAAAACCATAACAACGGGTTGCAAAATTCGAAAACAAACAATTTTCTATATTGTACAGATTTTGGCCTATGATAGAGTCTAAGTAGAAGCCGTAAGCATTCATAACATTGTGGTTTATAAACTTGCAGTTTGAGATAACATTATTCTCCTTTACTTGCACATCTTCCTGTATATAAACAACCGAGATGATATCAGCCGGTTTTAACTGTTTTTCATCGTTGTTTCTTTTCTTATCATCACTTTGCGGTTTCGTTTTTGTTTCTTTAAAAATTGTGTCTTTTATATCGATATAACTTGTCTTAATACAGAAGAGCGCCCCATGTATCGTGGTACCCGGATGAAAGTCAAATGTAAAATCAGAAAACTCACAACTCTCTATCGCACCTCTATCGCAAGACTCTATCATCAAAGCTCTATTATTACCTTTTGAAAACTTTGAACCGGTGATATTTAACATTTTAGTAAACTCTACCGTTACTCGCGGGTTTATAAACACGGTGTTTTCTATCGTTACTTCATCCATGTTTGAAAATGTTAAAAACCCCTCATCTGTAAATCTTATTTTTGCATTAGTAATCCTCATTTTTTTGAGATCATGTTTTATATCTGAGTTTATTATATATCTTCCTCCGTTTATAGACTCGCGGCTAAGGTCATTAACCGATAACGGGAGCTCTAAATTTCCTCCCAACATTGCAAAGTAATGACTAAAATCAACAAGTGATATCTTTGACTCAGGCGCTCTTTTTACTTTTATAAGGTTATCTGTTTTTCCTTCAAGTATGCTTGCGGCAATATGCACAAGAATTTCGAGGTCTGTATCATTTATCCCAAATAGATCACAGATATTTGCAATTAGTTCGCTCTCCTTATCATGAAGTTCACCATCAACCTTAGCTAAAACTAAAGCATCAACAACAAATACAAAAATGAGATTATTAAGTCTTATGCTATCAACAAACTCGCCTATAAACTCACGATTAAATCTCTCATCAAAACACTTGATATATTTGGTCGCATCACAATCCAGCCCTGCCCCTCTGATAAGTTTGCCATAAAGATCAAGTTCATCTTGTTTTACCACGCCGTCTGCTTGTATAACCGATGCAAGCATTGTAAAATATATATCTTTTACATACTCCTCATGGAGTTCTAACGGGTGATTTTCAACCTTTTGTATCTCTTTTACTGTTTCGCTTAGTAGTTTAAATTGCTCTTCTTTCACTTTTTTGCCCCTTTTATTTAAGTTTATTTATAACAGATAATTTATAATTCAACTTTGGCGATTTAACGGTTACATTTTCTGCCTTTAATATACTGCTTTTAATAATTGAAGTCGTATCCCTAACGAATTTTATATTAATTACAACAGGTTCTAGTCTGTTTATTATAGCTTTATAGGTTTCTAATCGTTTAAGATATTTTATATTAAAACCTGCGGGGGCGGTAGCTTTTGCAGTTGATAATATACTTTGAATCAAGTATTTGAAGTTACTGTCCTTTATAGCATAGTCATTCATATAACTCTTAACTATATCAAGCGGTTCGACTATATAATCAACTATCTCATCTACCGCAGAGGGCTCCGGTAGCGGAATACCCACAAAATCGCCGACCTCTTTGATCTTTGTAAAGAATGTCTTTTTGAGAACATCAAGTTCAGCTTCCAAAGATTTCAAATTGCTGATCTTAACATCTGCTTCTGTTTTAATTATCTTTAGATACTCTACGACATCTCGGTTATCATCGTCTGTAAGCCCTATTGCATGGTTGATCTTATTAAGTCGCTTCTTTTCATCATCAAGTTTTCTTTGATAGTACTTATTATATGCGGTAAATACCCTTTTAAAATTTCTTGTAAATGTTATATCAAGCGGTTTTTTATTCCACTCATCGAGTATCTTCCTGAGCTTGTCAGAATCACACCCTTCGGGATTTCTTGCAGAAAACCGCAACAAACCAACAAATTTTATCCCCTTTCGCTCCATAGTTGTCTTTATTTGATTATAAGCAGCTTCTATCTCGTCAGGAGACTTCTCACATCTGCCAAGTATAACAAGCACAGGGATACCTTTATTTATTTTACTTAATACTTCTAATGAAGGTTTAGTGAGTTCCCCTTTACTAATATCTATCATCCAGATAATATAATTACATGAATTAAGTTGCTCTAATGCGATCTTATCATCAGTATTTTCAGAATAATAAAACTTTTTATCCTTAAAAAAACCGGGTGTATCAAGAAATGCAATATTATCGTAACCGATAGAATTGTTGGTAACAAATATTGATTTAACAAGCCCCGCTAACGACACTTTGTATTTTGTCGCAAAATCATGATTAATCAATCGGATCTCTTCATTTGTGATGGCAAATACTCGGTTAAAGATATTAAGCATTTTGATCTCGAGATCGTTCCCATTTATGACATAAGTTGGAACTGAAGTCGATGGGTCTGTCCCCCATGGCAATAAATTATCTTTTAATATAAAACTATTGATAAATGTTGACTTACCGCTTGAAAATGCACCGCCAATACCGACAATATTTTTTGAACTCAATGACGGAGTAACAGCAAACTCCTCAAATTTTGAAAACTCATATTCAAATGCACTGTAGAGTGTTAAACTATTTGGAGGCGAGTCTTTCTGTGAAAAAACTACAAAATCATCTTTAATAAAACTCTCTATTTCATCAAGTTTTGTTCTAATATTATCTATGAATTGACTATCTTGATCCTGAATTATCTTTTTTATCAGCTCAATCTCTTTATTTTCATCACTGTTTTGTAAACTGCTCATCTAACACCTCCACTACTTTAAGGTCTGTTTGAAGCATTAAAATGGTTTCATTGTATTGTACCTCTGTAAGTTTCTTTTGCTCCCTTAAGTCATCCAGCGCTTTTGTCTTATCATTTTTAATACTACTCAAAGCATCGGCGACTTTTTTGATCAGGTCATCGGTTTTTGAGTTAAGCATTGTTGTCAGATTTGTCTTGATGTTGCTCAAAAGATTCGGTATAATACTTCCGGATAACTGAGACTCTATTTCAGATCTATCTGATTTTCCCTTGCCGCCACCAAATAACCCTACAACAAACTTAATAACACCAACAACAAGTTTTCCTATAAGACCAAAGACACCACCAATTTTATCAAGAACATCAAATAAAGCACTGTTCGTTTTACCGGCATTAATCCCTGTTAATGTTGCATTGATATCTATATCTATATTGTAATTATCAGGAACAATATTTTTTACATTACTGATAAACTTCGTTTCACTAGGTGAATAAAACATTTTTATGCCTTCTGCTATAGAAACTCTGACTGCTTGTTTTAAATGCTTTTCGGCTTCAAAACTTTGACCGTCTGCTATCATAGATACTATATTTGTTTTTTCAAACTCAACATCATTTTTTACTTTATCACAAATCTTATCGATTGCACTTACAGTTGAGTTTTTAAGCTCATCGGATTCTTTTGTCAGTTTTAAGTCGATTTCGTTTAACTCGGCATCAATCCTAACTAACTCATCATCGATTTCTTCAATAGTTGACTTTGTATTAAGCCTTTTTAGAATATACTCCTTGCATCTTTTAATGTACTCAGATATCACCGGCTTATATTTATCAATAAAAAGTTTTCCAGCATCTCTATTGATCTCTTTAAGAAAAGCGATAAAGTCGCCTATATCACCGGTTCTTCCCGATGTTACCACTAATTTGAATTTTCTATCACCCATTATTTTACAAATGTCATTACGGGTATTGTTTAAAACATCTTCCGGCTGTGTTACACTGTCAATTCTTGTAAGAATAAAATAGACAGGCATATCATATATATTTATCTCCTTCAAAAAGTCAATTATCGACCGCTTTAAACCTCCGGTTTCAGATTGGAT
>CAYYKD010000012.1:34250-52040 GCA_964471825.1 uncultured Spirochaetales bacterium
ACTATATATGCTATACTTTTATCTATATAGGATGTTATCGCTTTATCATGAGTGTCAATGCCTGACTCAAAGCCCGGAAGATCTGCTATTGTGACATTGGGTATACTTTTTAAAAAACCGTTATTTAAAGAAATCAATAATTGCTTCTCTTTTTGAATATTAAACATTATATTTTTTAAATCAGATTTTGTTAACACGGTTTTTGTATCATCTATATTTATTTTAACAATACTCTCAATTTTAGCATAAGCAATCTCAGCGGGTATCGAAGTCTGCGGATCTGTTGAAAAATTGAACAGATTCTCTCCCAATGCTCTATTAATAAGCGTTGTCTTTCCGCTTGAAAAAACACCGATCATAGGAACTCTCACCGAAAAATTATCAATATTTGACTTTAGCTGTTCTGCCTTTTCCTGTTGAATATCGTATTTTTTATTTATTTCATCGAGCTTGTTAAGGAACTCGCCATACTCATTTTTAAGTTCTAATACATCCTGAGTTGCAGAAAGATATTTTTTGTCGACATTTTTATAAGAGTATAAGAGTTCATAAACAATATCAACGCCTCTATAATCTTGAGCTGTCCGGTTACTCATTTGATCTATCAAAATCAGGTCAGTTTTATTATTTACGCAGCCCTCTATTATGCGAAGTATAGGGTAGTTTAGTCTTTCAGTGTTTTCCAAAGGAAACATATCAACCCCGATCAAATTTTCAATTTTTCTTTTTGATGATATATCTTTGCACAATGATTCATGCATAGTGTTGTCTGAAGTTACTATTTTATCAATACCAACCTCATATATAATATTATCAAATATCTGTAATGATAAGTTGTTATTATCGCTGAAGCCTTCTTTATAAAAATAATAAGGTAAGAATATGCATTTTTCATAATTATTCATATCTCGTAACTTGCTCTTGACACTCTCTTTCCAATTAAGAAGTCCAACCTCTTTCTTTAGATCTATTAACTCATTAGAAATGTGAGCGATTCTACTTTCTAGTTGATCAAACTGTATTTTACATTGGTTTGCAATCAGTTTTGACAATTGAATCAACTTGACATCATTGGAATACAGCTTATTTATATGTAGCATTACAAAATTTAGTTTATTAGTTATTGTTGCCATAAAGTCTAAGGCAAGCATATCTCTTTCAGCAAGAACCTGAATTGCTTTATAACAAGAATATAATGATGCTGATAGATTCCCCATTACTTCTGCCTGTATCTTTTGAGTTTTACCGGTTATACCGGACCATAATCTCCCAAAAAAACCCTGCGTTTTAAGATGATTAACTCTTCCGTCGATCGCTGAAAACTGAGTCAGTCCGTCAAATACAAGATTTTCAAGCTCTTTTGAACCTTTTTTATAGCTATCAATTAAATTATTCACGCCCTCATCTATTAGATCTTTTTCTGCCTGATCAATAAGATCATCAATGTTTTTTGATATAGACTCAACGGTTATAATCTCTTTTTCTGAGGTCTTATAATCTAATAAGTACTCAAGTGAGTTTTTTCCAAGACCTATTTCTTGATTGAATATTTTTCGTAATTGTGAGTTTTCTGCTGCAATTTTATTAAAAGATTCTATATTACCGGCAACAGCTTCTGCATTTTGTATAAGTTTATTTTCTATAACAAGAAACTTATATACATCTTCAAGTATCCTTTTGGTATCACGATATCCGTTATCAAGAAGTTTATTGGCAAACTCCGGCCTAAAATCCAATGTTCCTTTGATTAATCCACCTATCTCATCCGTAGATATAATATGCCAAAATTTCACATTTTCAAAACCTTTTTCTTTGGGTGTCAATACAACATCTCTATCAAGATAAACAATAAAAATATAGTCAAGATTTTCAGATAAAAGTGGTTTCACAGGAGTGTTGTCCTTTATACCGCCGTCAATATATGTTTGACCGTTAACCTTAACTTCGGGAAATATAACAGGTATTGCACTTGACGCCAATAGATATTTTTTTATATCCTCCACAGGATGTTCATTGATATGGATATATTCCGCTTGCATTTTATTAATATTGAAAGCACAAGCATAAAATTTTCTCTTTAATTCTCTTCCGTGACTAATGTTCATAACACTATCTATTATCTTAAGTAAGCCTTCTTGTGAAAATACCCCCGTGTTTTCTGCGATATTTAAATACTTATCAAGCTTATTTATAAAAAAACTGCCCCAAGGCAGTGAACTCAAACCACTTCTTATCTTAGCTGTGTTTGGATGTAAAATTTTATCACTTGAGATGGTTCGCCATAAGTTCTCAGCTTCATCGTAACTATCAAGGGCGAACATAGAGCCATTCAACGCTCCGACCTATGTCCCACTAACCACATTTATATACTTATCAACACCAAATTCCCTTAAGGCCTTCCAAACCCCGACTTCATATGCACCTTTACCGCCGCCACCCGAAAACACAAGTCCTATATTTTTCATTTGATAATTGACTCCTTAAATTTAATATCCCCTTTACCTCATAACTCTCCCGTCCCACAAATTCCTAAAAAACCCGGTCTTGTCACTACCACACTTCGGACACTTCTTTGAAAATAACCCCGCCCTAAACTTATGCCCGCACTCATTACAGACACGGTTAGGTTTAAAAACATCTATCGGATCAGGCATAAAATTACTCATAAAGTCTCCAGGTTACGGCATAAATAGTTCTACATAAATAAACAGAAAAAATCAAATATATTTTTTTATACCATTTTTTTAGCAGTTTAGTGTCAACCCTGATTATTACTTGATAGTAATATTTACATTTTATATATCTCCATTAATTATATAATTGCTTATTATTTCGAATAATATAGTTAAATATCATCAATATACACAGTTTTTTATATCACTTGACGCTCTTATACTGCTATTAAATTTTTTAAAAAAAAATTATATTTTTTCCTGCTGATTATATTCAACTACTTTCAGAATCATACTATATCAGATTGAGTATGTCATATGGTGTCACGATATGATAAAATTAATACAAAAGGATTTATCCATGTGATTTAAAATAGATTAGATTTGAGGAGTCTGTTGCAGTTTAAGTGTTGTTTGTTAAAAAATCCCATATTTGAATATGTTTAATCCCTTTGATATTACCGATTGAAATATCATCCATTGACACGACTATTTTTTCATAGTTGTCATCTATCAGTTGCAGGTTACCAAACTCCCTCTCGATAACAGTTTCATCCGACAGGTGATAACAAACCTGAATATATTGTGTAGTTCCGTTTTTCTCTGCTACAAAGTCAATCTCTTTATCTTTGATTCTACCTACAGATACACTGTATCCGTTTCGTCTCAGATTTAGATAAATAATGTTTTCTAAATACCTGCTAAGATTTTTATCAAAACCTGATGTCAAATAATACTTAAATCCAAGGTCGTT
This sequence comes from uncultured Spirochaetales bacterium, assembly GCA_964471825.1. Classification (GTDB taxonomy): domain Bacteria; phylum Spirochaetota; class GWE2-31-10; order GWE2-31-10; family CAYYKD01; genus CAYYKD01. The sequence goes on from CAYYKD010000012.1 coordinate 37,677, forward strand.
TAAATAATATTTTTTTTCGTTTAGCAATATCTCTTTGCCTTTGATATCAAACTTTTCAACACCATGTATAAAAAAAGTGTTTTCTATAAAAGCAAGATAGTTACTGATGGTTTCGTTATTAGTTTTAATTTTGTTTGATGTTAAGAATTTTACGATTTTATTTGTCGAAAAAAAACTGCCGACAGAGTCGATTAAAAAATTCACCAATCGTTCAAGAATAACTGTATCCCTAACTTTATATCGATTCACAATATCTTTTAATAGAATAGAATCTTTTAGTGATGATAGATAATTTCTTTTTAACTCATTTTCTTTAAAATGAAGTGTTTCAGGCATACCGCTCTCTTGAACATACCTTAAAAACGAATCTTTATTTTTTGCGATATTATAGAAGTCGCAGTATTCATCAAATCCAAATGGAAACACCTCAAATAGGATATACCGCCCTGTCAGATAAGTTGACAATTCTGTAGATAGGAGATTTGAGTTTGATCCTGTAATAAACACCTCGTATTCGGCAGTATAGTCTTGTGAGATCGAATTTACCGCATTTTCCCAGCCGTTAATCTCCTGAATCTCATCAATAAAAATGTAAACTTTACCTATCGGCTTGATTTTAGATTTATATTCATCTATTACCGATATCAATACCGATGAGTCATTGATATAGTCAAGTTCATACAGATCCTTATTTATGTAAAGTATATTTTTAGGATTTATATTAAGTTTTATGATAAGATGATTAATAATCATTCTGAATATGTAGCTTTTACCGACTCTTCGCTGCCCTACTATTACCTTAACAAGAGGATTGCCTATATATGATGTTATTTTTTCCAAATATGATTCTCTTTTAAGTCCGTTAAACTGAAATGGATTATTCCAAAAATTGCACCTCTCAATTACTTCAAACATACCTTTAAAAACCTCTCTATTTATCCTAAAGTTCAATCATAATTGAAACATATTCATATGTCAATAGATTTATTGCAGTTTCGGTTGCAATTCCTACTGAGTCGTATGTTAAAAAGATAAAATCAAGTTAACACAGTTTATTATATATTATGGACACCTCTAATTACCCTAGTTTTTAGGGTAATTAGAGCCTGAAATACCATTCCTCTCCCACAAGGGCATGGAGAAATAATGTATTTCGAAGTGACCTTATATTTTTTGTTCAAATTTTATCGCAAATGATCGAATACTATCCATCAAGCAATAAAAACAATATACGACACCATGCATGTCAATTGGTGTCATAGTTAAAATTTATAGTTAAGATTTATCATAGTTATGATTTATCAATGAACAAATCAAATTCAAGAATAACTTTTGTCCCGCCTACACGCTCTATTCCAATCTTACCTTCAATCTGCTGAGTCAACATATATACAAGCTGCATTCCAAATCCCGTTGAGTTTTTAAAATCAATATTTTCCGGGATTCCGTTGCCGTCATCTTGAACAATTAAAGATACATGACCTTCGTTTAATGAAACAAAGATTGACACTGTACCATGTTTTTTTTCGGTAAAAGCATATTTCATAATGTTTGTGAGCAATTCATTAACAATTATTCCTATAGGAGTTAATAATTGTATATTTATAATAAAATCCTCAATATGGGTCTTTATTTCTACAATACTGTTGTTAGAGTAAGAACCAATTATTTCCTTAGCAAGCGGTTCAAGATAATCTTTTATGGAGAGCTCTCTAAAATTGTCAGTACAATACAGTTTTTCGTACAACATAATCATACTTTGCACACGATTTTCAGCATCTTTCAATGAACTAATAACGGATTGATCGCTTTCAGCTGAGATTTGAAGAGTTAAAAGCCCTTTAATTGTGCTCATATTATTTTTTATACGATGATGAACCTCTTTTAATAGAAGTTCTTTTTCCAAAAGCAGTGACTTTATTTTTTGTTCTGCTTCTTTCATTGCTGTAATATCAGTGTGAATTCCTGCCATTCTGATCGGTTTTCCATCTTTATCGCGTTTGACAACTTTTGCACTGTCAAGAATCCAGCGGTATTTTCCGTCTTTCCCGAGCATACGGTATTCCATTCTGTGTGAATTTGTTCTTCCTTCCAGGTGATCCTCAATCGATTTCCAGGCAACCTCCCGATCGTCCGGATGGTGGAGATCCGTCCATTGTTTTACTGAAAACTCTATTTCCTGAAGAGTGTACCCCAACATCTCAGCCCATCTTTCATTTCGTTTTACTTCTCCCGTTTTTATATTCCAGTCCCAATATCCTGTCTGACTTCCATCCAGAACTAATTTTAGTCTCTCTTCACTCTCTTCAAGAGCTGCTGTTCTTTTTTTTACCTGATATCTGAGTAATCTTATCCAAAAAAATAAAAAAATTACCAAAAAAATTGAAATCAGTATTGAAATATAGAGCCAATTAGGTACGGCTAATCTGGTTTTCTCTGAATAAAGCCATTTATTCATTATTTGATAATAGATAGAATTCTGGTCTTTCTTCCATAATTTAAGATATTTATCGATTATATCCAATAATTCAGAGTTTTTACCATCCTGTGTTGCAAAATAAACTCCAACAGGGGAAAATACGATAGAACTCATTTTAACATTGTACTTGTAGGAATTAAGAACTCCGAACATATGCGGAATAACACCTGCATCAACTTTCTTTTCTGCAACTGCACGTAAAATCTCTTCATCCGTAGTATATTTTATAAATTCCGGGTAAATATCAAATTTGACACAAAGATCTTGAAATTCTTTAGGGAAAAAACCTCCCTTAGTTAACGCCACTTTCTTAGAATTTAAATCCAAAATACTCTGGATATTTAAATCATTTATAATGACATTAGCCCAATCAACATATGCCGGTTCTTTTGAAAAATCATAAATCAAATCGCGCTCTTTTGTATATGCCAATGATACTTTTAGATCAACTTCACCATTTTTAAGTTTTTCAAGACCGGCTTTCCACTCATCCATAATGTAAATAATATTAAGTGATTCTTTGCGGCCTATCTCATCCAGCATATCAATAAATAATCCACGAGGTACCCCATGAGGATCTAAAAAACTGTCAGGCCAGGATTCATTTATACTTACTTTAATTGTTTTTTTATAGGAATTCGATACGCCTCTATCTGAACTGATGCTGATTGAAGTGTTTATTGGTGTTGGATTATTGTTTTGATTCATTTTTTTACTAAAAATTATTATTAAAGTTATAAACACTGTTATGCTGACTGATATAAAAACAATAAAACCTTTTTTTTTCATAAATATTTATCCTTGCTAATATTTAATACTTCTCTTTTTCATTCATATATCTTCTTACACCGATATTTTAACTTCATTGAGATTTATCTGTTATATCAAGCATTATTCCATTAAAAACTATTTCATCTTTTTTTAACATCGGTCGGGACAACCCCCGAAACCACCTTATCCCATTAACTGTTAAAAGACGTCCTTCAAAATTCCAGTCCTTACATTGCGTTATCGCATCACTGATAGAACTCATAAATCTCTCTTTGTCATCAGGGTGAACCTGTTCTCCAAGATTCCACTCTTTCGAGTTGGGATCATCTGAAAAACCGAAAATATCATTTGCTCTCGGACTTATATAATAAAACCCCGTTTTTCCGTCTTTATGGGCATAAAACTGATAAATAATCCCCGGTACATTTGCAGCCATGTCATTTAACATTTGCTCTCTTTCCCGCAATTCATCCAGCATTCTATACTCTTCAGTTACATCTCTAAAAACTAAAACAACCCCGACAATATTCCCCTCTTTATCCTTAATCGGCGAACCGGAATCAGATATTTGATATTCATTTCCATCTTTTGATATCAGGAGAGTATGGTTGGCAAGGCCGACAATCTCCCCGTTTTCTATAACAGATTTCACCGGATTTAAAGCAGCTTTATTTGTCTGTGCATTAACTATATTGAAAATATCATCAATGAATCTATCTTTTGCATCAGCAAATGACCATCCGGTCAATCTTTCAGCAATAGGGTTCATTCTCGTGACTTTTCCTTCAATATCTGTGGCAATAACGGCATCTCCTATTGATTGAAGTGTGATCGCAAGTGATTCTTCACTTTCACGAAGAGCCTTCTCTTTTTCTTTCTCTCTTAATTTTGCATCAAAAAGTTTAAATGCCATTTTTATCGAAGCATCAATAACCGTAATACCGGAACTTTTTATAATATAACCGTAAGAAGTGATTTTCTCTGTCTTTTCAACAATTTCCGGTTCACTATGACTTGACAAAAATACAATCGGAATATCATATTTTTGTAAAATAAGTTCAGCGGTTTGTGTTCCGTCAAGGTTAGAACCAAGATTTATATCCATTAGAATGAGGTCTATTTCAGGTGTTTCTTTTATTATCTCTATTGCTCTATCACCATTAATTGCAATAATTACATTATAGCCATATTTTTCGAGTGACACTTTCTCCGTGATTCCTATTATTACTTCATCTTCAACGAGTAAAATAGTCTTCTTTTGTTTTAACATTATATTTCCTTGATTTAGAAAAAATACGATTATAGTTTATTTATTACAGAAAATCAAGGGAATATTCATGTTAGAGCAAATGCGATGCTAGAGCAAATGCATACTCTTCTTCATGTTCTATCGTATAGTTGATCAACTCATAAGCCCGGTCTGTTGTGATCAGCGTCTCACTAACCATCCTCACTTTGTCAAATAGCGGTACATCATCCCCGTCCTGATAATATGCAGAATAAATAAGGTCATCCGATGTCATATCCTCGTTGTCATCAACCTTAACAAGCTCTGCAAGTGTGCATTTATCATCACCTTTTCGTATAGTTAAGAATCTGTCTCTCTTTTCGGGATCACTTACAAACAGAAGAAAACCTGAGTTAAATCTTTCCCAGATGGACTCTGTCATAAACTTTTTGTGTTCAACAGTATCAAACTCTTCATCCTCTAACATAATTGCCTCCTTTGATAATCCAAATATAACAAATTTAGAGTGACATATAATGTCGGGGTGAGAATAAAATTTAATACTTGAAAAAATCTATTTGTTATGGTATTAAATATAAGATAAATCATTTGTTAAGAGAATATATACGGTCAGGTAAATATGAACAATTTAAATTTTGAGATAACATCCGAATTAAATTCTCTCGTTGAAAAGATTAAAAATAAAATATCAGTAAAAAAAATAATCCTCTTTGGTTCCTATGCCTATGGCGTTCCAAAAAAAGACAGCGACATTGACCTGTGTGTTATAACAGAGGATAAAAGGCGAAAAATTGAGATCCTCTGGGATATTCAGGAAGCAATTTACCAAACAGCTAAACACTCTGTGGATGTGATAGTTTCTAAACCGGATGAGTTCCTTGATCGTGCTGACTCCGTATCGACTATTGAAAAGACAATCTCTCAAAAAGGATTTATTCTTTATGGATAAAAGTAAAGAATACCTTGAGTGGTTAATTGCTAAATAATGTGAATCGCCTACAGTAAAAATCTTTTTAAATCAAATAATTTTCCAAACATCACATAGTGTTTATCTTTTTCGAATAATGTTAGACTGTTTTCAACACACTGCGTAGCTATAATCAGATCACTCAACGGTATTGTCAGCCCGTTTTTTTTCATTACAAACCCGTAGTAACCGACTTTATCAAAAAGTGCTTTATCTGTTTCTACATAATTTAAACCATCAAGATAGTTTTTAAGATCAAGATAATTATTTTCAGTTTTAACGCCATAGAGTATCTCTGATATAATAATTCCATTAATGTAGATTTTGTTTTCATCGAGAAGATCATCGATTTTGTCATTAAGTTCCGGGTTCCTTTCAGCAAAATAGTCAATCCAAATACTTGTATCGATCATATATTTGCTCATTTAAGTATATCCAATCCCCGAAGATCATCGATATTGATATCCAAGTTAATCTTTCCTCTTAATGACTTTATTTTATCCCGCTTAAGCTTTTTTAAATACTCATTAACCGATAAATTTATCAAATAAGTCCTATTCTTAATCCCGCTCACCTTTACTGCTTCATTAATTATTTCATCATCTATATTTAGTGTCAATCTCATGCCTACTCCATATACATATTATACATACATATTTAGAATATGCAAATCAAATTTAAATAAAAACATGATTATCGGGTTTATCAACCGACACAACTCATGAAATCATATTGACAATTCATGAACGGAATGCTAATATAAAATCGGGAGACAAAAATGGCAAACTTGCAGGTTAAAGATATTGATCCATTGCTTTACGATGCATTAAGGCATATAGCAAAAAGAGAACACAGGTCGATCAGCCAGGAAGTTATTAAAATCATTGAAACATATATAAATATGCCGAATATTAAACAGAAAAACGCAACAGAGGAGTTTCTGAAGCTCGCAGGTTCATGGGATGATGACAGGAGTGCTGATGAGATAGCTAATGAAATCAGGCGATCAAGACGAGAGGGCGAGAGGTTTAATAATGGCATTTTTGATTGATACTGATATTTTAATTTACAGCTTGAAAGACTATGCGGTTGTAAACGAAAACTTTAAAAAGCACTTAAACACACCAAAGGCAATCTCTATAATCACCTATGGGGAGCTGTATTTTGGTGCTAAAAAATCAAAAAATATCGAAAAGAATACAGCGATTGCCACACGAGTTTCTGAAAATTTTGAAGTAATTAATGTTGATAAAACTATTATAGAGTGTTTCGGAGAGCTTAAAGCCAACTTACAGAAAACAGGAGCCATCATAAGCGACTTTGACCTGATTATCGGGGCAACAGCACTCTCATTTAACCTCACTGTTGTAACTAATAATGATACTCACTTCAATAAAATACCCGGCTTAAAAGTTGTAAATTGGACAAAGTCTAACTAGTGCTGTAATCACAGCCATAGAAATTAATCATGTCAAATAGTGTCGTGGTGAGAATAAAAATTAATAAACTTTAAAATTATGATATTTTGACATTTCGGTAAAGTGTTTATCGAGTGTATAAATATGAAGATTGTTTTGAATTATGTTTTGAGCAATTATAAGGTCGGCAATACCGATACCATTTAGACCGTTTTTAAAATTGACTGTCTGCATATTTATAATACCATTCCAATCAATATTAAGTTTGAAGATCGAAAGGGACAACAAAAGATCTTTTAAATTATCTTCTCCTCGTCTGATCAATGATGGCAAAAGCTCTGTTAGAATTATCTCATTAATGCAAAGGGTGTTACTGTCAATCAGATCATTTAAGTCTTGTGCATTGCCAACCCCTCGAAAAAATGCAATCCAAACCGATGAATCAACAAGTATCATCTTAACCGTCCACGGGAAATGTCCAGATCAATATCGATATCAACTTTTCCAAAATAGTCTTTTAATCCGGATATTTTATTTTTTTGAATCAGATTTTGGAGAGCAACTTTTATTAGCTCGGTTTTTGTGTTGATATGTGTTAATGCCATCGCCTCACGAATCAGTTCTGTTGGTAAATCAAGGGTTGTTCTCATATATCACCTCTTAAGCATAACTATACAATATTTTATATGCACTTGCAAGACTTTTTATGCATATTTATTCACCTCACCCATCTTTTTTATCTCCGCAAGCCACTTATCACGGATATTCGCAGGGCTCACGATCTCACCGCACGAGCCGTGTCTTAAAACACGCCCTATAAGTTCATCCTCAAATCCAACAGGTAAACTTATCTCAATGTATTCACCGCGATTGTTTTTGCCGGTTTTAAGTTTCTGATCCTTGTGCCAGATCTGATTTTTTATCCGTATAGATACAGGGTGGTAAAATCTCACCGTTGCAATAACGACCTTTGAGCTTTTTGCAATCCCGAATGAGCCCTCGACAAACTCATTTACCTCTTTCGGGTCAATGTTGCCGGTAAACCGATCTTGGGTCTTTGCAAGGTTGGTGATCCTCGACAATGAGAATACCCGTAAACCCTTTTTGTCGGTATCAAAACCGGCGATATACCACTTGCCGTTATTGTGAATCAACTTCATCGGCTCAAGTTTTCGCTCACCTGTTGTCCCGTCAGCCTTCTCATAATCAAACCGGACAACATTCTTCTTGACCATCGCTCTTACTATGTGCTTGAAATGCTCCTCATTGACAGGTTCATATTCTGAAACCTCATAGACAACATCGTCTTTGATGTAGGTATAATCACGGGGCAGAAGTGCGGAGATTTCCCGTAGAATCGATTGTGAAAAAACAGGTGCATAGTTGTTGGACTCCAATAGATTCTTAATCATAATATATGACAAAAGCATCCGCTCATCACACATATTAAACAGGTCAAACACCTGTTCATAGATGTACCCGCCTGCTTTTTTTGAATACACAATCGGTGCAAGCAAGCGATCACGAATATAAACGATATCTCGCTTAACCGTCCTATCATCGACCTCAAACTCCTCTATAATCTGAGCAGTCGTTACCTTGTCATACTCCCTTATCATCCTGTCAATATATACAACCCGTTCTAATTGCGACATCTTGTTTCTCCCTGATTTAAGTCTGTTTAAATCTTCTTAAGCCCGTTAACAAGCTCAAGCGAACTTGTTTTTCCTTTAAAATGTTTCAATATCGGTTTCCTGTTTTTTAATGTAAACTTTTTTATTGCGGCGATCTCATCATTTGTAAGCCGGTAACCCGATTCATTCAACTCAATAGAGTCTGAAAGGCTATCACCTGAGATCATCACTTCCGGTTTTCTATCAAGCGTTACAAAATAGCAGAATGTTTTGTATTCAAGTAAAAACAGGGGTTTAAGTATCGCAGGAAGGAAAAACCCGGATATAAAATATGCCCTACCGTGCGTCCCAAAATTATCAAGATCAATAGGAGATAATTCGAACCCTATATCCGATAAACTTAATGTTTTAAATAACGATCTTGAAAGCATACAAACCCCTATATAATTTTAAAATCCCATCTCAAGAATCATATCGTCAAAGTTATCAAAATCCCGACCATCCCAATGCCAGATAAACTCATTAACCATATTATTGTTGATATATGTTTTAACCGTATCAAGTGATGATTTTACCTTTTTATACCGTTCAAGTAAAACAGTTTCGCTCATATCTTCCGAAATATTCTGCCATTTGGTAAGCTCGTTACAGGTCTTTGCGATCTTCTTAAACGGTTTATACACAACAACCGGAAACACCTCGTCTGTCGAATCTGATGTGATCTTAAAATCATACTTAGACTCATCGATAAAGGAATCATCGATAAAGGAATCATCGATAAAGGAATCATCGATAAAATCATCGGTAAATAGCCTGTCCCCACTTAAAGGATTATCAGCAGAATCAAACACCATCTCAACTGTTTTATTTTTCGATTGTCTATATGTAGTAATTCTCTTTGATCTAATCTTGATATCGCAGTCACTTGCACCAAGCATGGCACCAAAGACACCCGATCGTTTATTCTCAAAATACCCGACAAACTCATCTTTAGACCTTTGGATAAACTCTAATCTTGCTTCATCAACCAGATCCAACTCACTGTATAGCGATCTTACCTCATCAACAGCACCTGCATACTCTTTCTCAAGCTCAGGCAGTTCTTTTAAAATCTGCTCTTTTGACATACCGCTATAATCCGCCTCGACCTCCCCGCCGAACAAATCAACTCCCCTCTGAGCTTCAAGTGATTTTCGTAGCGCCTCTGCAAATGGGCTTTTCTCTTCATTAATAGCTTCTTGATTAATAGCTTCTTGATTAATAACTTCTTCATTTGTGTAAAACATAGTAAACCTCCTTAAGTAAACCGCCATAAGATAATACTAATATAATACACACGATATGTCATATTGTGTCGTGATGAAATAAATTACCAGTCTATGCAACCTCAACATATAAATATATGTCAACGAGAATACTTATTTTTTAGATATTTCTTTGCGTTTTTCATTCCGCCAAAATCCTTAAACATATTTTTAGTTTTTTCTCTTTCAATCTCCTTAGAGTTCATTCCCTCATATCCGCTCTCTTTTAAAAGTCTAAAATAATTGTTTAACCGCTTCTCTGACAACAATCCCATATCTACTGCATTTCTAACAGCACACCCGGGTTCTTCATTATGAGTACAATCCCTAAATCTGCACTTTGATGAGAGCATATCAATATCTTCATAAACCGTAGTAATATTTGTATTTTCAACTCCGACCTCTCTCATGCCCGGCGTGTCTATAACAGCGGCTCCATTGGGCAAAAAGAACAAATCTCGCCGGGTAGTTGTATGCTTCCCTTTAGAATTTCTATCTAGTTCGCCTACCTTGAGAATATCAGTTCTTAATAAACGGTTTATTAAAGAAGATTTGCCTGTGCCGGAAGACCCGACAAATACAACTGTTTCATTTGGTTTAATGCATGACTCTAATGCAAGATGCCCGCATTCTTGATTTGAGGATGTAATAACTGTATCGATCCCGATAGCAACACTATTTATCTCAATGATTTTTTCATTAATATTATCACTAAGATCAGACTTTGTTAACACGATAACCGGTATAGACCTGCAATCCCATGCGATAGCTATATAACGCTCAAGCCTGTTCAAATTAAAATCTCTATCAAGTGCTATACAAATCAAAACTTTGTCAACATTTGCAGCTATTGGTTGATAATCATTTGAACTACCCGGCCTTGCCCTTTTTACAAGTGAACTTCTCGCTAATACCTCTTTGATTAAACCATATCCACCATTGTCGCTATCTCTATCTATTTTTACATAGTCACCGACAACAGGAAAGTCCCAGCTTCCTTGTGCGTCAAATATAATCTTACCGGATACATTGCATAGAAATTCATTTTGACGAACAATAACCCTATATAAGTTTTTATATTGCCCGATTATCCTGCCTGAGAATAAATATTCATTTTCTAAATCATTTTTAGTATTCATTTATAACCCCCATAATTTAATTAAAAAGTGAAAATGGAGGTATATACATTACTTTATATTGTACACACCTCCGGTGTTGCTACAATATCCGATATACTATTAGACATAAAAACTCCTTGTTGATTTGTTAGATTTAAATCTATAACAAATATTTAAAGAAAACAACAAATTTATTTTTAGTATTAGAGTCTCATTAGAGAGCCTCACTAGAAATTACTCTTTAGAAATAACTATAGAAATTACTCTTTTTTTTTATTGTAAATTTACAAAATTATTTATATAATTTTTCAGTTATGAAAAAAGCTCATATTTTACAGTTTTTAAACATATTTCAAAACTCAACTAGAAAGATCTTCACCATACTATTCACAATAATAGCAACTACTACCTACAGCGACCCGCTCGCTGCGGATGCAACTGCGGCTCGATACAGAACAGGTGTGCCGGAAGTGATCATCTCATCTGTTCCTGATCATATTCAAAAAGGGGTATTCTCTGATCCTGATAGATTTTTACCGGAATTAACAGGTTTTCTCAGATCAGGTACTGATGACAAGTTTTTGATTGTCAAGAGGTTCAATGACTGGATAGTTGATAATATAGCCTATGATTCAGACCTATTCTATGGACTTGCAACCTCTACTTCTCAAAAACCAACAGCTGTTTTACCAAATAAGAGAACAACCTGCGGCGGTTTTGCTAATCTGTTTAAGGAGATGTGCAGGCTATCCGATATAGAATGTGTCTACATAAGAGGCTCTTCGCGTGGCTACAGGACAGAAAAAGGCCCTTCAGGACATGCCTGGAATGCAGTAAAGATCAACAACAAATGGTATATAGTCGATGTTACAGCCAATAATAGAATGGGCTATTTTCAAAAAAAATTCTCAGATAAAAGAAAATACCATAATACATCACTATTCATTCACCCTGATGCTAAGATACTGATTAACTACCCTGATAATCCAGAATACAAATTTACAGATAAGGCGATATCATTAGACGATTTCTTAAATTCGCCGTCATTCTCAATCTTTGGCATTAAGTATAATATTGAATTCAAAACAGATATCGGATCACTTATCTCCAGAGATTCTTTCCCGCTCGTCGGCGGCAGACAGCAAACAATAAAGGATGTCATAAAAACCAATAGAAATACTATATCCATCGAGGTTGCAGCTCCATCAACCGTGCGTTTTACGGCAAGCATCAAACCGCTTGACACCTCCAGATTTGATGAGTTTGAAGAGATGGCTGCAATAGCAGACGAGGAGATTAACTATAGCCTTCACTCACATTTCTATAAGGAAAACTCCGGCTACTTCTTCAATTTTTCCGCTCCATCAAAAGGGCTTTTCCGGGTAAATATCTCTGCTCGATTTACCGATCGTGATGACAACTTTCAGACCATCTATTCATTTGTCATTTCCGAGTCTTCCGGACAGGGTGAAATTTTACCAAAGCAAAATATTCTCTATAAACAACACTATTTCGAGGCATACGGTCTTGAGATACTCTCTGACAATCTTTTGAGTATCAACAAAGATGGGTATTATTCTATTCATCTTAAAACCCCTGAAAACATCCTAACCTTTGCCTCTGTAAGAGATAGGAAAAACAAAACTATCCCAGGAATGACCTACAAAAACCATCCTCCCGGTTATATCGAATATTTATTTAAGATTCCTGATACAGGAGAACATCTGATTAAGATTCATGCAAAGAGAGACGGCGAACCAAACTACAATACCGCCCTTGAGCTTCGTCCTACAAATATATCTAAAAATTCTAACCATTTTCCGCCGACAAACCGGCTCTATTTTAAAGAAGGATTCAATAAAAACGGGTTTACTCTTGAACAAACTAATATTTCACCCAAAAATAATCAGAGCGATATCTACACTGTCAACATCAAAGCACAACCGGATTATCTAGTATCAGGAGGTGTGTACGGGGCTGATTCCAAAAATCAAACTGATCATTTCATACGGGACATTGACGGTGATAGTTACAACCTCTATTTCACACAACCGATGGTCGGTCAGATTTATCATGCCAAGATATTTCAAATAGACAACCAAAAAAAGTACAACACCATAGCCGAATTTTATCTAGATAGCAAACAAGCAGGCAATAAACTGCCATTACCCGGTATGTTTTGCAGGCAACCGCTGTTCAAGACATACAATATGAAAATTCTATCTGAGAATATCACAGTTGATGATAAATCTAACTATTTTCATATACAGGTTGACCGCGGTGAAGCCCTATTCTTAAGTACCACAGCACTTGATAACAATAACAAGTCAATCCCTGAAAACTACTCATACAGCTCTGAACAGGACGGCATCTACAACTTCCACTATTCTTCAAATAATAGCTCATCAAATAATAGTGATGATTGGCTTGGCAAGATCTATGCGGCCGGAGAGGATGGCAAGATGTCAACAGCCGCTATCTTTAAACCGCAAACTAATATTATTAAAAAAACGCCTCTTCCGCCTCAGGGCAAATTATCGTTATTAAACAACTTCTATACTTATGAATGTAGATTGATAAGTGAAAATCTGTTAAAAACAGATGAATTTTCAGAGATTACTATCTCTCTACAACCCGAATACACTTTGAGGTGCAGTCTACAGGATGATGCAGGAAAACACTACAGCAAGGAATTCTTCCTGGATTCATTACCTGACAATAAATGGCTTATAAGGCTAAATAGACAGCCAAACAATGGCCGGGTTCTGAAAATATTTATTAAAAATAGTGAAGGCAAGTCATACCTAGTTGGCAAATATCGAATTTAAACTTAAATTAGACAGGTGTATTTAATGATTTTAATGAAACCGTATTTCGTAATAAGAAGATTTCTTTTCAATGTGCTATTATCTATAGTATTATCTATACTCAAGTTATACAATCATAATTATCGAAAACCCGGTAGATTAATAGATGCAATTACCTGCAGACTTATAAATGTGATAGTCCGGAATGCAGACTCAAGTAATATATCACTTCGCAAATTAGCAATAATCCTACTTGGCATTGAATCTATCAGAGAAAACAACTTTGATAAGGTTTTGATAAACATATTCAACAAAATAGACCCTGCACTGTTGTCTGTACTTCTGCCTGTTGTTCTGGCTAATAATTGTTCTATAAACAACCTTACCTACCTAAATGATTCGCTAAACAATAAGACATTCAGCAAGATGCTTGAGCTTCTTGAACAGAACGATTACTACGGATGTCATAGAGAAGACCTGATAAGAGCTGTCTTAAAAAAAGTAGCAAATTTCACAGACTATGATCCCAAATCAATCTCAATGGCAATTAGGACAGGGATTCTTACACTCTTCTCTACAAACCCGACTGTAAGAGCAGTTGGAACATTTGAGTTGCC
>CAYYKD010000012.1:52050-64535 GCA_964471825.1 uncultured Spirochaetales bacterium
CTACCCGGGTCTTTGAGCATTTCAATAAAAAAATCTCATCCGGACAAACAATAGAGATTGAAACACTTGAAAATCTGCAGAATTCAGATTTTTTTGTTGCAGCTACCCCGGATGACTCGGCTAAAATTGAAGCCTTAAAACTCGAATACCTCAAAGAAAACGATACAAATGATAATACCACATCCGCACCTGAATCAAGTGACTCCATTACAGACACACTGACCGGCTCCCCGACAAACTCGCTAATGAGATCAAATAATGATATATTTTTAGACCTGATTTCAAGCGGATCAGAAAGTTTAAAGTTATTTATAGAGAAATCAATTACACTTTCATCAAGGATAAATGATGATCTGACCGGCAGCGAAAGGGTTGCCGAGTTAGCCGATACATTTAGTGAAAAAGAGATCGCCCTTTTAACCGGCATTTTTCAGGTTCAATTCAGACGGCTCTCATTTGAAAAAATTCAAAACGAAAATTTTGAATCTCTCTACGACAAATATTTTCATCTATTTACCTCAAACAATAAGCTCGACTTCATCATCTCTTCAGGTTCTGCCTATGATGATTTTGCATACACAATCCCCCCTCTTGATGACACTCACGAAGTCTATGTAGATCCTGATAAACAAGAATCTATTTTACAAGACCCTATTTCACAAGAGTCACCTATAAACCCTGATACACTAAATAAAACAATTACTGAAACCGACTTAACCAATGATATAACAACTAATTTGCCGGTTGTTGAGAAAAAACCCGACACTGACATTGCTTATACTAATATCATCCGGATAACTCAAAGCTTTGATAATGAAACTCTAATAAATGCACTTTTATCAGATGAAGATTTTGAGCTGTTATAAATCATTTTTTATAAAATAGGTATTAATAGGTATTAATAGGTATGAAAAGAATCGGGGATACTAAAATAGACGGAAAAATGGTATATGAAAAATACCAAACAGTAACTTTTTAGTTGATGCTCCAAAAAAATATCATAATTTGAATATAATAGTTGATTTTTTTTTATAAAATTATATATTAAAGAGCGTGGGTTTCTTGCCTGATTCAAAACTTGATTTGTCGGCACGAAATTGTTTTTTTAAATTATTATATAACGATATAGGTTTTACATATTTGTTTACTAATGGGAGTACAAGATGAGTGATTTTTTTGATGAAGACCTGATGAAGGATTATTTTGATGAGGCAAACTCACAGATAGAGATGATTGAGGATAATTTACTGATTCTTGAAAAAAACCCAGCAAATAAAGATGCTATTGACTCACTTTTTAGAGCCGCTCATACTCTAAAGGGAAGTTCTGCAACTGTACAGCTTGAAGAGATTGCTAAATTTACACATGTACTTGAAGACTGTATGGATGAAATAAGAAGCGGTAAAGTTAAAGTCACTGCAGAGATAATTGATACTCTTCTGTCCGCCCTGGATATTATAAAAAATATGGTAAGCCACAGATCAAACGGCAATGTTTTTAACTCTGACATTTCGAAGACTGTAGAGAGTCTTAAATCTATCGCTGCCGGCGGAACAACTGTGCAGGCAAAACCGACCACTAAACAAAGTGAAGCTGCGGTTAAACCTAAAACTGCTACCGACTCTAAATCCGGTGTTCAGGAAAACAATGATGACACACAATTTAAGATATCAGAATATGATATATTGGAAATTACAGAGTCTAATTCTGATAATCAACCAGTTTTTAAGGTAATTGTAACATTTGATGAAAATAACCCGATGAGAACGGTTGGTGCAATTCAAGTATTTACCTCACTTAGAGATATTGGTATGGTCTTAAAAACCTACCCCGAGTTTGACGAATTGTACTCTGAGGCATTTCATCCTAAGGTAATGTATGTCCTGGCTACAGAGGCAAATAGCGAGAAGATACATAAATTTACAACTGTCAGCGACACAACAACTGATATAAAGATCATCCCATTCAATATAAATGAACCTATATCTACTTCTGAAACGAATAAACCTTCAATCAGCTCAAATGTTCACTCAGGATCAAAGACAGATTCAACTATAAATAATGACTCAACAATTTCAGATATCAATAAAGAGATAACTCAATCTAAAAACAATGATACTTATAAAAATGATTCTTATAAAACAGATAGTACAAATAAATCAGAAGATGATCATAAAGAAGTATCTCAGTTAAGACCAATAGAAAAAGATGACTCCGGTTTGAAGCCCGGTAATAATCAACAGACAGGTTCAGTTCTTAGGGTAGATGCACAGAGAATCGATGATCTTTTAAACCTTGCAGGTGAAATTGTAATTAATAAGGCAACATTTAACCAGATTAACAACCAGTTCAGTGATAACATTGAGAATCTTGGGCTTACAGTATCCGAATATCGTGATAAAATTAAGAAGATGTATGAAACCATACCTGATCTTCTAGAACAGATGAAAAATGGCACTCCGATAACTAAGATAAAAAAGGGACTTCAAAAAGAGATGTCCTCAATGAATGGTGTATTTGACACATTTGCCAACAGCTACAAAACTGTCGTTGAGAAATTGAAAGCTACTACACAGAATCTTGATAGAGTATCCGTATCACTAAGAGAAGGTGTGATGCGGGTTAGAATGGTACAGATCAAGCAGATCTTCAGCAGATTCCCAAGGTTGGTTAGAGACCTAAGCCGTGATCTCAATAAAGAGGTTGAATTGATTCTTGAGGGTGAGGATACAGAGGTTGACAAGGGGATGATCGATGATCTTATAGATCCAATGATACACATAGTTAGAAATGCGATTGACCATGGAATTGAGACACCGGAAGATAGAGTATCAAAGGGCAAAAATCCTAAGGCTAAGCTTAGAATTACAGCGATGAATGAGGGGAACCTAATAAGCATATATGTTAAAGACGATGGAAGAGGTATTGATGTTAACAAGATATCAAAAAAGGCTATCGAAAAAGGTCTTATTACAAAAGATAGGATTCTAAAAGAAACAGAGATATTAAACCTCCTGTTTGAACCGGGGTTCTCTACTGCAGAGAAAGTAACAAGCGTATCGGGGCGTGGTGTCGGTCTTGATGTTGTAAAAAGAAATATCGAAAAACTTAGCGGAAACATAAGGATTCAAACAGAGATAAATAAAGAAACATCCTTTATTATAAAGATCCCTCTAACACTTGCCATTATTCAGGGTCTGATGGTTAAGGTTAAAGAAGAAAAATATGTTATACCGATATCATCTGTAATTGAGAGTATTCGAGTAAAACCGGAAGAGATCAAGAGGGTTGATAATACTGAGGTAATAAATTTTAGAGACGGTGTATTATCACTTCTTAGACTTAACAGAGTATTTAAACTTGGAGAGGATGATATTGCTGACTACCATTTTATAGTAATAATTGGTAGCGGAGATAAAAAGGTAGGGCTTCTTGTTGATTCACTTATTGGTGAAGAGGATATTGTAATCAAACCGCTCAAAGACAAGTTTACAAATGTCCCCGGTATTGCAGGTGCAACTATACTGGGTGACGGTACTGTTAGCTTGATTCTTGAGGTTACACAACTCATAGAACTTGGTCTAAAAACACAGATAGAAGAGATTAGTAAATTATAAAAAAGATTCGTAAGTACGAATACGGAGGTAGTCGTGGAAGTAGCTAAGATGGACTTTAACTCACTTATGCAGAATCAAAAAAGATTTTCTGCCGGGTCAAAATTAAAGAATGATAAAAAAATTGTTGAATATGATTTTAAGGTTGTTTCTTTTAAGATAGGCAATGAGTATTATGGTATTGATATTCTAAAGGTAAAAGAGATTCTAAAAGAGAAGAGATTTACAATAATACCAAATGCAATGAACTTTGTAGTAGGTGTTACAAATCTTAGAGGGGATATTGTTCCAATAATTGACCTTGGTAGAATGTTTAACCTCAAAGACAAATTGAATGAGGACGCTCTAAAATCAATTATTATACTATATGTAGGTAATCTAAATATCGGGATTGTTGTTGACCAGATTCAACATGTTATTCCTCTAAGGAAAAGAGATATTCAACCGCCAAGCCCCCTTCTTGGAATGATAAATGAGAAGTATATCTCAGGTGTAGCAGAATTAAATGACAAACTTGTGGTTATCCTTGACTCAGATGCAATATTCTCTGATAAGGAAAAACAAAAAAAAGATACAATTCAACACCAGGAAGATGTTGTAACAGATGATTTTATCGATCACTTCTGCACTCAGGTAGAACAACACGCCGGTGTATATATTAACAAATACAATAAAGCTGGGTTCAGATCACTATACTCCAAGTATGCAGGCGAGGTAACTAAATCGGGACTCCCTGTAGTAGAAAAAGAGCTGTCAGGCAAAATTATCGGCGATTTTCTCTCTAAACATACCGAAGAGCTGTGGGACATACCATATACTAAGGATTTTATGAATGCGGTTATGTCTAAGCTCGGTAAAATATGCTCTGAAGAGGTGAGAATTCTCGATGTTGGTTGTGCCCAGGGACACGAAGCTTTCTCTGTTTTTTTCCTTATGGCAGATGAATTTTCAGATGCGGACATCTCTATGGTTGCCTCTGACAATAACCTTGTCGCAATCAGTAAGGCAAGCGGATTTGAAATTTCTAAAAAAAATATCCCTTCATGGATACATAAAGAAAAATATTTTATGGAAGTTAAAGGGGACAGCTTAAAGGTCAAAAAAGAATTTAACGATATGATCTGTTTTGAATTTCACAATGCAGAAAATCTCTCCACTTACAAAAAAGTATTTGACTTGATTATAGCAAGAGATCTGTCTTTGTTTATTACCGAAGCAGGCTATACTGACTTTATCAATGAAGCGGCCAAAAGGCTTGTTCAGGGTGGAGTTCTGATTATTGGAGATCACGAAGATCTACCTGATAACGAACATTTTAGGAAAGTTCAGGATGAGAACATTGCTATATATTTTAAAAAATAAATTTTAAGGATGTCTTGATGAGAGTAGAGTATATTAATCCGTTTATTGAATCAGCAGTTGAGATTTTGACTATGACTGTATCTGAGAAAATTACAACCGGCGAAATCGGACTAAGGAAGAATATAACAGCTATCTATGGTGTAGCAATAATTGTAGGTCTTGCCGGTGAGGTTTCCGGTAGAGTTGTCATCGACATGGATAAAACAACTGCCCTTAATATTGTCTCTAAGATGAATGAAGAAACGATGACAGAACTGGATGAAATGGCATGTTCTACCCTTACAGAATTAGCCAATATGATAACCGGTAATGCTGTTACAAAACTCCATGACCTGGGTTTTAAATTTGACCTGACTCCGCCGGCTCTTATCAAAGGGGATAACCTGGAGCTTATGGATAACAAGGTTGAGTCATTGGTTGTTCCTATAGAGATGCCTGAAGGCCGGGTTGAAGTTAATGTCGCAATAAAAGAAAACTAGGGGGGATTTATGAAAGCCGGTTCTGATTTTCCAAATTTAAATGCAAAAGTGCCGGATGGTAGAAGACCTGACGGCGGTAATTATAAAGCACTGATAGTTGATGATTCCATATTTGTACGGAAACAACTTTCTCAGATCCTATCATCTGAAGAATATGAAGTTGTCGGTATGGCAGGGGATGGCGAAGAGGCAATAGAGAAATATAAAGAGTTTTTTCCTAACATAGATATTGTTACAATGGATATAACAATGCCTAAGATGGATGGAATAACTGCTTTAGAAAAAATTATTGAGTTCGATAAAAATGCTAAAATAATAATGGTTAGTGCCCTTGGCAAACAGGAATTGGTAAAAAAATCACTTCTGCTTGGTGCAAAAAATTATATTGTAAAGCCGCTTGACAGAAAGAAGGTACTGGAAAGAATTATTGCAGTTATAACAAGATAATTTGATTATTATTAATTTAAACCCAATTATTATGTCAATCAACGGATACCTACATAGAAAACAATTCATTACTCATGCACTTATACTTTTTTATATTATACTTTCATCAACTTCCTGTAAGAGTGCATTAGACCTGAATAATAATAATTTGATGTCCGAAAAGATAATAGATTTAGAAAAAGAAGCTGAGCTATATACTCCAACAGTATATTCATTTACTGTTGAACAGCGATTCCGTGACAAACCTGAGGTCTCAGGAATTTATACAGTTGACTTCGTTATTACTATAATTTTAGCAAACTATACAAATAAGAATATTATTTCATACAGGATAACCGATGGAGATAACACAGTATTAATTGAAGAAAATGAACAGAGGTTGTTACCTGATAAGGATGGCGGCTTCATCATTAAAAAGATTATCAACTCTCCATTTATAATAGATAAGTTCAGACTCGAATCAACCATAAAGTCTAATGATAAACTTATACATGATGATAAAGAATTTACACTCAGTAATATTCCGACTATCTCAAATGTAATTTTTGGCCCTGTTGCTTCTCAGGTATTTTCCGGTAAAATAAACACCTCCGTAATGATATCAATCTCCATAGAAAATGCGGAAAATCTAAACAACATCAGACTCATCCCGCCCGGGCATGAATATTACTGGGATATTCCCTACATAGTAACCGATAACAGGGTCTATGCTGAGGGAGCCGTCACCTCTGATAAAGAGTCATCATCTCTTCCCAATGGAGAATATTTAATTCAATTAAACTTTGAAAAATACGGTATTATACAAAGAGAGCTTTTACTTATAGACCTTTTTGGAAATTCGTCAGGTAAAAACTATGGTTTTCCTATAATATTTCTAAAGACCTCAACAAGAGATAGGATCGAATTTGACATAAGATATGAAGATACAATAGAAAAAATCGACCTCACCCTCTATGATACTGATAAAACTTTGATTGGCTCTTTTACACTCGACAAGCCAATAAGCATATTTGAAAAAAAGCACCTTAGAGAACTCTTTAAAAATGAAAAAGGTAAAAAGGTCAAACTTAAACTAAATCAAAAATACCTGCTAAAGGTGATCCTCAAGACACGAAAAATTAACAACATTGATTATCTTTCAATATCCGACTATTTGCCGGTTGTATTTGAGGGTTTCAGATTGTTTTAAGGCGGTCATTATGGAAAATACGGTTTACACTCTTAGTGCACAATGCAGAGATTGTTATAGATGCCTTAGGCATTGCCCTGTTAAAGCAATAAGTATGAAAGACGGGCAGGCATTTGTAGAACAGGATAGATGTATATCATGCGGCACCTGTGTCAGAGAGTGTCCTCAGGGTGCAAAGACCTACCGCAAAGAGATAGACCGTTTCAGAAAATTGATCCGTGATAAGCAAAAAATTGCCATCTCAATAGCCCCCTCATTTATTGCCTACTACAGCTTTGAACAAATATCCAAAATTATTGGTTATCTAAAAAACTTCTGTGACTACATAGCAGAAACTACAATAGGAGCCTACTTTGTAACCAAATACTCCTTTGACCTTGTAAATAAAACTGAGAAGTCTAAAAAGAACAAAAACTCTATCATGCTAAGTTCTGCCTGTCCGGCCGTTGTCAACTATATAAAAAAATACAAGCCTGAACTGATCGGCAACATAATTCCATCTGTATCCCCAATGATCGCCCATGCAAAGCATATCAAAGAGACCTACCCCTCTGTAAGTGTAGTGTTTATCGGTCCATGTATTGCAAAAAAAGATGAAGCAGTACTACCCGAACTATCAGGCATTGTTGATATTGTTCTTACATTTGATGAGTTTAACGAATGGATCATCGAAAATCAGGAAAACATAGACAAAGTTAATGTTGATAAAATTGATCCTGCTACCTTTGATGAGTTTCCGGGTGGCATGGCAGGACTCTTCCCCTTAGATGGTGGAATGATTGATACCAATAACATTGTTACAGGTAACTGCGATATGATCAATACTCACATTTCCGGGATTGAGCTTGTAAAAGAGTTTGCAGATGGCTTACATGAGATGACTCAGGCAGGATTCTGTGAAATGCTATTCTGTAAGGAGGGGTGTATCAATGGCCCCGGTGTCAAATGGAAAAACAATATCTATAAACGGAAAAAAAATGTAGTTGACTATGTTAACTCATCAAACTACAAGAAAACAGTTTCAACTGACATAATATTACCTGATATGAAGTTGGACATACAAAACAATGTTTCATTTAAGAGCTGTATTTATACTGAAGAGGAGATTTCTAGGGTACTAGCAAAAACAGGCAAGATTGAAAAAGAAAATCAACTTAACTGTCAGGCCTGCGGATATGACAACTGTAGGGAAAACGCAATAGCCGTACTGGATGGAATAGCTGAACCTGAGATGTGCATGCCCTATATGAGAAGGCTTGCTGAGGATACAAGGGACAGAATAATGGAAACAAGTCCAAACGGTATTGTTATACTTGATAAAGAATTAAAAATTGTAAAAATGAACAGGGCATTTATGGAGTTCTTTCTCTGTTCTGAGTCACTCGTCGGCAAAAGGATTTCATACCTTATAGATGCCGGCAATATTGAAAAACTATTTAATGCCTCAAACTCACGAATAGAGGCGGTAACCACCTATAAACAATATGGGCTGACCTGTCATGAGATATTCTACCGGCTTAATGAGGAAAATGCAATAGCCTGCATCTTTATAAATGTAACAAATTTAAATAAAAACGAAAAACAACTTGAGACTATAAAAAAACAGACAATCCAGCAGGCTCGACAGTTACTTGAACACCAGATTGACATGGCTCAGAATCTGGCAAAGATGCTAGGTGAAAGCACTGCAAAAGGTGAAGAGATTATCAACAAACTCATATCACTAGACGGTGAGGACAATGGATAAAAAACTGTTCTTTGACTTTGACCATATCAATCTCTATAAAAAAAAACAGTTTGTCTCGGGAGACTACTCTAACTTCCTGCAGTACGACGATCACATCATCTTCGTGCTTGCAGACGGCAAAGGTTCCGGCATCAATGCTAACATCTCTGCAATTTTCTATGCAACCAAACTAACTAAACTACTTGAGGGGGGATTTTTACTTAGGTCGGCGGCTGAGAGGGTGATTAGTGAAATCCAGTCATCAAAATTAAATAACGGCCTCTACTGTGCATTTAATATCTGCAGGCTAAACCTTAACGGCTGGGGTACAATTATCGGTTATGAGGCACCACCGCCCATTTTGTCAAACTCGAATGGGATAACCCCTCCCGTCTCAGTGGTTCATCAATTTAATGATGAAACTTTTATCCAATACGATATTAAATTGAATGAGGGTGATAAACTCTTTTTTTTCTCGGACGGAGTAAGTCAGGCGGGGATTGGAGTGACACCTCCGGTAAAATGGGACGAGGAGGAGATCGCTAAACTACTTATAAATGAGGAGAACTCTATTCAGACAATCCTAGACGGAACACTTAGAATTACCGGTCATGAGGTCCTCGATGATATAACAATCTGTTCACTATCCTCAAGAAATGCAACTCAGTTAAACATTATGACCGGTCCGCCCCTCAACAGGTCCTATGATGAAAAAATTGTAAATGAATTTATGAACTCTAAGGGTTTAAAGATTGCATGTGGAGGCACCACACTTGATATCATCTCAAGGATAACCGGTAATATTGTAAATAACATATTTATCCCCGAATCCTCTGTAAGACTGCCTGAGTATTGTATAGAGGGCGTTGACCTCTGCACTGAGGGTGCTATTACCCTCAACAGATTAAATAACCTGCTAGAACGAAATATACTTAGATCAGATGATGTTGTCCTATCAAAACTACTGACATTGATAGAGATGTCTGACATAATTAATATCTATCACGGCACCGCATCAAACAGCGGGCATAACAACTCATCATTTATAGAAAGCGGGATTCTCAATAGAGGGCAAACAGTTATTGGTTTAGAATCTAACCTAAAGAAACTAGGCAAAATAGTCAGTGTAATTAAATATTAGCAAATGAGGCTCTTGCAAAAATCCCTTCTGTTTTTTGCTTGATCTTTTATTTGTTAAACATGCGTCAAAATGAGGCAAAAAATACTCAAATAAAGTAATTATTCTGCGTTTTTTTGCCTCATTTTTCCTTGTTTTCCAAAAAAATATGCTTCGCAAAAATTCAAAATTTATTTTTGCAAGAGCCTCAAATAATAGATATATTTACACAAATTCTAAGAGTCTCATCAAATAATCCGGTTTTTTGCATTAGACTACAAAAATAAAGATTTAATTTTTGTTGACATTTTAATTAAATTTTCTTATTTATTAGTTAATGACTCTTGATGATATCATTTATTTAAGCAAGTTCAATGAATGATTAGCCTTATGGCCATTGAAATTTTTAAATATATTGGAGATTTTGTATGTATAGTGCTTCAGAGGTTTTTCAGCATGCTTTACAGATGGAGACAGATGGTGAAAGGATGTATAGATATTTTGCTGATAAAATATATGACCAAAGAGCTAAAACTCTTTTTTTAAAACTCGCTCAAGAAGAGGTGTCACACAAAAAGTTTTTTGAAAAGACAGTTAACAATATAGAGAACTACTCTGATATAATTACCTATCCGGAGGAGTATTTTAATTATATAAAGATACTTGCAGAGAACCTAATTTTTTCTAAGGATAAGTTTGAGATCATTCTTGAAACTCTCAACGATGAATTAGAGGCTACTAACTTCGCGATAAGACGGGAGATGGACTCAATACTGTATTACTACGAGTTAAAAAAGACTGTAAAAGAGGATCATAGACATTTCATTGATGAGATAATAGCTGAAGAGGAAAGACACTTTACACTCTTAAATGCATTTAAATTGGAAATAAGTTAGAAATTAATTATTAATTGATTGACATTTAATTATATTATAATAAAATAAAAAAAACAGGAGACTATTATGGCTTTAACTGCGAACCCGGTGAATGAATCCGGTGTAACTATGACCGTTAGCGGAACAAAGATTGTTATGACAGGTAATGTTGACTCCGCTCAACCGGGCAAATTTATGTTACCTTTTTTCAACGAAGTACACGAAAGTATCGTTAAGAACGATATAAAAGAAATAGAGGTGGATATTAAGGGGCTTAACTTCCTTAACTCATCAGGGATCAAAGAGATTGTTGCTTGGATTATGAAACTGGAAACTATCCCGGCTAATAAACAGTACAAAATCAAATTTCTATGTAATAAAGATCTCTTATGGCAAGAATCCAGTATATCAACTATACTGTTTCTTAATCCCGATCTTATTAGTCAACAATATTAATAATTGGAGTAGCTATGAATATTGATTATGAATTAAAGACAATAGGGTTTTTGGATCTCACATTTGGACCAAAGTGGGATTACATACCCATAACAAGAAACTATATTGAAAATTTTTTAATGATAAATATCGATGATAAATTTAGAATCAATAAGATAACGATGGCAGCATCTGAGCTTCTTGAAAATGCAGTTAAGTATTCAAACAAAGACGGTGTCAGAATAATCATATCAAAGAATGACCATCAAAAGGATATAACCCTCAAAGTATTTAACTATGCAGAGAAGACTAATGCAATGGAACACATTGATAGAATCAATAAAATGAATGAACAGAAACCGCTTGATTACTATATTGAAAGAATGAAACACTCTGTTACAAGGACTGACGGTAAAGCAGGTCTGGGGCTTGCAAGAATCAATCATGAAGCAAATGCAACTATAACAGCAAAATATTATGATGAAAATAATGTACTCGAGGTTTCAGCGATCTTTAAACTTTCGTAATCTACGACCATTTGTAATCTACGACCTTTCGTAATCTACTAAAAGAGGAGTTTTTATGCAAATTAACTATGTAACAGATACTCAAGGATACCTTGATATTACTTTTGGACCTAAATGGGAGTATATTCCATTAACAAGAAACTTTATAGAGAGTTTTCTACTAATTAATGTGATAGACAAACAAAATATTAATAAGATAGCTGTTGCCGCATCTGAGTTACTTGAAAATGCAGTTAAGTTCTCTAACAAAGACGGTGTAAGGATGACGATAAAGAAGAATGTTATCGAATCAAAAGTAGAACTAAGAGTATTCAACTATTCGGATAAAACAAAAGCACTGGCTCTAAAAGAATATATAGAAAAAACAAATGCTATTGAGGATAAACTTCATTTCTATATTGATAAAATGAAAGAATCTGTTACAAGAAATGATGGTAAAGCATGTCTAGGAATACCGAGAATTTGCTATGAGGCACAGGCAGAGATGCACTGTGAATACAATGAGAATGAGGGCGTAGTTGAAGTTATTTCTCTATTTACTATCAAATAGAGAATATTAAAAAAAAGTTAAATAAACAATTAACGGAGACAATATGGCAATAGTTATACCTACTCTAAGAATGGAGAGCGTCGAAGTACGAACAGATGATAGCAGAGTAATTATTGAGGGCAATATTGATGATATATCACCGGATGAATATCTTGGACCTTTTT
>CAYYKD010000012.1:64545-92744 GCA_964471825.1 uncultured Spirochaetales bacterium
CTTTTTTTAGAGAGGTTAACCAACAAGCAATTGATCAGGGAATTAAATCAGTAATACTTGATATTACTAACTTAAATTTTCTTAATTCTTCAGGCATAAAAGTTTTGGTTGACTGGGTAATAAAAATTGGAAAACTACCACAGGAACAAAAATATACAATAACTTTTAAGTGCAGTTCTAAATTCATGTGGCAGGAAGCAAGTATTTCTACTATCATGTTTCTAAATCCTACCCAACTGAAAAAAGAGATTGTATAAATCTGTGGTAGTTTAGCTTGATATTAAAAAAAATTATTGATTATTTTTGCTCCAAAATCACCTCTAACATCAGGTTAGAAAAACAGAAAGAATCTATAGAGAGCATTACCTACAGAAATCGAGCAATTAAGGATCAACTAAAAAAAGATCATTCTGAAAAAGTTAATAAAGATAATGCCTACCTTATTTTTTTTAAAAGAGCTTATGAAATTCTTTATAAGAGTGCATTTAAATTTTTAAATGATCAATCATTAATTATTTCGTTCGGGTTAACATTAAAGACAATTTTTGCATTGCTGCCGATTTCGGCTATATTTCTGGGAATTGTAAGTATAAATAAAGATTTCTCTGAGTATAAAGTCAAAATTATCGATCTTCTCCAACGATACATTCTACCTGAATCTGTAGGAGGTATAATAAACCTCATAGATAAACTAATGGTCAATATTAGTACAATAAGCATCTTCGGGATATTACTACTAATTTATTTATCCCTTGATCTATTTGCAACCATAGATGATCAATTTGATAGAATGTGGGGTGTAAAAAAAAAGAAACCATTCATAAGAAAACTGCTGGTATATTGGGCATTAATAACTGTTGTCCCCCTATTTACCGGGGTTGCCTTTTATACATCGGTTTTTTTTCAATCACTGTCAGGAAAGATAAAAACTATCACCTTTAGCAGTTCATTACTTATTACGGCATCTTCATTTTTGATAATACTATCAATAATTATTGCACTCTACTATATCATGCCCAATGATAAGATTAACCTGTTTAAGACAATGATCGTCGCAACAATTGTTACCTTAGTACTTATGCTTCTCCGATACCTCTTTACATATTATTCTCAACTGTTTATTATAAACTGGAAGATCTACGGATCATTTGCTGTTATAATATTCTTCCTGATCTGGCTCACAATGATATGGGGGTTTTTGATCTTTGGTTTTGAGGTACTCTGTGTATGGCAGAACAAAATTTATCTTGATAGATACAATTTCAAGAAATTTTACCTATACGATGTTGCTTTTTTTATTATGATCTTAAAACTGCTCTCTGATGATTTTAAAAGAAATGGAACCGGCTATAATGAGGATGAATTATCCGGAATTATCGGTTGTTCACTAAGTGATTTAAAAGAGATCCTATTAAGCATGGAACAGTCGGAAATGGTCTATTTTGATGATAAACGGAACTCCAGGTGCCACCTAAAGAAAGACCTCTCAGCTATTGAGCTGTCTGAAATTGAGGATGTAGTATGGCGTAGAATATTAATTGATATACATAGAACACCTGTTTTTTTTCAATCAATCTGCGAAAAACTTGCAGACTCATATTTTGAAAGAAAAAGTAATTCTCCGGTTTTTGTAAACGATATTACCTAGCTGCCGCTTGACTCACAAACTACCTGGATACCTTAAAGATTTTAAAGGAGTCGCCTGCAGTACTGGTTACCTTAAAGACTCCATCTTCCTCAAGATGTAAAAAATAGACAGTGTCCTTATATGCAAACTTCATATTTCGGCAATCGTCAGCTTGAATACTCATAATCAACTCAAGATTTATAAAACGGCCCTTACCGGAATCAAAGAAGTTACCTGTCATTTTTTTACCCCATAGGTAATTCTTAATTTCAATAAAATCACTATGGTTATCGGCACGCAACCACTTACCTATATAATTTAGAGCACTTTCCTTAAGAATATTTGCTGATCGCTTTTTCTCCTCCGCAAAGGGGTCAACATAGGCATTACTTGGCATATCATCATCTTTGCCTTCTTCCTGAATAGACTTCTTAAATTCATCTGCAGTCTGTGCATTAAGACCAATCGCCCCATAACATAAAAAGAGAGTTATAACCAATAACAATATCTTTCTCATTTAATTCTCCTAAAGCTTAATTCTTGCACCAACATTGAGGCTCGAATCACCGTTTTCATTTTGATAGAACTCAAGTATCGGTATAAAGTCTTTTTTTTCTAGTGTAATAAGATAATCTGCAAGACTATAGAACATCCATCCAAACAAAAGAACTGTAACACCAATATTAAATGCTGCCAGTCCATATACGATATTCATGGCAATATAATAATTTAAACCGGCATCTGTCCTTACAAACAGAAGGTTGGGATTATTTTTATTCCAAAGTGCATTAGCTGCTCCAAAGGAGTAAAAAATTTCTTTTGCAAACAGTATCGATGGGATAGTTGCAGCCAGACTGAATGTTGCTGTCCAAAATAGTGCGTAATATGCCGTGTGTTTTCTTTTTATCATCTTATCAAAATTTCTTGAACTAAGATGAAATACTATGTTTTTTTCTTCTGTATATGATTTTTTCATATTATCAGGTTTTTCAATAGTTAAAAAATATCGAAGACTATTGTAGAGCTCATTTTCGGCAAATATAATATAATCACCCTGTGGCAGGCTGGTCTTAAAAGGTGTTCGGCCATAGAACTTTGCATTGATGAATATCTTTGTACCATATGGTTCTATATTAAAATTAACATCCTGCATTTCTACCGGAGCCTCCATGACAATATCAAGAGTTGACTCAGTATTATCAGAGATGATAACAACATCATTTCTATCTTCGTAATTTTCTTTTTTAGAAGTAATATTATATGCACCCGGCGGAAGATATTTAATCGTAAGGTCGCCTTTTCCCTCATATCTATTATTAATAAATACCATAACCCCATCTTCGACAGAGATATTTAGAGAGCCGTAATTTATATTAAATATCCTGCTTAAATGTTTTTCCAGATTAATAACAGTATTCTTATTAATTTCCTCTGTACCCGACATAAAACTAAAGCTGTATATCGTGCTTTTATCAAGTGCCGAATAGACAAATATATTAACATAGACACCGGTTCCAATATTCTCAACCTCACCATAGAACAGCAAATCCAGCTTTGGAGACTGTGTAGAACACACCTGATCAAGCGGATTTATAACCCTTGCAAACGGCTTACTAACAACAGGTCTATATATTGGGGCTGTATAGAGTTCAAACCACCTCTTTGAGATATCATAGAAAGTTGAGCTTGTTTTAAACTCATTTAGAATCTGCTGAGTATTTCTGGCTATATTTGTAAGACCTGTAAATTCAAGAACTTGCTTTAGATCAAGCTGAGAGAGAGAGAGTCCTGTCGTTTGTTTTGATTCAAATACAGAGAACGCTCTAACAAGTGCCTGTTTAGGTGTCAAACTGATAAACCTCAAAGAATCCAGCGTGTTTTTTACACTATTCTCAATAGTCTGTCTAACTACCGGATTGACGGAATTGACCTTACCGATCTGTTTAAACTCCATGATTCCAATATTCACAGTAAAAATTTCTTTTAATAATTCAGATTCATTAAGTAGTTCAGAGTTATTCTGAGAAAAAGCAAAAATTGTAGAGAGACAAAATATAAGTGTTAGAATAAGTTTCATTAAAAGGCAATTACCTGCTTTAAGCCATATTCAAAGTTTTCTTTATAGCTCCGACAATTCTTTCGGGTTTAAATGGTTTAACTATGAAGTCCTTTGCACCCAGCTGTATTGATTGAATAATCAGCTTTTGTTGACCCAGTGCTGAACACATAATAATTTTTGCGTTGGGATCAAATTCCATTATAGTCTGCAGGGCCTGAATACCATCCATTCTTGGCATAGTAATATCCATTAATACAACATCCGGTTTTAATCTCTTGTAAGACTCAACTGCCTCGATACCATTTGAGGCTTCGCCTGCAACCTCGAATCCGGTCTTTTCAAGTGTATCCTTAATTATCAACTTAATAAAAGCCAAGTCATCTACTATTAAAACTCTTGTCGCCATTATGTAATCCTGTTAAAAAATTTATAATAATAATCAATTTATATATTACTATATTTTATCGCATTATTGCAAGTAAAAATTCATCTTTTTTTCAAAGAAAATTCTTTTAATGCTGTATCTAGAAATAAATCGATATCACCGTCCATAACAGCCTGAACATTTCCACTCTCTGCCTTTGTTCTATGGTCCTTTACGAGAGTATATGGTTGAAATGTATAACTTCTGATCTGACTACCCCAGGAAATGTCTTTTTTTTCGGGAGATTCTTTTTCGCGTTCCCTATCCTGAATTTGTTTATAATGATCGTAAAGTTTAGCCTTTAGGATTTTCATGGCTGTTGCACGGTTTTTTATCTGTGATCTTTCATTTTGACACTGAACAACTATGTTGGTTGGGAGGTGGGTAAACCTGACTGCAGAATCTGTCTTATTAACATGCTGCCCGCCGGCACCCCCTGCACGATAGGTGTCTACCCGTAAATCTTCCGGTTTAATCTCAATTTCTATAGAGTCCTCAATGTCCGGTGAAACAAAGACTGACGCAAATGAGGTGTGCCTTCTTGCATTTGAGTCAAAGGGGGAGATCCTGACAAGTCTATGTATCCCTGACTCATTTTTAAGGAGTCCATAGGCATAATCTCCGCTAATAAGGAGAGTTACATTTTTGATGCCGGCCTCTTCTCCATCGAGTATATCAAGTATCTCAACGGAAAACTTTTTTTTCTCACTCCACCTGGAATACATCCTGTATAGCATATCAGCCCAGTCACAAGCCTCTGTCCCTCCTGCTCCCGGGTGAATATTCAGAATAGCATTACAATTGTCGTTTTCTTCCGACATCAGCTCAAGTAATTCGAGCTTATTCATCTGATCCGATAACTGAGATAGTTCAGTGGATATCTCGCTCTCATATTCTGAGGCCTTAGCCTCATCGGCAAGCTCAAAAAGCGTTATAAGATCGTCAAGTCTTGTTTTAAATTGATCCCACGGTTCAAGGCGTCTTTTTATGCCGTTAAGTTTTTGAACAGTTCTATGTGCAGTATCGTTATCATTCCAAAAATTCTCATCTGAGACACAATTTTCAAGTACATCGATTTCGCCCTTGAGCTTTTGAGGATTGACAAGTTTGTAGTAGGACTCGAACTTCTCACTTAATGTAGTTATTTGCAATCTGTAATCTGAGATCATAGGTATTGTTTATAATTTTTTCTTAATCCTGTCAAGCCCGTAATAATCTGAAATGGAAATAAGATTTACGAAACACAAGGTGTTATTTAACAAATTGATTTTCAATCAATCTGTTAACAGGCACAGATTTATTAAGCAATATACTTTTAAATCGTCCATTCCAGATAGTACCGCTTCTATTAAATCTCCTGTTAAATCGAATTGAAAAAACCTGTTTAACCCATTGTATAAAGTGTGAGATGTCTGAAATATCTGCATTTTTAATGACCATTTTGAACTCATCCTCTAATACTGCAATATTAGATATCTTGACTTTGAATAACTTCTTTGCCTCCTTCAGGACTTCCATAAACATAGTTTGGGTTTCGTTGGAACAGTAACTCTGGGCAATTTCAGGAACCATTTTTGATCTTATAAAATACGCTGCCTTTTCCATTTTTTTTCTACTAATTGCCATTTTTTTACCTAGCTTATATTTTTTATATTCTCATAATATATAAACGATAAAAATGATTTTTTATTTACAAAAAACTAAAAAAATATGAAAAAATATGAAAAAATATGAAAAAAAATCTAAAAAAATTTTAATTTTGAAAATTGAGCTTTCCGGGGGACAACCTATGTCTGCCTAAAGTTGTATAAAAAAAACTTTTACTTGAATAGATTAGATATTTTTTATATGATGTAGATGCTAATCCAACAAACAAGGTTGTTTTTATGAGTATCTCCAGAAGAAGAATAATTCTAGTGTCAAACAGACTCCCTGTTACAATCACAAAGGATATAGGAAGTTTTAAAGTTGACCCCAGTTCAGGCGGCCTTGTTACAGGACTAAGCTCATTGAAAGATGAGTGGGAAGTAAAATGGGTAGGAAATCCCGGTATTTCTAAGGATAATCTCACAAAAAAAGAGATAGATGCACTTGAGTCCGACCTTCGAGATAAAAACCTATATCCGGTTTTTCTTAGCTCAAAGGAAAACAAGGCCTACTATGACGGTTTTTCAAATAATACGATATGGCCCTTATTTCACTATTTCCCTATGTTTACCAACTTCGATAATGAGGAGTGGGAACAATACAGAGTCGTCAACCGGCATTTTGCCGAGAAAGTAATCTCTATCGCCGGACCTGATGATCTTATCTGGATACACGATTACCATCTGTTTCTGATGCCATCCATTCTAAGAGAGTCACTAAAAAACAATAAAATAGGGTTTTTCCTGCACATTCCTTTTCCATCCTACGAGGTCTTTAGGCTCCTGCCTTACAGGAAACAGCTTCTCGAAGGGATAATGGGGTCAGACCTGATCGGATTTCATACCTATAGCTATTATAGACACTTTTTAAGCAGTACCTTAAGAATACTCGGTTTTGATAACTCCTACGGCTACTTCAATAACATTAGAAGGACACAGGTCGAGGTGTTTCCTATGGGGATTGACTTTAAGAAATATAACAATGTTAACCTACCTGAAATAACAAAGCAGATTGAAGAACTAAACGATCACCTTAGAGATAAAAAAATCATCCTTTCAATTGACAGACTCGATTACACAAAGGGTATTATTAACAGATTGGAGGCATTCAAGAAGTTTCTAAACAAATATCCACAATATCATGAAAAAATTGTGTTTATCATGGTAAGTGTGCCTTCAAGAACAAGTATTAAATCCTACGATAAATTAAAAAATCAAGTAGATAAACTAATCGGTGAAATTAATGGTGCATATTCTACGATATCATGGACACCTATTATGTATTTCTATAAATCGATCCCCTTTGACCACCTACTGGCATTGTATCATAGGGCAGACATTGCACTCCTAACCCCGCTTAGAGATGGAATGAACCTTGTCGCCAAGGAATACATAGCATCAAAGACAGACAATGGCGGAGTTCTTATCCTTAGCGAAATGGCAGGAGTTGCTGAGGAGCTTGGTGAGGCAATTATAATTAACCCGAATGACATCGATGAGATTGCTGATTCAATATACTCTGCACTTGAAACAGATATTAACGAACAGAGACATAAAATAAAACTTATGCAACAGAGACTTATAAAATACGATATATTTAAATGGTCAAATGATTTTATCGAAACTCTAACAGAACGAAAAGAGATAAAAAAAAGTGTCGAACCGCAAAAAATTACAGCTGTCAATGAGATGGAACTACTTAACAGTTATATAGAGGCTAAAAAACCGGTTGTAATATTAGACTATGACGGTACTCTCGTTGAATTTAATAAAGATCCTGAGAGAGCCCTACCTGATAAGGAGCTGTACAGTATCATCCACAAACTATCAATGCAGACCGATCTATTTATAGTCAGCGGTAGGGAGAGGGATTTTTTGGAAAAAGTATTCAAAGGTTACAAACTTGGAATGGTCTCTGAACATGGGATCTGGTTTAAACGAGACTGTAATGATGAATGGCATAAAATGTATAGCTCAGATGATTCGTGGAAATCAATGATTAAGAGTATTCTTGAATTATATACTGACAGAACCCCGGGAACCTTTACAGAGGAAAAAGAACACTCAATAGTGTGGCACTATAGGAGTGCCGATCCTGATTTTGCAAGATTGCGAGCAAATGAACTAAAAAGTGATCTCTATGAAATAATCGCAAACCTTAATCTTGGAATAATGGAGGGCAACAAGATACTTGAAGTTAAACCGCTTGACATCAACAAGGGAAAAGCCCTCACAAACATACTTAATAGAGATAACTACGATTTTGTACTTACAATCGGGGATGATACTACAGATGAATATATGTTTAAAGAGACGCCTCTGTCGGGTTATTCGGTGAAGGTTGGATTTGAAAACACAGCAGCCAGATACAGAATAAAAAATGTTGATGAGGTTATAAAACTTCTTAAGTTACTGGAGAGATAAATGACTGATAGAAAAAATATTGATAATACAGATGACGATAATACTTATAAAGACGATTGGTATAAGGATGCCATAATCTATGAATTGAATATGCGGGGATTTAAAGACAGCAATGCGGATGGAAAGGGTGACATCAAGGGACTCATTTCCAAGCTCGATTATCTTGAGGAACTGGGAATAAACTGCATATGGCTTCTTCCTATCTACCCTTCCCCGCTCAAGGATGATGGTTATGATATATCTGATTACTACGGCATTCACTCTGATTTCGGCTCTCTTGATGATTTTCGTCAACTAATCAATGAGGCACACAACAGAGAGATCAAAATTATAGGTGAACTTGTACTAAATCACACATCTGATCAACATTTCTGGTTTCAGGAAGCAAAGAAAGGGAGAGACAATGAGTATCATGACTATTTCGTATGGTCCGATACTGATGAGAAATACAACGATGCCCGAATTATTTTTGTCGACTCTGAGAAATCAAACTGGACATGGAGTCATGACTGCAAGAGGTACTACTGGCATAGATTCTTTTACAACCAGCCTGACCTAAACTTTGACAATCCTAAGGTCAGAGAGGAGATGAAGAGGGTAATAGACTTCTGGTTTATGATCGGCCTGGATGGACTCAGGGTAGATGCTGTCCCCTATCTCTTTGAGAGGGAGGGAACTAACTGTGAGAATCTACCCGAAACACACAGTTACATGAAGGAAATAAGAGCCTATATAGATAAAAATCATAAAGGTAAAATGCTACTTGCTGAGGCAAACCAGTGGCCTGAGGATTTGATCCCATATTTTGGAAATAATGATGAATTTCACATGGCCTATAACTTCCCATTAATGCCGCGAATGTTTATGGCCTTAAAACAGGAACATCACGGCCCGATAGTTGATATCATAAAGAGAACGCCTGATATACCGGCCGGTTGTCAATGGGCAATATTTTTAAGAAATCACGATGAGTTGACATTGGAAATGTGCACAGATGAGGAACGCGACTATATGTACAAATCCTATGCCAAGGACAAGCAGATGAAAATCAATGTCGGTATTCGAAGGAGACTTGCCCCGCTTCTTGATAATGACAGAAGAAAGGTTGAACTCCTTAACACTATGCTCTTGACACTTGCAGGAACACCTATCCTATATTATGGCGATGAGATAGGGATGGGGGACAATGTATATCTGGGTGATAGAAACGGTGTTAGAACACCGATGCAATGGAATGAAAATAAAAATGCAGGATTCTCTGATTGTCCCCCATCCAAACTCTATGCACCGGTAATAATAGACCCCGAGTACAACTATCACTCAATCAATGTAGAATCGCAGCAGAACAATGAAAACTCACTTCTAAATTTTATAAAGAGACTCATAAGAATACGAAAAGAACACACTGTATTTGGTCGGGGAACACTTGAATTTATATATCCCGAAAATAAGAAAGTCCTAGTCTACCTAAGAAAGATGGAGGGTGCAAATACAATTCTATGTATATTCAACCTATCATCTAGGGCACAACCGGCAGAGATCTATCTGGAGGATTTTAAAGGAATGACACCGTTAGAGCTTTTTGGCAAAACAGAATTTCCGGCTATAGGTGAACTTCCATATTACCTGACACTCTCGCCCTATTCGTATCTATTATTCGAACTTCAGTAGAGATAAATTTGATTAAATATTCATCAGGAGAAAAAAATGAAAAGACCAGTTGCATTGATTATCAGAGACGGATGGGGATACAACACAGATTTTACCGGAAATGCGATCTACTATGCAGATACGCCAAACCACGATAGATACATAAGAGACTATCCCTGTGCCTTTATTGCCGCCTCAGGTGAGCAGGTAGGTCTGCCGCCATCCAATCAAGGATCAAGTGAAGTCGGGCATCTTAACTTTGGTGCTGCAAGAGTAGTCTATCAATCCCTTGTCAGGATTTCAAAGTCTATAAGTGACGGTGACTTCTTCGAAAATAGGGTTCTGATTGATGGTATGAAATCAGCAGTTATGAGTGGCAAGCGGATTCATGCCTTTGGACTTGTTCAGGATCAGGGGGTGCATGCTCATAATGACCATCTCAAGGCTCTTATTAAATTAGCCGCACAACTGGGAGTGCAGAGGGAAAACTTTGTTATCCATGTATTCTCTGATGGAAGGGACACACCTCCTCAATCGGCAAAGACCTATATAGAGGATATCACTAAAGCGATTGATGAACACGGAGTTGGAGTAATCGGTTCAATCACAGGACGATACTATGCAATGGATAGAGATAACAGATGGGATAGAGTAAAACTCGCCTATGAACTATTAACCGAGGGGGTAAATAACGGTAAATTCGACTCAGTCTACAGTGCAATAGATGATGCCTATTCAAAGAATGAGAATGATGAGTTTATAAAACCTAGGATTACAGCTGATTTTAAAGCAATTGAGGATGGGGATACAGCTGTATTCTTTAACTATCGACTTGATAGAACACGGGAATTAACAAGGGCCTTTATAGAGAAGGGATTCAAAGAGTTCCCTGTAAAATCCTACAGCAAACTAAAATATATCTGTTTTACAGAATACTATGAGGGGATAACACTTACGGACAGGGCTACGGTTTCGGTCGCCTTTAACCCTGTAAGTCTTGATAATCTGGTCGGCAAACTTGTCTCTGATAAAGGGATGCGACAACTTAGAATAGCAGAAACAGAGAAATTTGCCCATGTTACATTTTTCTTTAATGGTCAATCTGATCAGATATTTGAGAATGAAGATAGAATACTCGTGCCGTCACCTAAGGTTGCCACCTACGATCTTCAACCGGAAATGAGTGCATATGAAGTTAAGGATAGAGCTGTTGAGGTTATCAACAAAGAGATCTATGATTTTATCGTTCTGAATTTTGCCAATCCTGATATGGTGGGGCATACCGGGATTTTTAGTGCAGCAAAAAAAGCCTGTGAGGTTGTGGATCAGTGTGTCGGCGAGGTTGTAGATGCAATATTAAGTAAAGATGGTGTGGTTTTCCTGACAGCAGATCATGGCAACTCTGAACAGATGACCGACTATCTATCAGGTGGGCCAATGACAGCACATACGACAAATATGGTCTGGTGTCACATGATATCAAAAAGACCTGAACTTCAGAAAAATTCTGTAAGACTCCTCCCATCAGGCGGCAAGCTTGCCGATGTATCCTATACAATACTTCAGCTTCTCGGCATTCAACCGACCAAGGAGATGGATGGAGTCTCTCTAATTGAAAAACTGAATACTTAAAAAACTGAAAGATTGAAAGATTTAAAAGATTGATAGGATTTGAGTGATAGTAACTTAATAATAATAGAGGCTAGGCTTAGCCTGTTAAGTAAGAACACAAATAATTAATAAAATCTTAACACATTTGCAAATTATATATGTTATAGTAATTATTGTTATAGTATTTATATTGGAATTTTTACTGGAGTTTTCATATGGTTAAGAAAAAGATGAGGATTGGTATACTCACTTCGGGTGGTGATTGCCCCGGCTTAAATGCCGCGATAAGAGGTGTTGGCAAGGCAGCGATCTTAAATTACGGCATGGAAATTATAGGTATATCCTCCGGTTTTCAAGGTCTGATAAATAAGGAATACATAACACTAACAGAAAAGGATCTATCAGGGATACTTACTATGGGTGGAACTATTCTGGGCAGTTCGCGAGAGAAGCCCTTTAAAGATAGTACTGACTCAAAATACGCTAGAAGTAAACCGGAACTAATCAAAAGTAACTATAAGGATCTGGAGCTTGACTGTCTGGTCTGCATAGGCGGCAATGGCACACAAAAAACAGCACATAGATTATCGCTTGAGGGATTAAATATAATTGGAATACCCAAAACAATTGATAATGATGTTTGGGGTACTGATATGACTTTCGGATTTGACTCTGCGTTGTCAATAATTACAGAGGCTCTTGACAGGCTGCACACAACAGCAAATTCTCACAAAAGAACAATGGTTTTAGAGGTCATGGGTCATAAAGCCGGATGGCTTGCATTATACTCAGGCATAGCAGGTGGTGCAGACATCATTCTTATACCTGAGATTGATTATGATGAAAACGCAATAATTGAGAATCTGCGAGAGAGATTTAAACTAGGCAAACCATACTCTATAGTCGTCGTAGCTGAGGGGATCAAAACTCCGGGTAAAACTCTATCAGCCGGCGAATATATATCAAAACTTATTGATGAGAATACCGAGCAAGAGGCAAGACTAACAATCCTGGGTTACACTCAACGGGGAGGCACCCCCTCACCTGCAGATAGAGTACTGGCTACAGGCTTTGGAACTCATGCCGCCGAACTTATATCAAATAAGAAATTCGGCAGAATGGTCAATATAAGCGGCAACAATATTGGATCAGTAAAACTATCTGATATCGCCGGTAAATTAAAAGTCATCACAGATGGACATCCGCAAGTAAAAATGGCTGAACTCATAGGCACATCCTTTGGAAAACAGGTAGCTAAAAAAAGCTTTTTTAATTGAGTGTTTAACACTATAAGAGTAAGAATAAGTATTTAATTTGGAGTAAACAGGTAGGTTCCGATTTAACAAAAGCTTATTCCATAATACTTCCCTCAGATTTACCTTCAAGTCCGGGAAGATACTTTATTGCAGCTTGGTATGATGACAACAGTAACGATGCATGGGATGTTAAAGATGCAAATAATTTTAATGGAGTTACCGGCTCAGAGTATATCAGACTGCCGGTGGTAACCAGCCTTGTTCAATCCGGAGGTA
The DNA here is from genome assembly GCA_964471825.1 of uncultured Spirochaetales bacterium. Taxonomy (GTDB): domain Bacteria; phylum Spirochaetota; class GWE2-31-10; order GWE2-31-10; family CAYYKD01; genus CAYYKD01. The sequence continues at coordinate 77,519 of CAYYKD010000012.1, forward strand.
CTTACACAAATGCTTGTTTAGGTGGATTTTATATTTCATCCTCAACAGTATATTATGACTACTCAAGCGATGGTGATAACGCGATGACATCAGCGTATGGGACATTTTATAATACTGAAGAATTAACCGGTGCGAATTTCAACTTTTCATATAATTCTTATTAATTAACAAGAGTTATTTTAGGGAGAGAAGATTTATTTTATTAATTTATTTTATCATATTTATTGAAAAATTATACACTTGATGCTATAATATTTAAATTATTTTATTAAAAAAGGAGATTTTATGAAAATTTTAAAAAGCTTTACGGCTTTGATCGTCTTGTTGGCTTTTTCTGCTTGTTCGGAAATACCAACATCATTCGTTTTGGCACACACGGAAGCGTTAGCTAATCCGGTTGTAGCAGGTGGTTATATCGCAGGTAGCGGAATTATCAGGCTTACTTGGGGTAAAGTAAACGGGGCAACACAGTATAAGATATACAAACAATCCCCTACTGCAACCGACACAGGAGTTCAGTATGAGATGGTAGAAACTACTTCAAACTTGTACTTTTTTGATATTATTTCAACAAATAATATCCTTGTTTCCGGCACGACTTATAACTATATAGTTGTAGCTGTGGCTTCTGGCGAGGGAGATGATGCCGCAATTAACTTAGAGTCAAATACTGTTGTTTCTATTGGTATCAAAACTACTGATGTTATTCCACCTTTAGGAACTGAAGTAACAGCACCGGCAAATGTGACACTTACTAATGCGGGTGACTACCTCTATGCGACATGGGATGCTTCAGACTATGCCGTATCATATAAAGTGTACACTAAGACAGGAAATAGTACTTATGTAGCCGAGTTTATTAAAGACGGTGTTGTAGGTGGCACAGGTACACTCGGAGATGAGACTAGCACGCATACATTACATTCTGCTTTATCTGTTCCGGGTGCAGGTATTACAACTGTTACAATTGTTCCGGTAGCACCAAGTGACTGGTTTGTTGTAAAAAATAATTATGGTTTTGCTCAAGTTACTGTTGATGCAACTTTACCGTCGCCTACAACAAATTCAATATCTACTACATATACAGATAGGATTGAGCTTAATTTTGATAGAGTAACAGTTGACTCACTAGGTAATTCTTTGGCAACAGCGGCAACATACGATATCTGGAGATGTGAGAATAACACAAATAATTACACAAAACTTTCTATTACACCGGTTGAGGGGAATACAGAGGGGATTGTAATTGCAACCGATACAACTGCTACTCCGGGTATTACATATGATTATCTGATAGTTGCTAAGTCAGGTACAATGGTTAGTAATGCTGTTACACTTGCAGATGGTAAGATGGCAATTGCAAATGATCCGGTATATACTATTTCTACTCCGACAGGGGTGGCGGTATATAACCCTGCGGGAGATTATCCTTATACTGCAGAAATACAGATAGAGTGGAATAAGGTAACTAACTGGTACGATGTTGCAACAGGAACGGTTAATGTTGATGCAAGCTCATATGATATATACAGAACAGATGACGGTACTAACTATGAATTTGTTATTAACACTGTCGGAGTTCAGAGTGAAACCGATGCAAGTAAACTATACTATATAGATGATTCAACTGCATTGGATCAGGGCAAAAACTACAGATACAAAGTAAGAGCTGTTAATGCATCTAAAAATTTACATTCCAGTCTATCAGTACAATCAGCTAATCTTAGAGTTGATGGGTTTACTGCAATTTCAAACTTTGCGGCAACAAAAGACAATAATAATAATGTAACATTTACATGGAACGGTATGGCTAATGTTGCCTCATATAGAATCTACTACTCTACAAAATCAGCAATATATGCTATCACAAGCATACCTCAAGTTTTTGATTATGAAATCGGCGGTGATGGAAATAGTACCAACGGCTCAATCGGTATTATAGATCCAGATCAGGATGGATTCTTTGATGACGATATTTTATTTAACGGATTACCGTCTAACGGAACATATAATGATGGAACTAATCCTACTGCTGCGGATCAGTATGTTTTCTGGATCATTGCTACTGCTGATAATGGTGAGACCTCAGTAAGTAACAAAGTAAATTTATCAAGATAATTTACTATCTAATCTACAGTTTTTAAGTCCGGGCATCTTGCCCGGACTTTTTTTAATAAAAGATGTTCTTGCAAAAATAATGAATAGATTTATGCGAAGTGTGTTTTATCTTTTGAAATCCCTCTATCAACTGTAGTCTAAAAATCGTCGTAAGGGTAAAACACCTATTATTTTAGGTAATTCTGCAATTATTATAGTATATTTCCTAATTGACTTACCAACCAATAACGGATATACTGTGTTGTACAGATATACTATGTTGTACAATGTTGTACAACAGAAAATTACATAATACAATAGAAAATTCCATGGATACAAATATGCAGATAAAATTATTCATTGTAGAAGACTTCACCATTATTCTTGAATCTTTTAAAATTATATTTTCTAACTCAAGCGAATATCTGATAACCGGTATTTCTAAAAATGGATTGGATGTTATAGATAAAATTAGTGACACTAAGCCGGATGTGATCATTATGGATATATCCTTGCCGGAAATTAGCGGGATAGATATAACTGCTGCCGTGAAAAATAAGTTTGCCGATATAAAAGTAATAGCTTTTACTATGTCTGATGATTTGAATAGCATAAAAAAGGCACTTGATACAGGAGCTGACGGATATGTAGTTAAAACAGACTCATTTGACGAGTTGTTAACTGCCATTAACACAGTGCTTGAGGGCAATACATATATTTCAAAATCAATGCTTAAATTAGTTGTAGATGATTACTTAAATAAATCTGACGATTATAGATCAAAATTAAATCTAGAAAACAATATTGACTTGATAAAACTTGCTATAAAAAACAAGATAATCTCGATAAGTTAACTTGACACTCCCAACAAGACTCTCAAAGCTTCAAAATCTACATTTTTTTCTTGTAATTATTTATGAAATTTTGTAAAATTGAATTTTGATTTCTTTCGAATGGAGTTATATAATTACAATTGCTAATTTTATTATTATTTTAAATGTGGTATCAGCTTTATCTTCGTTTGTTCTATCTTTTTTTGCTTTTAGAATTAAAAAAAACAAAGTGGCATTTATCTTTGGTATATTAATGAGCATTTTCGGGTTCTGGGGTACAGCAAAGCTTATATCTTTTTTTATAACAAGTATAAAGTTGCAGATTTTGATATTCCATTTTATACGGGGAATTAGCGGTCTAACCCCTATGCTTATGATAATCATTATCTCGATTTCTGTAAGACTGCACAAAACAGTAATGAGAGCATTATTTGGTATTGTTATCACACTTGCCGTTTTACTGGCGATCCTCAAATTTACCGAAAGCATTCACCATCTGTTTATGTCCGGTTATGAGTTAACAAAAATCTATGATCTTAATATTTTGCGGTACATAGCTAATGATATAAGCAGAATTAACCTGGTTTACCTTTATTTTTGCCTGATAACTGCAGTTTTTTTATTATTATACTCACTTATTGTTAATCCGCCATATTTTCGCAAGCAGACTTTTTTTCTTTTGATTGCAGTCTTTATTCCTGCCTTAAATGATGTGCTGTTCAGAATGAAGATTTCCATTATTCCCGGTTATCATTTGACACCGGAGTTTTTTATAATTGGAAATATCTTTTTTGCTGTTGCTATTTTTAGTCAAAAGTTTCTAAAACTAATACCGATCACAAGGAATGTCATTGTTGATAGCCTTGACGATATAATGATAGCAGTTGACGGTAATATGGAAATCATCGATATAAATAAAAGTTGTGAGCGGCTCCTTAAAGTTGACTATAACTCTGTGACCGGTAAAAAGTTCAATGATGTTTTTGGGGCAAGATTTACAGATGAGATATTTAACGGTTCTAAGAAGGAGTTGTCATTACCTATCAACAACGAAACGGGATTTTTTTCAGTGAATATTTCTACTGTTGAGTTAAAAGAAGAAAATCAATTAGTTCAAATTGCATTTTTTCGGGATATTACACAAAAAAAGCTCTATGAAATCAAACTTGAGGAATACTCAAGATCGCTGAAACGGATAAACAAGACTAAAGATAAACTTTTTTCAATTATCTCACATGATCTAAAGGGACCGCTTGCCTCACAAAGAAGCTTTATCTGTCTGATACTTAATACGATCAATGAAAAGAACATTCTAGAAGTCAAAAACTACCTTAAACTTCTTTACAGCTCATCGGATCAATTATTTAATTTTATTGAAAACCTTCTAACCTGGGCATTGAGTCAGAAAGGTGAGATCAAATTTATTCCTCAAACAAATATCTTAAATAAAATAATAGACAAAAACCTCAATCTTTTTGATCAGGCGATACACAATAAAAAAATCAATATTATTAACGCTATAAATAAAGAGATAGTTTTTAAGTTTGATAACGATATGATTGATATTGTTTTGAGGAATCTACTTAGCAACGCGATCAAGTTCACAAATCCAGGAGGGTCTATAACTTTATCATTTGAAAAGGATAGTAATAATGTTTATATAAAAATCTCAGATACCGGGACAGGGATACCTGAATATATTAAAGACAACATTTTTTCTGACAAACATATACTTGAGAGTAAAACAGGTACTGCAGGTGAAAGAGGCACAGGGCTCGGACTTGCACTATGTGCTGAGTTTATTGCTATGCATTCAGGCAGAATATGGATTGATAAGACGGAAAAAAACGCCGGTACAGGTATAATTTTTTCTATTCCCCTAAACCTTGGTGGAAATATCCTAACATTCGGTGAAAACACCCTAACATAGAATACTGTTTTACTTGTAAAAATAGGAATTATCTTATTTGACTAATCTTTACCTTATAAATATACTTGATGATGAAGATATTTTAAGGAGGAGAGATTATGATTTTTGCAAAAAGCAAATTTTTAGTTGTATTCGCGGTTATATCTATGGCAATGTTGCTTGGATTTAACTGTACGCAACCGGGTGCAGGTGGGGGTGGTACAACATTGACACCTCTAACTTTTGTGAGTGCCGTTCAGACTGGTGGTTCAGATGGATCTGCCGATTCAACCGAACTAACTCTGACATTCAGTGTTGATCCGACAACTCTCGCTGCTAGTGACATTACTGTAACAGGTGCGACTAAGGGTGCATTAAGCGGAACTGGACTAACGAGAACACTTGCTATTTCAGATATAGTAGTTGCAAATGGTGCAAATGTAACTGTTGCTATTACAAGCCCAAGCGGGTTTAATCTTAGTGGATCGCCACAAACAGCGGTGGTACAACACAATCAACTTTAAATGGAGGGACATCAACAGTTATTGGTTCTGGTCAGGCCAATACTACAGCCATGATGAATCAATCCGGTTATACAGACGGCGCGGCAAAAGTTTGTGATGACTATACAAATACTGATACAGGAACAGGGGCTTATTCTGATTGGTACCTTCCGTCAAAAGATGAGTTAAATAAACTCTATCTTAATAGAGCGGCTATTGGCGGTTTTGGCGAAGCATATTGGTCCTCGTCTGAGCAGGCTAATAACAACGGGTGGGCCCATTATTTCTCCACTAACACCCAGGGTGCTTACTGGAAGGATGCTACCCAGTTTAGGGTTCGGGCTATTCGGGCTTTCTGATAATGTGAATTTACTTTTGTAAAATAGCTTTTCTAAAATGCGGCATTATTTGACAATTTCTTACTGTTGGGGGTTAAAAGCCCTCAACAGTTTTTTTTTGTAGAATTTCGTTTATACCTCAACACCCCAAATTCGAGGCTCCTTTCGTGTGTTGAAATTTTCATTCAATCTTATAGCAATATTTTTCATTGTAATATCATCACAAAACCTGGATCCCGTTGTGCAATTCTTAATACAAGCACAACAGTGTATGCAAATATCATTCTTTGTTATCACGACATCAGTTATTGAAATGGCTTTAGTTGGACATATCTTAACACACACACCACAAAGAGAGCAAGTTTCTTTGTTACTATCAGGCGAAACGGTTAAAGATTGAAGTTTACTTTCATAGGGAAATCTGCCGGGTATCGCCATATCTAACTGTAGAGAATGGGTCTGTAAAGTTGATATTATATTTTTAATATTTTCGCCTAAGTTCACCGCTTTTTGAATATCTTGATAATCAGGACGCCCAATTGCAATCGGAATACTCATTGTTGAAAACGAATGCTCTCCTATAAAAGCCGCAGCAAGAAAAGGTGCAAAGCCTAACCGGATGGCAAGATTTTTCAACTCTAATAAAGCATCCTCAAAATCTCGATTGCCATATAGGACTATTATTATTGCTAATGTTTTACTTGCCTTAAACTTCTCTAGTCTTTTTACTGCCTCTAATGGTAATCTGCCGCCATAAACCGGTGTACCAATGACTACGATATCATCTGTGCTAAATGTTATCTCTTTATGATCTTCTTTAAGAAGTGTTAAATTGATATGCTCGACTTCCTCAACCTTCATACCTTTGGCGATACTTTCCAAAATTTTCTGTGTTGTACCTGTAGGTGAAAAATAAAGTAACTTCACTTTTTTTGTTTGCATTTTATCTCCAGAATTATTACATGCAATAACTCAAATCTATTGACATATCTTCGAAAAACCAAAAGAGCAGATTTAAATTGATCACTCTTTATCAACTGCCACTTCATTAAGATATCCAAAACGACTTATTAGTTTGAGATAATATCATATAAAAAGATAAAATGCAATTTTTCTAAAACAAATATTTATTTGCTTACTTCATATTTATTACACATTTAAGAAACTCTTTGTTTCAATCCTTGTTTTAATGGATGTAGGGTTTAAAGGTCGTCTCTATGCTTAACTATATGAAAATCAATAAGATAATCAACGGTATAGGGCGTTATTTTTATAGATTTTTCATGCAAATATAACCTCAGGTGACTGTTTTTTCATATTTTCCGCACAATAAATTCGATATTAATTATTGATTATCATAGATTTATATCCATAAATCAATAAGACTTCTATAAATTTTATATATCAAAAATTATAATATCAAAGAACAAGGATATTTTAGTTTCCGCGCAGAAACTAAGATATCACTCTATTATTGTATCATTTGACAATAGTCAGCATATCAAAATTATTACTTATAGTCAAATAATTTTTATGCGGGATGTGGATGCGGGATGCTACTTATTTTTCTTTCCTACCCCAATCATCCTCCGCGAGCTCTACAGCTTCGCGTGATTACCTATCCTACACAGATATTTCTATATTGACAATCATTACACCTTGATTTAAAACCTGTACCTGAAGGATAGTAGCCGTTATTAATAATAGCAATGATTTTATCAACTATCTGCTTGACCTTTGCAAAGTCTTTTTCCTTAAAATCAAGCTTAACAATGTGATTTTTTAACCGTGTAAATACAAGATAACCTGACTTCACATCAACGCCATATTGCCTGCTAATTAAGAGACCGTATATTACCGATTGCAGTTTATAGGTTTTAAACACCTTCCCCTTGTACTCTGCAAATTTATAATCAAGAGGTGCCGCAGTTCCATCTTTCAAAAACAGTATCTCGTCCACCTTCCCGTTTAACTGCAGTTCACTATCAATGATATCAACTTCATTTAATTTTTTCTTAACTCCTATCTTTTTTCTTTTATAATCCACATTAGTCAATGACCTAATCTTATGAATCTCGCGTCCTTTGACAACCTTAAACCTCTTTTCCTCATTTTGATTTATTTTTAGAACTTCCATAAAGTAAATAAATCTTGGGCAATAAAGATATTCAAGGATCAAACTTGGTGTTATAAAAGTTCTATTATCATTATCCATCAAAAAAACATCGCCTTTATCTCATCTGTTACCAATTTTTTATCAAATGCCTGCCCCTTCAAGACAACAGACTTAAAATCTTTATCACATAAAGGGAAGACATACAGAGAGCCTGTATCCTCATTCAGATACTCCTCAGACTCAAGCACAACCTGATCCATCACACTCTTTTCGAGAGTGCCGAGAAATACCGACTTCTGGACCCTATAGAGCCCTGCCTTTTCAGCCACCTTGATAATCTTCCTTCTCGCCTTATCGCTTGTTATATCATATATAAACCAGACAAGCATTATTCCCCCCTCCCAATAAGTTTATTAGCGATTTTATGGCAGTCGTGTTGTATTATATTCAAATGCGTTATATTTCTGCCATCATAGTTAGTTGTTTTATCAAAATACTCAGACAGTTCAACAAGCAAGGCTTTTTTTCCATCTCTATTTAACTTCATTCCGCCTTTAATTTTTTCAAAGAAGGATTGGTTAACCTTTTTTCTGGAAAACATACTAAACACAACGCGCAAACCATAGTCCCTGTAATTCTCAATGAGATCAAAAACAAGTGACTTTTTATTGTAATTATCGGTGTGCATTATACCAACAAAAGGGTCAAGCCCCGCAATCACACATGCCTTCTCAACCTTTCCGTAAAGTACTCCAAATGCATAATTCAACATACAATTAAACTCATCCTTCGCAGGTCTAAAGCTTCGTCCTTCAAACTTATAGGGGTCAGGCATCAGCTTACTAAGTATAGAATAATACAACTTAGATGCATTTCCCTCATATCCCTGAATTGTGTTTCTTTTTTCATCTATTGTACCGGTAACATCACTAACTTTATCAACATACTGTTTTATTTCATCTATAATTCTCTCGATTTCATCAGCTTTTCCCGATCTTTTATACTCAAGGTCTTTCAGATGCTTTGTAGACTTCTCTATTTTATTTATTATCCAACCTTTAATAAGTTCAATCCCTTCGTCATTTTCAAAAACCTCTAATTGCCTTCGCCTTATATTTGCCGTTGAGCCAAATCTTGAGTGCCAAAATCTCCCGTAGGGATTACCAAAGTCATCTGTTAAAACAATATCAATGTTGTTGTCAACAGCGAGTTTTACCACATCAGTAGTGATGAATGCATGGGTTGAGATAACAATCGATCGCACCTTAGCAGGTGAAATTTTAGTTTTCTTCCCTTCAATTTCAAGCTCAAACATATCATCGCGCTTATGCAGATATGTCCCGTAACTGTTAATGTATAGATCCATAGTCTAATCCCCAAACAAATCATTTAAATCAAAAAGCAACACATCATCTCTTATATCTTTTAGCTTTAATAAATCATCACTAAACCCCGATTTTGAAAAAAGTGCATAATAGATTTTTTTATACCGACCTGCTTTTAATAAAGAGCTTGCTTTTTTTTCAAGATTTTCAAGAATATTCAAACCAACCTTGGCATCCCACCATTTGCACTCCGAAAACAACACCTCATCATTTTCGCCTAATGATACTATATCAATTTCAAGAGCCTGTCCCCACCATCTTCCTGACTTAATGGGTTTAAACGGTAATTTCAAATTTCTAATCCTATCTCTACATACATCCTCAAAAACAAAAGAAACAAAATAGTTAAAATCTTCCTTAATTTTAGAAATCACATAATCTGTTTGTTCTATTTCAAGATAACTTTCATAAGGAAAAACAAATCTAAACCAAAATTTTAAAAAATTATCATTTACAAAGTACAACCCTTTTTTGGACTTCTCAGGATTACTTTCAGTAATCGGAACCTCTTTTGTGATTATATCAATATCTATAAGTTTAGATAAAAATGAAGTTAGATTATTTACCTGAAGCCCGAGTCTTGCAGCAATTTTGCCGATTTTATGATCTCCCCCGGAAATGGCCTGCAATATAGAAAAATAAGTTGAAACTTCGTTTATCTCTTCCTTTAACAAAAATCGTGGTTCTGAATATAGATAACTGTTTTTATTAATTATATTTTTTCGGATATTCTCAAAAATATCATCAGCATTGTCTGTAAACCCTTCGATATATTTAGGTATCCCCCCTGTTACAGAGTAATTGTTTACAAGATCAACCGGCTCGATTTTTTCAAAAAATTTTCCATAGTCATTAATATTTATCTGCTTTAGCTTAATTTGAGCCGTTCTTCTTCCATACAGGGGACTTTTGTAACTGAGTGTATGCTCATACATCATTCCTATCAATGATCCGCACAGTATTAGCATTACATTTTTTTTGGATAAATATGTATCCCATATTCTTTGTATTATTGATGCAAAACTCTTATTTTCTTTACAGATATACTGAAATTCATCAAATACAAGAACCACCTTATCGTTACCGATTTTTTCTACAAAATATTCAATTAGTGTGTCCCAATCTTTAAACTCGATCTTCTCAAGTAAACTATCATTCAAAAAATCGCTTATTTGCGATTTAAATCTTGATATCTGATAAGTTTCCGCTTGAGTATCTGCAAAAAAATACAAGGCTTTTTTATCTTCAATAAATTTCTTAATCAAAGTAGTCTTGCCGGTTCGTCTTCTGCCGTAAATAACCACAAAAGAAGTCATTTTATTGTATTCTTCATTAAGTTTATTTATTTCATTCTCTCTGTTAATAAATTTCACAGCACACCCCTTTTATCGTTTTCAAATTATTATAATACAAAAACGAATAAATGCAATATATATATATCAAAATATATAATCCTCCGCTGCCGGAGAGCGTTTGAAACCCGTGAGAGGAGATTTTGCACACTTTATACCGGTTCACCCCCACAGGCGTGGGCAGGTTAATTAAAGATTTCAGCTCCATATTCATCGGGATTATAAGTGTAAGTAAAATCGGTATGATAGTTGTGGCGATATTGATAGTCGGTTACAATATCGGATATCGGTGTTTTATCGGTGTCGGGTCTTTTAAAGACAAATTGCAGGAAATATCCCGACTCTTTTATTTCCGGTATAGTGAGTTTATTTTCAACACAAAGATTTTTAATCCTGACTAAACCGCTACCCCATTGTTCAATAAAGTTGAGCATAAAAAAGAAAAACGAAATTATAAAGGCGAGACTGTAAAATCTCGCCTTAAGTGAAACTTAATTCTTATCCTAAATTGTTATTTGTGCTTGAATCCGGATTTGAACACGGAATTCTTTCGCCATTAACAGTTCGTGTATGATAAAAATCTTGATAATTATTTTTATTTGAATCAATGGCTTTTAAGAACTCTGATTTTGTCATTTTTTCTTTAGTATAATTATCTATAAACGCAATGTTTTTCCCGGTATTTGTTTCTTTAGTTACTGAAACTTTTTTTGGCATAACCTTTAGGTTTTCGGAGATTTACCTTCAATGTTCTACTTCTCGGAGTAGATATAAGAAACTACGATGTGCAGCGAACACAGAGTAGTTTTTTTATTTAATTTCGTTTATTTTTTCAATGAAACTATTTAACACCTCCGCCGTTATTAGTCGATTTCTTTTATTTATGTCTTTAGCTGTTGTAATCGCAATTTTCTTTGTTAGATGTCCTTTTTCAACTAAAAGTATCATTATTTCTAATCCCCATATCGTTTTTATATTATTATTTTCACAGTGTCGTTTTAGGGTCTTATCATTAGTTGCACAAGAGTACTCTTTATCCCTTGCAAGAATAAAACATATTCTATCTTGGTATGATAAAGCTCCGCCTCTTTCCATAGATTCTGTTAATTGCTTGAAATCCGGTTCAATTATTTTTAATCCTAATTCAGCTGCAATATTTTCATCTATTTGAGATATTTCATTGAAAATAGGTGTCGGAATATAAATATCGCATAGCTTTTCTGTTGCTATCGATAAAATATGTTTATTTGAAGATAAATAGTCAATTATAATGTTAGCATCGCTTATTACTGCGACTATTCTTTTATTCATTCTTTAAGTTAGTTCCCATGCATTTATTAAATCGTTCATTTCATCGATATTTAGTTTTAATATTTCTCTTGCTCTGTTAAAACTTATTAGAGACTTTTCATAAGCCTCTCTAACCAGATTGGTTAAGCCGTCTTCGTAAAAGTCAAACCTGTCAAGTTTTTTCGGTTCGTCCTTACCGTCATCACTATATAACTCTTTCAATGGTTCCGGTTCAGATTTGTGAGACAAACCTACACCATATCTTTTTTTATATTCTACATTAAACATTATCCAAAGATTAGTTTCTTTTGATATTATACCTAATTCAAAAAGGCGTGAAATCACTACTTTATAACTTACTCTGAACATCCTCTTTATTATCAAAATATTTTCAAGCCAATGTAATCCTTTGTTACTGTTCCACATTTCGATAAAGTATTTATTGGGCATTAAAAAATATCCGGCAAATTGATTGGCTTCTTTTTCAAGTTCTTCATTTTCTTCATCTTCTTGTCTGTAAGATTCTTTATGAAGCAGCAAATGTCCCAACTCATGGGCAATAGTAAATATTTGGCGTTCAATTGATATTTTTTCAGAAGTATTTACACATATTGCAGGACCGCCATCATCCTCGTTTATAGAAAATCCGAAAAATGAATCTATATCTGATTTAATAAGACTTATTTTTATACCTGCTTTTTCAAGTAATGAGCAGATATTTAGAACTACACTATCATTACTTAATCCAAGTTCTTTTCTAAATCCCTCTGCAGCTTCTTTTGGACTTCTGAAGTTTAATTTGTTGATTTTATTTTTAATATTATGATTTAAAAGATTACATAGGTCATTATAATCGTTTAACCACAAGGAGAACTCAGCAATTATTTGTTGTCTTTTGTTTATATCCCTTAAAGTGTACTTTTTATTAGTTCTGAATTTTAATGATGAAAACTCTGGTACAGGCGCAAAAAGATCTTGTAAATTTACTCCCAAAACTTCAGCTATTTTTAATAAATTATTGGTTCTTGGCTCTGATTTTCCGCTTTCAATAGCAATATATGCCGGTCTAGATAAGCCAACTGATTGAGCCATTTCAGTTTGATTGTATCCTTTAGAGAGTCTTAACCGTGCTAAATTTACCGAAAGCTCCTTTAATGACATAAACATTACTCCTTATATAATTACATCTATAAGATAACACAACTATACAAAATAGTCAAGAAATATTTATTGTAAAGTATAATAAAATGGTATTGTATTGCTGGTGCAGTTAGAGAAGAGAATGAAAGAGTATGTAAATAAAAACTAGTTAGCAAGCCCCATGGAAAAAGTGCGTTAGGAGTTTAAGGGGTCAGCTCACGAAACGGATGAAATTCTACCCTAAGATCTCCGGTGAGTTTAGATCCCTAAACTGTCCGGGTTCAGGCACTTTATTTTGGTGCCAGTTATAATTTCCTGTTAGGTTTTTTATTTAATTTTGGATTTCTATTTTTACTGCATAAAACCACTGATAGTAGTCCTTATATTATTTTAACTGTATAATAAATTCTTTAAGGTCATCTAAAGCAGAAGATTTAAAATCCCAATAGTTTTTCTTAGCAGCAAGCCCAATGGAGTTAACTAATACTTTTTTTGTTGATAAATAAACTTGTGCTTTCCTTTTGGCTATATGTATATTAAAACTTTTTTTATCATCATTATCCAAATTATCAATAATACAAGAAAAAAAAGATTCTAAACAAGTAAATGCAGTATCTTCTTTTATCGTTTTAAGGCATAAATCTTCCAACATCCCCTTATTTTCATTATCAGGCATAATATATATGCCTACTTTGGGAGTTCCGGTAGAAAATGATTTTATATTTTCCGGTGGAATTAAGTTATTTGATTTGATAATATTTTTAATACTTTTAAATGCCGATTCCGCATCTTCGTCGGAGTCTCGAATAATTGCTATTTTTTCGACCTTAGAAAAATCCCGTCTATTTATTAGTGCAGGTATTTTTGTTTTAAACTGATTAACCCCGCCTACGTCGATTATTTCAACATTATTTATATCCAAGTATTTTAAATATTCTGTGAAAAAAATAACTTCATCATTCCCCTCAACTGCTAAAACCGAACTGCAGTCAATTGATTTTATAGTTATTGTATTTTTACATTTTTCACATACTGCCATTAACGAACCTCCCAGCCACTATTTAAAGACTCTTTTAGTATCTCAATTGTATAATCAATAGCTTTAATCTCTTCGTTGTTCTTTTCAATTCTAAATAATTTAAAAACATCATCTTTAATGTCTAATGATTCATGAGTATCAACAACAGATCTTAGACACTCTATTGAGTGTGTCGTTGCGAATATTTGGGTATTAAACTCTTTTGAACTCTCAAAAACCGCTTCCCATAAAATATTTTGTGATTTAGTGTACAATCCATTTTCAATCTCATCAATTAAAACAATACCATTTGGGGATTCTGCAATCGTTATAACTATAGAAAGTACTTTAATAATTCCGTCACCAAGTATATAGATTGGAACTAAATTATCAAGCCCTATATCAAAATTGATTTGATTCCCAATAAATGCTATTTTTTGAATATTTGGATCAATTTTTTGTAATACTTTAAGTATTTTTTCTTCTTTTTTATTTCTTATAATTGATTCAAGTTTTTTATTAATATCACTAAGCAAAAATCTTGAAGGCAAAAAAGTACAATTAAATGTATTTTTAAAATTCTTTGCAATATCAAGCTTAATTTCCAATTCATCTTTATATATTTTACTATTATACTGCTGAACTTTTCCGCCAGTATTTAAAGTAAGCGACATTTCTATACCATTTATAAATTCAGTAATATTGGTATCACCAATTTTTTTTATATCTGCTTGGTTTATTTTTATCGGTTCTATTAATGCCTTTAAATGGAGATTTCTCATCTCTTTTGGCGACATAAAATCACCCTTTATATTTATTTCATCAGATGTATTAAGGTTATTAAATATAACTTTCCAATAATTATCATCTATTGCATTGTAGCCTCTCAATAAATTTATACTGTTAGGCAGGTTTGGATTTGTCGGACCGGATAATAAAAAAATACTTTCCAAAATGGTTGTTTTACCGCAATTATTATTACCAACAAATAAATTTATTTGTTTTAAATCATTTAAATCTAGTTTTTTTATTGACCTTAAATTTGTTATCGAAATATTTGAATACATATTATTTCTCTCCTTATTTTTTATCTATCAATTATTTTCTCTTACTCCCCCATCACCCCATCAATCTCACCCATAATCCTCGCCGTTTCAGTCAAAGCAACGATCACTTTTTGATAATGCAAGATATCCTCAAACCCAAGCTCACGCCCTTTCCTGTCCTTAAGCCACTTTTGAGCGG
>CAYYKD010000013.1:0-7519 GCA_964471825.1 uncultured Spirochaetales bacterium
CAACTGCTAAATTATCAGACTTCCTAATCAAATCAGCCGTAACGACTGTTATCCCGACACTTGCGGGAAATGTAGCGGTAAAGTTTAGGCTTCCCGTACCTGTTACCGTTTGCAAAAATGTGATCGATACATCAAAAGTTGTAGTGCTTCCTTCAACGATCGTTTGGTTTACCAAATCTCCAGTTGCTACAGTCGAAGTTCCACTTTTGCCCGTTACTGATATATTCCAGCTGCCCGGTTCTATGTTGTTTATTGTTGCTGTTTTATTAGTTCCGGCTGTTGTAACATCCCCAGTTTTATTAGCGTAACCTTCTCTTGTGAGTGTTACACTCCATGCCAAACCTGAAAAATCAGCAACAACAGTTCTTGTACTATTACTTTGAGGTTGCGTAGAGAAATTTATAGTGATAGTGGCATTTTCATTTAAATCCGGATTATCTTTAGTTGTCTGATGAAACGGGTTATTGATACACCCCATACAGACAACTAAAAATGCTCCGATAATGCTGAATAATATTTTTTTCATTTCTTTCTCCTCGCCGTCACCTCTAATTTAAGGGCAAACGATTTTTCAGATTTTTCACTACAAAACTGCATAACTTGACTCTACGATCTTCCTAAAACTTTCATTAAGTCCATTGTAATCAACTATATCAATCGCTCTTCCGCTTTGTTAAAATGTCACTTTTTTCATCCGACATAAAGAGAGTTTTTACCTCTGTTAACTATATCTTCAATCAATCTATTAATCAAACTTTTATCAATCTCAAATTGATTTATTTGTTTTATCTTTTTTAACCATTCAAGCGGGAAATTGCGGATTCTTTCGATAATTATTTCGGTGTCAACCAGACTTTTGTTGTTGACTATAGATAAAACATCTTCCCAGATAAAATGTTGATTTCGTGCAATTGCAAAAAGATCAAATATATCCTTTTCTTCATCACGATCAACTATAGCAGAGAGCTTATTAGTTAAGATATTTATGATATTATCGATTCTATAATCCCCTCTAAGTTCACTTTTACCGTATCTGTAAGAATGATCATTTACAAAATCAAGTTGAAGTCTTTCTTCAATTATTATCCGCTGAAAATCTTTTGATCGAACACTCCTATGATAGTTTAAGCCGTAATCATCTATTTTATCTAATAATTCATCGATACTCTCAGCAAAAAGAACATCCTTGTAAGTAAAAAAATCAAGGTCATCAGAGTATCGTAATCCAAAGTAAAATCTATGTAGTGCAGTCCCGCCAGTTAGATAAAAGTTGTTATCTAAAGAAAAAACTATCTTCATAATCTGATTCTGAAGCGAGTATAGCTCTTCATAGACTATCTTTTTTTCCATTCAAGCCCCTTTATTTGATTGTTTTCCCCAAGAAATATATTTCTTAATGCAAGAACATTTCTATGCACTCGATCTCTAGTGAAACTATTATTACACTTATCAAACAGCTCCCTCAATTCACATTTATCAAATATCTGCAATGCTAACACCCTATCTGTAGAATTTTCAACTATTTTATTAAATATCTTTGATTTGCTTCTAATATCGCCAGATTTTACTATTGTCGCAAGTTCATTCGGTGTTATATTGTAGTCCCAGTAACACTCTTTAATTATATGTTCAAAAACTTCCTTATTGACCACTGTATCTCCTTACCAAACACCGCTTAGTCCTCAGCTTCCCCCCTCGTCTAAAGCCCCCTGACAAGGGGGTGTGGTGGTTGAGAGGGGACGGGCGTGGGGTCTTTACAAAAATCTATTTATTGATACCCCACCATTTCTTAGCCTCAGCATTTATCTCTTTTAATGTTTTTCCTTTAAAAAGATCTTTTCTCCATTCAGTATAATCACCTGATTCTCTTAATATTAAACTGACAAATTTTTCAGATTCTACTATACCGATTGAATTAATCAAAGCATCCATCCCTTTGATCATTATTTGACTATCAGTCATCATTACATCCTCCTGCAAAATATTCTATGAATTCCAAAGGACTTAATATTTTAATTTCATTAATCTTGCTTTTTTTCTTTAAAATTCCCTTATCTGTAGTTTTAAAGTAGTCACATTTCCCATATATAGCACAAGCGAGATGAATTGCATCTATCTCTTTAATCCCATTTTTTACTATTTCATCCGCTAAAATGTCGATCCCATCAGTCGGTTCGACTACTTTGAAACTCAATTCTCTCCATTTCTCTATTGTATTCTTTTTTAGAATATCATTATTTTTAGAATTTTCGTATGATAAAATATATGACCAGCACAAAAAAATATTACTTCTTTTTATTTCCGACTGAATGAACAATTTTGCTTCTGCTTCTATCCTGATTATTATACTTTGCTGATCATCGTATGGTCTATTAAAACAACAATTATCAAGGTAAATATTTTGCCTATCCATTCACCCTCCTTTTTCACCTCACCCCGTGGTTGTCAAGCGGAGTCAAGCACCGCTTACTGCTCAGCTCCCCCTCTCGTCTAAAGCCCCCTGACAAGGGGGGTTGAAGAGTATCCTGGTGACTTGCGAATAGCAGCCATTACTCACTCGCTAAAATAACTATTTCTTCGCCGGTGAGAACATTGCTGTAAATACGCAGGTCATCGATAGCCCCTGTGTAGTTGGGAGCAATTCTTAGCGGTGTTGAATATCCAGTACTTGCGGAGTAAATATATGTAGTTGAGCCTCTTAAAATCCCACCAACATAATAGCTTAATGTTTGAGTACTCCCATCATAGGTAATTGCATGGTGAATCCACACTTCAGCTGTGGTCGGAGTTTCTACAGTACACAGACCCTCTCCGGATTTATTAACCGAACCAATACTTTCATTATCCTTGAAGTATAATCCGTATTGGAACTGGTTGCTTGGCATATCAATTACAATAATTATATGTTCATTTTCTGATACAGAAGCTGATGATGCTTTAGTCCACACGCTAACCGAGAAACTCGATGCATCTGTAAAACAAAGAGCCGGATCATTAAATTCTGCATTATTAGTGTTGTTAGAAGGAGAATTATTAAATAATAAAGCTTTATTTGCTTCACCTTTTCTATTAGAAACAGATGTTGGAGCTACTGATGCTGTACCACCAGACAGGTCACCATCCATCAGCAGTTCAGCAACCCTGTTTTCTGCTGGTATTACTCCCCACTTAGCATAAAGCACTATATTACCGATTATTTCTTCTATAGGATCACCTGCACTATATGTATCACCATCCCCATCCGGTTTTGTGTTCCATCCGACAAATGCGTAGCCTGCTTTTTGAATACCTATAGCTCCCTCAACCGTATGAGAGCCTCCCGAAGGCACATCGTCATCATTAGGCAAACTTCCCTCATTTGGGAAAACCCCACCGTTTGCATCGTAGCCGACCGTGAAACTTACAGGCGACTTCACTCTAACCTTAAACTCCCCTGAGTAGAATATATCGTTGTGTATTGCAGAACAGTAGATAATATAATCCCCGAGTTTACCGGTTGTGTCGTAGGTCAGTGTATTGCCTGTTACCCCGGTTATCAAAGTGCCATTCTCATACCACTTCCAGCCACTCCAGTCTGTTAAAACGGTTTCTCCGATATTTACTTCTGTAGTTATCGGTTGACCTGCTGTTACGGTTATCATCCCCGGCGTAGGGGTAAAAACAGCAAACCCCGGTGTGGTTGAAAATGTAACTGTTGCATTAGAAGTGATTGTCCATTGTGCGTAAAGTGTTTTGTCCACGGTTATATAGTAATCTTCTTCTTCAAACATCATCGGCAAAGCACCATTTACATCCTCATTCCACCCGATAAAAGTGTAGGTTTTGCCATCAGTTGTTTTGGTGTAACCGTTAGAGCTTAGTTGAATTAGATCATATAATACCCCATAAATTGGAGGAGTATCGCCGCTTGTACTTGTGTTTCCATCATAGGTAATTTTATAAACCCTTCTTAGATTGAGGGTATAACTCTTCTGTGTAACCTTATCAGGTGCAGTTACTCTAACTATCAGATCTATTTCTCCGCCATCCACAAGGGTTATTGCTATGGGATTATCGGTCTTTTTTGTGGTATAGGCAGAGCCGTTATATGAATACTCTATTTTTTGCCCCTGTATTGACTCGGTTGGAGTAAACTTAACGCTATTTCCCCAAATATTGACTATGTAGCCATCTGTCTGTTCAGAGCTGAAAATAAAATCATCGGGTAGATATGCATCGCTAAATGTGAGATTCTGAAGACTTGCATTTCTGCTGAAGAATTCTGACTCGGTAAATGCCCTCTCATCCAGAAGTTCTTCGTTATTTCCCAGCCATTTATCGCTTGTTGTGTCATCCCATATATTTATTGCCTCAATGAAAATGCCTGCAAGGACTTCGCCCCTTTTAAAGGTTATTTTTAGTGGATAGCTCCCTGATGGAAGGGATGTCTTTGCAAATGTAACCTTTCCGTTCACAGGGTCTGTAGTGTCAATAACCGGTGTAAGTGTTTCCTCGTTTGTTTCCCCATTTATTTCCCCAATAATTTGCCCTGTTACACTATCTATCCCTGTCGCAAGCGGAAATGTTAGTGTCAAAGAGAATGAACCGGTTCCAACCTGTAAGAATGTTGTTGCAATATTAACGCTTTTAACCTCATCTTCTAATATCTCAACTGTAGATTCGCCATTTGCCAGAGTAGTTCCGCTGCTATTTTTGCCCTCAATAAGAATATTCCAGTTGCCGGCGTAAATAGGATCTATATTCACAGTTCCACTTGTTACTGAACGATTTATCGTATCAAAACCATCATTGCTCGTCAGTGTAAGATTCCATGATGTTATTAACGAATTAAAGTCCGCAACAACACTTCTAGAGGTGCCTATGTTATCATTTGATTGTATGAAAATACTTACACTACCGGTCTTTGTGCCATTATTAGAATCATTAAAATCATTATTGACTCCTTTTTTTAACAGAGATGAATCCATACAGGAAAATTGTACCAAAAAAAATAGTACCAAAAAAGAGAAAAGCAAATATACCCACTTTTTCATCTATTGCCCCCAATAACAAAAAATCTATTTCTAATCCATAATAACTGTGATCTTAATCGATCCAGAGTAGAGAACATTATCATATTTTACTATACAACTAATTATAGTATCCCCAATTTCACTTGAAGAAAAAACGAAGTTTGAAGTTGTATTGTCTGATTGTATTCCATCAACAAACCATTGCCAATTAGTACCATTAGTAGCTAAATCTGTGTTTGATGGAATTAGTGTTACTGGCTGATCTTTACCAACCGTTACTTGTGAAGGGTTAAATACCAATGATTGATAATCCGGCATTGTTGTGAATCTTATAGTCAGTCCGTCCTCACTAATCCATTGTGCATACATTGTAATATCTTCTGTGGCGATTAAAATTGTATCGCCCTCTATATAATCGTCTCCACTTCCGTCAGGCTGAGTATTCCACCCTAAGAAAACAAAGCCCTCTTTTACCAGTTTACCTGCATTGCCGGAGATAGCTGCAGTTGTGTTATAATCATAAGGGTCATCAATCGGAACAGTACCGCCTGTATTGCCATTTCCATTATAAATAACCCTGTACTTTGCAGTAATACTCCTTGAAACAACCTCTGAGTCAAGAAAGCCCCTCTTTTTAGTATAGGCTTCAATTGTGTGCGATGTAATTATATTGTATTTTTTAGGGGATTCAACCGGTGCCGGATCATCGGCGTCAATTTTACTGTAAAGTTGTGTGCCGGAGGCAGAGGTGATAGTTACCTCATTTAATGAGTCGTTGTCACCTCTTACAATAGAAGGTGCCGGGGATCTGTTTGCGGTAACATCTCCTGAATTTATCGGAAATGAGCTTAGTCCCTCATCATCATAGACAGTAAAATTAAACGATATCTTAGCATCTACAGGAACACCTGTTAAAGTAAATTTATTATCACCAAATTTGCTATTAGAACTATCAAACTGAATTTTTTCAGAATTCTGTATGTTATTAATACTATATCCAATAATCAGATATACCAGATCATTATCTGTAACCGTGGGTAGATAGTCCCAATAGATTGTAGCAACATTGTTTTCAATTATCGGAATCCATGTGTTATTCTCTATCTCGGCTCCATTGCTGTCTTTTTTAGGAATAACGATGGATGGCCGTGAGTTTATCCTTATAGGTGGAATATCAGGGGTGTCATAGCTCCGCATGTTACTCTTCAATTCAAGATTAAACTTTATGTCTTTTTTATCTGCAGCTATCAGGGGCTTAAATGAAAACTTAATCTCATAGTTTACCTTGTCAAATATCCCGCTTGCTACAGTCTTGTTTGATAAACCCTCTAATAATGCATAATCATCTGTATTGATTGTATAGGTCATATTAACCCGTCCGGGATTTGCCAGCGGTATCGTACAGTAGTAGGTCTCTTCAACCGGAAACATTTGAATGTCGCCTACAAGAGCGATCTGGTCTCCGCTAAATCGGTGTGTATCAAATACAGGTAACGAAAATCCATCACTAACAAACTTATAGACATTACCGCCGAGAACAGGCGGCTCAGTAAACATGCAACCGAATGTTGCTGATACCATCAAAATAATTAGGAATATTCTTTTATACATCTCATTACCTCACGCCATTAAATTTATAAAAATTTTATAAAAAAAAATCTATAACAAGAAAAAACAACAACAACAGAAAGATAAAAAAACGAATAACTAATCTGTGTTGAATAGGGCTGCCGGAATGCACCGAATTAAATAAACACCTGTGTCTATTATAGTCCATATTTCTTGGAAAAGCAAGTTTTTTTAAGTCTGCAGATTGTTTATTTTTATTATATGTTGATTTATTGGAGATTTTAGTATAAATAATAACTAGAGAGGCTCTTGCAAAAATATATTTGATATTATTGGGGTAGACTATGGTAAACAAGGCAGTTATGTTATTTGCACCGGGATTTGAGGAAGTGGAGGCTATAACTATTGTTGATCTTCTTAGAAGGGTAGAGATCGCAGTTGATATGATCTCAGTGTCTAATACTACCGGCGTAATCGGAGCTCATAGGATTAATATCACCTGTGATGGTCTTATGGATTCATATGATTTTAGCCAACCACAACTCTTGATACTTCCGGGTGGTGTTCCCGGTGTTCCTAATCTAGAATCTGACAGGCGAGTATTAAAAGTAGTCTCTGATTTTTATCGCGATGAGAAATATATTGCGGCTATCTGTGCAGCTCCCTCTGTCCTTGACAAATCGGGAGTGCTGACAGGGGATTATACCTGTTATCCGGGGTGGAAAGGTAAAATCAAAAACGGTACCTACATTGATACGAGTGTTGTTGTAAATAATAGGATTATCACTTCTCAGGGGCTTGGAACTGCCATTGACCTGTCGCTTAAACTGGTTGAGTTGTTTGTTTCAAAAGATGAGAGTATAAAGTTAAAAAATGCAATAATCTACAGGTAAATATTTGTCTTTCCTGCGAAGGCAGGAATCTCTAACTTATTATTA
>CAYYKD010000013.1:7529-22650 GCA_964471825.1 uncultured Spirochaetales bacterium
CCCTTAAATTTTTTTCCTTAAAAAGGTTGAGGTCCATTTTGAATAGTTATATGAATGATAAAAAGATGCACAATCGCTATGAGAATTCAGCGAGGAATGATTCGGGAATTATAAACATTGTTACCCCTGAGCGATTTAAATTAAGGTATCGCCTCTCAAGCCCACTCAGCAGACTCATTGCCTATTTTATCGATCTCATTATCCTGTCTGTAATAGTATTTCTGACATCTCTTGCTATTGTGCTTCTATATCTCTCTGTCTACTCAATTCCATTTGATCAACTGCAAAGCTCACTTGACAATCAGGCGTTTTCGGGGGTTGCAATTTTTCTCTATTTTCTCATAAGCTTTCTACTTCAATGGGGCTATTTTATCTTTATGGAATACAAGTACAACGGAACTACGCCCGGCAAATCGCTAATGTCGATAAGGGTTGTTTCAGAGACTGGCGGGCCGCTTGAACTATCAGATATACTTATTAGAAATCTTGTAAGGTATATTGACGGCATTGGAACATTGATGATTGCAGGACTGCTCTCAGTTGTTTTTGTAAGGAACTTTAAAAGGCTGGGTGACATAGCAGGCGGCACTATAGTAGTAAGAGATGTCAAAAAGATAAGTAACATACCTAATCTTGTTGTAAACTATGACAGGAGTGTTGGCGAGGTGACTCTGACCGGAAGATTGTCTGAGAATGAACTGTTTGTCCTTAGAGAGTTTATTAAGAACTATGACAAGTTTTCACCGGAAAAACAATCTGAACTTGCAATAAACCTTTCCAGAAAGATCAGAGCCATTCTGAATGATGATTTTAATGATGATTTAACTTCACGGAATAAAGATGAACTGAATAAAGATGAACTGAATAAAGATACACGAAATACCGATCCATATCAGTATCTGCTTGGAGTCTATAGAGGACATGAGAATGAATGACGATAATAGAAATAAACCGGAAACACCGGAATCAGGTGAAAAAAATTCGGCAGTAAATAATATTAATGAAAATAATCCTGATAATGAAAATATTCTTTTTAAGGATAATATTCTTTTTAAGGATAATATTAATGAAAATCATGAACAGGTGAAATTTACACGCTCCGGAAGATTTATCGAGGAGAGAAAGGAATACTGGACAACCATCGCACAAATTATAGATAGAACAAAGGGACATAAGTTAAAAAGGCTAAACGATCATGAGTTTGTTGAGCTTCCTGATCTATACAGAAAGATAACCACAGATGCCGAGACCTCACGAACGCTGAGACTATCACCTGATGTAGTTGACTATATCGACAATCTGGTCATTGGACTTCATAATCTTCTATATTCGGTCAACAGGCCTGTATTCAGAGAGTTAAACAGATACCTGGTTGATGATTTTTCCATGGCTATAAAGAAGAATTGGATCTGTTTTGCGGTAATTATTGTGTTATTCTTCGGTTCAATACTGGGGTCAACTCTTCTTGTTTATAAAAACTCAAGACTTGCAGCAAGACTGATTAGCGAGGAAACACTAACAGCAATGGTTGATTCATTTAGTGATGATAAATTTAAATCAAGAGATCTGAATTCAAATTTTTATATGACGGGTTACTATATAAAAAACAATGTCTCGATTGCTCTCACAAGTTTTGCATCGGGAATTCTATTTGGGGTTGGGGCAATCTTTATTATTATCTATAACGGGATAATGATAGGTACAATTCAGGGTTTCATTATAAAGGCAGGCTATGGCGGTAATTTTTTTAACTTTGTAACAGCACATTCATCACTTGAGCTGTTGGGCATCTGCCTTGCAGGTGGTTCAGGACTTGCAATGGGTCTCTCTATATTGTTTCCCGGTAGCCTGAGACGGCTTGATTCACTTAGAAATAAGAGCCGAGAGATCATGCCGATCGCATTTGTTGCCGCAATATTTATTACTGCAGCCGCATTTATTGAAGGGTTTTTATCACCATCAAAGGCTCCATATGCCATAAAACTAGCAGTTATGATAATCACATTTATTTTTATAATAATTTACTCGATTAGAATGTTTTTTTCGGGTATAATCAGAAAAATTTATTTTAAGAGGACGATCTATGGAAAATAACATCAAGAAGATGAACATTACGGAGTTGATTGACAGAGCATTTAGAATGAGTTTCTCGTGCCTAAAAAGCTATCTAAAGATCTATGGTATACTTGTTTTGATATATCTGGTTCTTGCAGCAGCTGCTGTCTTGTTTCTCGCAATATTTATCGGATTTAATAATTTTGATACTATTACCGGTCTATTTAGTGATCCTGAGTCATTTTTCAGGTCAAATATTATTACACCGGACTTCTCTATTATCGGGGCATTTTCTATTGTGTTTGTGATATTTGGAATTCTTGCCTTAGTGATAAACAGTTACTACACAGGGATCTCACTTGATATGTTTATCAAGAGTTTCCGGGGGGAACAGTGGACCTATAGAGAGTCATTTGAGATGGTTAAGTCAAAAATCGGCTCTATTATCGGGGCATCATTCTTGACCATACTACTTGTGTTTGCAGGGGTATTAGCCTGCTGCATAGGTTACATACCGATGATGGCGTTAGTCTCCCTTACATTGACGGCACTTGTCTTTGAGAACCTCAAGGCCGGTACTGCAGTATCAAGATCATTTAAACTGGTTGGTTATAGTTTCTGGGGTGTCCTGGGTGCATGGTCATTATACTTTCTAATCTATATCGGCGTATCAATGATCTCAGGATCACTCAGTCTTGTTCTCTTTCAACTTTCATCTGCTGTCTCAGGTATGCTTAATATTACAATTCCGTCATTTACAGTCACAATTATCGCACAGATCATTCAGATATGTATAGGTTTTATCTTTTCTGCCTTTGCACTTTCATTTAATGTCTGCATCTATTTTAATCAGAAGATAAAATATGAAAACTATGGAGTAGAATCTCTTGTGCAGGATATGGTTGAACGAGCTGAAGAAGTTTTAACCGATGATCAGTATAGAAACGGCAAATAGATATAAACAGGGCTAATCGGATGAAAAGTTTTATTTTTTTGGGATTCTCTCTATTATTGATAATTGTTAACCAAACGCTTTTTTCATCCGAAGTCGCCCATAAAAAAATTGACAAAACAGTTGAGCGGATAGTAAAAACCGAAAAGGCCAAGGTAGAATTCAGAGAGTATACAGAATCACTGTTTCGTTCAATTATTGGGTTTATCGGGAACACACTTAAGGACAGGAAAACTCTTATTAGAAGAATGGCTATATTTATCATATCGGTATTAGTTCTATTCTTGCTGTCTATCGGGCTTATTGCAATCTATGAGACCATGATTTCCAGGAGTATATCAAACAACAGAAAGAATCGTGGTATAAACAGCATAGTAAATGGTGAACTCACTCTTAGTGAACTCAATAGACTTGAAAATGAAAACAGGTTTAACGAGGCACTTGTATTGATGCATAGAATGTCAGTTCAGTATCTAAACGCCTGTGGTATCGTAATAAGGAAAAATGAGACTAATCGTGGATTCCTAAGGCTTATCGGCGATAGTAGTCTAAGAGAACCATTTGAGCGACTGTTTGTCGCTGCGGAGATGATCTCATTTGACAACTACTGTACAGATAATGCCTTCTATCAATCGCATAGACAGATATTTAATGACTGTTTTATATCTGCAGACACCGGTGCCAACGGCCTATTCTACGGGAATAAGAGTGATAATAATAGAAATGATAATAGAACTGATAATAGAATTAATAGTATAGATGGTAGTATAAATGGTAATTCAAGAAAAAATTTAACCTCATCTAAGTGGAATAAATGATGAAAAAAATTATAACTTCATTGGTCCTATCTGTTTTTATCTCTATGGTGGTATTTTCAATATATAAGCTGATTCAATACAATAGCACATATCAGGCTACCGGTTTTCCATTTGATTCATTTCTATCAAGCAGTCGACACCGCCTATATGAAACAATCCTTATCGAGTCAGGTCTAAAAGTCAAATCAGGTGTTAGAATTAATGGTAAAATTACTGAAAAAAAGATAACAGAGACAAACATAATTAATAATAAGTCAGCTGAATTCAAAGTAATAATTGATGAGTCGCTCTATAGCATCGATGAGCTAAAGACCATCCTAGAAAATGATAGTGCCATAGAATATGCAACTAAAATATACTTTGTAAAACCTGCCGATTACAGCAGTAAGCCGAGAGATTTTTTTATAATTAAACCGGATATAAATAAATATGGAGATGGCGTCTCCGATCTCTATCTGTCCTCAGACTACAACTATCTTGATAAATTGGACGAGATACTTAGTGATCTTAAAAATCTATCAGATGGAACAGGCAAAAAACATGAGTTTCATCATAGCGTTATACTTTCCAGTAAAAATGAGGTCTACGCCATAGCACTAACCGATAAAAATAAGGTATCTGTTAAAAACATCATCTTCTTTGACAATGCAATATTTAGTGACTACTCAATACTAAAAAGTGATAATGCACGATTTCTATATAATA
This sequence comes from uncultured Spirochaetales bacterium, assembly GCA_964471825.1. Taxonomy (GTDB): domain Bacteria; phylum Spirochaetota; class GWE2-31-10; order GWE2-31-10; family CAYYKD01; genus CAYYKD01. Next base: position 12,060 of record CAYYKD010000013.1, read on the forward strand.
TCTGTTCTGATAACAGTTCAACTGTCTACATTCTCAATTCTAACAAAAACACAGCACAGGCAGTTGAGAAAACAACCTTTTAACATTTCCAGAACGGTCGTTATCATGCAGATGTTAGCATTAACTACGATATTTCTGCTGATCTGTTTTAGAAGGTTTGGAAATGTGCCTGACTACAACAAGTATATTTCACGAGACATCTCATATCATCTTCGTGCAATAGGGCTCTACTTTGCCTCACGCACCAACTCTGATATACTGCAGATTCCCGATCACTACTTCTTTGAGAAACTGAGATACTACACAGGGATCAGAGAGGACAACAATAATGAGCTTGCACTGGCTGTTGTTAACAGATATCAACTCGATATAAATGCTCTTGCATTTCTGCAGCCGCAAATAATTAATAGTGAGATTTCAAAGGACAGTAAGACCCGTCGAAAACTTTTTTTAAGCAAGACTGATCTGTCGCAGCTATTAGATATTGATAATAAGAGAATAGAATTTTTAAATAAACTTAAGCGAGGTAATTAGGATGAATAATACGATTAATAGCACGAATAATAGCACGATGAATAATACAGATGACCGGAACGGTGACTCAAGCACGGGGCAGAATCCGGGGCCGGCTGATTTTAAGCGGTTGTATAACGATATATCCAATGAGATAAAGAAGGTTGTAAAGGGACAGGATGAGGTTATCAAGTTTGTTGTAACAGCACTCCTTAATGGCGGGCATATTCTACTTGAGGGTTTGCCGGGACTTGGGAAAACACTGATTGCTAATGCACTATCCAGGATCATAGGGTCATGCTTTAAGAGAGTTCAATTCACACCCGATCTTATGCCCTCGGATATTGTCGGAACAACTGTCTACGATACTGTTAAGAATGATTTTACATTAAGAAAGGGGCCTGTCTTTACGAACTTTTTATTGGCAGATGAGATCAACCGTTCCCCTGCTAAGACACAGGCGGCACTTCTTGAGGTTATGCAGGAAAGACAGGTTACTATTGACGGGATTATTCATCGGTTGGATGATCCATTTATCACAATTGCAACACAGAACCCGATAGAATTAGAGGGGACATACCCGCTACCGGAAGCACAGCTTGACAGATTTATGTTTAAGATCAATGTCGGTTACCCGTCTATAGATGAAGAGAAGTCTATGCTAACCATGTTTAAGAATGGTTTTGAATCAGATCATCTCGAAAATTGCAGCCTGAATATAGTATGCACTACGGAGGATTTTAACAGATACAGATCAGCTCTTGACTGTATAAATGCCGATGAAAAAATCCTTGACTACATAGTAAACATTGTTACTGCAACAAGACAGACTCCGGGCATAGAGGTCGGTGCTTCTCCGAGAGCGACTATCGCCCTGTTTAAATCTGCCCGTTCACTTGCCGCAATCTATGGAAGGGACTTCATTGTACCTGACGATGTTAAGGAATCCGCCTACCCGGTACTTAGACACAGACTAATCCTTGAGTCAAGTGAAGAGATGGAGGGTGCAACTACTGATGGTTTTATAACTAAGGTTCTAAATAAGGTGCAGGTTCCAAGATGAAAACAGGGTTCTCCCCGACCTATAGACTTCTAATTATAGCACTTCTTCCGCTGGTTCTAGGTTTTGTATCATATCTGATCGATCAACTATTGGTTTTGGTTATAATTGCAGATGTGATAATAGTACTTATTTGCCTAGTAGATCTGTTGTTAAGCAACAACAGTAAGATAACCGGGAGTCCAGGCTTACAGACTCAGGGTAATCAGATTTTATCTAACTCTATTAATGAAAATTATTCGGCAGATAACAAAAGTGCAACTCTGAATATAACTGTTGATATTCCCCCTGTTCTCAAATCACAATCATATAATCTGTTTAACATATCGGTAAAGAACTCTCATTTTCAGAGTCTAAGCCTGTTTTTTTTGTTTGATACGGGGCCGGAGTTTAGTAGAGAATATTCTAGGAAACCATTTACTATAGCACCCTATAAAACAGAGAGTTTCAGCATTAGAGTTTTCTGTTTTAGAAGAGGCTCATACACAATAGATAACCTGTTTGTGAGTTACTCATCAATTATGGGATTGTTCAAGTTCTATTCAAAGGTTAAAATCGATGTGTCGGTGAAGATTCTGCCATTTGTACCTGCCGACAAGAATCCCTTTAGTATAATGAGGCTAGGCAGGAGAGATCCTGCAGGTCATCAAAAAAATAGGATATACGGTGACGGTTCTCATTTTGAACTGCTGAGAGACTACAACAAGGGTGATGAGTATAGTAGAATTGACTGGAAAGCAACTGCAAGAAAGGGTAAACCTATAACAAGAGTCTATAGAACTGAAAACAGGCTCTCTCTTGCAATAATGCTTGATTGTGGTCGTCTCCTCTCCTCATCTCAGGGTTACAAGACTCTGCTTGACTTTGCTGTTGATTCTGCTTTGACCCTTTCCTATTCTGCACTTAAGTGGGGGGACAGCATTAGCCTTACAGGGTTTGCAGATAACATTATTACACATATTCCACCATCAAAAGACCTGAGGGCGATAAATCGCATAAATTATAGCCTGAGTACGCTGGATAACGAGATCATTGAGTCTGACTACAAAAAAGCGTTTGGCTACATTGGTTCGGTTCTTAGTAAGAGAAGTCTGATTGTCTTATTTACTGATATCTATGATGACAGCAACATTAAGATATATAAAAAATGCCTCTCTGTATTATCAAGGAAACATAGTATTCTGATAGTCCTGTTAAGAGATAAAAAATTATTTGATCTCTGTGATAAAAAGGTGCCAACCTATGAATCTCTTTATACTAAGATTGCTGCAATTGACCTTGCGAATCGTAGAGAGAAGACTATAAGAGAGATCAAGAAGATTGGAGTTTCGGTACTCGATCTCTATCCTGAAGAGGTAAATAGCGAGGTTATTAACGAGTACTCAAGAATAAAGATGAAAGGAAAAGGCTGATGATTGAAAAGAACACAGATTTTGATAATGATGCGGTATTGAGTGTTGCAGTCAAGGCAGGTAGTGTCATACTGCAGAATGGCGGTGAGACCTACCGTGTAGAGGATACTATTAAACGGATATGCCAGAGCTATGACAAACAGTCTGAGAGTTTTGTAACGCCGACCGGTATTATTGTTTCGCTTACAGATAGATTTAACAGAACTGTCTCAAGGGTTCTTAGGATAAAGGATAGATCGATTGACCTTAATAAGATTTCTCTTATCAATCACCTATCCAGACAGGAGATAACTAATAGAACTGACCTTGATACGGTGAATACTAAACTTGATAGCATCATGAAGGCCGGTACTCACAACTTACTATTTAAGGTAATTCTTTCAGCTTTTATATCTTTCTTTTTTACACTTGTATTTGGCGGAACCTACCCGGATGCAATGGTCTCATTTGTCAATGGTGTGCTTATTTCATCATCGGGATATGCTGTTAAATCAGTCAACTTTGATGACTTCTTTAAGAATGTTATATGCGGTGCAATTGCAGCATTTACAGCCTGTCTTGCTGTCTTCATAGGTCTCCCTGTTGAGAGAGACATTATTATTATCGGTTCAATTATGTTGCTTGTTCCGGGAATCGCCATAACTAATGCAATCCGTGATACAATGGCAGGGGATCTACTGGCAGGAATATCAAAAGGTTTTGAGGCTGTCTTTGTTGCGGTCTCAATTGCTATAGGGACAGGTTTTATCTTAAAGATAGATCTGATAATGAAGGGGTAATAAATATGTTTCTAAGCAGCCTATATGCAATGTTTGCAACGCTTGGATTTGCCTTGCTGTTTAATGCTCGCGGTTCAAAGAACCTTCTCTTTGTAAGTATAGGTGGATTTATATCGTGGTTTAGTAAACTTTACATTGAACAGTTGACAGGGTCAGACATCTTCTCTTACTTTGCCGCATCATTTATTGTTGGTATATACTCTGAAATAATGGCACGGATTCTTAAGGTGCCGGTAACAGTTTTTATCATAGCGGCAATGATCCCTCTAGTTCCCGGTGGAGGAATGTATCATACGCTGAGGCTCTCTCTATCAGGTGAAAGTGCAAGATCCCTACAGAGCGGCATAGATACTCTTATGATCGCAGGGGCAATTGCGTTCGGATTTGGAGCTATAACATCGCTTAATAATTTTATCTCTAGGAGACTCTTAAAAAAGAATAATTGACTATCAAAATATTTTACTGTAAGATATTGAGTAAGAGGGTACATAAGTGATTATGGGTTTGATAGTGTAATAAAATTTTAAGCGGGGTTATATAATGTGTAGAAATTTATTTTTCTCTGTTATGTTTGCAGTATTGATATCGATATCACCATTATTATCTGCTGATAGTAAGAATGCAGGTGAATATCTGAAACAAGCACAGGAGCATGTTAATAAAAAAGATCTTGTGAATGCAGAAAAGTATTTCCTGCTAGCCTCAGAGATGGTACCGGAGTCAGGGTTCTATTCTGCACAGCTTGCTCAGTTCTACTATATGCGAACAAAGGAACACGATAAGGCTGTGACTCACTACAGAGCAGCATTTGATAAGGGGTTTCATAATGGATGGGTGTTTGTTCAAGGTGCTCAAGTTTACACAAAGCTCGGCCTCTATGACGAGAGTACTCAATGGCTTAATATCGGCATAGATGCAAACACTCTTAGGGCAAGTGAGCTTGACGGGTTGATGAAAACTGCAGTTAAGGTAAATGACAAGGAGAGATATAGAAAACAATTGGTTAATATCTATGGTGATCTGTGCCGGCTGTATTTTGCCATCGGTAGTTATGAGTTTGCTGTTAATTCGGGACGAATCGGTGTCAAGCTGATTAATAAGGGGGAAAAAAACAGCATAGCCGGGAGCTATTCTAAGGCTCTTTATTACAGATCGCTAGAATCATTGAAGGAGAGATCGTTTAAAAATGCCCAAAAGTTTATGCAGGAAGCATTAGAGGTTGTCAAGACCGATTCAGAGTTGAGTAAAAAAATGTTATCTGAGTACACCCTGCTTGAAAAACTATTCAAGAAATTTCTCTCATCTAACAATATTCAACCTGAATACACACATAGGATTTTAATACTTATAGCAGATCAATCGAACATAGATATAACTGTTCATGGAAACAGATTCAAGTTTAATGACAAAATTCACAAAACACACATAGATCACACAGAGATATCAGCTGCTTTTACTAAGTATTTTATCGAGGCGGCAACAGGTGGGCGATTTGGCATTGAGTATAGTATCGAGAACCCCGGCTTTTATATTGATAAGGCAGACTGGACAAAGCCGACTGCTGATCCGCTTGAAACATGGGGGCTTATCCCGAATCACAACGATCTGACACTAAGATACCCTGATTATTTTCGAGAGAGGCTGCAACATTACGATACGGTGTTGATTGTGTGGTCTATACCGGAGTTTAACAATGCTAACGGAAGAGCTGTGAATTTTAGTGTTGAGGGATTTGATAGAGGTGTTCGTAGAGGGTTTATTCATATACCCGCAAATAGGATGACATGGAACGGTCCCGATCTGATACTGCACGAGTTTTTTCATGTTATTGAAAATATGGCGGGGGTCAGACCAATTCACGGTTATTATCCCGAAAACAGGCACCATTTTCCGGGTTGGAAAGGTGAAAACGGCAATGACTACTACTACTGGCATCTCTCAGAATATATACCTGCCTTGCTTCAAAAAAAAGGTGAAGACTTCAGATCACTTAATTATTCTTTAAAATATCCGGTGATTAATTCAAAAAATGAGCCTTCAACACAATCTAACTCGCTCGAATTTCCAATATTTGAGTCAACAGACCGACTTGCAGCGGATAAAAAAGCGGCGGTCTATAGAACCGGGGTTATTGACAAAAGGGTGCTTGAAATATCAGAATCTATCAACAATGAAGTATTTGACAAACCAGGTAATGAATCGCTTTTAAAACTGATCGGAGAGTTGAAGCATGGAACAGATGACCAGTTTGTAATCGCAAAGAGGATCCACGACTGGATAACGCTTAATATCGCCTATGACTCGGATCTGTTGATAAGGATGAAGACACAGTCTGACCCCGATGGGAGCGTTGAGCCGTATGGTGTATTAAAATACGGGCGTACAAACTGTGACGGATATGCTTCTCTCTACAAAATGATGGCTGAGCTGGGTGGGCTTGAAGCGAGAGTTGTACTTGGCGTGTTAAATCGTACTGAAGGGATGACAGGCAAACCGGGGTATCACGCATGGAATACTGTAAGGCTTGATGGGAGTTTGTATATTGTTGATTGCAGTGCAAATACGAGACGGTTCTATAATAATAAAAAATACTCAAAGATGATGGACTACGATAAAAAAAGTGATCATCTTTTTATTCACCCTGAGGCAAAGCTATTAAAATATTTTGCCTTGAACCCTGAAGAAAGACTCACAGAACGCTACATGACTGTGGAAGAGTTTCTTAAAAGACCGGATCTCGGTTCTGCTGCCTGGAAATATGGGGTAATAATGACTGAAAGTACAATCAAGAATATGAAAATAATCAATGAGAATGGCAATGACGATAAAGTAAAGTCAAGCGACCTATACGAAACAGACGATGGAAAGGTTATTCTTGAGTTTAATGGCCCCCCTGATACACATTTAACACCATATTTAAGCGACCTAAATGGAAAAACCGTGGCTAATCATGCTGTATCAGTTAGGGATGAAGGTAAAATTACCTGTATTTTCTACCCGCCCTCTGCCGGTGATTATAAAGGTATAATTCAGGCAAGATCGCTTGTAGACAGTGAGACTGTTAATCAGATATACTCCTTTGTAATTAGAAATTCGGCAAAAAAAAGTTCAAAGAAAAACCCTGTTATAAGTACATTTCAAGCTGATCTTAACAATGTCTCATTTGAAAAAGCCTATATCGACAAGGTTACAGGATATCTGAATATATATACAAAACACCCCTCTGCTTTTAGAATTGTTTCTCTATTACAGGACACAACCGGACAGAATGTGCAGGGAGCTGTAAAGACGCATAAATTATCAAATGGAACACGATTTGAATATTCTGTTAAACCAGAACAAGGCCAAACCATAATTATATCCGGTTCAAGAATACCGGATTCAACAGGGAGAGGCAATCAGCGTATATTTACGATTGATGGTTACATACTCTTCAATAATTCGGGGATCTAATTCTTAAAAAAGTCAATATCTATGTAAGCATTGTGGTTAAAATATTGTAACTAAAGTAAATGGATGGAAATATGAAAATAAAAAAAACCGTATATTTAATAAGTGCATTTTTATGCTTGTCTATCACAGTTATAAATGCTCAAGGGTTTTCGGTAGGGGATCATGTGCTTGCAAAGAAGCACGATTACTATGCAGGCAAGATAGTAAAAGTTTTCGGTGATTATTATGAGGTTGCTATTTTCTATAACGGTTCTACTTTTAAAATAATCGGTGCCAACCTTATACCGCTTAAACAAAACTGGAAAGTAGGTGAGTGGGTAGCTACCGATTGGAGTAATGAAAGAGAGTTTTTTAAAGTGCAGATTGTACATAATGAGGCAGGGCGATATCTCTGTGTTGACTGGCCCCGGTTGGATATGATTTGGCGTGATTATACCACACTTGTACCGCTTGAATATATCGATGTGCTGGGAAAAGACTATGACAGTACATATAACACTACAAAACCTAAGTCGGCATTGATCGCATCAGACCAACAGATAGTTAATGATCAACCATCTGATAATAATAATAAAGCAGATAATACTACAAAAATAGAACAAATAATTAAGCAAGGTGATCAGGTTAAAATAAATTGGCAGGGGACATGGTATGTCGGTAAAATACTGAAGAAACAGGATGATAAATACTATATAAGTTATGATGGGTACGGCAAGTCTTGGAATGAGTGGGTTGGACCGGAGCGGATCCGTAAAGAAAACGAATCGGGCAGTAAACCTGAGGTAAACAATGGAAAAGTAAACTGGAAGGTAGGTGATCTTGCATGGAATACATTTACCAATGAGGGGAAGTATTATAGAGTGAAACTTATCGCTACAGATGGTTATCAATGGCTTGTAATGGAACTTTATTCAACAGAGGTGGATTGGAAAAAACCGAAAGACCTGTTTGTTGATAAGCCTGCACAGACATTTTTTCCCGGCAAGTAACAACAAATTCAGATAGAGAATTAATTATATAGAATGGAGGTGAAGTAGATGTCGCTTATTTCAAAAGTTAATAGGGCAAAAGTTGAGATTGAATACCTTGGTGAGCATCACATGGGGTGTGCCTCCTTGTCATTTAAGCTTGACAGAAAATTTCGGGGGGTGGATAAGTTTTACAATACAAATGGTCAAGCCTTATTTGATACAAAGTTACCCTACCTGATTATCTATGACGCACGGGTTATATTAGTTTTCGACTATGTAAAAAAAGAGGTCTATCATATAGATAGTTCAGGAAATTCAATTATTAACAATGTCTCAATTGATAACGGGTTGATAATCTATTCAAATAGTGAAAATAAATCCCTAAAGTATGATCTAACAAAAAACAGACCTGATATTGGCTATGGAAAAGTAAACAATGGTAGATTTCCTAGTGCAGTGTAGGGGCTCAGTTGAGGTCTGTCTTATCGGTATTGACAAAAAGCTAATGATTATTTATTAAGAGTCTCTATCTCTGACTTTAGACTTTCAATAAAGGTGCTTGAATTATCAAATCCCGCCCATACTTTAATAATATCTCCATCAGGAGAAATTATTGCAATAAATGGCACACTCTTTACTCCAAATTTTTCTTCAAGGTACTCTCTGTGATGGTCATAGTTCATCTTAACAGGTATAAATTGTGTCTGCAGAGTCTCATACAGTTGAGTATCGGCAATTATCTCCTTCTCAACCTTCCTGCATATCGTACACCAATCTGCATAGAGATCAAGGAAGACGGGTTTGCCTGTCTCCTTTGAGGTCACCGCTGCTGTCCTATAATCAGATAACCAGTCAGGGCCGCCAAACTTTACAGAACTATAGCCAAAGTAACCGGAAACGAGAGCTATTAAGATAAGGATGAGAATTGAATGTCTATAACCCTCTTTGCCATAGAGTGAGACTAGTTTGATAAATGAAAGTATCACAGTAACAGAGGATGCTACTATAACCAATAAAATATAGTAGAGGCTGTTAATCTGAATCATTTTGAATAGAAGGTCTGCAAAATATAGAGCAGAACCGAAAACAAACACTCCTATGAGGATTTTTACTCTAACCATCCAGTTACCTGATCTTGGAAGTTTGGATGATAGCTGCGAGAAGATCGCTAGAAGCAAAAATAACAATGACATGCCGGCCGAGAAGCCAAGCATTAGAATACCGCCAAGGAATGGGTTGCCTGCCTGCATAACACCTGTGAGTAGAAAAAATACTATAGGGCCTACACATGGGCTAGCCACAAGACCTGTAACAATTCCCATAAAGAAGATTCCACCCAGACTATCAGAGCGGTTTGGAGAACCTGACTTCAGGCCGGATAGAAACGCTGGCATTTTAATTTCATAGATCTCAAAAAGAGAAAGAGCAAGGGCAAAAAAGACAAGCGTAACAATACCAAAAAAAATAGGTGTATTTGTTAGGGAACCAAACAGTCCACCCGTGAGACCTGCTATAACTCCCAGGGCTGTATAGACAAGAATCATACCCAGGACATAGATAAATGCTGCTGCCGTCCTATATGATGACGATCTCTGCTTTTTACCGGCAATTTTATCTTCATTGGAGAGTTGTCCGATCGACATTCGACTAAAGAGTCCGATAGTTATCGGTATAACAGGATATACGCAGGGTGTAAGACTTGCAAGGACTCCACCTATAAATGCTAAGATAAACGAAAAAATGGGTCTACCTGTATTTTCCTTAAGAAGGTCGCTAATAACTTCAGAGAATCCCCTCTTTGTTTTCTTCGGAGTGTTATTTTTAAGGGGTGAGTTAATTGTGTTAGTTGAGTTTACTGAATTATTTAATTCTGGCGAGTTATCGGTTTGTTCTCCCAAAGTTATTTTGCCGTCAGAGAGGGTAAATGTAAACTCCTCAGGCGGATAGCAGGAGTTTTGAATCTCATTGCAGAGTTGACTGGATATAACAAATTGTCCCCTTGCATCTTTTAGTGAGTTAAGACCACCACTATATGGGATCTCAACTACATTTGAGCCCCTCATTATTATTTCATCGTCCTTCCTGGTTCCCTTAGGCATTATCGGTTTTTTAAAAATACTCTTTGTTTCCGAACTATATTTTACTTCAAACTTTATGGCGTATGGCGAGTCTATATATGCATAGGTTCCACTAGGAAATGATACCGTTATAATAACCGCTCTTTCGTTGTAGTCCCATGAAAAAGTGGGCGTCTCTGACTGTGCATAGGTTAATGCTGCCAACAAGACAAACAATACTACAAAACTAGATTTCTTCTGCATACTATCCTCCAAACTATTTTTCCCTATGGAAAAAATCTAAAAATTGATTTTTTAAAGTATAAGAATGATCATTAAATAAGTC
>CAYYKD010000013.1:22660-83895 GCA_964471825.1 uncultured Spirochaetales bacterium
GTTGGTGGCCTAGACACAACTGTAATACAAAAAAAGTTAATATAAATTTAAACTTTCAACTGAATTAATACAATCCATCATTTTATAATCTTTTAAGGCGGGTTCTAAAAATTGATTTTTTAAAGTATAAGAATGTTCATTAAATAAGTCAACAAATATTATGACAGAAATTTTTTAACTCAACTAGATCTTTAGAATTTGCACATGATTAATCTTTAGTGATATTAAAAAAATTAAGTCAAAACACTTATTGAGTTGTTTAGAATTCTTGCACTATTATCAATACTTTTTGAAGTTCTTTTTTTAAAAGAGAGATTGTCAAAAATTGAGCTAACACCTTTTATCAGAGTGTCTGGATATTGAGTTATATTTTCAAAATTCAAACTTATTGATTTTATGGCCTCTTGATTCGGAAGATTGTAGTAATTAATTATTAATAAATACCCGTTTTATGAAGAACTGATCTTTGGAATAATGATACGGGTTAAGCCTAGATATTCTGCATATAAAGACGCAACTGCTAAAGTAATATTTTTAATTTTTGGCATTTCTAATTTATAGCTGAGTTCTTCAAAATCCGGGCCACCTATTAGTTCAATTTCTTAGTTCAATTTCATTAATACTATAAAATATACTATTTGAAATTTCTGAAAAACTCTTACCATCACCGGCATTGATATCAGTTAAATGTAAAGGAACCAATAAAATTTTATCTGATGCGAAGGACAGGCTGCTAAGGAGAATAAATAAAATTACAACTTTACTACTGCCACCTATGTACATAAACTATTACTCCATTTTTCGCGGGTTAAAAATATAATTTCGGCTTTATGGCGGGTTTTTTAATAATTTAGTAAAATTTATTAATAATTCCACTTATTAATACAATAAGGAGGTAGACATAAGATTTAACTAATGTCATACCTCTTTTTTCCATACCTGTCTTATATAGTTTTAATTGCTAAAATTCTCTTGAAGCACAATTTAATGAAGAAGAACGGAATTCTATCCTCTTAATATTCATCTTGTCTTTCAATAATTCGTAAAATACTGTACAGAACCATTCACAAGTAGATGGCCCTTTGCTCACAGACACCCTACTTTCCGGAAATGATTTAATCAACTCATGATTGAGTGCTTTTGCCGGTGTTCCAAATCTTTTTGTTGTTCCCTTCATTCCTGTTTTCTCATAACCTTGTAACACTAAATCAAGTAAGGGGTCGCCTTCCTGAAAAATAGTTCCATGATGAAAATTGTCTGCAACTGCCCAAGCTAGTTTTTGTGCCTCTTTAACCGGAAAAGCATAATTATGTTCGTTCATATCCCCTTCAATTTCAATAGTTAAATAACCTGAGTGTCCATGAAGATAACTTGCTTCTCCCGGGTAATTCATAAATCTGTGTGCATACTGGAAATCCAATTTCACAATTGACCTGTACTTGTTGTTTGCCATAAAAAACTCCTTGTAATATTTTTATCTATAATTTTAATACTACAATTATTTTCTTGAAAATCAAAATACTTTTTTATAAAAATATCATTGTTTGGTTTTATCCTAATCTCCCCGCCAAATTGTCGACAACTTTAAGTGTAAATGTATTTAGAACGACAATAAAATATATTCCTTAGAGGCTCTTGCAAAATTAGTCGAATACATAGGAAAAAAACTTCTATATAATTGACTATTGATCAAGTCAAAACAACATTCAAAGTCCATAGAGGATCAATTACTAGCAACATATCAAATGCTTTGCAGTTTCGTTCAACTATTTCTACCCGAAATCTAGACAGCTTGATTTTAGATATTAGTATTGGCGGTGTAAATTTTTGGATAGAAATTTAAGAGTTGTGTGCTGTTGACCAAAATATTTATTCACATTTTATTTCGTTCTCAATTTCTATTTCTAAATCTAAAAATTCCTTCATTGATTTTGCATAAGGCACCTTATTTTCTAGATCAAAATCACATTCGTGATCAGCGTAATAAATATTCTGATTATTACTTTCTAAGTTAATAAAATAATAATCACCACATCCATCATGTCCAAATGCGAATAAATTTTTAGGCCAAGTATGTCCGTTAAAACCATTTTTTACCAAATCAATATTATCTTCAATTATCTAATTTATATCATCATTTAATGCTATTCTAAGATTAGAATATTTTTCTTCATTTTCAAAAGGATACTTTTTTACAATATCTTTGTAATATTCTGGTAGTTTAATTTTTAATGTCGTTTCTATCAAATTTAGTAAATCATCATTAATCATAACAACCTTCCATATTAATTAGTTTTGGTCAATTTTATCCAAAACTTAGAAAAACTATTTTTTTTGATAATAAAATAAATATCAATAAAATATTCGCTTTAATATTCGCTTTGAGTTTAAAATAAATGTTTTTTATATAATCTCTTAAAGCCACCGCCACAGGTAGTTTCAGATCAACGAAACTCAGATAGGCGAGGTTGCTGGAGGTTACTCATAGTGTTGAGCGTCTTCGCTTTTTTAATCGAGCGAGGCTCATTTCTTATAATTTTAATTCCATTGCAATTTGTTTAGATATAAATCCTGTTTTTTCATAAAGCCGTTTGGCTGGTAAGTTATTTGCCCCAACAAATAATTCAATGTTTTTAAAACCACGATCTTTAGAAAAGGCTATTAAATCATGAATTACTTTTTCTCCAATCTGAGAATTCCTATGTTCCTTTTTTATGTATATATTAAACAAAAAACCAACTTTAATAACTTTTGATGGTTTTAAGCCAAAAATTACTATACCAATCTTTTCATTTTCTTTCCAGATAGTTTTAACGAAATAGTCATCATTTTGAATAAATTCTATAACATCATTCTTGCGTTTTTCAATTAATTCAATTGGAATAGGATAGTCATGAGTATTATTATGGCTAACAGTTTCAGATTCTTCAAAAATTGGCCAATCAGAAGTTACTTCAAAATTTTTATATATAATTGAGATATTCATCTTTTTTCCTTCTTGCCCCACCCGATTCTTAAATTCCGTGCAACATCTGAGCCTATGAGATGTTTTTTGCTTTGACAAAAAAGTGAGCACAGCGCACCAACAAAACAAAAAATATCCCCTATAGGGCGTAGCAACCGAACAGGTTGCGTAGACATATCCGCTGTTGGGCGAAGTTCTTGAGCGCCTGTCTAGGTTTTTCTTTAACGTGCGATTCTTATTTCTTATACTCCTATTATTCTACAGTATCTAATGCCTGATAAATATCCGAAATAATATCTTCAATCTCTTCTATACCAACCGACAAACGAATAAGTTGATCATTTATTCCCATTTCGAAAAGTTTTTCTTTTGAATACTCACAAAACAGCGTCGACATAGCATGTATAATAAGTGATTTGTTATCATTAAAATTCGAAGATCTCTTGATAAGTTTAAGAGCGTTAATAAATTTCATTGCCGAAACTTTCGGTGCTAATTCAAAAGAGAGTAGCCCCCCGCAATAACCATTTCGAAATTGCTTTTTTGCAATTGAATTATATTCTGATTTGCTTAGCCCAGGATAATTTACTTTAGTAACCTTTGAATGATTGCTTAGTAGTTCTGCAACTTCAATGGCATTTCTGCTGCTTTTATCAATTCGAAGACTTAGTGTTTCTAGTCCAAGCATATGAAGATATGCGGAATTTGGAGACAAACATGCTCCTATATTTCTTGCGACACTTGTTCGAATTGTTTTGGCAAATGTATCCATTCCCCATTTTATTGAATCCTTTTGAAACTTTGGTGATAAGCTCCAATCATATTTGCTATTATCTATTACCAATCCTCCGATCGAAGTCCCACCTCCTGAAATGTATTTGGCTGTCGAAACTATTTCAATAGGTACTCCATAATCGATAGAACGAAGAAGATAGGAAGTTGCTAATGAGTTATCTAAAACTAAAGGCACTCGTTTATTTTTGCATAATTCAGATATTTTATTTACATCAACTACCACAATTTGTGGATTAGAAATAGATTCAACGAAGACCATTCTAGTTTTATTATCAATTTGTGATTCGATTTCGCCTAAGTTACTCGGATTTATCCATTTGACTTCAAGGCCCCATGGTCCAAGGGTTTTTTCGAACAAACTTACCGTATTGCCAAAAAGATAGCGAGAAGCAACTATATTTGAACCTGATTCGCACAGTGTTAAAACTAGATTTGTAATTGCAGCCATACCTGACGAAAATGCGATGCAATTCCTACTACCAGACATTGAGATAATTCTTTGTTCTAGCGCTTCAACTGTTGGATTAGAAGCCCTACTATATGCATGAGCAGGTTTTGACCCGTCAAATGAGAATGCAATTTCCTCAGCTGTATCAAATTCAAATGCAGCACACTCATATATAGGAAATCGTAAAGATTTATTTGAGTCTTGACGTTTATCTTTCGTGTGTAGAATTTTACTTGTAAAACCATTCATAATTTTTCTCCGGTTCTGTTTATTTTCTTTTTCCTCGTGCGTTTTCTTCGTATTTAGTGCTCAAGAATTTCGCTCAACTATTTACTATATCCACTTTCACTAGTTATCAAATTTCATCTAACATAAAAACGGCTGTTTGTTAACAGGTTATCTTTCTTTTCAGTAAGATTTTTTTTCCAACTTTAGACAACTATAGGTTGTCCCCCAGGAACTCAAAAAAAAAATATTTCATGCAGGTAGGTACTTCACCACGCAAATAGAGATTAGTATACTGGCATTTATCATGGATGTCAAAGGCTATTTAGCGACTTGATAGCTAGCTTGAAATCTCCCGGCAATGCTGCACGAACCGTTATCTTACGGTTAGTAATCGGATGCGGAAAAACCAGTGACTCTGCGTGAAGCATAGCCCTAAGAAATGGCACATTCTTTAGAGAACTCTCTCCTCCATATAGAGTGTCGCCTAGTATGGGAAGTCCGTACTCTGACAGATGAACTCGGATCTGATGTGTGCGGCCCGTAAATGGGACAGCCTTTACAAGCAGGTAGAACCTGTTTTCCTCTAGAATCGATATATTAGTAATTGCCGGTTCTCCGCCATCCTTAACTGAACCCCATTTAGCTCTACTGCTCATTATGGATATTCTTGAGAGGCAATTCTCTATAATAAATTCTCTATGTAGGCTTTTCATATTGTTATCATCCGGCCTATGGCATATTGCAAGATAGGTTTTCTGAGCTGTGTGATTTAAAAATATATCATGCAGTCCCCGATTAACTGTTCTATCCTTACTGAAAAGTATAACACCTGAGGTTTCTCGGTCTAATCTATGATGAAGCCCTATGTACTGGTCTGGCACTCCATCTCTCTTTTCTATATATCGTTTAACGGCGGCACAGAGATGGTCTCTTGATTCTACAACTGTTCCCTCTGTGGGCAGACCGGCCGGTTTATTTACTACGATGAGATATTGGTCCTCATATAGGATTCTATCAGCTGACAACTCAAAGGCGATATCATTACAGTTCTTCTCATGGCATAACCGGTCAACATCTACTACAACAGTTATACTTGAGCCTCTAACTAACATCAAAGAAGGTATTCTTACAGGTCTGTTATCCAGATGTACTGCACCGGCCATTATCAACCGTCTGATCTTACTCTTTGACAGAGGTTCAATTTTAGTAGTCCTGGAAATCTCTCTATGAATATTTTGCATTAGGAATTCATCAAGCCTGACCCCTCTAACCTCTGTTGTCTTTAAAGATATGCGTACAGTTTTCATATATTAACCGTAGTTTTTCTCTATCCATTTTTTGTAGTCGCCCGATTTAACGCTCTCGATCCATTCGGTATTTTCAAAGAACCATTTCACTGTTTTGTTTAGCCCCTCTTCAAATGTCACCGACTGTTTCCATCCAAGTTCCTTTTTGATCTTATCACAGTTGATTGCATATCTTCTGTCGTGTCCCGGACGGTCCTTAACAAATGTTATCAAACCCTTAAACGCATCCTTATCCAACCCTTTATAGATTGCTACCTTTTCGCAGAGAATATTAACCAGTTTAAGGTTTTCCCATTCATTTTCACCACCTACATTATAGGATTCGCCTGTCTTACCGCTCTGTAGAATACGCCATATCGCATCGCAGTGGTCAATAACATATAGCCAATCCCGTACATTTTTACCGTCACCATATACCGGTAAGTTTTTGCCTTCAAGCATATTTGAGATCATTAGAGGGATCAGCTTCTCAGGAAAATGGTAGGGTCCATAGTTATTTGTACAGTTTGATAGTGTTATAGGTAATCCATAGGTATGAAAATAGGCTCTAACCAGATGGTCTGATGATGCCTTACTTGCAGAGTAGGGGCTTCGCGGGTCATAGGCTGTGTCCTCATAGAAATATCCTGTATCACCAAGTGAGCCAAAAACCTCATCCGTTGAAATATGATGAAATAACATCCCATCTTTGCCGTTCCATTTTTCTCGAGCAGTTTCTAACAGGTTAAATGTTCCTGTAATATTTGTCTTAATAAATTCCTTAGGACCATGTATAGAACGGTCAACATGGCTCTCAGCCGCAAAATGTACTACCGTATCAATGTCGTGGTTATCCCAGATCGTCTCTATTGCATTGTCATCGCAAATATCAGCTCTATAGAAAAAATACCTTTCATCATTGTATCGTGAATTAATATCTGCAATATTTAGCGGATTACCTGCATAGGTTAGTTTATCAACATTAATTATCCTACCTTGAAATTCTTTTTGATTCAACATGTATCTGATAAAATTTGAACCTATAAATCCGCAACCACCGGTGACCAATATATTTTTAAGAATTCTTGCCATTATGTCACCTGCTCATTTGAAATTTTCAAGAGATATTCGCCATAACCTGACTTAACAAGCGGTTTTGCTATCTCAATCAACTGTTTTTGATTAATAAAACCCTTTCTAAATGCGATCTCCTCTATACAGGCAATCTTTAAGCCCTGCCTATCCTCAATCGTCTTTACAAAGTTCGCCGCATCTGTCATAGAGGCGTGTGTCCCTGTGTCAAGCCATGCAAAACCACGGTGCATAAGGTCAACCATAAGTCGCCCCTGTTCAAGATAGGTCTGATTGACAGTTGTAATTTCAAGTTCCCCCCTCTTTGAGGGCTTTACATTTTTTGCAATATCAACTACTGTATTATCATAGAAATAGAGTCCGGGTACAGCATAGTTTGATTTTGGATTCTCAGGTTTCTCTTCA
Source organism: uncultured Spirochaetales bacterium (assembly GCA_964471825.1). GTDB lineage: Bacteria > Spirochaetota > GWE2-31-10 > GWE2-31-10 > CAYYKD01 > CAYYKD01. The sequence goes on from CAYYKD010000013.1 coordinate 29,880, forward strand.
ATAGAGATAGCCTTAAATGACCTGTCAAATTCAACAACGCCGTAGCTCCTTGGATCATTTACATAGTAACCAAATATCGTTGCACCGGTTTTTCGCTCAGTTGCATTTTTAAGCAGTTCACCTAGTCCATGTCCATAGAAGATATTGTCACCGAGTATTAGTGAGACATTTTCTTTCTCTATAAAATCTTCACCAATAATAAAAGCCTCCGCAAGTCCTCTAGGAGCGTTTTGAACAGCATAGCTCATATTCAAACCTATCTGTGAACCATCACCAAAGAGTTCCTTAAATTTGCCAATATCCTGTGGGGTTGAGATTATCAATATATCCTTGATACCGGCAAGCATCAATACAGAGAGCGGGTAGTATATCATAGGTTTATCGTAGACCGGTAATAGTTGTTTTGAGATTATTTGAGTGACAGGGTAGAGGCGCGTTCCGCTTCCTCCGGCAAGTATTATTCCTTTATACAATTATTTTTCTCCTCAATAATATTTATTTTGACTTTACAAAAAAACTAATCTGCTATGACTCGATTCTATCTCTTCCGTTATCCTTCGCTTTATACAGGAGTTTATCGGCTTTTGATACAATTGTTAGGGCAGTCTCATCAGATAGTTGTACAACCCCGAGGCTAGCTGTAATCACTGCTGTATACGACTCGAATTTTACTTCAATTGATTTTATATTATTTCTTATTCTATTTGCTACAACTAATGCACCGTCTAAATCAGATTCTGGTAAAATTACAATGAATTCCTCGCCGCCATATCTACCTGCAATATCAATTTCCCTTAACGATTCTCTTATTGCATCAGATGTTCTTTCAAGTACAATATCGCCGGCCTGATGACCAAACTTATCGTTGAAAATCTTAAAATGGTCTATATCGAGCATAATAATCGACAGGTTATGTCTGTGTCTCTTAGCATTTGATATTTCCCTTTCAAGTCTCTCATACGAATATTTATGATTATATAGAGAGGTGAGTCCATCAGTTATAACCATCTGTTCCAGTAAGTCATTTTTAATTTTTATATCCTGTAATAATGAGAATGTTCTAAAATTAGACTTAATTCTTGGCATAAAGACACTTGCATTAAACGGTTTAAGAATATAGTCATTGGCTCCCAGAAGAAATATATTAGATATATTTTTGTAATGTGATAATGCTGAGACTGCAATAATAACAGCCTCTTTGTCCCTTTTTCTAATCTCAGTTATTATCTGTTCGCCTGATATCTCAGGCATAATGATGTCAATTATGTATATGCTGTATTTATTATCCGACTTTAACAGATCAGTTGCATTATTAAAATAATCAACAGATTTTATCTGATATAGATTGAAAATTCTTTTAATAACACCAAGTTCAACCATGCTGTCATCAACTACAGCTATTTTAACTTGTCTGATAGATGATAGGATGTTATCATCCTCTATTAGTTTTTCTATGTAGTCTTTTATGCGAGTTACTGCATTTTCCTTTGAGATGAAGTCAATAATACCATTAGAGAACATCTTCATTCGTAGACTTATTGTATCATGGCCGGTAAGTAGGATTATTGGGATATCCTGAGTCTGTGTCTCAATTAAATTATTGAGGTATTGGTCGGATTGATAATCGTCAAATTCAGTTGCGGTTAGTATTAAGTCAACTTTATTCTTTGAGAGGTAGTTTAATACATCATGTGCCTTGTTAAATGAGATGAAATTAAATCCCTGTTCTACAAAGATGTTTTTAAAAAGGTTGTTAAAAAAAGTTCCTCTATCAGCATGAAGTACTGTAAGCATAATAAGTCCTCATAAGATATATATCATTTTATGAAGAATCTATCAACTAATTATGTTAATTTTTGAAGGTGTATATTGAATTAATTAAAAAAAACCCCAATTTGGGGTTTTCTTAATTATTACTGATTAGTGAACTCTGCCATCTTTTCAGCAAGACCACTCATTGTGTTGATCTTTGCAAGTTCATCTCTCGGTATCTTGATCTTCAACTCTCTCATAGTGTTTGAAACGATCTCAACTATATCAAGACTGTTAGCACCTAAGTCTAACATTGATTTATTGATATCAATTTCACTTTCTTCTACTTCATCTTCAAGTTGTTCAAGAATGTATTTCTTTAAAACTTCAAATACTTGATCTTTTGTCATTACGACCTCCGAAATAATTTTATAAAACTATATAAAAAAATCACAAAAAAATCAAGTAATTTTTTTTATAAATGTTTTTTTATAAATGGAGATTTAAATGGAGTTATATAATAAAAATTTTTAAAGTTAATAAATTAAATTTAAAGAGGCTCTATATAGTTTTCTCTATAGTCTTCTAAATACAGTGTATATAGAGGTGCATTATAAACATGGTGATAAATCTAAGGGTGACAGCTTATGCCTGATTAATCATGTGAAAATAAATACTATCATCAAACATAGGTTGTCCCTTTTGTGCCGCACTTTTACTTGTTATTCAAAAAAAGATACTCCGCAAGACATCAAAATTTATTTTTGCAAGAACATCTTTATATTTTTATTTTAAATTGATATACTCAATTAGCATTATGCATTTAGATTTTACTTTAATTTATTTTACTTTACAAAACTATCATGCATAATGAACGATTATTTTGTGCCGGATAGAAAAATTAATTAGTCCTAAGGAGTTACCATGCTTGAGAATGATATAATTGATATACTAACGAAAAAGGCTTTGAACCTTTGGCCGAGTGAGTTTCAAAAATATGAAAATGAATTTAAAATGGCCGCCTTATCAGTATGTTTGAGGTGCATTAAGGAATTAAGACTCTTTGAAAAGAAAGGGGATGCAGCAACTTATGATGAGATGATAAAAAAGCATAGGATATCAAAACATGGTGAATACATACTAGATAAGATTCTATTTATACTTGTTGAGGATAAGGTGCTTGTAAAGGATGATAATTATTATATACTTGACAAGATTCCGGATATAGGGGGATATGCAGAGATTATGGTAAGTCTTGCAAGGAGATTTCCGGAGGAGGGGGCAAGTATCCAGTGGTTAGCAAGGGCATCAGACGGCCTGGTTGCGGTGCTTAAAGGGGAGGCCTACGCCGAGGATGTACTATTTCCATGGAGCAGCTTCGAGTTGGTAGAGGATCTCTATGCAAACAGTAGAATATATGGTTTCTACTCGGAACTCGGTGCCTATGCGATAAATCTTATACTACAGACCTGTTTTAATGGGTCGGCAACATTGATGGAGATTGGGGCAGGGACCGGAAACAGTTCAAAACCGGTTATAGATGAATGTATTGATAAAATAGAGAAGTACTATTTTACAGATATCAGTAAAACACTTATCAAAAGGTCAAAACAGAAGTTTATTTCTGAAAAAATCGAGTTTAAGATACTCGACATCACCGGGAGTCTTGAGGATCAGGGTTATTCAGGGGAGCTTGTTGATATTATCTATGCGGTAAATGTCTATCATGCAGCACATGATCTTCGAAAAGCAATTGAGAATAGTATGAAACTTCTTAAAAAGGGCGGTGCTATTGTACTTGCAGAAATCTCTCCCCCTAAGGGAACAATCTATAGGTTTATGGAATTGACATTTGGGCTTCTTGAGAGTTACTCAGGGTATAGTGATAAAGAGATGAGACCTGTTTCGCCAATTATCAGACCTGATGAATGGGTTAGTGTTTTAAATAAGTTTGGTTTTGTTGACTGCGTTACTGTTCCCTATGGCAAGGCAGAAATCGATGATAGAGGTGGTGTAGTAATTGGATTTAAACGATAAACAAATCAGGTTAGACATTACACCTATGACAGTATTTTATACAATTAGAGCTGCTGTAACGCTTTTGTTTGTTTTAATGCTGATTGTACTTCTCTCATTCCCTGTATGGTTAATTACAGTATTATTTGATAAACGGCAAAGGCTATACCTGTTTTTGACCAGATTTTTTATTAGGTTATTTTTTCTTTTAAATTGTATAGTAATTGACAGAAAGATAAACTATAATGGACTGCAACCTCCGGAGAATGGTCGGAGACGGATATATGCTCTTAATCATGCATCGATAGTTGATGGTTTTCTTTTATTTCTACTGCCGGGCGATATCAAGTTTATGGCAAAGGATACATATTCAAAGATACCGATATTTGGGCTTGGAGTATCGATGACCGGAAGTGTTACCGTTAAAGAGGGCGGACAGGGAACACAGCTTGACATGTATTATGGTGCATCTGATATCCTTGATGCCGGCTATCCACTGGCGATATTTCCTGAGGGGACTCGTTCCAGAACCGGCAAAATCGAAAGACTGCAAAACTCGGCATTTATGCTTGCAAAGGAGAAAAATGCAGAGATCATACCTGTTGTGCTTGACACATGGAATGTTATCAGGCCGGGCGCTTTCTGGGTTAGAACTACAGATATAACCATTAACATTCTACCTGCAATAGGACCGGAGGAATATGATACAATGACCTATAAGGAGCTATCTAACCTCGTAAAATACAGAATGATAGAGGAGTTTGTTCGAATAACTGATAAAAAGAAGTTAAGTAAATCAAATTACTATCGAAACAACTCAAATTTTCAAAGAATTGACAGTAAAATAAAAAAAGAGATGGCGGATCTTAGAGCGCTTTTGAAACTAGACGCATAGTGTGAGTTGTAAGATTTACCGGATGACTGTTTGACAAAAACCGATATATATATTAAAACAGGTTGTAAGTTTTGAGAATATAGAGTTTATATTGTCAGTGAGGTGTATTATGTTAAAATGGACGGAAAATGACACGGAGAGACTTCTGTTTCTAAAAATAGTTAAAGAGTTTATGAAGGGGTTATATTTTAAGATAGAGTTCAAAGTAGGTAATATTGTTAATGCGTATCTTCAGGAGATATTGGTTGATAATAATATGCATAATCATCTTAGATTTGGCGAGGCTCTTCAGTTTAGAGGTGAGATAGTTGTGTTTACGGAGAACAAGAATCAGCTGTTTCTCGATATAATGGATATTGATAATGTAACCTGTCTACAGGTGTTAAGTGATGAGGAGTTCTTGGTATAAAGGCTTAGCTAATGCTAAGACTCATAAAAATAATGATATTTAGTAAAGGGAGACAACTATGCTTTGTACAAATCTGACAGATGGTAAAGTTGCTAGAGTATTAAAAAACCTTGAGATTGATGGTGATGAGAAACTTGTAGCCTTCTTTGATGAGACTGTGTTCATTACAGGTTCAAAAGGGCTTCTTGGGACTAGTAAGAGATTGATTAAGTTCTCAAAAAAGGAAAGAAATGAATACAAACTGCAGGACCTTATTGACATTAAGGTAGTTGAGATTGACAAACAGAACTATATCTATAAACTAAGAATTGTAAAGAAAGATCAGACAGAGGTAGACATTACTCCAAAGGGAATTCCTAATGATGAGCTGATCCTATTGTCTAAGTTATTAAAGTCGGCTCTAAAGATATAAAAAGTTGTTTTTTCAAGAGCCACTATAAGCAGCATAAAAAAATAAAATTCAAGAGTCTCAATATATTTAAGAAAAGGTGAAGTTGATGAAAAAGAACAATCTCTTCTTCTATCCGATAACTATAATTGGAATGTTTTTCTGGGGGATGTCATTTATATGGGTTAAGATAATGCTTAACTATTATGGTCCGTTTACTGTTATTACTCTTCGGATGGCGATCTCCGTTATACTAATGATTCTAATTGATAAAGCCTTTTTTAAAAAGTCAGAGAAAATAGATAGGAAGGACTATAAATACTTCGCACTTCTTGCATTCTTTGAGCCTTTTTTGTACTTCGTCTTTGAGGGGTATGGAATAAATCTCGTTTCATCAACTATAGCATCAGTTATAATAGGAACAATTCCTGTCTTCAGTCCGCTATTTGCATATCTTTTTTATAAAGAAAAATTAACTGTCTTCGGACTTATTGGTCTTATAGTCTCGTTTGCAGGGGTTTGCATAATGGTTCTTGATAGTAAATTTGCTTTTATCTATTCAAAGGCAGGCATTGGATTGATGTTTGGAGCTGTCTTTTCTACAGTGTTCTATGTTTTGGTCGTAAAGAAGATTGGTATCAGATACAAACCCTTGACAGTCATAAGATACCAAAATACAATCGGACTTTTCTATTTTCTACCCTTTTTTGGAATAATTGAATTTAAGCAGTTTGTCTCCGTACAGTTAAATAGCGAACTGGTAATCACCCTGTTATTATTGGCGATCTTTCCATCTACGCTTTCATTCATAACCTACAATATATCACTTAATAAGATTGGAATCGGAAGGACTAATCTTTTTACAAATCTTATCCCTGTTTTTAGCGGTATTTTTTCATACATTATTCTAAAGGAACATTTTGACTTGAAAAAGATAATAGCAATGGTTATAATCATTGCCGGAGTAACACTTGCACAGGTGACACCTCAAAAAGAGAAGATTATAATTGAGTATTAACGATTAATAGAGCTAGGGAGTGTGAAGATGAATAAGTTTATGAAATGTGTTTGGCTGACTGCATATTTTATCATGCCGGTGATGTTTACGGGGATCTATATTTTTATAAATCCTGATATGATATCCACTCCGGTATTTATAATATCGATACTGCTTGGTAATGCCTCATTTATATGGCTTGCCAATCAAATAATAATTGCCTCCAGGGTAAGATTTATTGAACGGTTTTTCGGGCTTGATAGGGCGTATAGATTTCATGCCTTAATGGCATTTGTTATAATAATAAATGCACTTGCTCATAAGTTCTTAAAGGAACTTTACGGTTATGGGGTGACTAATCAGACGCTCTATGGGACTGCAGCACTGATAATTATTGTTAATATTTCAGTTTTCAGCATGATTTTCTTGGGGGATTCATTCCTGACAAGGTTTAGAATAATATCGAGTGTAAAAAAGTTTTTTCGAGACAGACTAAAACTTGGATATGAGGCATCAAAGTTTATCCATGGATTTTTAGAGTTTAGTTTTATTCTTGCCGGTCTCCATGTATTACTTTCCGGCACATTTGAGTACTACCTGCCCTTGAGAGTTGCATACAGTTCATATTTCCTAATAACACTTGTCTTCTACCTCGATTTTAAACTCCTAAAACCGCTTGTGTCATTTATAAGTAAGTACACTGTAACAGCTGTAATATCAGAGTCTGCCTCAGTAACTACTATAAAATTCAAAAAAACAAACGGTAAGAAGCCGGTATTCTATGCAGGTCAGTTTGGTTTTATTAGACTTGGAATGGAGTCGCATCCATTTACAATATCTGGTTCACCCTGCAATGAAGAGTTGATGGTTACAGTGAAGCGTCTGGGGGACTTTACGACAGAGAAGATTCCATCTGTCAAGGTTGGAGATAGAATTGGATGTGATGGTCCCTATGGGGCGTTTAGTTATAAAAATGTTGTTGGCAAAAAAAGGCTTGTCATGATAGCAGGAGGCATCGGAGTTACGCCGTTTCTAAGTATGATTGATGATATGAAGCAGACCGGCTATAAAGGGAGTCTACGGCTACTCTGGGGTGCAAGAAATATCGAAGAACTGGTAAGAAAGGACGAAATTATTGAGGCAACAACAATGCTCGATGATTTTGACTGTAGATTTATTATCTCTGACAGTAATTCTAACAAAGAAACTCCAGGTCAGAATACCATTAAAAATAAACCCGAACTATTTCTAAGCGGCTTTGTAGACAGAACTGTTTTGACTGGCTTTGCATTAAATGGACTAGAGATCGAGGATGTTGCTTTTCTTCTCTGCGGACCGCCACCTATGATGAAGGCGTTGTTAAGCACTCTGGGAATATTGGGAGTTAAAAAGAGCAATATCTACTATGAGAAGTTTTCACTATAAAGCACTTTATAAAATGATTCGTAAAACAGTGGGTTTTTGATTCAAAGAAGAATTAATTATTTGCAGGGCGGTTAAAATATGTCGAAAAAATGGCTATTGAACAGAGATATTCAACGGAAAGCTCGAGAACCGGTTCATGTCGACTGGCAATTCAAGTTTTTTGGAAAGACTATTCTTGTTAAACTGGATTCAGAAAAAGGGTTGATCTTTGATAATAAATTTGAAGAATCTCATTTTAGCGGCCATCTGGTAAATCACAACAGGCATAGACTTTTCTATCAGGGTTGGTTCGTAGATAGGGAGAGGCCGACTATATTTTTTGTGCATGGAAGTGCCGAGAACTCATCAACCCATCCGCTATTTGTATATAACTGTCTTGCAAATGGATTCAATTTTTTCTCATTTGATCAGGAGGGGTATGGATCATCTGACGGTATTCGAGGCACCTTCAAAGAAGACAGTGATTATACAGCGAATTTAAAAATAATGCTGGATCTTGCAATCTCTAAGTTTAAAGAGAACTATGGAATTGCACCAAACATCTATACCTGTGCCTCTTCAGCAGGTTGTCCTGTGTTGTTAGAATCTCTAATTCAACACAGATCTGATAATATTAAAAAGGTATTTCTATTTTCGCCATACCTAAAGAATAATCGGAAAGTTATCAAGCCATGGTTAGAGTTTATTCTTGGATTATTGAACTTTAAACCGCTTCCATTGATAAGGGAGAGTTCGCAGTTGTTGATCAACATGGGTGATGAAGAGAACTACTGCAGGATGAATAAAAACATATCAGATAATGATATATTTCTAAAAAGACGGTTCACTGACACCAGAATTCATAGAATCAATTCATATAAATGGATCTCCTCTATGATAAAAAGGCAAAATCGAATATTGAAATCCGCACGGAGATTTAAAGACAGATTGTTTGATATCCCGGTATATGGCATAATTTGTGAAGAAGATAATATCGTGGAAAACAGCAAAACTGTCGAGTTTATGAATTTAATTGGTCAAAAGAAAAACCTGTATAGGAAGTCCGATTTTAGTCATGAATTCCTGGATTATGAAGATAAACGAGGGGAGTTGTTTTACAAGTTATTTAATTATCTAATATCTTGATTCTTGCAAACCTCTATTGGTTAGAGCAAACCTCTATTGCTTAGAAATTTTTTTTCTAATATAACCCTTTGCTGAGACCTTTCTATAGAGAAATGAGTAGAAGATCGATGATAGACTGATAGCGGCAAAAATAATTGCCCCCTTTAATTGACCGGTAGCATATAACAGATAGCTGCCCCCGCCAAATACAACACCTATACCCAATGATGCACTCCGGACAAGTGTAGATTTTAGATCGTCAATTTTCTCATCAACCTCTTCAAAATCAACCTTAAATCTATACTTACCCCTTTCGAGTTGTTTGAGAATCCATTCGACCCTCCCCGGAAGTTCTAAGAGTGTTTTTCCGTTATTTACTATGAATTTTTTTGCCTCAGAGATAATTTGATCTAGGTTTTTATGTAGAATTCGCTCTGTATATGGTTTAAGCTCATGATATATATTAATTCCCGGATTTAGTGATGATATTATGCCGGTTAGCGTTCCTGTTGTGCGTCCGATATATGCCCATTCTACAGGGAGAGTTATTGGTTGCGAATAGATTAGATCTATAAGATCCTCTATAACAGGTGTTAAATCGATCCCTTGAATAGATTCGCGTTCAAGTCTTACAGCCTCTACAACCTCCTCAAAGAAATACTCAAGAACTGTAATTAGGGCTCCGCGATTTGCCTCTTTCTTGATAAATCCCAATGCAGTCAGAATAGTTATCATCTTATTGTAATCTTTAGTAATAAAAGCTGATAGCCCGTCTTTAATCCCTCTCTGCATAGCCTCTGTGATGTCACCGGCCATTCCATAGTCAATAATGGTTATGTTGTTATTATCAGTGATTAGAATATTACCCGGATGAGGATCATAGTGTACTGTTCCCAGCTCCATAAATTGTTCATAATAGAATTCGATTAGTCGTTTTGAAATTAAGATTGGATCATTATTTCTCTTAGACCATTTCTCTATCTCAGAGATCTTATCGCCATTTACAAATTCCATTGCAATTATTCTTCTTCCCGAAAGCTCGCTATAGATATAGGGAATTTTTAGATAATCAATATTTCTGTAGTGGTAATAAAACTTTCTTGATATCTCAGCCTCTCTTTGAAAATTCAGCTCATCTCCTGTAACACTAATAAACTGATCTAGGATCTCAAGCATATCTCGTTTGTCTTTGAATGCTTTGAGTTTAGAGAAGAGTGAAAAAATTATGTGCATTATAGCAAAATCAGTATCTATATCCTGTTCTATCTTTGGCTTCTGTATTTTTAGAATAATAGAGGTGCCATCGATTAGGGTCGCTCTATGCGTCTGGCCGAGAGATGCAGATGCTACCGGAATATTATCTATTGAACTGAAAAATCTGTATGGATCACCATATTCTTCTTTAAGAACCATCTCGATTTCACTAAAATGAACAGGTGGTACTTTATCCTGAAGCGGGGAGAGGATATCAATGTAGGCTGCAGGAAAAATATCCCGTCTTGTAGAGAAAAACTGACAGAGTTTAATAAGTACGCCACCAAGCTCAATTGCAAGTTTATATAGCCTTGATGCATTCTTCCTGTGGGTTTTTTCCATTATGGTTTGTGCTTTCTTATAACCAAGTTTTTTTACCAGATTAAATTCTTTACGAAATGATAATAGAATAAAAGAGAATACTGTAATTATACGAAAAAATCTTCTCTTGACTTTAATTTTTTTATTTAGAATTCTATGTTTACTATTTATATTCTCATCCTTATATATAGAATTTATCCTGGCATTATTTCTAGAAGTGCCTTATAATTAGTTACTTATCCAACAAACTCAGATATCTTTTTGAACTAATTTTTCTATCTTAGCTGAAAGATCATCTATTTTTTGTTTAAGTTCATCAACTTCTTTTTTAGTCGCAAGACCGATATTTGATGTGAGCTCATTTATATTTGATCTGGCCTTATTGATCTCTTCATCAAATTTGCCCTTAAACTCATCTCGTTTTTCTTTTATCTTGGACTCAAACTCACTATACCGCTCTTCCCGTTTCTTTTTAAATTCATCAGACTTCTTTTCAACCTCTTCACCAGCAGTAAAAAACAATATTGCCAGGTCCTTTAAAAAATCAGACATATCATACCTCCATTTAGATTTAAATTTTATATCAAACTATTATTATATCAACATCTTCTAAATATAAAATAATTAATTAAATTTGAATTGACAAGTAAATTAAAAAAAAAGATGATGCACATGATTTGGTGACTGATATCTTGGTGTTTATTGATAAAGTTAAAACTTAAGGAGATCAGGTTAGTGAAAATAGTAATAGTTCTATGTCTAATTATTGAAGCATTTTTCTTTGGATACTCGCAGGGCGATATAACAGGCTACATAAAGACTCGACTTGATAAGTTAAATCTTCCGGGCGCACAGTGTGCAATTGTTAAGAATGGCGAATTAGTATGGTCAGGCAGTTTTGGGTTTGCGGATGTTGATAAAGATCGGCCGGTTTTAAATACAACGCTATTTAACCTTGCATCAATCTCAAAACTGGTAACGGCAACAGCTGTCATGCAGTTGGTTGAAAAAGGACTGCTGGATCTGGATCAGGACATCAATAATTACCTGCCATTTAAAATTAGAAATCCATATTTCAAGGATCTGCCTATAACCGTAAGAGCATTAATGACTCATACAGGTTCATTAATTCGTAACAGGTCGAATATACCGGATCTGATCGGTGCTGAAGATTCGCCGGTATCATTGAAGGAGTATTGCTTCTCTGCATTCTGTGTTGACGGCAAGTGGTTTGGAAATGAGGGTAGTTATAATTTTGAGAATTCTAAACCTGGTCAAAAGATGATTTATAATGATATGAATACTGCGGTTCTTGGATTGATTGTTGAGACTGTTTCTCGAATGGAGTTCAGGGCATACTGCAGAGAGAATATTTTCACACCTCTGGAGATGCATAGATCAACATTCTCAGTTGATGTTCTTGATCGAGAGGATGCTGCAATACCGTACATCTTTGATGAGACAACAAAGAGACAACTATCACAGGGATTTTACGGTTATCCAGAGTATCCATCAGGGATGTTATGGTCAAATGTGATAGAGTTTTCAAACTTTCTTTCAATGTACCTAAATAGAGGTGTTTTCCGAGGAATAAAAATCTTAAGTGAAGAGTCAATAAACAGAATGTTCACAATTCAAAATCCAAGGGTAGATAGACAGGGCGGATTAATTTGGTATATGAGTAGAAATTTCGATAGCGGAGCATTTGGACATACAGGTTCAGATATTGGAATAAAAACAGTAACCTTTATTGTGCCGGGGAAAAACTTCGGGGTTATGTTCTTTGCAAACGGCGATAAGAAAAACCCCGGTTGGGATTGGGACATCTATGATGAAATTGTGAATCGAATAAAAAGGGAAGCCGCCCGTCTTTAATATGAGTGTAGACCGGGCAATAGGAAGGTAACTCCGAGGTATGTAAATAACATCGCCAGAAATGATGCTATGGTAAAAAAAATTCTTACTCTATTTTTTGTGTGCAGTGCGTTAACCAATAAAATCCATGTAACCAGAGCCCATATTTCTTTTGGGTCCCAGCTCCAAAATTTCGACCAGCTGATCTCAGCCCAAAATGAGCCTGTAATGAGGCCTACACTTATCAGGAAATATGAAATTTTTAGTTCTCTATTCAGCTTTGTGTCTAACTCAGATCTCCCGAATAGATGAAAAATAGAGATAACAAATGCAAAACTCAATGAAACATATCCCATGAAATAGGCCGGCACATGAATAAACATCCAAAATGACCTTAAGACAGGAACAAGCAGGTTTGGAGTCTTTAATTCATAGGGGAAAATCAATGCTGTCAGGGTTAATAAAAATGATAAAGAGAGGTAAAACAGGTTTTTCTTCTTAGAATGATCTGATATAAAAAAAACCAGCTTAAGGTTGTAGAGAAATCCAAAAAACATCACTGATTCATAGGCTCCGGCAAACGGTGCGTGTCCGGTGATAAGTGTCCTGTAGACTGCCCAAAAAAACTGAATACTGATAATTAAAAACAGTGCAGGTAAGGCAGATCGCTTAGTTAATAGGACCGTTAGCCCATAGGTAATATATAGTAGGATTATTATAATTAACAAGATAGTCTCAAATAGGATCATTCTATATCAGCCCTTTTTTTAAAAAATAAACTTTGTAACAAGAAATCAATCGGTATACAGATTAGAAAAAAGATGGCAGATATAGCAAGAATCAGGTTGAATGGTTTGTGAGTTGCCTTAATCGTTGAGGAATATCCGATTTTTTCATTAAGAAATTCAACATTTAACTCTAATCCTGCAACACCTATATCCGAAGCAAATTTATTAAACTCACCTTCACCCATAAATTCATCTTCCAGGTTGATACTCCATGTATAATAAATTATACCTGTATCATCTACTCTTGCCGGTGTAATTGTTAAAGAGTATTTTCCCAGTTCTATTTCCAGTCGGTCTTTAAATTCATATGTATTACCGTCGATCTGCACTGTAGTTTTAATAAGACCTGTATTATATCCCATCTGATAGAACTTAACATCTTTAATTTTAAGCGGTCTATTTACCTCTACAATTTTTTGCTCAGAAGTCTGGATATCTGAACCACCCTGGTTATTTGAACCACCCTCATTATAGAGAAGGATTGATCGGACAATCTTGCTTGCTCTCTTTGATTTGTATGGGATCACATCGACTCTATCGAGTGTCATAGTATATGAGTTGTGATTGATAAGTCCCAGTTTATTTCTAATCTCATTAATACTAACAGTTTCACCGGATTGAATGTTTATAGTATATTCTCGCTGAGTAATAAATGAGATAGTAACAGCTACAAGTAGAAGAATAAACGGGTAATGGGTAAGTATATATGAAAAGTATTTTCTAAGTGTCATACTTACAAAGAATGGGTATATCAAAACTATGATACTTATTAAAATCCATGGTATTAGGTAGTAAGCTGAACCTGTAAAGTAATAGACAAATCTTCTATCTTGAACTGAAATAAAAGAGATCAGACCTGTCATTGTTGCTATAATAGTTAAGATAACAGTTGTCAGTAGTTTAAAAAATCTATATCTATTCAAGCGGTCTCCGTTAGGATTAAAAAATTTATAAATTAAATATAATAAAGTAAAATACAATAAAATAAACTGTCTGACAGAAAGTTATACAGAAAGTTATATTGTTATAAATTAACTATCGATGTGATTACTTAATCAACCTGCATGCCAAGTTTAGTCAATGTTTTTTTTGCAGCTCTTGCTACACCGTAATCATTGCTCTTCGTCGCTGTCTTAAGTGCCTCAATACCTTGTGGTGTCTGAAGAACTCCAAGTGCCTTTGCAGCTGTTTCCTGCACAAAGTTATCTTCATCAGAATTGAGCGTTTTAATTAGTGCATCTACAACAACCGTGCTTCCAATTTTTGACATTGATCTTATTACGACTTCTCTAACATAACTATCATCATCATCAAGAAGTGGAATCAATGCCTTAGCAGCTTTTCCATCACCGATCCGTCCAAGAGTTCTTGCTACACTCTCTCTAACATAGGCATCTTCATCATTGATTGCAGTTATTAATGCTTCCTCACATTGCTTAGTACCAATTTTACCAAGAGAATTTGCCGCTGCCTCTCTAACATATCTGTCAACATCATTGAGAGCTATAATTAATGGTTCAACAGACTCGGGAGCCTTAATATTGCCGAGTGCTCTTGCAGATTCTTCTCTTACATAACAATCCTCATCTGTAGATAATAAATTGATGAGGTTACTTACAGCTTTCGGATCTCCCACTGCACCTAAGAATCTCGCAGCTTCCTCTCTAATAAAAGACTTTTCGCTTTTAAGGACCTCAATAAGCGGGTCAACAGCCTCATTTCCAATGTCAATGAGTGCATTTGCAATATCCTTAAAAAACCTGTCACCTGATTGGAAAACCTCAATCAGACCAGCTACATTCTTTTCTTTTTTAAATGTTTCAATATCAGCAAACTTAATTTCCCGCATACCTATCTCCTCAAATCTGAAAATCATTTATAATCAAATTATATCTTGTTAAAAAATGAATGTCAAGCATATATAGAATTATTTTATTAACAAATTAAATATTTTATTATCTTTCATGCGACACTGCTATTATTAACAAAAAAAGTGTCAGTTTGATGAACCCATTCGTTATAAATTTACTTAGAGGTTGGAATATACTTAAGGAAGACTTCTACTAAAGCTCAGCATTTGTCAACATTAATAACAAATAACATATGCCTTGCTCTGGTAACACCTACATAGAGAAGATCGTCAGTTATTGCAACCTTGCCTTTTTGAAGGACAAGGATCACAACCTTTGCTTCAAGACCTTTATACTCTCCGATGGTTCTAAACCGGATACTGTTTTTTCTTAAACCTTCACCTGACTTAACCAGCTTAAACCCTGCAACCTCCTCAATATCACTAAAGATTGAGTTTGCGTAGCTTCTATTTGACAGGACCACGACATCCTCATTTTTCAGTCGCTGTTTCTGTATCAGTTCTCTTAGAATTATTGCAACCTGTTCAGCAGCTTTATCTCCATTGTTAAATGAATACTCTTCCGGTTCAAGACCGTCAATATCAAGTGATTCTGAGATATTCTCCTTGCCTGTGATCGACAAAGCGTACCTGTGAATATTTTTTGTATTACGGAGATTGGTTTTTAGTGTAAACACATGATCCTTGATTTCACTTGTCGAGATCAATTCTACAACCGGTAAGCTACTCTCTTTACGGAAAATATTCTGATTGTCATCGTAGAAAACATAGACAATCCGCGATTTGAGTGATTTGAAAACAGGCGTAAGGCAGTCGCACCATTCTTTAGAAAAATCCTGCCCCTCATCAATAATTAGTGCGTCGTATTTATCAATGCCCGACTCATTCATCTCAAAGACAAACTGAAGTGTCAAGGGTATATTTATATTGTAGAGTTCGTCTGTATTTTTGGTAAGCATCATATCAAGAATCTCACCGATAATCCCAAGTTTAGGTTTAAAACGGTTTATTACCTCTTTGTAGGAATCTACATAACGGTCTATTGTGTATGTAAGCCTTGTTATTGTGAAGTTGTCAACATCTTTTTTATCGGCATATAGCTCAGGGATAAACTCTTTATAGAATATAGCGGAGATATTTTTATCCTCTAGGGCGGCATTAATCATGTTATATATAATATCGAGAGCAAAGCTGTGAAATGTGGAAATGTTGACATTCTGACAATCATGAAGTTGTTCGGACACAAAAGCAGATATGTGTTTATTAAAAAGTAAAAATAGAACCGACTTGCCGGCATCATTTAACCTCCGGGCCTTCTTGATTGCTATGAAGGTTTTACCTGATCCCGCTGCTCCTTTGAAACCGATCCGTTTCTTGTCATCAAAGAGATCGATTAGATAGTCCTGGAAAATATTGATTTTGTTAAGCTCATTTTCTTGTTCTACAATAATCCTGAACAATGCCATCTCAGTTTTGATCTCACTTGACACCATCTCTGTAAACTTTTTTATATCATCAAGATTTGGTGTAACGAAGTATTTAGCAGCTGCATTCTTGAATAATGTATCAAAAAAAAATTGCGGCTCACTAAGTTTAGTGCAGTCCATAACCCGCTCATGAGAGTAGTTGATATCAGGAAAACAGACAGCATAGTCAAAAACTCCTGTATATTTGCTGTTAAATTTTCTATCAAAAAGTTTATTTAAGGAGTGCATAGACTCACTTGCCTGCTTATATGGGTCCTTGATTTTATGGATTGCCCCATTGCGATCTGTCGAATACCAAATCTGTCTATTTTCCTCAATCGCACCGCCTTTTACCTCAAGCGTAATATATCCGTATGCTCTGTGAATTATTA
This sequence comes from uncultured Spirochaetales bacterium, assembly GCA_964471825.1. GTDB lineage: Bacteria > Spirochaetota > GWE2-31-10 > GWE2-31-10 > CAYYKD01 > CAYYKD01. Next base: position 46,811 of record CAYYKD010000013.1, read on the forward strand.
TAAAGTCACACTCTGATTCTTTATTACCGTTAAATCTGTAGGAGTGAACTACAGTATAGTTGTTATCAAGTGTCTTGAGTATTTCAAAAAGCTTCCGCTCGGATGACGGGGCATCGCTGCCTGTTAGTGTTTCAGGTATCATTGTTGGCATAGTTATATTCCTTATAATGTTATTAAAAAAAGTAATTTAAATAATGTTATTAAAAATGTTAATGTTGTCAGGTTAGTTAAATATATACCTACAAAAACTTGATTTGTCAATGTTCTTAGTTGTATTTTCAGAAATTCCCCTTTTTTTATAAAAGTGGACAAAAAGTCAAAAGAATGGGGCTGTCCATTAAGTCGAGAAATTTTTATTTGTACCGGTTAATTGCCGGCGTAAAACGAGTAAAAATCGTTTATAAACCGACTTAGTGGACAGCCCCCCTCCTTTTTGATACCACCCCCCGCCGTTTATACACAGGATGTGTTGTATGCCGTCGTGTTCACGACGAACAAAAGCCGGCGCTTGCTGTTGCACATCGTGTGCAAAGGCAAAAACATTCCAAAACCTCGTCCATGAGGTTTTGAATGTATGAAGAAGATGTGATTATTTATGCCTTAGAAAACATATTGAGAAAATATTGAGAAAATATTGAGAAAATATATAAAGGAGAATCCGAAAAATTTGTGTTGTACAATAATTGTATTTTATAGTATCTTATTTTATAGTATGGTTTTTTATAGTATTATTTTTTTATAGGTTTCAAGTTAATAGTGAGGTGTATATAACAGAATGAAGATAGAGGCGAGATTTGTATGTAAGGAATGCGGGTATATATCACAGTCATGGATAGGGAAGTGTCCTGAGTGTCAGACATGGAATTCCTTTATAAAAGAGTTATTGGAATCTCCCGTAAAGAATAAAAAATCAATTGATGAAAAGATCATTAAGATAACTGATATAGATGAGAATGATAACTGTGCAGAAAAGACCGGTGAGGAGTTGTTAAATTCATTTTTTGGTGATGGGATAGTCTCCGGTTCTGTTACCCTGCTGGGCGGTGAACCGGGAATTGGCAAGTCAACATTTTTGCTGTTTCTAACAAAGTCAATCCCGTCAGCTAAAAAAATATATTACTTCTCCGGTGAAGAGTCAACGGGTCAGATAAAAAAGAGGGCGGATAGAACAGGTGCAAATATACCCAATCTATTTATATCAAACATATCAAATATTGAATCAATAATTAAAAAATGTGACGAAGATAAACCGGATTTCTTATTTATAGATTCAATTCAGACTGTACATTCTAAGGATGTTGACTCAGGCCCCGGTTCTATATCGCAGATAAAGTATTGTGCATCTGAACTGATACACTACTCCAAGAAGTCGGGCGTTCCAGTCTTTATGGTAGGTCATATAACAAAGTCAGGAGACATAGCAGGACCTAAGATTCTAGAACACATGGTAGATACGGTAGTCTATTTTCAGACAGATATTCAGCCGCAATATAGAATGATTAGATCAATCAAGAATAGATTTGGCAGCGTTAATGAGATCCTTCTGTTTGAGATGAACAATGAAGGTCTTGTATTATTGGAAAACTCATCTGTATTTTTTCTGAATAGAGAGGATAATACTGTTGTTGATGGACGAGCTCGAACAATAATCCTTGAGGGGCGTTCACCTATCATATCGTTGGTAGAAGCACTTGTTGTTCCCTCTGTCTATGCAAGTCCCAGGGTTGTTTCAGAGGGGGTTGATACAGCAAAGGTTAGCCGGATATGTGCTATATTAACAAAGAATTTCAATGAGAATATCAATAACTATGATATCTACCTAAATATCTCAGGCGGACTAAAGACCAGAGATGTCGGTTTGGACTTTGCTGTAGCTGTAAGCATCTACTCCTCTAAACACAAAAAGCCGGTTGATAATAAGACAGCCTTTATTGGTGAACTCTCATTGTCAGGGCAAATTAGAAGTGTATCAGGAATAGAGATAAGAGTTAAGGAGCTTGTTAAGTGCGGATTCTTAAAAATCTATCTGCCCTCCGCTGTATCGGGTAAAATCAAAAATATACAGGCAGAATTATTATTTGTTGATGATATCAATGAGGGGTTTAGTAAAATATTTAAATGATGAAAAAGTTAATATATCTGTCTCTTCTATTAAGTCTATCTGCTCACATAAATATTTTTGCTCAACAAAAGGTCGTAATAGGTTTATCACAGACATATCAGAAATCAGTAAATACTTATACTATGTTTATTGCCAATAATTTTATCTTTGAGGTTATTTCTCTATATAATCCGGATAGTAACTTTACTTTTGAAACAATATTTGAGGATGTAGAACTTGATTTTGACACCTATAAGAACAACATCTATGAGAAGTCCATCTCACAGGGCATGGATTATATATTAACAAGTCATTGTTATTCATCTAAGAACTATCTTTTTTTGAAATTGACACTTGTTAATCCCAGAACACGGGAAATTATTTATCAGAAGGTATATATAGTAGAAACGAGTTATAATATATATAGAGAAATGGATCTGATTACCAGGGAAACGCTATCAAAAATTTCAAACCTCAGTCTTAAGAAGACTAAGCCGCTCTTATTTGTACAGAAGAAAACGACAGAGACCTTTGATTTTGAGCAGGAATTTAAGAGTAAGCATGAGTTATTTTTTCAGTGGGGCGGCTTGAAGGTGCATCCTGAGATGATGTCATTTGTCTCATTATTTTCGGGGTATTGTTTTAATCCATATGAATTTCTTGGTCTAGAGGTTGGAATGAGTTTTGCCGGCGGCTATAGAACAAGGGGATTTTCATTTGACAGGTTTGGGATGGATACATTTATCATAGGAATTAATCATGGATTTCATATCCTGATACCGGGAACCTATGAACCGTCAATAGGGATAAGGGCAGAATTCTCATATATCATAGGAGAAAAGTTTTATTTTTCATTGCCTATTGATGTTGGGATTAAGATATATGTTACAAACAAAAATATTATTAGGGTAAATGCGGTTATTCAATTTACAAGACTGGATATAGCAAATGTATCGTGGGATCAAAGTACAACGCTGGGAATAATGGTGGGTTATGCAAGGAAGATCTAGTTTTCGGTATTTATTTATATTCATACTTCTAGGAATTACTCTATCAACACCAATCTTTGCCTCTAATAATGATAATAAAGCAAAAATTAAGAACCTGTCATTCTACAAAGTGTTAGCGTCAAAGAGAAACCCCAATATTAGTGAGTATTTTTTTAATATTGCAGAGGCACACCTCTCATCACTTGATGGGGTTAAACTCTATACCTACAATAAAACCGATATTGACTCAGACAAGAGAAAAGATGTTATTAGTTACTTTATCAGAAATGGGATGGATTATTTTTTTTTAATTGAGTCTAGGGATAATACAGATGACTTAGAACTTGGGGTTGAATTAATATCAAGTGATGCTCGGGTGATTTATAAATCTAGTTACAACATATCAACTAAGGATGTTGATATGTCACCGACTGATGAGAAAATGAGGTCTGGATGGCTTAGCCTGTTTGATCAGGCCTTTCATCTGGCCGATGATACAGGAGCTAAGAATATTCATCTATTAAGAACGATCTCACTAAAACCTCAGGCTCGGGATTTTCCAATAATAAATATTAATGTTAATCTCATATCAGCAAAGATATTCTTTGATGAGCGGATTAACTCTAAGGTTTTCTCTGCATTTCCGATATCGGCAAGGGTTACCTTTTTTCCGTTGAAATATTTCGAATCAGGATTGTTTGTATCATTTAATTTTGATAACATAATTTACAAGTACTATGACCTATCAACTAGAAAGACGCTTTCATATAATAACAATGTCAGTATTAATTATGGATTTTTTTTTGGAGTAGCCTATCATAGTGACAGATACTACTTCGCAACAGGTGTTCGTTTTAATAATATATTCTATCATCTTCCTGAGACCTCATCATTAAGAAAGACCAATGACTACAGAAGTTACTGGCTACCTCAGTTCGGGATCTATCAGAGAGTGGAGTTTCGTCTATTTAAATTTATCAACTATTCGATCTCTGTTAATATTAGAACTATACCACTCTTCTATAAAGAGGGTAATCTTTTCTACTCAAAACCGTTTAGCTATGATTTTGTTGTCGTGGAGTTTGTCTTGTTCGGAATTTCAATGTTTTTTTAGGGCTTGCTTAAAAATGTTCATTTTTCAGTTAGAACCTCTATATAACAATCTTTACACCTCTGATATCAGGGTCTGTTGCTTTTACCTTTGTTGTGAACTCATTATAACCCGGGTTGCCCTCTATCATTTCAAATGTCTCAGGTGATACTTTTTCAAGAAGATTCTTTGAGATTGCGGTTTCGGATTTACCTGCAAGCGTGCAGAATCGAGAGGCAAGGTTGACTGTTGATCCAATAAGTGTATAATCGAGTCTGGAGTATTGGCCAATATCACCAAGAATAACTTTTCCATAGCACAGGCCGATTCCTACAGGTAGCATATTCTCGCTCCGTATCATCTCATGGATGTTTATTGAGCAGAGTACGGCATCATTCAATCTATCCTCCGTAAAGTAGGCAAGGATTCCATCACCAAGGATCTTATTGACTCTACCGCCATACCAGGTTATGACATTAACAATTGCCTCCAGTTCCTTATTTAACATGGAGACTATCTCATCTGCGATCTTTCCCTGACACCATTGGGTAAATTCTCGTATATCAATAAATACTACAGTTGCATTTATATCAACCGCCTGAAGTCTTCTTAGTACCATAGTATCAATATTTTCTATCTCTCCCTGTTCCATCCTGTATTGACTCGTTAAGAATCTTCTGCGCATCATGTCCACAAGCCCTGAGCTTGTCATATAGTCTTTCTGTGATGAGATTATCTCCCGGCCATAGGTCAGCGGGTTTTTAACAGAGAGCTGTGTTGAGGTTGTAGATATATTCTCAATAAGGAGTGCGACTGTTGCGGGACTCTGTTTCATTGCAATCTCTAGAAGTTTATTGATATCCGTCTCAGTTACCTCAAGATCCAGCCATTCTTTGAACCATGCATGAGCCTCTTTTACTATATACTCAAGATCATCGCTATTTGGCAGATCATTTAACTCATCTATCATTTTACCCGGTGTAATTTCAGGTAGAATATCTATCATTTTTTTTACAAGAGGCCCATCGATAATGCAGCCGTGTTGCGGAAGGATTCTATCGATCGACATAGTGCTTAGTCGTTTATATAGAAAATCAAGCTCCCGTTTACCAGCTATATAGTTCTCTAGAAATCTCTTTGCAGGCTCCGTATATGTTTCATCGGCATATAACTGCCAATCCTTTGAGAAACAACCGAAGGCGTCAGATGAAAACAGTGATTTTGTATTCTCATCATAGGACATCATGCTCCCTGCAAAATGAACATAGGGTGTGTGAATAAACCTTATCCTTCTGCCACTTTTTAGGACAAGTGTGTCATTATCACCGACCGGCATAACCGGTTTGCGTATCCCGTAGTATGGTAGAAATAGTGCAGTTCGTGGATGGGCTATTATTACTACATCCGGGGAGCAAAAATTTTCGATAAAGGGTAGCAGTCCGCAGAGATCTGGATCCTGATGATGAACAACCAGATATTTTATCCGTACAATGTCAGTCAATTTTTGAATCTTGTTTAGGATAATATCCCTAAATATCAGGTGACCCGGTCCGGGATCAAATAGGATTGATTCATCACCATTGATTAATAGGTATGGGTTATTTGAGAAACCTGTCTCTTCATCTGAGAAACCAAGCCACCAAATGTCCTTTGCAATCTCATGTGGTACTCTATCATTTAATTCTTTCATTGTTTAGTCCGCATATATTAAAATTAATAAGATATCTTAATTACAATTTCACCATTTGAGTCAACACCCTGTGATACTCGATTAAACTTCCATCTTCTAAACTGTGATAAAATTGAATTATCAAGGATAGAGTTGCCTGTAGATATTATAAGTTTGGTGCTTGTGATAAACCCCTCGGAGTTGACTGAGAATCCGATTTTTAGTGAGTAGACAAGGCCAGTCTTAGATATCTCGTCAGGAATAGTGATCTCTGTGCGGTATTCTATAGTGCGCACGACTCCATCATTGCCCCAGTTAATCCCATCCCCTTTTTTATCCTCTATAGGCTGATCTTTTTCATTTGAGAGGGGATCCTTGCCATCGCTGTGACCCTTTTTAGACTGATCAGATCCCTTAGATGAGATTAAACCCTGTAAGATCAAATCCAATTCACTAAGATCTGATTCATTTTTATTGTCAGTTTTCTTAAAGAAATCAAGTTCTTTTTGAGCCTGCTCTGATTTGATTTCTTCAATTTTTTTTTCGATTATACTCTTTGAATCAACGATCTCGTTAATCGTTTCATTGGTTGTCTTATTGTTTTCAGTAACGACGGCCTTAGATGATGAGACTGATTTATCAACGCTGATCTCCTTAGGTGACGAGATTGCGACGGGTTCATCCTTAGTTTTCTTATCCGCTTTAATTTCAGCTTGTTTGTCTTTTGCCTGCTGCTTTCGTTCCTCTTTTTTATTGTTAGTTGCAACTTTTTTAACAAGTTTCTGCTGTTCCTCGCCAGACATCGATTTAACTTCCTCGATTATCTTATCCTGAAGTCTAACGGTTATTATAGATGCCTTTTTTTCAGGTTTTTTTATATCTGACAGCCCCAGTAATAACAGGATAGCAACATTTATAATGAGTGCGAGAAGTATAGAGATTGCAAGCCTCTTCTGATATTGTTTTTCTTCTATAGTTCTTTTCATAGGTTCCTTAGAAATATCACGCAGGATAATTATTTTTCCTTGACTGCCAGATCCACGCTGGTATAGCCCTCAAGCCTTAGTATGTCCATAACACCAATTAGTAGGTCGTATGATATATTCTTACTTCCATATACAACGGCATTTTTACCTCTGGAGATATCATCCTGTCTATACTTCACCACTATAGGCTTAAGCCCGTCAATGTCTGTTTTTACATCGAAGACAAATATCTCGTCTGATGATTTTACAGAGATAGTAAGCGGTGTCTTTGCAATTGTTGAGACAGACTCAGCCCTTGGTAGATCAAGTTCTATGCCGCTTGTTACTTTGAATGTCGTTGCAACCATAAAGAAAATAACAAGTTGAAAAACTATATCGATCATAGGGACCATATCAACAACAGCTTTCTGTTTAATCTTTCGGTTAAATTTGATCGCCATATGTTATACCTGCTTTTTATTCATTGTGAGAATCTTAACAAGTGAGTTTGCCTGAACCTCAAGGAGGAGGATCATGTTGTTTACCTTACTGACAAAGAAGTTGTAGAATACTGTGGATGGGATAGCAACAATCAATCCAAAGGCTGTTGTCATTAGAGCCTTAGATATCCCTCCGGCAAGCATCTCCATGCTGCCAAGTGCACTCTGTGAACCTATAAGTCCAAAGGCCTCCATATTTCCCAGTACAGTACCAAGGAGACCGAGAAGCGTTGAAATGTTTGCAATTGTTCCCAGCATGGTTAGGTTTCGTTCAAGCTTAGGAATCTCAAGAACTGCGGCATCCTTGATAGACTCCTGTATAACCTGTTCTGTCTCTGCACGGCTCTCAATACCTGCCTTAAGTAGGTTTGATGCAGGGCTTGGATTTGTATCACAGATGATCAGAGCTTCATTATAGTTTCTTCTGCCTATAGAATCAGTTATTCTCTTAATGATGCTCTCATCATTTTTTGTTATCTTGCCAAGAAAGATTGATCTCTCAATAATAATTACAAGTGCAATTATAAAGCAGAGTAGAATAAGCAACATTATAGCCGGTCCACCGTCAATGAAAAGTTGTATGATTTTTTGAAACATGAAATCTCCTTAGATTACGCTGATAGATAAATTATATCATTAGACTCTTGCCAAAAAAAAATATTTTTGCAAGAGCATCAAGAACCTTAAAAACATTCAATTAAAATATTCTATAGTAAAAAATATTCTATAAATTACGAAATACTCTACAATAAATATTCTACAAAAATATTCTATAAAAAATATTCTATAAAAAAAAAACTATAAAATCAACAGATATATATAATATATATATAATATATATACAATATTTAAACTTTGTTGTGTGAAGATTAAAAAAAGATTAAATCCCGGAGATATATCAAATATTAATAACTTTTTTAAATTCTTTTGCTCGTCGTCTGGTCAATTCAACTGATCTATTTGAGTTAGAGATATTTATTTTAAAGTTGCCATTCCCCAGGGGGCTTAGGGATTCTACAAAATTGAGATTTACGATAGCATCCCTTGAGACTCGAAAGAACTTTTCATCAAGTATAGATTCGTAATAATTTAGAAAACCCGGAGCAAGATATCGCTCATCCTGTTCATAGGCAAAGCAGAAACCATCCTCATAGATAATCATTTTTAATTTATCAGTATGAATAAGCCTCTTCGTTGTACCTTCCTCTACAGTAATAAAGCTAAGCTTTTCATTTTTGGAGTCTCTAAGTTTGTCAGATAGTTTTGCGGTTGCCTTTTCAATCATTGAACTAAAACGATCTGCCGAGACCGGTTTTAGTAGATAGTCTAGTGCCTCAATATTGAAAGCGTCAACTGCAAACTCACGATAGGCCGTCTGAAATACAATTAGAGGAGTATTTCCCGTGTTCTCTGATAACCTCTGCAGGGATGAGACAACTACAAATATATTCTTTCCGGGCATATTTATATCAAGAACTGCCAGATCAATCCTGTTAGTTAACAACTCATTTTCAACCTCGTCTGCGTCTTTACATATTTTTACAATCTCGAAGTTTTGATGAGGGGAGAAGAGCTGCAGGAGTCTTTCTCTGGCAGGAGGTTCATCGTCTGCGATAAGAACTCTATATTTCATCAACTTCTCCTTGATTTTCTATTCTAAGTTTAATTAAAATTTTACCATCATATATTGTAAATGAGCCGCTCGCATTCTCTATCCTTGTCTTTGTTATTTTTAGACCTGTTCCTTTGCCGGGCATATCCTCTGTCAATTTAAGTGCTGAATCATAGACCTCTATATATCGATATTCCTTGTCGCTATATGCTTTAATAAATATGGTAAGGCCATCGGTTATTCGATTGTGTTTAATAGAGTTTTCAACAAGGGGTTGTATAATAAATGGAAGTATAATAAAATCCTCTGAGATCTCGGTTACCAAGGATATAATATCACCAAACCTGAGTCTCTGAAAGGCAATATATTTTTTGATTATCTCAATCTCATCAGAGAGCATAACAAATTTCAAGTTGTCTGAGTCTAGTGAGTATCTAAGAATTTCGCTTAGATCAATGAGTGACTTCTCAATCTTATTGCTGTCTTTTGAGATAGAAACAAGAGTGTTTAGAGCATTAAATAGAAAGTGCGGGTTAAGTTTGGCAAGAAGACTTTTATACTCAATCTCCTTTCTGAGTGTTCTTTCCTCGATTATGATTTTATTATTAAGGTTTATCTTATTCATAAAGAAGAAGATCATATTCTGTATTATCGTTATTGATAAACTCATAACGAGGTTGCCTGTAACAGAGTGTGCAAAAAAGTTTCTTCTAAGCAAAACAAAAATAGATTCTGATAGGTAAAAAATAATAAGTCCAATAATGCTTGATGTAAAGATAATGAGAAAGGTGATAATAAAAATAATATAGATATTCTGTTTCTGAAGCAGATTGTATATAATAAAGAGATTTATAGTTGCAGAGATAGAAAAGAAGAGTGAATTAAGCAGCGAGAATTTTAAAACTGTTAATGAATATCCATCATTTGTCCAGTTAAAAATAAATGTTATCAGAAAGGTTGTTAAAAAAAGTGTTATAAATGATAGTAATGTAATTTTTTTCATGATTTATCTACGATGAGTATAGCAGATTTTATTACAATACAGCAAGAACTTTTAAAAATTAATTTTATATTTAACAAGAGCCTCTAATATTTAACAATAGAGGCTCTTGCGGTATCCGCTACCACCAAAGCCTCTATAAAATAAAATTATATAAAATATAAAAATGTAAAATGCTTCTTACAATACAAATGGGTAGGCGTATATGAAACCTACGGTGGTAAATATTAATCCTAATATTCCTGATGTAATTAGTAAAATAAAAAATATTGATTTTAATTTTTTTCTTTGTATAACAAGAGCAACGGCACCAATTACCATCGATATTTGTAGAAATAGATCTGATAGATCGAAATAGTCACAGGCCCTACCTAATCCGTTTGCTATCTCTCTGTATTGATCTGCTCCAACTATATTACCAAACTTACCATCTTTGTCATCCTGAACCCAGTCTTTTGAATCTATAGCTGAGGAACCGCGCTTAATTTCATTTTTTTCTCGTTCATACTTTAAACTTCGTTTGTCAAGCTTCTCTATTTGACTTTTAATACCGCTTTCTAACTGCGGACTGATTGCACCTGCTTCGAGTAAGTTTTTTAACAGATCACTTTGACCTTCAATAAGAGTCTGTTTAATCCCTTTAGAGTTAAACCATTCATACTGAGAGGCCGATAGGCCGTTAGCCAGAAGCTCATCGCCGCCATACTTACCGCCAAGTAAAGATGAGATGGCAAGAACTGCCGCAAAGAATGCTAATGTTAAGGCAATAATAATTTCAAATCTCTTTTCATCTCTTTCTTCCTTAGATTCGTCAATTTTTTGTTCACTATTGTTTTGCATACCATTATCCATGTTAACTCCTTTTGATTTAACAATTATATCATGACAGTATTTTTTTTCAAGTAAAAATTGTGTTTTTCTATAATTGTTTTTTTTCTATGAAAAAAATCTACAGACAATCTAAACAGCATTTATTTAACTTACAACAGAGGCTCTTTCAAAACTCGATATTTTTTACTAGATCAAGGAGTGATGAGTCTAAAGCCCGGAGTTTACTTTGCGTAAATGAGGACTTTAGGCGAAGAACGACAAAGAGATAGAAAATAAAGAGCGAGTTTTGAAAGAGCCTCAACATGGTATACTTCCAGAAATACTCAATTTGCACTTGAGTTGCTTGATAAAAATAAAAATGTAAAAAATGATCCCGCGGAATCTCATGAAATTTGAAATAAGGTGATGTGGTTCGGCATCTGGCATATTGATTTAAAAAATAATAATAAAAAATAAACACTATAAAATTAATGACATTAATAGTATAGTCATTTATGTACGATGAGTTGTGGAGCTAACAGGAGCTCTTTATAAAAATCAAATAGTAAGTTTTATTGATCAATGTATTTGAGTGAGGTTGTTTAAATATGAGTCAATTAACCGTAGTTTATTTTATGACAGCTGTTTTAATTGCTATTGCGACACTATCAATTTCTATTGTATTTTATTTTCAAACCAGAAATAAACTAATTTTGTTTTATAATATTTTTTCAATAAATATTGCTTATAGTTGCATTATGTCTTTTATAACAAGGTATCTGGTGGTAAATTCTCAAGATTTTTTCGATAAAAACTTGGATCTTGTTAGACTGTTAAATGTTCCTCCATTTACCTTATTAATCTTTACAATACCTTTATTTATTCAATCCTTTATTGAATTTCGTTTTTCAAGACATTATAATGTGTTTTTTGGTACACTATCGGTCTTTTTCATCGTAATGGATGTTTTTATATTAAAATTTAAGCACCCTTTATTTTCAGATGTTGTATATGTCTTTATAATAATTTCTATATTTTACAGCTTCTTTATAGGGTTGTTATTTTATAAAAAAATAACTGATGACAAAAAAAGAAAATTGTTTAGAAACATTTTAATTCTTTTTGCAATACTAATACCCGGCTATATAGTAGATATCATTTTTGATATGAAGTTGTTGTCTCTTTTTGAACACTATCCAAATTTTATGTGGTTTTATCCGATTCTGTACTCCGTACAGGCTGTTGTTATTACAGTCAGTCTTGTTAGGTATATTGATTTTAATCATAAAATAGAAATTGATGAGAAATATTCAAATATAGATATTTATAAAGAATACGATGTCACTGAAAGGGAAAAAGAAATCATACTTCTTATACTTAAAGGATATTCAAATTTAAAAATTGGGGATACACTTTTCATATCAGTAAATACTGTAAAAAAACATATTTACAACCTATTTAAAAAAATGGATGTACAAAACAGGTTTGAATTAATACACAAAATAACAAAATCATAGTTTACGAGTCTCACCGAAAAAATATGCTTCGCAAAAATTAAAAATATACACCAAAGTAGTATCAATTTCATACCTTAGTATTATTGTATAATTGTCAAAGAAAGATTATGTTTGCCCTGTGTAGATACCTGACAAATTTTTAAATAAAGGGGCAAGTAAATGTGTAACAAAAATGTTACTGCTTTTATGATTTTGTTTTTTATCAATCTATCGATTTTTTGTGATACAAGCACAGATGTAAATCCCATCAAATTCAGAGGACTAGTTAATCTATCTATAGTCAACGAGTATGGAGAGCAAAAAAAATATTTAAGGATAAGAATATGAAGAATATAATAATAATGTGTGTTGTAATTATTGGTTTGAGTTATTTAAATGCAAGCGAATTAAGTAATTATATAAAAAATGATACGGACATGAGTGTGTATTTTCCAAAGAGTCAAGTGTCAAAAGGAAAGGTAAGTTACGGTATTGATGGGTTAAGAATAGAAGAAACATTTGAAATAAAGTTGGAAAAAAATGAGAACGGAAATGTAACAATGAATAAAACCGGATACAATTTAGACGGTAAATTAGCATCAAAAACTATTTTTCATTTTGATAAAACTTTGAGAACTCTTAAAAATTATGTTCAGATATTTAATATTGAAATAATTAAAAAAATTAAGTGGGATACTCTGATTGCGGAAATCTCAGGAGACAACAGGAATTTTACTATTAACAATTATAAACAAGGTGCAAAAGTAAATGCTTCCCGTTCTTTGGTCTTAGATAACAATACTGTTTACATGGACACGATTAAGGTGTTCTTATTGGGCTGTTTAAACAAGGGTATTAGAAATTTTAATGCCGACCTCATTGTAGATAGTCAAAACATAAAGATACCTGTAGAATTTGAATTAGTCAGAACAAAGAATTTATTAACTCTGTCACCTGAGTATAAAGATGTGCCTGATTTTTTTGTAAAAAACTCTGTCTCTGATGAAGAATTTTTTGTCTATATATTTAAATTTTCAGGAATTGCATGGGCATTTTATCCATATAGATTTTATGTTGCGTACAAAAAAGACCCTTCATATAAATATGCAGCATATTGGGGAGAGGACCCAAAAAACGCAGTGTTTGAAATGATAGAAAAATAAAACAAAAAGGAATAGACATGTCTGAAATAATAATAAAAACAAATAATCTTACTAAGCAATATGAAACTGAAGGGATAAAAGTAACAGTTTCGAGAAAACTAAACCTCGAAATTATAAAAGGTGAGTTTGCTGTTATAATGGGAAGTTCCGGATCCGGAAAATCAACTTTGCTTTATTTGCTGAGTGGTCTTGAAAAAGTGTCCGATGGTGAAGTGTGGTTTAGAAATGAGCGGATTGATAACATATCTGAACGCGATCTTGCCGTCATACGACGGAAGGGTATGGGGTTTGTATTTCAAAACATAAATCTTGTTTCCAATCTTTCTATATACGAAAATATATTGGTCTCGGCATATCTGGTGGAAAAAGACCGCAAAAAAGCTAACAAAAAGGCAAAGGAGTTGTTGCAGAAGCTAAATATTGACAATCTATCAGAAAGACTCCCTTCACAGCTATCCGGCGGTGAGCAGCAAAGAGGGGCTATACTAAGAGCATTGGTGAATAGTCCTGAAGTTCTATTTGCCGATGAACCCACAGGCGCACTTAATTTTGCTACGGGACAGGTCATCCTTGATCATTTTAATGAGATCAATAACGAGGGACAAACAATCGTTATGGTTACACATGATGTAAAAGCAGCTAGCAGAGGATCGAGAGTTCTGTTTATGCGGGACGGTAATATTGAAGGGGATTTTACATTTGATAAGAAAAAATCTCTTACCTGGGATGAAAAAGAAAAAATCCTTATTGAATTTTTATCAGAAAAAGGATGGTAGGCAAATGAGAAGTGTAGTTTTAATGGCGATTGCCAATATAAAAAAGCGTAAAATGCAATCATTGTTGATAGGAGTTACCTTTTTGGTTACTACAGTACTTTTTTTCACTTCATTAGGAATTATTTTTTCAATGCAAAAGCCGGTGGAGAAAATGCTCGATAGACTAAAAGTCTCGCATTTGACAATATCAATTGATAAAAAAATCTATGATGGCGATAGGGTTTTAAACTGGTGGAAACATCACAGGGATGTTGAAACAGTCGCTGAGTATCCGTATTATCAGACAACGAATCTGCCCATTTATAAAAACAGGGAACTTTCAGCTTATTTTTATTTATCTGAGCGCAACATTGATAATGAAACCATTGATATATTAGAGTTTGTTGAAGGGGTAAAAAAAGACACGCCGGACTCAGGCGAGATATGGATAAATAATTCTATAGCTCAAGCCTCGAAAATCAAAGTCGGGGATATTATTAGTATTCCTACACCTTTCGGCCTAAAAGATATGAAGGTTGGAGCAATTATCATAGACGGTGTTTTTAGCCATGGATTTAACAATCCTACAAGAGCGTGGATTGGTGCAGGCGAGCTTCCGTTTTATTATCCGATTAATTCTATAAACTCATCATTTCTTGGGGTAAGACTAAGAAATGTTGAAAATGTTGATAAAGTTTGGAAAGAATTTACTGATTATATGGGTGGCGGTTATAACTGTATCCAGTATGTTTATAAAACAATAAACTCTATGTATATGTTATTTTTAAATGTATTAAGCGTAATAATGTTGATTTTTTCCGGTTTGTTGGTAACAATATCAGTTTTTATAATTTACTCATCTATTTCTTCGTCGATATTGTCGGAATATAGACAGATTGGTATATTAAAATCACAAGGTTTTACACCGCTTAATATCATCTCAATATTTTTAATACAGTTTAGTTTGACATCAGTAGTTTTTATTCCTCCAGGTATTTTGATCGGCTTATTTTCGGTGAATGTAATTTTATCTTTGATATTAAAATCTGTAGGTGCTATAAATTTAGATGTTTCTTTAGTCGGCATTGCACTTATGAGTTTTATATCTATTATTGGCATTATTCTGATTACTACATTCTTGAGTGGTTTAAAAGCGGGTTCTATAAAAGCAGGCATTGCTATTAAGAACGGTGCACCTGAAACAAAAGTGTCAAAAAATCAAATATTTCGTATAGATAAGTTAAGTTTAAATTTGCCATTCATAATCGGATTAAAAAATCTTTTGATTCAAAAAAGACGCTCTTTTATAATCGGACTCGGCAATGCACTTACAGTTATTGTTATTCTAACCGGTATAAATTTGGTAAGCTCTTTTACTAATGCTACTAAGCATATTGAAAAATGGGGTATCGATAGTTCTGACATTTCAATCAACAGATCGGGCAAAAGGTTTAAAATTGATCATGAAGATTTTATGAATAAAATGGAGAATGAACAAAATATTAAAATAGTAATCCCGACTGATTTTGTTTTAGCAAGTACACCTAACATTGATGACAAAGCATCAAGACAGTTGTACGGTAATATTTATGATGGAAATCTTGATAATCTTAAAATAGCAAATATCGAAGGAACAAGTCCTCAGGCTGAAAATGAAATCTCATTGGATTTCTCTTTGGCCAATTATTATAATAAAAAATGTGGGGATATGATCGAGTTGATACTTTACGGCGAAAAGCTTAATTTTAAAATATCAGGTATATATCAATCTGTAATTAATAACGGATTCAGTTTTAAAATGCAGATGAAAGCAATAAAAAAAATTATACCGATCTACATGCCTCAATTTTACAGTGTTATTCTAAAGGATAATTCTAGTAAGACTCAATATATTGAGTATCTTCAGAAAAAATATGGAGAGGCCATAACAGTTCAAATACCGGAGGAAGGGATTAAGAAAACCTTTGGAGCGATCATTATTAACATTAAACTATCATTTGCCTTTATAATTATGATGTTTCTAGTTGTTTCATTTACGACTATATTTAACACGGGGATGATAGATATACAGGAGAATAAAAGGAATTTCGGAATTTTAAAGACAATTGGGTTTAAACCGAGTGAATTGAGGTTTTCTCAAGTTTTTAAGACAATGTCGATCTCATTGATAGGTGCAATCTTGGGTGTTACTTTATGGATTAATCTGTTCCCGATAATTCTAAATAGTATTTTTATTTCGGTGGGTCTTAAATATTTTCCAATTCATATGGATTATATCCTAACGATCCTAACAATACCATCAATAACAATTTTTTCAGGGTTATCAGCCTGGATACCATCAGGGCAGATATTAAAAATAAATCCTAAAACACTAATCGTTGAATAAACAAAACTACTTGGAGAGTATCTATGAAAGATTTTATTAGAATTCTAATGTTCATTTCACTTATATCGCCTATTCATTCTCAGGATATTTCATTGAGAAAAATTGACACATACATTAAAGAATACAAAGAAAAAACGCCGATCCCCGGAATGTCTATTGTAATCGTCAAGGACGATAAAATCATTTTCGCGAAAGGCTATGGGCTGGAAGTTTTGGGGGATGACAAGGCTATGACAGAAAACAGTTCCTCAGGAATTGGATCATTAACGAAGTCTCTAACAGCTTTGGCAGTAATGCAACTAGTTGAAAAAGGAAAGATTAACCTATCAGATCCGGTTATAAAATACGCACCGTCATTTAAACTTACTCCAAAAGAGTTAAGTGACAGGATAACAGTGCAAATGTTATTGTCTAACAGTTCTGGGATACCGGCGGTCGATGATTGGACAATTAATCTTGATACTTCTGAAAATGCTTCAAAAAACTTGTTGAAGAGTTTGAGCAACTATAAAATACAAAGAACACCAGGCCAATCATTTGAGTACTCAAATGAAGGTTGGGTAGTGCTTGGTCTTATAATTGAAAATGTTACAGGAATGAAGTATGAAAAATATATACAGAAAAATATTTTTGAACCTTTGAAAATGGACAGATCAACAACTGATGGCAGATTATTTAATAGAATTGGTGTTCTGTATGGTCATGATGCGGGTATAGAGTCTGCTGTTGCAAGGACAGATAATCTCGAATCGTTCTCACCGGCTTTTATTGCTGCCGGATCATCTACCAGGTGCAGTGCGGAAAATCTCGGTCACTATCTTATAATGCTTCTAAATGGTGGCGAGTATAAAGGCATTAGGTTGATAACAAGGAGTAGCATCGATCAGATGTGGAAGCCGGCTATAAATATGCCCGGTTTATCATATGACCTGGGCGGTGACGGTGAGGATAGCCATTATGGTTACGGTTGGATGATTACGAAAGTAGATGGTCGGGATTATATTGAACATATGGGTAGCTGCATGGCTATGTCAAGTCAAACTATGATTGATATAAAAAACAAGATTGGCATCAGTATTCTGTTTAATATTACACCCTATGACAAGTATAAATATCCGACAAGCACAAACTTTACTCTAAATCTTTTTAACATCCTCTTGGATAGACCGCTAACGGCCTATGGAAAACCGAGAGTCAATGATCCAAATCTTAAAGCTAAGTTTATAGAAATGCCGCGTGAACAAAAAAATAAATATCTGGGAATATATACAACCGATAACGGAAACTCTTTAAAAGTTTCTATTAATAAAGAAAACAAACTAGTTGCAATGTACAGAGCGGGAAATTCTAAGATGTATTATGAGTTTCTATTTATGAACAAAGCAAGCATTGTAGCAAAAAATATAATCGGAACATATAGCGGGCAATATTTATTTAATCCCGATGGAGATGTTATCGGTTTGACTATAACTGGTCAAAACTTTAAAAAGAAAACTAGGATAGTTGAGGAGAAGTTTAAGGCGGTTTTTTCAAAAGATAAGAAATTAAACCTTATAGTACCTAAAAAATCTGACATAGAATGGGTAAATAACAGTTTCAAAATAACAGATGTTAATTATTATATAATCGGAGGATATCAATCAAGTTTTAAAGACATACTGACCTATTGCCAAAGTAGGAGTAAAATAGTTGAGCAAAGTGATGAATTGTCGTTTTCTCAAGGATCATACTTATGGAAACAAAAGACATATCGTATTGAAAATAATGAATACAATCAAAACATAATTCTCTGGACAGAACATAACAATATGTTGTTCTACATTTCCATATTTGCCAATAGAACCGGTATGTCTAAAACTATTCAAGAAGTTCTAAATCCTATAGTGGAAAGTATTGATTTAAATTAGAGTGATTCCTTTTAGTATTGTAAAAATAAAAATAAATAAATAAATATGTTCTTGACTCTAATAAAATTTATCATTAAACTGACTAAATAAACAGAATAGTCATTTAGTCGTTTGATTATCTAGTTGTTATAAAGTGATAAAGTTATGGAGATAGAATGGATATCGAAAAAAAAGATTTTAAAAAAATAATTATTGATAGTGGATTGAAGGTATTTCTGAAATATGGCTATACTAAAACCACAATGGACGACATAGCCGAACAGTGTAAAAAGTCCAAAGCTTCCCTTTATAACTATATAAAAAATAAAGAGGAGCTGTTTAGAGAGGTTGTTGAGATGAGGTTGCAGACCCTTCATAAAGACATTTACGAATCAACAAACCAAAGCAGTAATCTAACAGATGCTCTTTGTCGATTTATTGAAGTTTGGTATAATTTTTATTTTGATGGAAAAGATGATTTTAATAAAATAATTAGTGACAGGTGTGAGCATTTTCATATAATTAAAGATATTTTGTCTGATAATTTCAAATTTTTAACAGTAAGTCTAAAGAAGCTACTTTTAAATTATAAAAATGAAAGAGAGTTTACTGAACCCGAAGCGGAAAAAACCGCAAAAATGATTATAAGGCTATTTTACAGCATGATTAATCCTGTGTGCATAGATATTTTTAGTGTCAATGAAGATTTAAACATTAAAGAGTATGTTAACTTGATAATAAAGGGGATCAAATCAACTGATATCGGCGATTAGAATATTATTTTTACGATTATTACATTTAAAGTAGGAGCAGCAAATTGAGTTATTTTAATCTGATTTTTGTTGTTATAACAGCAATTTTACTGTTTATTTCTTTTTTTAAAGATAAAGAGAAGACAAAAAATGCATTAATAAAAGGAATAAAATCACTTATTCATATTATGCCTGAGTTTTTAACAATTATCATACTGGTCGGGATAATGCTTGGTGTAATGGACGAAAAATTGATTTCTAAGTTAATAGGTAGTCAGTCGGGCGTGCTTGGAGTTGTAATTTCAGCCGTTATCGGAGCGATTACGCTTATCCCCGGTTTTGTTGCGTTCCCGACTGCCGCCATTCTTATAAATAACGGAGCCGGATACTATCAGATCGGGACATTTATTTCATCATTGATGATGGTGGGGGTTGTCACTCTCCCGCTTGAAATCAAGTTTTTTAGCAAAAAAACAGCTTTTCTGAGAAATATCTTAGCATTTATATTCTCATTTATTGTTGGTTACATCATCTATCTAGTGCTAAAAGGGAGCTAATAAAAGCTATGGACAAAACACAAAACGAAACACAAAACAAAACACAAAACGAAACACAAAACAAAACACAAAACGAAACGCAAAACAAAACAAAGGAAACTGATAGATCAAATTTAAAGATGAAAGCTATAAAAAGGTATCTTCCACTTGTTGCTATGGTATTAACACTCGGGCTTATATTTTTAGTAAATATTGAACTTGGAATGAAAAGTATCAAGATAGTAACAATAAGTTTAAAAGAGATGATTCTTGTAATACCCCCTGTATTTATATTAATGGGGCTTATGGATGTCTGGGTGCCTAAAGAGACAATTATAAAGCATCTCGGCGAAAAGTCCGGGATGAAAGGGATATTACTTGCGTTCATATTAGGTTCAGTTGCAGCAGGCCCTCTATATGGTGCGTTCCCTGTAGCAGGAATCCTCCTTAAAAAAAGGGCAAGCTTTTTTAATATAGCGATATTTATCGGTGCATGGTCAACTACAAAGATACCGCTGGTTTTATTTGAAATAAGCTCACTTGGATTAAAGTTTGCGTTAACAAGGTTTATTGTTGATGTAATCGGGATCATAGTTATAGCAAAAGCGATCTCATTGTCGCTAAAACCGGCGGAGATTGAAGCAATATATGCAAAACACGGAGCACACTAGTTATCTATAAAATTTAGTAAAAGGGAGCATTTTATGAGAAAAATTTATGATTACATGAGCAGTAACCCGGTTTTGGTTAATCTGATATTTATACTAATTGTTGTTGTCGGGATAGCAAGTTTTACAGGTTTAAAAAAAGAGGTCTTTCCCGCAACCGAAACAGACACGATGATCGTAAATGTAACTTATCAAGGGGCCAGTCCCATAGATATCGAAACAAATGTTGTTATTCCGCTGGAAGATCAGATCAAAAAAATATACGGCATAAAGGACTTCGTTTCTATATCACTTGAAAATAATGCTAAACTCTACATATATCTACAAGATAAGTTGACTGATCCAAAGAGCGTTAAAGATGAGATTATCCGGGAATTGACTAATGCACCCGATCTGCCGGATGATATAGACAATATAAATATTATAAATGCCAATCCTAAACGAATGAGTGTGTACACATTTGGACTCACCATCAAGGATGAATCAAAAACCAATATTAGAGAGTTGTATGAATTCTATGATAAACTTGAAAAAAAATTAAAAAAAGTACCTGGTGTTTCTGAGATAAGGGTATCGGGTTATCTTGATCCTGAAATAAAAATTAAAGTAAATCCTCTCAAAGTCAGGGAGTATAATTTATCGCTTAACACAATAGTTGATAGTATTAAATCACGCAATATCCGTTCAACAGGCGGTAACATTCAATCGATGGTCAAAGATCAGAATATTGTGACAATCGGACAGTTTGCAAATCCGCTTGATGTAAAGGATGTGATAATCAGATCTAACTATGAAGGCAAACGGATACTTGTAAAAGATATTGCAACCGTGACCATGGGATTAAAAGAGGGAAATACTGAGATTCTGATCAATCAAAAAAAAGGGATAACTGTAAGCATAGTAAAGAATGAAAATGCAGATATATCAGAAACGATCGAAAGTGTTAAGGATTTTCTTGAAACTAATAGAGGGCAGATAGATGAGAAGTTTATTTTAGAGACAGTTGATGACAGGTCATTATCTATTACGGCACTATTAAATGTTGTAGTCAGCAACGCATTAATGGGTTTTTTACTTGTGTTTATTATACTACTGTTTTTTCTAAACTTGAAATCTGCTTTTTGGACAGCAATGGGGATCCCTACTGCCATATTATTAACATCTATCTATATGTTTCTAAATGATATCTCACTAAATATTATTACAATGGGTGCTATTATAACGGTGCTTGGGATGCTTGTTGATGATGCTATAGTTATATCAGAAAATATTCATCACTATAGAATGTCAGGGTTATCCAATCTTGAGGCAGGCTATATAGGTTTGCGTGAAGTTGCAGGCCCTGTAATAGTATCGATAGCAACTACGATAGTAGCGTTTTTACCGCTTCTGGCAATCGGTGGTAAAATGGGGCTATTTATTAAGGTTTTTCCGGTTATCATCTCTGTAGCATTGATAGGATCGCTTATAGAATCAGTATTTTTACTGCCGCATCATATCGCTCATGGCAAACCACCAAAGAGGGCAAGTGAAAAAAAGTGGTTTATAGGATTATCAAAATTATATAAAAAATCGCTTCTATTTATACTTAAATTTAGATATATAACACTTGCATTCTTTTTGATTATTATATCAATAACATTCCTATTATCTATAAGAGTGTTTGACAAATTTGTACTAATCAAGGATGACTCATCCGACACTATACTTGTAAACTATGAAGCACCGATCGGTACACCATTGTCTAAAACAAAACAGATGACACTTAATTACGAACAAAAACTACTAAAAATGTTAAATCAAAGTAATATTCTATCTGTAAACACAACAATAGGAAATCACAAGATCAAAAGTATAAATGATAGAGGTGATTTTGAAAACTGGTCACAGACGGCAATATATCTAAATCCGTCCTCTGAGCGAAAAGAGACCGTTACAGATATAATGAAAACAATGAACCAATTTGTAAAGAAAAACGGAAAAGGTGAGTTTGAGAAAATATTCTTTGTAAAAAAGGTAATAGGGCCCGACCCGGGTATGGGAGTTGATATAAAAGTTGCCGGTAATAAGATTGAGAGTCTAAATAAAGTTGTTGAGATTTTAGAAAAGTCATTAGGCGAAATAAAGGGAGTCTCTAATATTGATACAACCAACAAGCCGGGTAAAGAAGAGATTAATATAGAGTTTAACTATGATAAAATGGCACAGTTAAGCCTTGATGTATCGATGGTTGCACAGACAATTAAAACTGCGTACGATGGTAATGTTGTAACAACCTTTCAGACAGCTGATAAAAAGATTGACTACAGGTTGGAGATAGCACCTGATTTTAAAAGAGATGTTGCGTTTCTAAAGGAGCTTCAGATTCCAAATAAACAAGGGCGTTTGATTCAACTGAACGAGATAGCAAAATTTAAGACTAAACAGGGTTTCAACACTATAGATCATTATAACGGCGATAAGGCGGTATCTTTAACTGCAAGCGTTAATAACTCTATAATCACACCAAAAGATGTTATGAAAATAATAAAAACAGAGTTTAAAAAAATATCAGGCGAATATAAGGGAGTTTATCTGGTTGGCGGTGGCGAAGCTGTCGAGACCGAGCAATCTCTTCGCGATCTCATGATGGCTTTTTTACTTGCAATCTTTGCTATTTATACTATCCTTGTGATCCTTTTTAAAAATCCGATACAGCCGCTTCTGGTTTTGTCGGTTATCCCTTTTGGAATAGTCGGGGCAATTTTAGCATTTTTCGTCCCTGGAATACCGCTTTCGTTTATGGGGCTTATTGGGCTTATCGGGCTTTCGGGGGTTGTTGTAAATGACAGCGTTGTAATGGTTGAGTTTATAAATAAGACAATAAAAACTAATCCGTCTGCAGATAAGCAAACCATTAAATTATTGGTTGCAGAGGGTGCAAAAAGACGATTGAGAGCTGTTTTACTTACCACACTGACGACTGTCGGCGGACTTATGCCTACTGTGTATGGAATAGGCGGGAAAGCAGAGTCAATCGTACCGACTGTTATGGCAATGGCATATGGTATAATGTTTGCTACTATTCTAACTCTCTATTTTTTACCCTCATTGTATATGATAATGGTCGATCTGACAGGTTTACTAAATTTTAAAAAGGCAGGTAAGGCAAATGTTTAAATTTATTACTCTAACAGCAGTTTTGTTGTATGTTCAACTTCAAGTCTTTTCGCAAGAAACCAAAGTAGTTTCATTAGAAGATTATATTAGCAAAGTTGAGATCTCCTTAACTGAGATTATGCTTGAAGACTCAAAACTCAAACTTTACAAAAACAAAATCGATGAGGCTAATGTTGTTTATGATATTAATCTTACTGCAAATTTTTATGGAGTAGGTAAAAAAAATTATAATGACACCTCAAGCATTGTAATTGATTATAGTTCGGGTTTTACAGGCGGAGCAGCAGTAAGTGGTGTTTTACCTTCAGGCACAAGGTATTCGGCAGGGGTCAATTATGAACAGCTTTACTCACAGGGCAAGCAAAACGAGTCAGGATTTAACTCTGTCAGCTATGACCCTGTTATAAAGCTAAGAATCTCTCAGCCGCTTATCTATAATTGGTTTGGATTTATTGATAGATACGCAAGGAAAGATGCACAATCAAAATTTGCTATAGAAATGTTAAAGACAGAGATAGAAAAAAAAAGGATAATTGAACGCTATAAACTAAAATATATGAAATGGGCGGCTCTAAAAAGCATAATGGTACTTCTTGAAGAGGTTATACAAAATGCGGAAGAGTTAAAACTTCAATCAGAAAAAAAGCTAAAAAATAATTTAATCGGAGATGAGGATTATCAGAAAACCGTATATAATTTAATACGATATCAGATTACATATAACAATTTTGTAAATGAATATAACAATTTAAAAAATGAACTTATGGCTGCACTTAATGAAACCGGGGATATTTCACCGGATTTGACCGTTATAATAAATGAATATGCCGGGTATAGTGTGGGTACGCTCGAAGTTGCCGATTTTTTTCAAACCAAAACCGGACATATACTTAGACTTACACTTGATAATTTAAAATCTGCAAAAGAGATAGTTGTAAATAAACAGATGCCGTCGCTCAACTTAAGAACAGACATTGATATTAAGTTTCATAATTATGCCAATGACTCAGATATCATAAAGAGTAAACAATCCTATGGCGATGTTGATTTTATAGTCGGACTTGACTTTGTCTATCCATTATCACAATTTAAGTCTAAGGCAGAATATAATAATATACAAAATTTAATTGATCAGTTTGAGTTAAATCAAAAATCTGCACTGGAAAACTACACTAAACTTACATTTAATATCAAGTCGGAAATTAACTTGATTAAAAATAATATTATATTAAAGGAAGCCGGCATAGCATCATTAAAAAAACGGCTTGCAGGTGAGACAAAAAGTTATAATAACGCAGAAACAGGTGTAGGTGATATCATCGAAACAAAAATGCTTATATTAAGTGAAGAGGTCGAAATAATAAATCTAAGGCTTGCGGCACTATCTGCATATACGGATTTCTACAGCCTCAAGTTATAACTTTAAAGTAGCATTGACTTCTGCGTTCTTTTGGTCACGCTTTTCCATGTTTTAGATACTCAGAAAAGTTGTTTTAAGTGAAACCTCATTCGTTCTTTTCGCTGTATACTCTAACGCAGCAGCGTGAGATAAGAGAATTATTTTGAGTTTTCCCGAGGTTTTTACGATTTTTTTTCTTGACTGGAATGATAATTTTTCCTATCAATCATAGAGAAATTGAAGGTTACTAAAGACGTTTGTGATAAATTTGCTACATTGATTGACAATATCAAAAATAATTATTATAAAAATCTAATTATTTAAATCTGAGGTGCTAAATTGAGTAAATATTTACTTTTTCCTCTTAATATATTTTTCATATTACTGTTATCTTTCACATCATGCATAGTACTCAATAATAATACTGATAAACTTAATGTCAGCTCACCAACATTATCACTTAAAGAAGGAATATACACATCTTCTCAAAACCTATCGATAACATGTGAAACTGAAAATGCTGAGATATATTATACCACTAATGGTGATGAGCCGGATAGTAGTTCTTTAAAATTTACTGCTGATATAACAATATCATCATCTCAAACACTAAAAGCAAAAGCACTTAAAAAAGGATACAAAAACAGCTTGACTGTTACGGCTAACTATACAATTACAGGCACAATTTCTGACCCGTATTTTGATATTCCATCAGGAACTTACACAACAGGTCAGAAAATTTCTATTTTTTGTCCAGTAATTGATGCAGATATTTATTATACAACAAACGGTGATGATCCAACGATAAATTCTACTAAATTCACCAATCCTATAAATGTTCAATCTGACTCATCAGTTACAGTTAAAGCAAAAGCTTTTAAAGAAGGATGGAATAGCAGTGAAATTACTCTAGCAAATTATACTTGCAACAATATAGCTTCAATCGTTTCTCATCTAGTTGGAACAACTCAGGGTGGTGGTTATGTAGACGGAACAGGTACAGCTGCAAAGTTTTTTGCACCCGAAGATATAGCCTCTGATGGAACGAACCTATATATTTGTGACACTGGTAATCACACTATAAGGAAAATTGTTATTTCCACCGGAGAGGTTACTACTATTGCAGGAAAACCCGGGTATAAAGGATCAACAGATGGAATTGGCAGCGAGGCAAGATTTTACTCTCCCTCAGGCTTAACAACCGACGGTACAAATTTATACATTGCTGATACCTTAAACAGCACAATTAGAAAAATTGTAATAGCAAGCGGCGAAGTTACAACCATTGCAGGTCTTCACCAATCACAAGGATCATCAGATGGGATTGGAAGCACAGCTAGATTTTTCCGGCCGGAAGGCATTACAACTGATGGAACAAATTTATATATTGCTGATACATTAAACAACACTATAAGGAAAATTGTAATAGCAAGTGTTGAAGTTACTACTATTGCAGGCGTTTCCGGATCATCTGGTTCAACGGATGGAATTGGCAGTGATGCAAGATTTTACTCTCCCTCAGGTTTAACAACCGATGGTACAAATTTATACATTATTGATTACGAAAACGACGCAATTAGAAAAATTGTTATAGATACAGCCGAAGTTTCAACAATAACCGACAGTGATATGATCCCAAACAGAAGATTTTCCGGTATCTCAATAAATGGGGATAACTTGTATATTTCCAGCATCCAATACAGATCAATTTATAAGTTAAGTATTGTTGATAAATCATTAACAACAATAGCAGGAAGTTCATCATTTATAGAGCCATCTGGGGTGGTTTTATGTGGGACAAGCCTCTATGTTTGTGATCGTGAAAGTCATACAATCAGAAAAATAGATTTAAATGATAATAATGTTACAACATTTTCCGGTTCCTATGCTAGAAGTGAATTTAATATTGATCAGAATTATGAAGAATTGCATTTATACCCCAGAGGGGTTACACTTTTAGGTACTGACCTCTATATTGCAAATGGGAACACGATTAAAAAGGTTGACATTTTAACCGGTGTAATTACAAATGTAGCCGGAAATGATGAGTATGGTTCATCATCTGATGGAACTGGTCAGTTTGCCAGTTTTGGAGAGGCAAAGAGGATAACCAATGATGGTGTCAATCTCTATGTATGTGATGAATATTATAACACAATTAGAAAGGTTGTTATAGAAACAGCCGAAGTAACTACAATTGCTGGAGAAGCTGGAGTGACAGGCTCAACTGATGGGATAGGTAAAAATGCAAGGTTTAGCGGGCTATCAGGGATTACGACTGATGGTGTTAATCTCTATATATGTGAAGGCGGGAACAAAACAATTAGAAAATTGGTAATAGAAACAGGTGAAGTTACAACCATTGCAGGACAAGTCGGCTTATCTGACTCGATTGATGGAATAGGGAATATAGCACGCTTTTATAATCCGTCCGGTATCACTACCGATGGAAAATATCTCTATGTTGCAGATAAATTTAATGGAATTAGGAAAATTGAATTGTCTAATTATCTAGTAACAACAATAACAGATGATCTGCACTATGTTTCGGGAATAACTTATGATGGGAACTCTTTGTATTGTACAGATTCTAGATACGCTACAATAAACAGAGTTGAAATATCTACCGGCCAAGTTACAACAATTGCCGGCAATGGTAGTGGCAATGAGGATGGTACAGGTGTTGATGCAAGATTTTATATCCCAAATGATTTGGTAACTGACGGCAAAAAGCTTTATATTGTAGATCGTTTTAATTATGCAATTAGAGTAATTGAATAATTTTGCAACATTCATTGATTGACTTATGTGATCGACGATTGTTCAATATAATAATAGTTTTAATATAACTCAAATAATCTCACCCACTCTGATTTAGTGATTATATTTTGTATTCAATAAATTTTTTGTAAATTAAACTCCAGAATAATTTTAGTTCCATTAATTCTTTCTATTTTGATAGTTCCATCTAATTGATTGACCAGTAAACCTACCAGCATAAGACCAAAACCTGTTGATTCTTCAAAACTAACGAATTCAGGAAGACCGTTGCCATTGTCTTCGATAGAAATAATAGCACAGGCATCTTTCTTTTTAATCGATACAACAATAAGACCTTCACTTCTATCTATAAAAGCATACTTCATAATATTTGTGAGAAGTTCATTGATGATAATTCCCAGTGGAAATAACTGTTTGGAGTTTATTTTAAAATCATCCAAATATTTTTCTAATTTAATAAAATTTTTATTTGGAAACAAATTTACTATGTCGTCTATAAAAGTTAAAAAATATTCCTTAATGGATATTTCAAGAAAATTAGCAGATATAAATATTTTATTATATAATACTATCATACTCTGCACTCTACTTTCTGCATCCTTTAAAGCAGCAATAGCTTGTACATCATCAAGATTGTCCGCCTGAAGAGCGAGCAGGCTTTTTATGGTAGTCATGTTATTTTTAATGCGATGGTGCACTTCTTGTAGAATAATCTCCTTCTCTTTCAAAAGAAATTTTATTCGTTCTTCATCTTTTTTTCGTTGAGTCAAATCTAATCCAAAGACACAGTTTTGTTTTCCCAATGCAATAAAGCCCCAAGATATATAATTTTCAGTACCATCTTTACTTGTTACTAAAGATTCTAATGGAGTTATTTCTGATTGTGTTTTAATGGCATATTCTACCCTTTTTGTCCACTCCTCAATAAAGGCACCCCTGTGAACTTCATCAGGGTAGGCTAATTTCCACCAATGTTCTATTGTTGGCACTTCATTAATATTATATCCAAATAAATTAATAAAATTATGGTTTATATAATCAGCTTTTTGTTCCTCCCCTGTTGACATGTAAATAGCGAGTGGAGAAGTGTCTGCTAATGCTCTAAATTTTTTCTCGTTTTGCTCTATCTCTTTTTGAGCTATTTTAAGCTCTTTTTCAATTCTATTTTTTTCAATTTTATTTTTGTGTATATTATAAACTTTTTCAATTTTTTCAAGCAGTTCATTTTTCAGATCACCAGATTTAACAATAAAGTCCATTGCTCCATTTTTCATAGCTTTTACTACTGTTTCTATACTGTTATCTACAGTCAAAAAAATGAAGCTATAATCATTATTCTCACTGTTAATTTTTTCTAGTAATTCTATTCCGTTAATACCCGGCAACTGTGAGTCAAGTAAGATTATTTCAGGCGTAATTTCAGGATTTTTTAAATAATTATAACCATCGAGACCGGATTGAATGACTTTGATTTTGAAACGAATATCTCCAAGAATTTTTTTAATAAAATGAATAAAGTCTGCATTATCTTCAATAAGTAATATCTCTATTGTCTCATTTTTTTTATAAGATTCCATAAAAGTCATACTAACTCCTTGAAAAATTGAATTAAACTAAAAAAATATATTAACTAATGTTCTTGCAAAAAAAATCTGATTTTTTCATCAAACATTAACTAAATATCTTTTTTACATCGCTGACAACTCCCCAGTAATAACCCAGTTTGCTTACTTTTTCTGTAAAATCAGCGAATTTAACAGGTTTAACAATAAAGTCGTTTGCACCTAAACGCATTGCTTTCTCAATATCCTCTCCATCAGAAGTTGTTGTAAGCATAACAATAGGTATTCCTTTCAATTTTTCATCAGATCTGATCTGTTCCAAAACCTGAAACCCGTTTAAAAAAGGCATCTTTACATCCAAAAGT
Organism: uncultured Spirochaetales bacterium; assembly: GCA_964471825.1. GTDB lineage: Bacteria > Spirochaetota > GWE2-31-10 > GWE2-31-10 > CAYYKD01 > CAYYKD01. The sequence continues at coordinate 76,455 of CAYYKD010000013.1, forward strand.
ATCAACATGGGTTTAAGCTGGTGATCACCTTCATAAGCGAACTCTTTTTTTAGAAAATGCATCGCCTCTTCACCGTTTTTTAGATGAATAATCTCGTTCATTAAATTACTATTCTTCTTTAATGTCTGCATGATTAAACGAGCGTGATCCATATTGTCTTCGACAACCAAAATTGGCGGAAATAATGTTTTAATTTCTTCTTTCATAGCTATTCTCCACTTTATTAAATATTCATATCAATTTTAAAAACCGTGCCATGGGACCCCGTTGATTCTGCCCAAATTTTCCAATGATGCTGTTCTATTACTTTTTTACAAAATGTCAACCCCATTCCAACCCCTTCTGAATCATTTATCTTCAAGCGTTCTCCAGGATTAAAAACTATTTCCAGTTGACCGGGCGGTATCCCTATACCATCATCTTTTATAAATATAATATTGTCATTTATACCTAAAGTAATATTTTTGCCCTCATAATTCAAGGCATTTGATATAAGATTTCTAAATACAACTTCGATTCGTTGTCTGTCTCCAAATATTTGGGGTAAATCACTCCATGTTACAGATGCTTTTTCTTTTTGAATAGTTAAACTCAGATCCATTACTACTTTCTCAATAACTTGATTTAATGAAAAATAGTCAAATTGTATTTTTTTTGTATTTAAACGAGAAATATCCAGTAAACTAAGCACAAGTTTATGCATATTTTGAGCATTAGCTTTGAGTCTTTCAAGACAAAATCTACCATTTTCATCAAGGATGCGTCCATAGTCTTCCAGCAATTCCGATGCGTATCCTTCCATAGATATTAACGGAACCTGTAAATCATGGGAAGCGATGTACACCATTTCTTCAAGACTTTGATTAGTGTCCAATAACTGTTGCTGTGTTGATTTTAGAGCCGTTATATCCTCTACTATGCATAAATGTTGGGGATTATCTTTATCTTTCATTAATAAGGGAGCAATTGTCATGTTTATCCAGATAATTGCCCCATTTTTATGGATATATCTTTTTTCCATCTTAAAGTTATTAATTTTACCACTGTTTAAAAGATCCATGTTGTCCAGATCAGCTTGAATATCATCAGGGTGGCTAATGGACATCCAATCTATTTTTCCTAACTCCTCTATTGATCGTCCAACAATCTTTTCATATTTGGGATTTGCTTCGATAATATTTCCATTTTTTGAATGAATTAACGCAATACCTAAAGGTGCATCCATAAATATAGTCCTAAACTTTTCCTCACTTTCCTTTAATAACTGCTCCGCCTGAAAACGCTGGGTTAAGTCAAGTCCAAAAGCCCAATTTTGCTTTCCAATAGTGATAAAACCCCACGAAATATTTTTAGTCGAACCATCTTTACAGGTTACAACTACCTCCATAGGTTCAATTTGTGTTTTTGTCTTAATTGCTAATTCTACTTTATTTTGCCATTCATTTATTAGCTGATTTCGATACGATTCATCAGGATAAGCCAAAGGCCACCATTTTTCAACCGTTGGAACTTCCTCCATTTTATATCCGAATAGTTTTGTAAATGTATGATTAATATATACCGCTTTTTGTTCAACACCGGTTGACATATAGATGGCAAGAGGTGATGTATCAGCTAATGCTCTAAATTTACCCTCACTTTCTTTCAATTTGGATGTGAGTTTATCTGCAATTATTTTGGCACTTTGACTAGTGTTAAAAAGGGAAGCAAGCAAGAAAAAAAGCAAAATATTGATAATAAATGAACCAAAAAAAACAAACATCACATTGCTTTTAAAATAAGGACTTCTCTCTTTTATCTGATGAAATTGCAAAACCCATTTTTTACCATTAAAACTGACAGGCACCTCTGCTGTTCTCAATTTCATTTTTTCTAATTTTAATGATTCACTTTTTTGGCTATCAAACAATAAGTTTTGTTCAGAAATATATTCATCAAATACTTTCATATAAATCTGGCTACGGATGTTAAAATCCCATTGACCTATTATTCCAAACATTAAATCATCCATTCTATAAGGGCTATAAACCCAACCTATGATAGCTCTGCGGCGATCTTCCAATGTATTGACCGGTGAATTTCTTTTATAAACAGGCACATACATAAGTGTTCCGGCCTGAAGATCATCTTGAGTCTCCTGGACCAATAGCACCTTCCCGGATAAAGCTGAAATATCATAATCGCGAGCTTGTTCCATTGCCAATCTTCGAACCGGCTCTGAAAACATATTATACCCGAAAGCCCTTTTATTGCGGGCATCAAATGGCTCAAGGTAGGTTATAGAAGTTATCAGATCACTTTTTATAATTGGTCTTAAGTTGTAATCAGGAAATCCTTCATCTCTAATATTATTAATATGTTGTTGAAGTTTGTTTTCAGGAATAATCTGTGCAAAACCTAAGCCCTGGATACCGGGAAGACTGATATTTATTTTGCTTTTTTCAAAATAATATTTCCAGTCACTTCTAGTAATATTTTCAGAGGTAGAAAAAAAAGCTGCCCCACTTCGTAAAAGTTGAGCATGGGCGTGAAGTCTTGTGGCTATTTTTGTTTCTATATCACTACAAACGAGGATAAATTTTTGCTGGTCTCTGTACTCTATATAACTTGAAGTAAAATAAGTTGAAATGCAGGTAATTGCAAACCCAACTAAAAAAATGATATAAACTACCCAGGTTTTTTTTAGGATTGAATTTGCCATTCATTTTCCTTAATATCAGAAGTAATCATTATAATTCAAATGATAGGTGAAATTATAAACTCTGTCAACTAAATATCAAAAAACCTGACCGAATTTCCAAGCAGATTTTAATTGAATAAGGTCACTATCACAAATCACCTTATGTATCGCTCTATAGGACTTCATAGCTTTTTATAGGATTAAAAACCGGAACAACCTCAAATTATAACTTTAAAGTAGCTTTAACTTCTGCGTTCTATTGGTCACGCTTTTCCATGTTATATAAAAAATATACCTATCAAATATTCAAAAATCGTATTTTGACGGAGCATCATGTAAAAAAGTTGATTTTAAATATTTATGTGATATACTCTATAAATATCAAAAAGGAGACTCTAATGAGAATTATTTTTAAAAAGTTACTGCCTAGTTTTTTGTGCTTTATGATGACTGCATGCTCGCAGAATAACACTGAAATTAAAAACCCCGATCTTTTTAATGTCGATGCAAGTACGGACATGACACCATGGATATCGGGAGATGTTATTACTTCAAAAATTCATTATGATGGTTTTACTGAAGAAACAACTCTTAATCTTACAGTAGGTGTAGGAAAATACTCTTCGATAAGGATTGATATCGAAAAAACCGAACAATATTTCTTTTCGATCTTCAATAACATCAAAGTTACAGACCTATCACTGGATTCTGATGAGATAGGTAATCTTTACATCGGATTAAAAAAAGAAAAGGGTGACATTGTTCTTCCACTTGATACAACTAATGACGATCCTGATATTATTCAGTATAACTATACATTAGAACCCGGATGTTACTATGTAGTAATTAAGAACTTCACAACAAATGTAGCATCGATTAAGTACAAGTTTGCTTCAAAAGCGGGTTTACCCGGATACATTCTACCTTGGGTCGGAAAAGAGTTACTAGATGCGACTATTAAAACAGATGGGCTTGATTATTCAACAAGCAGCCCATTAGTTATAGTGCCCGAAGCTGATGTTTTTACTAAGCTAACGATAGATAAAGAAGACACCTATGGCCTGTATATACTTGATTATAGAAATCAATGGTTGTTTGACGGCGGAGATCCGGAATTGATTCTAAATACAATTTTTATCAGCATACAAAATGAAAATGGTCAGTTCATAAGCGGTCAAGATAATGAGACAGGGGATTTTAAGACAGAGTTTCCAGCGTTAAACGGAGTAAGGTCAAAGAATAATGAGGACAACGATCCGAATACCCTTTGGTATATTACTTTTGATCTGTCACCCGGTGTATACTACATATCTTTTGAAAACCAAATCTTCTGGGAAAACCACGGTAATTATAAGATATTTACAGCAAGCAGCGTAGTAGAGTAGTAAAGTATTGTTATATATAAAATATAAAATATAAAATAAAAAGGGGGGCTTGATTAAGGCCTCCCAATAGTTTATATTTTGTAGGGGTCTCTATTAGTAACACATATTAGTATCAAATATTAGTAATTTATTTGTCTGACAGTTCATGCAGGGCGTCAAAGGGGTAGAGTTCAGATAACCTGAAAACCTTGAATTGCCCGTCACCCCGGCAAATAATTACTTCCATGTCACCTGAATTTGGGAACTCTGAGAGTACCTGTCTGCAGATACCGCATGGCGGAAGGTAGTCCTCTGAGTCAGGGCTATAGATTGCTATGGCTAAAAAGTCCAGCTCACCTTCTATCACTGCTGATGAGACGGCCGTCCTTTCAGCACATATTGTTGCTCCATAGGAGCGGTTCTCAACATTAACACCTCGGAACATTTTCCCGGAACGGGTCAAAAGCGCAGCTCCGACTCTGAATTTTGAATATGGTGCATATGAATTCCGGGTAATATCCATTGCGGCTCTAATTAAACTATCGAAGTCCATTTTAATGCTCCTATTAGGTAGAATTTGTAGTATTTGTAGAAAATTAAAAAATTGTACTATTTGTTGACTTTTTTTATTGACTTAACTTTACCAATAGTTTATATTTATATATTATCAATAATTCTCCGGAAGATCAATTGATTTTGAGAATAAATAGGAATAAATATGGAAATGCTCAAAAATAAAAATATTATTTTTGCTGATGATGACAGTCAGATATGCACTCTAATGAAAACAGTTCTTGAAAACAGCGGTTTTAATATATCAATATGTAAAACAGGCTCTGAGATCTATGATGAATTGGTAAGGAGACCTGATTTCTACGATCTGATATTGCTGGATATAGGTCTTGAGGACCTGGATGGAATATCACTTACGCAGAAGATCAAGGCAGAAAATAATCTTAGTGACATACCGCTTATATTTGTTTCAGGACTCTCTGATCCCGGGCATAAAAAACTAGGATTTGAGGCAGGCTGTGTTGATTATATAACTAAGCCCTTTGATATACTTGAGATAACTATGAGGATAAACCTTCAGCTTGAACTCTATCAAAGACGAAAAGATGCTATTAACTATGCAAAGACTCTAGAGCTTGCGGTTGTTCAAAGAACAAATGAGATCTATCAGACAAAGAAGGCCCTCATAATGAGCCTCTCAACTCTTGCGGAAACAAGAGATCCTGAGACAGGTGAACATCTGTTGAGAACGCAGCTCTACTCAAAACTCATTGCTGAGAGAATGTCACTTATGACAAAATATAAAACGATTATTGATACAAAGTTTATTGAACTTATGCATGACTGCAGCCCCTTGCACGATATAGGCAAGGTCGGGATACCCGATAATATCCTTCTTAAAAAGGGACCGCTTACACCTGATGAATTTGAGAAGATGAAAGAGCATACAACTATCGGACAAAAAGCTCTTCTTTCAAGCATTGATGTTCTTAAAGAGAATGAATTTCTTAATTTCTCAGCTGAGATATCTGTGTCTCATCATGAGAGATATAATGGCGATGGCTATCCCTTTGGCCTTAAGGGTGATGAAATCCCGCTATGTGGTAGGATTATGGCTATATCAGACATCTATGACGCTCTTATCTCTAGAAGGATCTATAAAGAGGCGTGGAGTTTTAAGCAGGCAAAAGAGCTTATCATATATGAATCCGGTAAGATCTTTGATCCCGATGTTGTCCACGCCTTCCTCGACTGTGAAGAGGAGATGATTGAGATATCTAAGCGGTTTTAAACGAATCTAAACTATTTTAAAATGGTTCTAAACGATTATAAACGATTATAAACTATTTTATACTATTCTATACTGTTGGAAACAGGCATCCATCTTAGTCCCTATGCTTCCTCAAATAGCCATGTTGAAAGATATCTCTCACCTGTGTCAGGTAGAATTACCACTATTAACTTGCCCTCATTCTCCTTTCGTCTTGCCAGCTCCAGCCCCGCCCAGAGTGCTGCTCCCGATGAAATACCTATAAGTAATCCCTCCTGCTTTGCCGCCTCTCTAGCTGTTATACCTGCATTTTCATCCTGTACCTGTATTATCTCATCGATTAGATCGCCCCTATAGACTCCGGGTATAAAACCTGCACCAATCCCCTGAATCTTATGAGGTCCGGGTTGACCACCCGAAAGAATCGGTGATTTTTCCGGTTCAACTGCAACAGAATAGATCTTCTTTCTCTTCTTGAGTGCATCTGTTATGCCTGTAATCGTTCCGCCTGTTCCTACTCCGCCGACAACAATATCAACCTTGCCGTCTGTGTCATTCCAGATCTCCTCAGCTGTTGTTCTTCTATGTACTTCAGGATTTGCCGGATTGTTAAATTGCTGCGGCATCCATGAGTTTGGGTGTTCCTTGAGAAGCTCCTCAGCCCTTGCGATAGCCCCCTTCATCCCCTTAGCGCCTTCAGTCAGAATCAGCTCTGCACCAAATATCTTTAAAAGTTTCCTTCTCTCGATACTCATTGTTTCAGGCATCGTTAATATAAGTTTGTAGCCCTTCACGGCAGCTATATAGGCAAGTCCAACGCCTGTGTTTCCGCTTGTCGGTTCGATGATGACTGTGTCCTTTTTTAGTACACCGCTTTTCTCTGCATCCTCTATCATCGCCAGTGCAATTCTATCCTTAACGCTTGAGAGCGGGTTGAATGCCTCGACCTTAACAACTACAGTTGCCTTAAGCCCATCTGTTAATCTATTAATCCTTACAAGCGGCGTGTTCCCGATAAGTTTTGTTATGTTTTCATAAATCTTCATTATCCTCTCCTTTATACCATACTATGATGATAGTATATATAGTATATAAAAATGAGTTTGTCAACAAAAAAATCGGTTTTTTTTAATAAAATTGGAATTTTTTTTAAAAAAAGCGGTTGATAAGGTAATCCTTCATAAACATGACTGAAGTTGAGACTGCATTTGATCAATTATTAGTAACAAAATCTAAACAAAAATAACATAAAAAGTCTTTTAAAAAATGTAAATTTAATGTATAATTAATAATTATGTAAGAAAATAAAACATGGTTAATATAAGAGGGTTAAAATGAACAGAAAAACAGTACAGTTGTTTCCGTTGTTATTTCTAATTGTCTTCATGGTTCAAGGTGTATCTGCTCAAACAGATGAGAGTAGAGGCATTAAGAGTGCGGTTCAGCGGTTAGACAGTGCCGCACAGGTAGGCAAGCAGTATCTTGTGTTGATAGGGATAGATGATTATCTATTTTGGACACCACTAGCTAATCCAGTTAAAGATGCAAAAGAGGTTAGGGATATAATTGTTGAAAGATACCACATAGATGATGTTATTGAACTCTATAACAATC
>CAYYKD010000014.1:0-30804 GCA_964471825.1 uncultured Spirochaetales bacterium
CCGGATTATCCAGTAACCTGTGAGCAATCTTTGTTTTATCAACATAGATCATATTGTTATCTATCATTGTCTGTAGTGTGTTGATCCCGATCGGCAGATTTTTCATGGCTTTGGTTCCTTAGAGTTTTCTTTGAGTTTCTTAGAACCATTATATCTGTTTTTAGCTATTTTGGGAAGAAATTTTTATTTAAAATAAATGTTTTAATAATTGAAAATAAATGGTATAAATGGTTAATTATGATTAAGTTAAATTATATTTATTCATTACTCACTACTCACTACTCACTACTCACTACTCACTACTCACTCAATAGAAAAATTTATGATTATTTATATATATATAGAGGCTCTTGCAAAAATAAATTTTGAATTTAGTTTTGTGCTACTATTTGAAAACTGAGGAGGAAAAGTTGCGTTATTTACTAAAAGTTTTTGTTACGATCATTTTTGTTTTTTTATTAGTGTTGTCTTGTACACTTAATGAAAATCCGAATGATCAAGGGGGTGGATCCGGTTCCGGATCAGATACCGATCCGGTTTTACAGCCGATCTCAGATAGTCCAATAGTGTCGTTGCCTGCTGGATTTGATGGCGGTTTAATTACAAAAGATGAGATAGTTATTGAGATACCTGATAATACTATCAACTATCATTTTGTGCCGATAGGGAAGATCTACGATATCAAATATGATAATGAGGATAGTACAAGTTTTGGTGAGGACTACGCAACTCTAGATTACTCTTATAATTATAATGAACTGATAGAGAAAGGGCTGTTAGAAGAGTTTTTTGTTTTTTATTATGATGAAAGTAGTTCTTCATGGATAAATATTCCTGATATAGAAGTTGATAGAGAAGGAAAAAAAATTAGTGTAAAAACCAATCATTTTACACCTTTTGTTTTAACTGCTATCCCATCGTCAACAGGTGGAGTTGCTGATCCTCCTTCAGCAATTGATGAGCTTTTTCCTTCGGGGATCGGTGGCACTGCCGGGGCATCCTTTACAATAATAGGTGATGGTTTTAAGTATTATAAAGATAGAGATTACTATATTAAGCCAATAACAAGCGGCTCTAACCTGGCAACTTTTAACGCTTTGGGCTTAGATGGTGCGTTGGCAATAGCCACATGCAATGGTAATAGCGAGTATGGACCGGAGAGTGCACATAAAACTTACACCGGCTCAAACTACATAAGCTTTACTGCCCATACAGACCTTGATGTTTATGTTTTATACGATACGAGGGGCGGTGGCAATAAGTTTAATATCTCAAGAGATGCTCCTTGGTTGGCAGACTACGGTTTTAGTGCCGATATTGTAACAGATGATAACCCCACACCGACAAGATATTTTTTAGAAACAACTGATCCTCTTGGTGAATATACAGTTTATAAAAACACCTATCTTGAAGGGGAAGAGGTTATGCTTGATGGTAACAGAAAAGGGGTTACCGATACGAGGATAAATACAAACTATTGGGTTATATTGAAGCGAAAAGGGGTCTATACCAATGAGCCGGCGACAAATACTTGTACCGGTTCCAATCATACTGCTCCAATGCCGGTCTCTGATGTTTTGGCTGATCCGGGTGCTACAACTGTTACACTGCGATGGAGTTTGCCCGATGATCCGTTAGTAACAAATGTGATCATAAGAAGGAGTGCTAACGGTTTTCCGCTTAATCCAACTCATGGAGAACCGTGTACCGGTGTAGAACTTTCGAACAATTTGTATGAAGACAGGTCGTTGAGTACAAATAGATTGTATTATTACTCTATTTTCTCATACAATGATGATAGTGGGTTGTATTCAGCAGCTGTTAGTGTATCTGTTAAGACACTCGTAACTGACATTGAGTCTTTAGCAGGTCGCGTAAAAGATGGTGATGGCGTGTCAATTCATGGGGCTTTATTGCGGCTTTACAACGACACTTATGAGTTTATCACTTCAAGTGATATCGATGGACGCTATTTATTTAAGAATATCCCTTCAGGAACTTACACTCTTGTAATAAAAAGGGATGGATATACACATAGTACAACGATAGTTGTTATACCATAATATTTGAGGAGAAAAAAATGAAAAAGAGAAGTTGTTTTTTAGTATTTTTTAGTGTTTTAGTATTGATAGCATCAATACTTTCGTGTTCTAACGATGATTTGTTAAAGAATGCCGGATTATCTCAAGGGGATGATACTATTAGTCCTGCACCATCAAACAGTATAACCGGCAATGTTCAGATCATAGGGATGGAAAATGCAGAGGGGTGCGTTGTTATAGCTGAAAAACGGGTTGGTGGCAGTGTTGCGTCTGTTTTTGAAAAAACCAACCGATCGTTACTAACCCGATCTGTTGTAGTTAACTCGAGATTTAGTGTTGTAACAGATAGCTCGGGTAGGTTTTCTATTGTTGGATTACCGGATGGGATATATACGGTTACAGTTAAAAGAGAGAGTACTTTAGGTGCAGTTGTTAGAGATGTGGTTGTAGGAAAAGTACAACAAACAAGAGCTGTTGTTGACCTTGACATAGTGTTAACTGCAACGGGTAGAATGAGCGGCAAGGTAACTCTTGAGGGACAATCCACCGACCTTTACGGGTCGTTTGTTTACGCGGAGGGGACTTCCTATATCGCCGCTACTGATGGGGAGGGCAACTTTGAGCTAAAGGATATCCCTGTAGGCACCTACAACATAGTTTTTTATCACGAGGGGTATCTGTCATACTTAAAAACGGCTGTAGTGATCAATGCGGCAGTTGACAACCCGGTGGGGACTGTTAGTCTAACTAAAAAGTCAAGTAACACTTATTTATCAGCAATAACCTTCTCAGATGGAACGCTAAGTCCTGCATTTAATAAGTTTATAACGCTATATGATCTCAATCTTCTTAGCGGTGTCAACAATATAACGCTGACACCAACAGTTGAGGATAGTAACTCTACTGTCAAGGTCAATGGAGTTACAGTTGAGCCGGGTGTTGCTTCAGAAGCTTTTAGTGTAAATCCTGGGAAAAATGTATTAACTATCGATGTGATAAGCCAAACGGGTATATTTAGAAGCTACAATATTGTCTATGGTAAAAATGGAGTTAGTATCGTATGGAAAGGGACTCACACAACAGCCCCTGCAAGTCCTGAGTTAAACTGGGCTTACTACAATTCAGCTGATGGGATTTCTTATATCTATGACGGCACTACTTGGCAGATACTGGCAAAAGATGGAACAGCCGGTGCTGACGGAACGGATGGTCAAAACGGCACTGATGGACAGGATGGTGTAAGTGGTGTGGATGGTATAAGTGTGATATGGAAAGGGACTCACACAACAGCCCCTGCAAGTCCTGAGTTAAATTGGGCTTACTACAATTCAGCTGATGGAGTCTCTTATATCTATGACGGCACTGCTTGGCAGATACTTGCAAAAGATGGGACAGCCGGTGCTGATGGAACGGATGGTCAAGACAATACTGCATATATGTATGTTGTATTGTTCAACAGCTATGGTGCAACCACACCTGCTTCTTACTCGATGAAAGTGTTAAGAAGTCCAGAAAATACAGTTGGAACTCTACCAAGCCCACCTGTAAAAACTCATTACACATTTGATGGATGGTTTACAGAGATAAACGGAGCGGGTGAGGAGTTTACCGGAGATACCGTTGTGTCGGGAGATATAGAGGTTTATGCTAAGTGGATAGCCGAGTACTCAATCACCTATACTCTAAACGGTGGAAGTGCAACTAATCCAGGAAAATATACAGTAGAAACAAATACCTTTACTCTAACTAATCCTACGAGAACGCTTTATACCTTTGTTGGTTGGAGCGGAACAGACCTTACAGGAACAGCTAACACAACTGTTACGATAACAAAAGGTTCAACGGGCAATAAAAGTTATACAGCTAATTGGATAATAAATCAATATACAGTAACCTACAGCAGTACCGGTCATACGGCAGGTACAGTTCCATCGGATCAAATACAGAATTACAATACAACTATAACGGTTCAGAACGGTAATTTGAGAGGGAGTGTTATTGTCACAAGCAAGGTATGGCAGAGATTTACCGGTTGGAATACTGCTACTAACGGTTCAGGGACGATGTATCAACCCGGTGCAACATTTACTTTGACTGGTAGTGTTACTCTATATGCACAATATACAACCGGAACTAGCGTTTTAAGGAAACAGGGGGCAGCCGGGGGTTGGGTGTTTTATGATGCCGGTAGCGAACAGTCGTGGGGAAGATATCTTGAAGCATGGACGGCAGATGAGAGTGGGACTTATGCATGGAAAACAAGTGAAACATCTACAGTCGGGACTTCAACTACAATAGGTACAGGTTATCACAATACTTATATTTATATGACTGGCATAGAACATCCTGCGGCAAATGTTGCAAGGAATGCAACTCATGGTAGTTACAATGACTGGTTTCTTCCATCAAAAGATGAGTTGATTCAGATGTATGTAAATCTTGTGTCTCATGGTGTTGGCGGGTTTGTCGATGGCTATTGGTCGTCGTCCGAGATCGATAATTCTTATGCGTGGACACTACACTTTCCTACTGGGTCCCAGGATAATTCCCCTAAGCAATTCGACGGCTGCAGGGTTCGGGCTGTTCGGGCTTTTTAACCATTTATCTATTTAACTATTGGGGGTTTGGTCGGCATCATGGCATCCGCGCCAATGCCGACACTAATCCATCCTTGGATGTCGGAGGCGATAGCCCCCAATTAAAAATTTTGAAAAATGGCACTATATATTACGATTTAAAGGTATTTCAAGATGTGTATCAGTTGATTCTTAAAGTATTCGAGTTCACCAAGGACTTTCCTCGGGAGTATAAATATACTCTGGGTCAGGATATGAAGAGGGATGCTATAGTTTTAGTTCGCAGTATTTATCGGGCAAATAAGGCAAAGAACAAAACCGAGTATCTTGAACAGTTTCTTGATGACTTTGAAATTCTTAAACTTGAAATACGGCTTTGTGTTGATCTGAAAATAATGTCATTTAAGAAACAGTCTGAAATTGCCCTTCTTATGGAGGGGATAGGAAAACAGATTACCGGTTGGCGTAATGCCGGCTTGTAATATATGCCGGAATCATTGCAGGTATTCTGTAATGAGCGAGCAAGGCTTAGTTTAAAAGCGGTAAAGGGCTTTATCAACGGTTATTCCTTCTTTAGCCGTAGATGAATACAGAATAAACGCAGATAAGGTGCGAAAGTTTGCTCTTTATCTTACCTTCGTGTTCATTCATGGTTAAAAACCCCCAACTCTTATATATCTACAGTTTCTCGATTTCTTCCACTGAAATACCTGTAGCTTTTGAAATAATTGCACTTGACACGCCAAGGTTTTTAAGGTTTTTTGCATCTTCAAGTTTCCCCTTTTCTATACCTTTTTCAATCCCCTGTCTCTTAGCATCCTCTATCAATTTACCGTAATATGTTTCATTATCCATCTCGCGTTTGAGTTTCGTCTCATAGATCTCACGCATATAGTCATCTTTGGTAAAAACGCCATACTCTTTATGCGCCTTTTTTAATATCGGTTTGTCTTTTAATAATACTGTCATTTTGTCCTCCGTAATTTTGCCCTCGTTTGTTAAGAACTCAAGCCATACCTTTAGATCATTCTTAAGCTCCGAAGCAAGTTCTTTTAATTTTTTGTTTTCTATAAAATGTATTTGCAAATGATCTGTTAGCACCAGCTCAGGATCCCGTCTTTCAGTTAAAACAAAACAGTTGTGAATGTGATTAACTTCCTTAAAAAGATTAAACCCAAGCAGGTTAATACAGATCACAGGTTTTAATGTGTCAAACTTCTTTGAACTTCTTAATTGCCCGGAGTATAGCCTTGCCCAGTAATACAGACTTCTGTTAGCAAATATCTCATTACCGATTATTTGCACTTCTATGTTATATACACGATTGTTCTCATCAATAGCTTTAACATCAAGCACTGTTGACTTATCAAACTTGAAGTTTTTAATATTAAACGGGTTTTTAACCTTAGCTTCTTTTATGACATCAAAGTCTGCATCTATTAGGACAGAATTAATAAAATCTAATAGTAGAGGCTCTTGCAAAAATCCCTTCTGTTTTTCATCGCTCCCTTTTTGATTTAAGGGTAGCGATACACGTGCTTGATCTTTTATTTGTTAAAGATCACGATGATCTTTATGTCGAATTGCACACGATGTGCAAAATTCGACTAAACATGCGTCAAAATAAGGAAAAATATAAACAGGATGTTTGGTATACCGGCGTGTACACGATGTACATAAGCCGGTGCATACTCAAATAAAGTAATTATTCTGCGTTTTTTTGCCTTATTTTTCCTTGTTTTCCAAAAAAATATGCTTCGCAAAAATTCAAAATTTATTTTTGCAAGAGCCTCAGTAGATCTGCGTTTTCTTCCTTTCCTAGGAGATAGAGCATAAAGATATCGCTTAAAGGATTTATATAGGTATCATTCATAGTGCTATTTTAGTAAAAATTAGTGCAATAATCAAGTGAAATTATTTTAAATTATTTTAAATTAAAGAGGCTCTTTCAAAACTCGCTCTTTATTTTCTATCTCTTTGTCGTTCTTCGCCTAAAGTCCTCATTTACGCAAAGTAAACTCCGGGCTTTAGACTCATCACTCCTTGATCTAGTAAAAAATATCAAGTTTTGAAAGAGCCTCACCTGTTTATTATATTATAATAAATGAAATTGAAGGCGATTTTGATGAAGAATACGCACTCTTAAAAGAGTTTAGCATGGGTAAGGATTTACATTGATTTATAGAGGATTTTTTAAAGAAAACGACAGATATAAGAGGGAATAAGACAATGGAAGTACTCCTGTCCTTATACGGGATAGAAGTAATAAAAATAATGAAGGAGTTTGGCATGCACACGAGTATAATAGAAACAAACTGGTATTATATAATGGATGAACTTGGATTAAAGCAGAAATGTAAGCAACGCATAAAAAGTCATCAAAGCGTTATGCACATTCATCTCTCGTTAGCGATTTAAATCCTCCCTTCTAATAAAAAAACACTTGAAATAATCACGAAAAGTGTTCTCCCGTGTAACACAAAAGAAAACTCTTTTGTTATAAAATTGTTTGTATTTTTGGAGGTATTTAAATTTAGAAGATTTATTTTGATCATGTTTTTGTTGGTTACTATGTTGTTGACAGCAGAAGTTTATATAATGAATGACGGAAAAGTGATCAGAGGCAAACCAATTTAAACGACCGAAGATGTAATATATGTCTTGTCAGACAATCAGGAGTTTGCTCTTGAAATCGATAATATATATAAAACTACATTACTGAAAATGCATATTTAAAAGAGTTATAAAAAGATCAGCTTGCTAAACAGCAGTTGGACCAAGTCGAAAAAGATAAACAAGCCAAGATAGAAGCGCAAAAGAAAGAACAAGAACGGCTTGCTAAGCTTGAAGTGGCACAAAAAGAGAAGGAACAAATAAAGAAAGCAGAAGGCGAACAAAATAACGATGTAAAACCTGAGCTGATTTTGGTAAAGAGAGTTAATGAATTACAAATTTTGCAAGAGTCTAAAATATTTAGTTTATAAAATCATTTAATTATGCTATTGTATAAAAATATGACAGAAAAAACGCAACAAAACAAACCCGTATTTTCAACAGACTCTTTAAAACTTCTTGATAATATAATTTATACAGTTGGAGCTCTTATAATTGTTATAGATCCATCTAAGAACATCTATAGATTTAATAAGAAGTGTGAAGAGATAACCGGAATGTCTAAGGAAGCTGTTGAGGGAAAATATATTTGGGATTTCATTGAGGAAAATAAGGATTCTACCGGATCCAAGATACTCCTTGATCTTTTGTATAATAGTTTTATTTCCGAATCATTTTATTCAAAGGTTCGCTGTGTTACCGGAGATGATATGATAATCTATTGGCAGAATACAGCATTAAAAGACGCCAATAATGAAATATCCTGGATGATCGGGACGGGTATTGATGTGACAGAGAGTGTTACATCGCGTGATAAACTTAAAAATATCAATCAAGAACTTGAAAATATGGTTGCAGAACGAACAGGTATGTATAAAAAGGCCATTGATGATCTAGAAAAGACACTTAATGATCTAAAGGATGCAGAAGAGCAGTTGATTAGAGCTGAGAAGATGGCTGCTCTTGGAGAGTTAGTAGCAGGTGTTGCACATGAGATTAATACTCCGATCGGGATTGGTGTGACGGCTTCCTCACATATTCTTGAAAAAACGAGGTCGTTCTCTGCAGTTTTTGATTCAGGTCAGATAACAAAATCCGCCTTAAAAGATTATATTGATTCTGTTGATGAGATGTCGCGATTATTATCTGTAAATCTAAGAAGGGCAGGGGATTTGATTAATAGTTTTAAGCAGGTCTCTGTAGATCAGTCAAGCGAACAATCCAGATTGTTTAATGTAAAAGAGTATCTGGCTGAAATATTATTAAGTTTACATCCAAGGTTAAAGAAGACAAAGATAAAAGTCGATGTGATATGTGATGATTCTATTAGTATAAATAGTTATCCCGGAGCATTCTCTCAAGTAATAACTAATCTTGTTATTAACTCCCTTATGCACGCGTATGAACCGGATGATATTGGAGTTATCAATATAACAGTTTTTGAAGATGAGACTAGCGGTGTATGTGTAAGGTATACCGACGATGGAAAAGGGATAAGTAAAGCGAACATAGATAAGATTTTTGACCCGTTTTATACTACAAAGAGAGGTTCCGGCGGGTCCGGTCTTGGTTTATATATAATTTTTAATATTATTTCAACTAAGTTTAATGGTAGTATTAAATGTGAAAGTACTGAGGGGCAGGGATCTACTTTTTCTTTTAATATTCATCCGGTTGATATGTAGGGGTAGTTAAGTGCACAATGATACATTTGTTTTTGCTGATGAGATTGTTAATTCTGAACCGTTAAAATCTAATGAGAGATGGAAGATTCTTATTGTAGATGATGAACCCGATGTTCATCTGTTAACAAGAAAAGTTTTAGAGGACTTTACCTATAATGCTAAAAAAGTAGAGTTTCTTAGTGCGTATAGTGAGAAGGAAACAAGGGATATTTTTGCAGAAAACAGTGATATTGCAGTAGTATTTCTTGATGTCGTAATGGAGGCAAATGATACAGGGCTTAAAATTGTTAAGTTTATAAGAGATGAGCTTGGGAACAAGTTTGTTAGGATTATTCTTAGAACCGGGCAGCCTGGAAATGCACCTGAAGAGAAGATTATTACCGGTTATGATATCAATGATTACAAAGAGAAAACAGAGCTAACCTCTAGAAAACTTTTTACCGTTCTTATTTCATCGTTGAGGGCATATAATGATATAATGATAATTGAGGCAAATAAAAAGGGGCTTGAAAAAATAATCGAGGCTTCGTCCTCAATTTTTAAACTGCAGTCTTTTGAAAAATTAGCCTCAGGGATTTTAACACAGCTTACATCAATATTAAGCGTTCAGGCCGATGCGGTTTTTTGCCAGAGAATTAATATGACGGCAGGTACACCTGTTTATAAAATATTTGCAGCATCGGGGAAGTATTACGATTTTCTTAATGGAGAGATTGATAATAGTCTTTCGGAACTTGTTTTGAGTCGGATAAGAAATGCACTTGATAAAGGTTGTACGCAATTTTATGATGGGTATGGAATATGTATTTTTAGGACTGAGAATGGTAATGAAAATTTCATGTACTTTGAGACATGGAATATTCTTATGGATTGGGAGAAAGATTTAATTAAAATTTTTCTCCATAATGTATCACTTGCATTTGATAATATATATCTTCATGAGGAGATAACAGATACTCAAAAAGAGATAATTTTAACGCTATCAGAGATTGTTGAGGGACGGAGCAATGAGACGGGGGATCATGTTAACAGGGTTGCGTTGATAGGTGCATTTATTGCTTCCAAACTGGGATTATCAGAATCTGAGATTGAACTTATTAAACTTGCATCTCCTATGCACGATATTGGTAAACTTGGTATTCCAGACTCCATTCTTAACAAACCGGGGAGACTCGACAGTAGTGAGTATGATATCATTAAACTTCATACAACAATTGGTTACAAGATGTTAAAAAAATCAAACAGAAAGATCTTAAAGGCCGCAGCAATTATTGCACTTCAACACCAGGAGAAGTATGATGGTACGGGATATCCAAATGGATTAAAGGGGGATGAAATTCATCTCTATGCACGAATCATCTCAGTTGCCGATGTCTTTGATGCACTCTGTAACGATAGGGTGTACAGGAAAGCCGTTTCTTTAGAAGAGGTTATTAATATTATTAGAGATGGAAGCGGTACACATTTTGATCCCAAAATTGTTGATGTTTTTTTAGATAACATTGATGAAATAGTCAAGATTGTTAATAAATCGTAGAGGTTTTTATTATTCCGATAGACTGATCCGGTAGATGAACTTTAGAGAAGCAAACTAAAAAAGACTATCATTTTAGATAGCCTTTTTATTAAAAATTAAGGATTATAAAATTAATCCCGTTTTTTTGAGTCAATCTCTTTCTTGTTTTTACAATTCATACATTCGATTGCATATGGTAAAGTCTCTAATCTTGGAATACTGATCTCACATTTACAGGTAACACACAAACCAAAACTGCCCTCATCTATTCTTCTTAGTGCAGCATCGATCTTCATAAGTGTTTGCTGACTTTTTTCACTCATCAGTGTAAGCATATCTTGGCTTATCTTTGAAGTAGCAATGTCAACCGAGTCGTTTACCCCATGCAGGTCATTATCAATTAATGCTTTAAAAGTATCGTTACTTTCAGCCATCTCTTTAAGAAGCTCATTTCTCTCTTCTATTAATAGTTCTTTAAAATGATTTATCTGTTCTTGCGTCATCAAATCCCCCGATGATTATTCAGTTTACGGTAAATAACATAAATTCTAAATTAAGTCAATCTCATAAAATTGAATTATTATAATCAAAGAAACAGTTGCAAATTAATTCTGATTGATATATAATTCGCAGGTTAAAAATTTGATTAGAAGGATCTTTATCATGTCTGATAAAAATAAGTTTGGTACTTTTAAAGGGGTTTTTGTACCATCAACAAATGCTATACTCGGAACAGTGCTTTTTTTGATATTACCCAGGCTATCAGGTGATATTGGATTATTTGCAATCCTTCTTGTTGTCTTTCTAGCACATACTGTTACTATGTCTACTGCATACTCGCTCTCAGACTGTGCAACAAATCTAAATAATATTGGAAGCGGTGGAATGTATGCCCTTGCCCGCCGTTCACTTGGTAAGGCATTCGGCGGCTCTATCGGGATTCAGCTTTTTTTTGCACAGGCATTTTCCATCGGTTTCTACTGCATAGGGTTTGTTGAACCGTTACAACCGGTTCTAGCTCCAATTCTTGAGAATGTACCTTTTATAGGTACAATGACCGGTGTCTTACAAAAACAGGTATTGGCAACTGTAATTTTTATTGTTTTTTTTCTTATAGTTATGATAGGTGCCGACTTTACCTTAAAAATCCAGGTTCTGATACTCATGCTTCTATTTGGCAGTATAATAGCTATATTTGTATCTCCATTCTTTAATATAAAATATGAACAGACAGATCTTTTTGTAAATAGTTTAAGTAAGATTAATTTTTCGGGAAACAGACCTCTATCGTTTGCAATATTTTTTACAGCATTTACTATGTTTTTTCCGGCCGTTACAGGGATTGATGCAGGTGTTGGTATGAGCGGTGATCTAAAACATGCAAAAAAGAGTCTGGTAAAAGGGACATTCTTCGCAATAATTATAACATTTTTTGTATATTTATTTTCTGCATTTATATATACTCTGATACAGCCGGAGCTGATTGTTACGGGCTACGATATAGATGGGATACCGACAGGCAATCTACTAACAAATCTTCTCGGTTTTGGAAAACCATTTCCATATAATATCCCGGGTGTAATGGTGATGTTAGGGATCCTCGTTGCTACAAGTTCTTCCGCCTTAAGCTGTTTTATGACAGCTCCAAGAACACTTCAGTCACTATCAAATGATAATACTCTACCTGGATTCCTAAACTTTGTTTCAAAGGACTTTATTAAAGACTCTAATGAACCAAGATTTGCAACTCTTGTTACATTTATTTTTGGTGTCTCTGTAATATGGATAGGAAATATCGATATAGCCTCAATGATAGTCGGTATCTGCTTTCTTGTTGTCTATGGATGGATCAATCTATCGGCCTTTCTTGAAAGGATCAGTAATAATCCGACATTTAGACCGACTTCTAAGGGAAGTCTCTATGTTTCACTTTATGGTTTTCTTTCCTCATTACTCGCAGTATGTCTTTTTAGTTTAAAGGTCGGGCTTATAATTATTATCTCACAGATGGTAATATTCCAACTTATTCTAAAGTATAAATCTGAAAATAAAATAGAAGGGGTTTGGTGGGGCGTTATGTTTTCGTTATCAACAAAGATGCTTACTAAACTTAGAAATATGGTTCAAGGTTCTAAGAATTGGCGACCTGTACTATCAGCTATTGGATTTTATGATCAGTCTAACGACCCGTCAAAAATTGACTATATAGCCGAGAGGATTGCTGCATATCAGGGGCTTGTTAATATGAATATTATTAACCTGACTAAGGAAACACCACAAATTGATCTAAAATTATTTAAGGTGCCTGTGAAAATAATAGAAACTACAGAACCGACACAATCTATATTGAGCATTATTCAAGCAAGTAATACGAGCGGGATTGAGTCTAACACAATTTTGCTTAATTATTCGAAGAAGATAAACTCCGTTGAGATAATAAAGAAAATACTTGCATTAAATAAAAATGTTATATTTTTAAAAAACGCTGAAAAACTAAATGATCACAAGGTTATTGATATATGGTGGCGTGGTGAAAAAAATGGTAACTTTATGGTTCTTCTTGCCTATATCATAAATAATAATCCGGAATTAAAGAACAGATCTGAATATAAGATCAGAATTATCAGACAGGTAAACGAGGAAGCAAATCAGACCTTTGTAGAGGCTGAGCTTCAAAATCTTCTTGATAAAGCAAGGCTGGTCGGTGAGGTATTTATCATTCCATATACAAACAGGCCATTTCTGGAAACACTCTCAGAGGTATCTAAAAATACAGACCTTATCATGATGGGGTTGCCGGGTATTATTAAGAGTGAGGGGATTACAAAGCTCTTTAATTTGAATGAGGTGTTTTTTAGTCAAGAAATAGAAAAATATAATGATCTGCCGGCTATACTATTTATTAAAAGTTCAGGCTGGATGAATCTGATTGATGAATAATTTTTTATTCAATTAATTTTTTTTACTTCTCAACTAATTTAATATTATGCCGATAGTTAATAATGGGGAGTATTTAGGAGGGTATTATGGCAGTGGGTAATCCGTATCAACAGTACAAAAAAACACAGGTAGATACTGCTGATCAGGGCAAATTAATTGTTATGTTGTATGACGGGGCAATAAAATTTGTTAATAAAGCAATTGATTTGATTCCGCAAAAAAAGATCGAAGAGGTTCATAAAAATATTGTTAAGGCACAGGATATTATATCTGAGTTGATGACCTCTCTTAATATGGATGCAGGTGATATATCAAACCGTCTTTTAAGCATATATATGTACATAAATAGAAGACTTATCGAGGCAAACCTATCTAAATCAACCGAACCTCTATTAGAGGTTAGAAAACATTTAACAGAATTACGGGGTGCATGGGAAGTGGCCGGTAAAACAGTAAAAACCGATCCTGTTTCCGCACAGCCGGTTAATTCAGGGGGGGTGAACATTGCAACCTGAAGAACTTATATTTAAGATCAGAGAGAATCTGATTGAACAGAAAAAAAGACTACAGGATTACTTAAATATCCTTGATAGTGAAAATACGGATATAGCAGAAAAAAATGTTGACAAACTTCATGCTCATATCTCTATTGAAAAGAAGATCGTAGAAGAGTTAGAATCTTTTAAAAAAATCTTAGCACCTATGGAACTAATCTACTATAGTTCACCGTATAAGAAAGATACTGTAATCAAAGCTCTTACTGAGTCGATAAATAAACTGGCCGGATCTGTAAAAGAAAAATCTGTTGTTAATATCGATCAACTTAATGGAGTGATGGAGAAGATTAAAGCTGAGGTAAACTCAATTGAAAGAAAGAAGATGGCAGATAGGACTGGATATAATACAGTAGAGTCGATGCTGGTGGATATTAGCGGATGAAAAAAATATTACTTGTTGATGCATTCGGGATGATTTTTAAGTCATACTATGCATTTATAAATAGACCATTGAGAAATAAAAACGGCGGAAATACATCTGCCGTTTTTGGTTTTTATAAAAGCCTTTTGTCAATAATACAGAAGGTTAAACCTGATTATATATTGGTTGCATTAGAGGGGAAGGGTGAGTGTTTTAGAAATGCTATTTATCCTGAGTACAAATCAAACAGAGAT
The DNA here is from genome assembly GCA_964471825.1 of uncultured Spirochaetales bacterium. GTDB lineage: Bacteria > Spirochaetota > GWE2-31-10 > GWE2-31-10 > CAYYKD01 > CAYYKD01. The sequence goes on from CAYYKD010000014.1 coordinate 14,545, forward strand.
GAGCCTCCTGAGGATTTGCGAACGCAGATCCCGGTTATTCTTGAGCTTTTAGATCAACTTGAGATTCCACACCTTGAGATTGAAAGTTACGAAGCGGATGATATAATTGGATCTGCATCAGTTTTTTTTGGATCAGACCGGGATAATACTATATATATTTTATCTAGTGATAAGGATCTTAAACAACTTGTAACAGATAATGTAAAGGTAATCAAAACTGTTAAGTTATCTGATGATATAGTTATTCAAGGAATTGATGAGGTTGTTGAAGAGTTCGGGGTAAAACCGGCACATATTACAGATTATCTTGCACTAACAGGGGATGCATCAGACAATATCCCCGGAGTAAAAGGGATCGGGCCAAAGACTGCAGTTGCACTTTTAGCCGGTGATAAAACAATAGATGATCTCTATAACAACATTGAGAAGGTAGAATCTCAAAAGATCAGAGATAAACTGATCGAATCAAAATCATATGCTTTTCTTAGTAAAAAACTAGCAGATATTCAAAAAGATTTAAATCTTAATCTTTCAATCAATGATTTAGCTATGAGACCCTTCAAACTGGAAACAGCAAAAATTACCCTTGAGGAGAATAATCTTGATTTAATTGTGAAAGATATACTAACATATAACGCAAAATATGAAAATAAATCCGAGCATGAAAACTCTAAACCGGTCGAAGTGACTCAGAACAAAATTTCATCAGAGATATTACCACTAACTAACCACGAGATGGAACCAATTATCCATAGAGTCATCAAATCATCTGATGATATGGATTCTGCATTAAAGATCATTAGATCAAATGGAGTTTTTTCATTTGATATTGAAACTACAGGCCTTGATATTGTAAATGACATAATAATCTGTATCAGTTTTTGTTCAGGTGAGGAATGCTTTGTCTTACCTATAAATTTATCCGAAAAACAACAGGCAGATGCAGGTGTCATTCTTACTGAACAGCTCAGAGATGGTTTTTTTAATCAGTTGAAACCTCTATTCAATGATAGAGATATTTTAAAAATTGCACATAACGGTAAATTTGACCTTAAATTCTTGAGTAAAATTGGTATAACCTCAAACGGTGTTGTTTTTGATACTATGCTTGCAGAGTACTGTTTGGATGGTGCGGATAACAGAAACGGATTAAAGGACCTCTCTGAGAAATATCTCGGAATAACCCCTGTTCGCTATGATTCAATAGTAGATGATGTAAAAAAGGACAACCTATTATCTGTAGATTTTAAACGGCTTTCTAACTATTCTGCTCAGGATGCTTTCCTTACATTTAAGCTATACAAATTATACTGTGAAAAGTTTGAAAGTAACAAATCAGCAAAGGCACTTTTTTTTAATATTGAGATTCCTGTATCAACCATACTTACTGACATGGAGTTAACAGGAGTTAGGGTAGACACAGAGTACCTAAACTCACTTAGCACTCATCTTGAAGAGGAACTAGTTGTATTGACACAAAAATTAGTCGACTCTGCAGGAGTTGACTTCAACCCCGCCTCACCTAAACAGGTTGGTGAGATCTTATTTGATCGACTAAAACTTCCGGTTATCAAAAAAACAGGTACGGGAGCATCCACTGATATTGATGTTTTGACCAAACTTGCTCCGTTACATCCGATTGTTAGTGATCTTCTGGAATATAGAACTACCAGTAAGATAAAATCAACATATTCTGATAAACTTCCATTGATGATTAATAAATCAACAGGTAGGATTCATACGACATATTTGCAGACAGGAACACAGACCGGCAGGCTCTCAAGTAAGGATCCTAACCTTCAAAATATACCTGTTAAAACACAGCTTGGACGCAAAATCAGAAAAGCATTTTTACCATCCGGGGGATCAATTCTTCTTAGTGCAGACTATTCTCAGATTGAACTTTTTTTGCTTGCCGAGTTTTCAAAAGATAAAAATCTATATGAAGCATTCACAAACAATGAGGATATACACACAAAGACAGCAAGTCTGATATTCAACAAAGACACAAATGATATAAGTAAATTTGAAAGAACAATAGCAAAAACAGTAAATTTTGGTGTGCTATACGGACAGGGAGCATACAGCCTTAGTCAGGATCTAAACATCGGCAGAACCGAGGCAAAAGATTATATTTCAAGATACTTTGCAAAATACTCAGGGGTTAAAGATTATATAGAATCAGTTATTGAGAGTGTAAGAAAAAACGGTTATGCTCAAACATATTGGGGTAGAAAGAGAACAATTCCGGAAATCAATGACAACAATAAGATGAAAAAAGCAAATGGTGAGAGAATGGCGGTTAACACTACAATTCAGGGAACTGCCGCTGATCTTCTTAAGATTGCAATGATAAGAATCTACAACAAATTTAATGAACAGGATATAAAATCAAAGATGATTTTACAGGTACATGATGAATTAATTTTTGATACAAAGATCAATGAGGTCGAACAGGTAAAGCAAATAGTAAAAGAATGTATGGAATCAAAGTTTGATTTTAAACTAAAACTTAAGACTAATATTGAAACAGGGGAAAACTGGGGTGAACTCCACTAAAATAATAATCGGTATCACCGGACTTTATTGTTCAGGAAAATCTTTTATTGAAAAAATATTTATAGATAATGATTTTCTATCAATAGATGTCGATAAGATAGGGCATTCAGTTCTAGAAGAGACTAAGGATGATGTAATTAAAGAATTTGGCATGTCTATTCTAAATCAAGCAGGCAATATTGATAGAAAAAAGCTTGGTGCCATTGTTTTCTCAGACAAGTCTAAACTCAGAAAACTAAATAGCCTTGTTCATCCTGTAATGACAGTAAAAATAGAAAACCATATTTCAGCAACAAATCATCGGTATATTCTTATAAATGCCGCACTTCTATACGAGATGGGGTTACATAAACTATGCAGCAAAATAATAGTTGTAAAGGCACCGCTGATTCTTATAATTTATAGAGCGATAAAAAGGGATTGTTATAGTATATTCAAAATATTCAAAATACTATTCAACCAAAATGTTAAGTCGTTTGCTAAAAAAAATCAAAAATATGTCGAAACTATCTATATAGAAAATTTAACCGCAGATTCTACTAATAGAAGAGTTAAACAAATTATTAACGGTATAATTACCAAGGAGATTTATAGATGAGCGATCCGATTTATAACCAACCCGAAAACAATCCAAAGAGGGAGCCACAAAAGAAATCATATTACTCGGTTAACCTTACAGAGGGGAGAGTGTTTGTTATATTTGTTAGTGTGATTGCATTCCTGGTTTTAGGTGCATTTATTTCGTTATTTATTTTTTCAAATATTAACAAAAAGAATGCAGAAAATACTTTGATGGACTCAGCACTATTTGAATATAATACATCTCACATTTCAACAGAGGAATCAGAGTTTTCTTCCTCATCATCCTCATCTTCTATAAGCTCAGTGTCAAATGTTACATCAAATGAAATTGATCTGTCTAATAAAACAAATATGATCGATGATACTAAAAAAAATATTGATAATCTTGGAACACCTCAACTTGATGATACTGATCCGATTTACTCTTCCGGAACACAAATCAGTACAATTAAAAAAATTGATACTTCAAGTGAAGTCGTAAAAAATAAACAGTATGAACAAGACAAATCTAATATAACTGTACCAAAAAAGAAAACAATAGTAAATACTACTAATACAGCTACTAATAAAACTACTAATACAGCTACAAAAAAAAGTTCTCAATCAGTTTCCAATAAGAGGTTTGTAATACAGATTGGATCATTTTCAGATAAAAAGAATGCTGACTCTGTAATGTCATTTTATAAACAAGCCGGATACCCTGTCTATATAGTTGAGACTGAGACTAATGCCAAAAGATTTTATAGATTGAGGGTTGGTCCTTTTAAAGACAAGGATATAGCTGATAATTATCTGATATCTATAAAGAGTTCAAAATTTGGTCAGAATGCCTATATATCGGTAGTATTTCTTTAATTTTATTATGATCTATCGTGAATAATTTCGTTTAGTTGTTCCATCTTCTTATAACACTTAAAATATCAAACCATTCTAAAAAAAAGTTAAATCTTTTATTAGAGAGCCTCTAGAATGTTTTTTTATAACAAGACTTGATTGACATATATGTTGAAACATAGCTGTTAGAAATATTTTATTAAACAACATTGGACAGACATAGGTTGTCCCCACTGATTTGCCTAATCAAATCTATATGCAACTCAATATTTAATTCAAAACAAGATTTAGTGCAAAATATTGTTTTTATCATTATTGTTTTTATCTAATAATAAGTTTTGACATATACCTGGATTTTTTGTATATTGTTTATTAATCAATAATTTGCGATAAGTTAAATAGTGTTAATATTGGAGACATAGATGATCGGAGACCTTCCAGAATTAAATGATTTCTTTTCTAGTAAACCAAAAGAAAACGGGAAAAATGATATACAGAGTAAAGAGAATAATCTAGAGACACAGGGTTCAGGAGATGGTGAAATATTGTTATATCTTTCAAAGGATTCTGAAAATTGGACACCTGTTTTTTTTGTGGACTTTGCAGTAGCTCAGATTGGGCTTCATGTTATACTGCCTGTTCAAATGGAGTTTACATCAAAAGAGTTAAGTCATCTTACACTCAGATTTGTTAAGAAGACAAACAGCGAAGAATTGGTGTTACTTGATGTACCGAGTCTTGCTCGTTGGCAGGAAAGAGACTCAGTTTCCGGAAGATTAAAACTAGGACTTCATTTTCACAAAGAAATAAAAGATGATATAACTCTAAAACAGATTCTTGCTCAGATATCTTAAGTCTAAAACTATTCTAAAAATTCTATAATATTTTCATATTTTGATAGTTTTTTAAAAATTTATATTAATTTTTTGAAAGATCCATATTTAATGTTTTTTTTTATCAAGGTTGAGGTGGGAGGTCTTCTAAATCAACACTTTCAACACCTGTTTCACTTTGACCGGCGTTATACTTTAATTTTCGTATAACATTTCCGGCTTTTGTTTTATCGCTCATTTGCGATATTAGGTATGGTGATAGTGATTGTCTACCAAGTTCATCACTATAGCTGTCTATAGCCCTAAGAATATCAACAATGTCACTTTCGGCTTGCATTTCAAGTAACTGAACAGAGACGCTTGGCGGCATGTTGTATAGTTTAATAGCCTGCTCTCTAATATTGTTTTTTCTATCCTTAATTTCACTGTCAATATTATCTAGTAGCTCTTGCTTTTTTTCTAAGTCCTTTTCAACAGCGATTAATGCTTCCATTTTTTTATTAGTCTCAATATCCTTTTGTCTTATCTCATTTTCACGGTTAATAAGTTGTTCTTCGTGAAGTAGAAGTCTTGTCCTTTCTTTGTCCAATTCCTCTCTTTCAAGCAGATATGGATCTTCACTCATTTTAATTTTCTTTTTAAACGAATTAGATCTAATTGCACTTAAAACAGGAATAGGAGGATTAAGTCCCAAGGTAGTTGCGGCAAAGTCAACAATTAACACCCCCGCACCGATTAACACTCCTATGAAGAGCATGAGTAAAACAATTTTTCGTCTGTCTGCTTTATAATTATACGGCATAAGCTATTTCCCCATCAAAATATTCTGTTATTATAGGTTCTTATTAGAATCTATTGCATTTAAGCTAAATCTATTGTTTATTAAATAAATAATTTCTAATATATTGTACATAATCCTTAGTCTCTGCTATATCTGGAACTCCGCCGGCTTTATCAACTCGATTTGGTCCTGCATTATATGCAGCTAGTGCTTTTGTAAGATCGCCATCATATTTTTCCAACATCATTTTAAGATATCTTGTTCCGCCATCTATGTTTTGGTCAATGTCCCATGGACTTTTTACACCGAGCTCCATCGCAGTACCAGGCATCAATTGCATTAATCCCATAGCACCAACCCTTGAGATTGCATTCGGATCAAAATTTGATTCCTTTCTAATTACCGCTCTTATTAGATCTTCAGAAATCCCGTGTTGCTTTGCTGACCTGGTAATCGCCTGATCAATTCTTAGTTTTACAGCATCTTTAGTAAGTTCAGTTTCTATTAACCGGGTGTTGTCTAATTGTAAATCATTATTAACATCAAAAGTCAACGAATCGCTTTTTTGTAGGTCATTTTTAACAGATTCCTTTTTTAATGAAGTGTTATTCGAAAGGGACTCTTTATATAACGACTCGAACTCTTTTACAGATTCCGGTTTAAATGAGTTCATGCTCTTTGCAATAGATTTTATTTCATTAATTCTATTATGGATTCTTTTTATTCCATCTGCCATTTAATCCTCCAGTTCTAGTATTCGTTTGTTTGATATATGCATATTTAAAGAAAGTTCATCAATTTTTGCTGTTTCCAGTTTATTATAATCCTTTTTCCATGCTTCAAGCTCTTTTTCTTTTAATTTTTCATATTTTTTTTTCTCTCTTGTAGCTTCAACAAGATTTTCAAAAAGAGGTTTTAAATTCTTTTCAACAATTACAATCTCTTTTTTGTTTTGCTCTATCTGTAACTCAACAGCATTAAGATACTCACCCTCATATATCAGATCTTCAGCCGACAATATCTCTAGAGGTTTATATGTAGATGATCTGCAAATATCCGTAAAATAAGTACTTAACATTGACTTATTCTCATTTTCAAACTTTATTTTTTCCTGCAAAACCTTAGCATACTCCTGCTTTGCTTTCAACTCACTATTCTCTTTAACAGATAGCACCTTAGCAAGTGAGAATACAAATTTCTTCATGATTCCCCCTATTCAAACACAAGATCAGCCGAATCATTGACCTCTTCAGTTTTATCATTAAAGAATATACTTAAGACATCATCCATTTCAGCAAGCGTTTGTTCGAAAGTAAAGGCTTCTTCAATATCTTGCTTCAAAAAAGTTTCAATTTTACCTTTTAACATAATAGCAGCATCTACCTTAGGATCACTTCCTGATGCATAGGCACCAATATCGATTAGATCCTCTTTTTCTTTATAGGCAGCCATAAGTTCTCGTATAAGCCCTGCCTTTTTTCTTTGCTCAGGATCTGTGATTTTTACCATGAGTCTTGATATTGATGAAAGGACATCAATAGCCGGGTAGTGATTTTTATGAGCAATTTTCCTCGAAAGGACTATGTGACCATCAAGTATACCTCTTATTGTATCACTTATTATCTCATCTGTGTCATCACCCTCAACAAGTACGGTATATATCCCTGTGATTGTCCCCTTGTCTGAGGTTCCTGCCCTTTCCATGAGTTTAGGTAACATCGTCAATACTGAAGGGGTAAATCCCTTTGATGCAGGTGCCTCATTTAATGAAAGACCGATCTCCCTTTGTGCCCAGGCAAACCTTGTAACCGAGTCCATCATAAGTATAACATCTTTACCTTGATCCCTAAAATACTCTGCAATAGCGGTTGCTACAAAACAGCCTCTAACTCGTGATAATGCGGGTTTATTAGAGCTTGCAAATATAATTACAGATCTTTTTAAACCCTCATCCCCAAGTTCGCTCTTAATAAATTCATTTAACTCTCTGCCTCGCTCACCAATGAGAGCTATAACATTGACATCTGCAACACTATTTCTGGCAATCATTCCTAGAAGTGTTGATTTGCCGACTCCTGATCCTGCAAATATACCAATCCGCTGTCCCTTTCCAATTGTTAATAATCCGTCAATTGCCTTGACACCGGTAACAAGCGGCTCAGTAATCATCTTTCTATTTAGTGCATCAGAGGGTTTATTAAAAATAGGATAGAATTCCCCTGATCCGAGTTGTCCTTTATCGTTGTAGATCTTTCCAATTCCATCAAGCACCTTTCCAAGTACATATTCTCCAACAAATACAGATAATTGTTCCCCACTGGCAATAACCATGTCGCCAATTTCTATCCCCTCCATCTCATCATAGCACATAAGTTTTACAGTTTCACCCTCTAAGCCGATAACCTCTGCTGAAATCTGAGCACCTGTAGAAAGAATTATTTTACAGACTTCTCCGATCTGTGCTTTAGGTCCTATTGACTCTACAACAAGTGCATTGATTTTTTTTATCTTACCAACATATTTAATAGGATCAGTTTTATTAAGTATCTGTGAATATTTATCTATGTCAAAAACTTCCAGCGTTTCAGTATTCAAATTTTACTCCGATTATATCGTTTTCTATATCGCAGTTCCCTGATTTCCACGGGTCTGAATTGGCGTAAGTTCTAGAATAGCTTCTTGAATTTCGTGTAGTTGACTTGAAATTCTTGCATCAATTGAACCAAAATCAGTCTCAATAATACATCCGCCACGGTCAACATTAGAATCCTCAAGAATCTTTATCGATTTAACACCTTCAACCATATCAACAAAATCTTTTTTATGCTGTGATGTAAGCTCTATATCTTCAGTATTAACTCGAATTATAACCTCACCACGAGATTTGAGCTTTCTAAGTGCTTGAATTACATTGTTTATAACAACATTTTTCTGATTTTCCGAGATTACCTTAATTACCTTCTTTGCAATCAATAACACCAGATCAATAACCTGTTGTTCAGTTTCAACAAATATTTCGTTTCGCTTTTCGATTGCAGAGTTTAATATCATCTGAACTCGCCCGACGAGCCTTGATACTTCCTGTGATTCCTTCTCAAAGCCATCCTTAAAACCTCTTTCAAGACCTTTTTTATAGGCCTCATCAACAATTTTTTTAGCAACTGTGTCTGCCTCAGCTTTTATTTTATCTGCCTCAACTTTAGCCTTATCAAGTATCTCACCAGCTTCTTCTTCTGCCTTCAATCGGATTTTCTGGGCATCAACATTTTTCTTTTCGATAAGTTCAAAGGCCTCTTCTTTAGCTTTCTCAATAATCTCAGATGATCTCGCCTCAGCTTCAGATATCATTCTGGCTTTTTCAACCTCAAAGTTCGCTGCAAACTCATCAGCTTCCTGTTTTAATTGTGATGCAGTTTTGCCGTCAAACAGTTTTGTTTCTATGGCTTCGGCTTCAATTTCTTTTTTTAACTTAAATTGTGGAGTATCTATAACTACTTTTATTTCTGATGGATTAAACTCATATCTTTTATAAACTCTTTTACTCAAGCTAATACTCCTTTAAGTTTTCTCTATATTCAATATTTGACAGCCTATTATAGTACAAGTTCATCCTCACCGGCTCTTGCAATTGTAATATCTCCCGAATCTTCAAGTTTTCTAATGATACTTACAATTTTCTGTTGAGCCTCTTCGACATCTTTTATTCTTATAGGTCCCATAAAATCCATGTCCTCTTTTAATACAGCACTTGCTCTTTTTGACATATTTCTAAAAATCTTATCCTGAACTTCAGAATTTACACCTTTTAATGCCTTAGCTAGTTCTGTACCGTCAACCTCACGGAGTACCTTTTGAATATCCTTGTCTCCAAGTAGAACAATATCTTCGAATACGAACATTCTCTTTTTAATCTCTTCAGCAAGATCCGGATCCTCTTCTTCAAGAGTTTCAAGTATGGTCCGCTCGGTTGCTCTATCAACAAGGTTAAGTACATCAACGATTGTCTCAATACCACCTGCAGATGTAAAGTCTTCCGATGCAAGTGTAGATAGTTTCTTTTCAAGAACCCGTTCTACTTCCCTTAGTACATCAGGGCTTGTTCTATCCATAGTCGCAATTCGCCTTGCAACCTCTGACTGTATCTCATGTGGTAGTGAGCCAAGAATACTTGCTGATTTATTTGAGTCAAGATATGCAAGGATAAGTGCAATGGTTTGCGGGTGTTCGTTCTGGATAAAGTTTAAAAGATGAGCAGGGTCTGTTTTTCTAATAAAATCAAATGGTCTAACCTGTAGACTGGAAGTAAGCTTGTTGATTATCTCTGTTGCTCTCTGCACACCGACAGATTTCTCCAGTAGATCCTTTGCGTAGTCAATACCACCGGTAGATATAAAATCTTTTGCAAGCATAAGTTCCTGAAATTCCATCAAAACCTTATCACGATCCTCAGGTTCAACAACTTCAATCCGTGCAATCTCAAATGTCAACTGCTCTATCTCGTCCTCTCTAAGATGCTTGAAAATCTCAGAAGAAACCTCAGTTCCAAGAGTAACAAGAAATATTGCAGCCTTTTGTCTCCCTGTAAAAGTTTTTTTATGAGCCCCACCACCACCTTTGCCGTGAGGTGATGGCCCACCAACCATTTTATCTTTTTCTTTATCAGACATAATTCAATCCCATAGAGTAATGATTTTTATTCTTCCTGAAGCCAGGTTCTAATAAGCTGAGCGACATCTTCAGGGTGTTCTCTAGCCATATTAATTGCATTTTCTTGCATTTCAAGCCTTGCCTTATCTTCAAGTGACATCTCAACCTGAACACTATCCTCTTCAGCGGACTTTAGAGCCATCTCTCTGGCAAGTTGATGTTGTCTGGCAAGTTCCTCTTCACGAAGTCTCCTTCGTCTCTCAAGTTCCTTAGCAACAAGTCTGTATATAATTATAATAATTATCAATAAAAGTAAAGCAACAAGTGCTGATATTATAGCTAGAGTTGTCTGTTTCTGTCTTCTCCAGGCTTCATCCTCAGCAAAGAATTGTGCTGCTCTATCTTTACGCATCTCATAGACCTCAACCATGTCTCCTCTGGCAAGATCAAATCCAATTCCTCGTTCAAGAAAACCTTTAAGCTTTTTTAAATCACTTTCTGTGATAGGATTGTACTTTCTAAGTCTGGACCCATCAGGTTTTGTCTTTGGATTGTTTTTTTCATCATATTCTATTTCCCATGTTCCATCGAGTATTACCGATGCTGTAATTTTGTCTATTGCCCAACCATCTTTGCTGATATCTTTCTTTGACTCACCTGAAATGTTATTAATAATATTCTCTTTTTTGGTGTATTTAGTCATTTGTTCCATGGCACCCTTGTATCCCGGTGGTACATTCTGATCAAATCCCGGGGGGCCTTCAGGTATCCAATTTGGACCCACAAATTCTTCTGATACAATCTTCTCAGATTCTTTGATACTGTATACCCGTTCTCCATCATCATATGGAGTTGCCGGATCATCTTCTTTTAGTATGATTGGTAGTACCTCTGTTCTTTTTTCAGTTATTTTGTCAAAATTCATCATAACATCAACAACAATTGATACTCTGTCCGGACTGAATGTCTTCGTTACTTCATTAAATAGACTATTTCTGTAATACTCTATTTGCTGTTGCCTTATTTTTAGGTTTTTTTGCACCATCTCGATATTTTTCATCTCTTCTTCGCCATCCCAGTCATTTAACTTGTGACCGGTGTTATCAGTTATTGTAACAAATTCCTTAGAAGCTCCGTCTATCGAGTTTGTTATTAACTCCTCGATCCCTTTAATAGCCTTTCTGTCTGCTTTTAGATCAACTCCCCATGCAGGTGTAAGAACAACGGCAACCTTAACAGGTTCAATCTGAGATGTGTATATTGATTTTTCCGGTTTTGTAAAACTAACCTTAGCACTATCAATTTCTTTTGAAGCCATCAAGGTGTCTTCCAGTTGTCCGGCTATAGCCGCACGAAATCTAATGTCGTTATCAAATTTCGTTCTATTCATCTTATTATCTTTTAGAATATCAAGAAATGTATAACGGCCCTTTGGCATTACACCGGCCTGTGCCAGTTTCATAATTGCAGAATTTTTTGTGGTTGTATCTTTGATTAGAATGATCTGATTATCATTTACAGTATACTTAATCTTTTCTTCATCGAGTTTTCGCGTGATAAGACCAAAATCCTGTCCATCAAGTGCCTGAGTAAACAATGGTACTCCGCCACTTTTTGTATTAAAGGAAAATATAACACCTATAATAACAATAGCCGCGATGATTACCCCTGCTGTGATAAGTTTCTGAACCATTGACATCTTTCCAAGGGCATGTTTGAAGCCCTCAAAAATCTTTTTAAAAAAATCCATATCCCCTCCCGATTAGAAACGACAAAAAACTTGCCGCTATTTTAAAAAGAAAAATAAATTGTATTTCTTCGGGAGGGTCAAGTAAGGTTTAGCGTGGATTAACGATCTCTTTATATGCTTTAATTACTCTGTCAACAATAGCCTTTGTGTAGAGAACAGCCATCTCTGCCTGTTCGGCTGCTAACATAACATCGTGAATCTCTACTGAGTCTGGATCAACTGTCATCTGTGTTGTTAATTCTGTAGACCTCTGTTCAAGCCTATTAACCTCACCAAATGATTTGTTGAATAACTCTGAAAATGTTCTTGAAATATCATCTCCTAGATAGTCTGCTGATTTTGTACCAACCTGATGCTTCTCTCTAGAGACCTTTAGATCAACAATATCCCCTCTAAGATGAAAGTCTGATAAAATTTTCATCTCCCCCCCCATATTATTCACTTATATATTATCTATAAATATAATGCAATATAAATTTAATAAAATTTGCATAAATTTATTTGAATTCAGATGAATTCAACTAAATTCCTACCTTCCTATTTCGAGAGCCTTCATAAACATCGATTTTGTATTCTGCATGCTGGTTACATTAGCCTCATAGGCCCTGGATGCTCCGATCATATCCACCATCTCAGTTACAATATTTACATTCGGATATTCAACATAGCCCTTTTTAGGACCTGACTTTATACTGTCAGGATGCTCAGGATCAAATACAAGTCTTGGCACAGATGAATCTTCTCTAATCTCAACAACCTTGACACCGGTTCCGAAACCGGAATTAAGTGCATCAGGTAAAAGAGGTGATTTATATTGCCTCTCATCATTTTTAGGCCTAAGAACTACATTTGATCTTTTAAAAACCCCGCCCTCAGGTGTTCTTGTTGTGTTAACATTCGCTATATTATTACTTATAACATCCATTCTCAGTCGCTGAGCAGTCAAACCTGATCCTGATATATTTAGTGCTGTAAAAAGTCCCATCTATCTATCCTCCGATTATTGTCTTAATAGAAACTTGATCTTGTTAAACTCTTTTGTTGATCTCTGAACAAGTGCATTATAGTAAAGTGTATTTTTTGTGTTTTCCATCATCTCTTTTTCTATATCTACTGAATTGCCATCATTATTCTGATATGTATTAAACTCTGTAAACTTCTTAGCCTCAACATCCCGATAATCTTTTACTCTCATTATTGGAATATGTTTTTCACGGCTTGTCTTAAATGGCTCTCCAGGATAGTATTTTTCACTATCAAGAGATCTCTTAAGTTCAGCGTGAAATGTTATATCCTGTCTCTTATAGTTTGGTGTTGATGCATTAGCTATATTATTGTCTATTAGTTGTTTTCTTTTAACTGAAGCACCCATTGCCATCTGCATAACATCAAGTTGCTTCATAGTATTATTACCGGTTCCGATCATATTTGCCCCCACAAAAAGTAAACCATAGTTTATTATCGGGCATTTTCAAAATTCCTAAACTAATATTTTTATAAACTTTCTCTAATTTTTCTAATTTTACTTTGGAGTATTAATAAAAAATTGTATTATGTAAAAATGATCAATACAGATTTTACAATTGAACTCAGAGAAATAATAATTCTGTTAAAGGAACACAAAGAGTGGCAGTATATTCAGCCTGATAAGTACGAATCGGTTAGAAAGACTGCGATTAACAGTTTCCTAAATCTTATTCGACTTAAAACAGGAGTTGTCCTATCACCATTGAGTGTTGACATAGATATTGAGTCATTGCGTGATGGCACTATATCGGATGCCAAGCGATTGATCTCAAGGCTAAAAAGAACACTAATAACTAAAAATCTTAAAGAAACAGACCCAAACAAAAAAAAATATCTGGAGGACAAAATACATAAGTGTATTAATGTCGAATTTTGTCTAAAATAGTATGAGGCTATTATAGTTTTGTAACTGTGACTATTTTACCTTCTTTAATCTTATTTTTTGGTCAATTATCAGCATATTATTTTCAAGTTTCCACCGCATAGAATTTGGTGCTTCATTTTCGGGATACCAGATCATAATATCATTATTAAAAGTATAATCCCCTTTATGAGCTGCAATAATCGGATTCATCGAGCCTGCAGGATATTTTTTCAACTCTTCCTGGGTCAATCTGGAGTTAAAATCAAAGGTATTATTCCGGTTTAATGTTATTGTAAATAGTGCCTGAGGCAAACCATCCTGAAACCCCTGCCATGTACCTACCAGTGCTTCAACAATTACTTTTTTAAATACAATCTCTTCATCCGGTTGTAACCCTTTTGTTGTGAGGTGTTTAATAATAGCATTCTTTCCGGATCGTTCTGCATAACTCATTGCTGTTTCTCCGGCTCCGTTTCTTATAGAGACATCAGCACCTTTATCAAGAAGCAACTTAACAACTGTTGTATTCCCTTTACCTGCAGCAAGCATAAGTGCCGTTTCCCCTTTGTCATTTACAAGATTTAGATTTGGGCCTTTAGTCAACAGTAATTTTACCTTCTCTATAGATTGTATCATATCAGAGTTATATGAAGCTGTTATAAGAGGAGTATTTCCATTACTTGAACTAAAGTTAACATCGGCATTGTTATCCAATAGAGTTTTCATAATATTTATAGCTTTTCTATGATTAAACGGGTCTAGATTCATTATTGCTATATTTAATGGCGTCGTTAAAACATTTACCTTGGATTGTACATTAATTTTTGACCCAAGTTTAACCAGCGTTTTTACCATATCAGGATCAAATACTTTTACGGCAGTAAATAATGGTGTGTCACCGCTAAAATCTGCTACCTCTAAATCAGCTCCCCGTTCAACCAGATAGGTCGCAGCATTATAACTCTTTATACTGGCAGCAGTATGTAACGGTGTCCCGCCGGTAGCAAGACTTTTGATATTAATTATTGCTCCGTTATCCAGTAGAAGTTTAATAGTGTCAACAAAACCATATCTTGCAGCACGATGTAATGCAGAATAACCGCCACCATTCTGAAATAACTTAGTAATATTAACATTTGGTTTAAATGTCATAAATTTTTCAATATATCTATAAACGATGTCGTAATTCTTGTCGTGTCTCATACTAATTGCTTCTATCAATGTTGTATGCCCACCATAATCAATCATATTAATATCTGCACCTTTTGAAACAAGAAAGTCGAGTATGTCATAGCTCTTGTGTAGAATAGTCGTAGTTAATATTGATTTTCCGGAGTTATTTGGAATATTAATTTTACCACCCATGCTATGAATAAGTTTTACCATCTCAAAACTTTCATTCTCAGAGCCGTACCAAAGTGCGGTTTGACCAAGTTTATCCTGCAGATCAACCCCGAGTTTTTTAACATAAGCGGCAAAAACTTCTACGACCTCTATATGATCCCTTTTAGCGGCTTTTAATAATGCGGTGTCTCCGCTTTTATAGGGAGCTCCATTAACACTGTCTCTGGCATTGAGATTAGCACCCTTTTCAATCAATAATTTTACAATGTCATGCTGCCCCATATGAGCAGCAATAATAAGAGGTGGCCGCTCCCACTCATCTTGATCATCATACCAGAATCCCATCTTATTAACATTTATCTTAGGGGATTCTAACATTGAAATAATAATATCAGTTCTCTGTTTTCTAATTGCCCAGCAAAGCATGGTATCGCGGTCATAGACCTCATTTACATCACCTGTACTAATTGCAAGGATTGCCGTTATAAGGTTATTATCTTCAATTGCTTGATAGAGTAGCGGTTTAAAATCAATATTGCTTTGAGAATTTAAACCTGTTGAAGAAATAATTAATACCATCGCTATAAGTATTAAAGATTTTGGAAATAACCTTGCTTTATAGAATAATTTCATAATCGGCTCCTTAGATTAGTTAAGACAGAAGGTGTTGAAAAAAAAATTGCATCAAAATTGATGCAATTTTTTTTAGTTTTTAATTATTTACCAATTTTTTTAGGAGTAATTAGAACTTAATAGAGATACCAACAGAATCTGCTGTAGAGAAAGGAGCCATTACTATGCCTTTACTCTTAGCATATTGAATGATTCCCCAGAATGTCCAAAGAACTGCTGCAGCTACAAAGAACAACCATGATAAACCAAAAAATGCATTACCTGCATATCCTAGATAACTATACAATAATAAATCAGCTAATGTAACATTCAATGTCCACCAGTTAGTTCTGTAATAATAACTAACTCCCATGAAGATAGCTCCAAAAAGAAAAAGAGCAGCAAAAGTAGAAGTTGCAGCAACTGC
>CAYYKD010000014.1:30814-43119 GCA_964471825.1 uncultured Spirochaetales bacterium
GTTCAGGAAACTCAACAATTAAGAATGCTTTTTCATGTGGAAGTATAACCTTAACAAATGAAGCAAAACCGCTTGAAGTGTTGTTCTTTACAACTGATTTTTTACTTCCACCCTTAGCAGCCAATAGGTCTAAAGACTGAAAGCTGTAACCATTAACAAAACTAACACTACTCTTTGATTCTAATTGTTTCATTCCCACTATTTCTGACGAAAATACAGTTATAAAACAAAAACTGGTAAACATTAAAACTAATAACAATTTCTTTTGCATATCACACTCCTGTTGCTATACCATAATTCATCAATATTAAATTAACATTAATTTAAATGGTTTTTCTATATTTATTTTCTATTTTTTTTAAATATATATTTTTTGGGAAAACATAACTTCACATTACTTCACACAACTTTGATCAGTAAACTGCTAAAAATTTTGATTATTATCAGTTGACATTTTTTAAGTAAAATTCTATATAATTGATCCACATATTAATAGTTTTGCTGGGGGAGCCATAGTTTGGCTGAGAGGAGATTAAGTCCGACCCTTTGAACCTGATACGGATAATACCGGCGTAGGGAAGCAGTAAGATAGGCTTAGTCTTATACTAATTCAATCACATACGCTGCTCCTCTCAAGTGGGCAGTTTTTTTATTTAATGCCCTTTCAAAATTCAGTTCAACCCCATCAATGAGACAATCCGGTTACAGAAATCGCTTATGCAAGTACAATGATCACATTCTTCAAGGTAATTTCTATATGCGGACAGTTATATTTTATATATGCGGATATTTATACATTTATATACAAGGAGGATTTTATGAAAATAACGGTAAATGGAAGTGATATGATGATTGACAGACAATGTATCACTGTTGAAGAGCTTTATTTAGAATGTGGTTTAGATTTAAGTGCGGCTTCCTCTATAATTGTCTCTCACAATGAGTCAGTGATAAAGAGTGATTTGTGGAGCAAGTCTCAAGTCAGATCAGGTGACAGTGTTGAATTTTTAAGATTAATGGCAGGCGGATAGGCACATGTAATATAAAGGGGGAAATAAATGAGAGATATTATTGATAAACCATTAGTAATAGCCGGTAGAGAATACACAAGCAGACTAATAATCGGAACAGGAAAATTCGGTTCTAAGGAACTAATGAATAGGGCAATCATCTCATCGGGGTCAGAGGTCGCAACAGTTGCACTTAGAAGAGTAAGCCTTGATAAGAAACAGACAGCACAGAACGAGAACCTTCTTGATTTTATTCCTGAGAGTATAGAGCTTATGCCAAACACCTCAGGAGCAAGGGATCATAGGGAGGCTGTTAAGATAGCAAGGATAGCTCGAGATGCCGGTTACGGTAATCTTGTAAAGATTGAGGTAATAGGAGATATGAAATACCTCATGCCTGATAACTATGAGACATTAAGGGCTACTGAGATTCTTGCAGGAGAGGGGTTTAGAGTAATGCCATATATACTGCCTGATATATATGTGTGCAAATCTCTTGAGAGTGCAGGTGCCGCATCGGTGATGCCCCTTGCTTCTCCAATTGGTTCAGGACAGGGACTATCCTCACGACAGCTTATAGAGATTGTCCTTGAGTATTCGAATATACCTGTGATAGTAGATGCGGGGCTTGGTAAACCCTCCCATGCCGCAGAGGCAATGGAGATGGGATGTGATGCAGTTTTGGTGAATACAGCGATCGCAGCAAGTGATGATCCGGTAATGATGGCCCAGGCATTTAAGCTTGCTGTAGAGGCGGGGAGACTCGGTTACCTGGCAGGTTCTATGAGTTGCAGAAGTAGTGCTGTAGCCTCATCACCTCTAACCGGTTTTTTGAGGGATGAGAAATGAGTCCATATAGAATGGCGGACATCTACAGTGGTTTTGCCGTCAAACAATATATTAAGGGAGTTCAAGCCTCAATGGTACGACAAACGCTCATAAACAGCTCACAGGAACCGCTTGACTTCTTAAACCTCATATCACCGGCTGCAGAGGAGTTTATTGAGGAGCTTGCATTTAAATCACAATCATTGACGGTAAGGCAGTTTGGCAGAACCATTAAACTATATGCACCTCTGTATATCTCTAACTATTGCACAAACCACTGTATATATTGCGGTTTTAATGTAAAAAACAGGATAGTTAGGAAAAAACTATCTCTAGCAGAGATAAAAATTGAGGCGGAAAAAATCTTTAATTCAGGGATAAGAGATATCGTAATCCTTACAGGTGAGAGTGGTTTAGATGAGGAATTTAATCTGATAAAAGAATCGATCGAGATATGCAGGAAATATTTTGACAGAATAAGTCTTGAGGTCTTTCCAATGTCTGAGGATCAATACAGAATACTCTTTGATGCAGGTGCGGATGGCGTTACTGTCTATCAGGAGACCTATGATAGAGATGTTTACCGTAAAGTTCATCCCGCCGGTTTAAAGAGTAATTTTGAATGGAGGCTTGAAACAGTTGATCGTGCAGCCTTAGCGGGAGCAAGACACATAGGGATTGGTGCATTATTGGGGCTATCTGATCCATACTATGATCTATTACAGTTAGTCCTTCATGCAGGTTATATTCTAAGGAGATACCCATCTATAGAACTCTCATTATCACTACCGCGGATACACAGTGAGATAGATAAAAAGAGTGTGGTACAGGCTGACACCAATGATACCGGATATAAACCGGAGTGGACGGTATCAGATCACCTGTTTGTTCAGGCAGTCTGTGCTATGAGGGTAGTTCTGCCGACAGTGGGGATAACTCTATCTACAAGGGAGAGCTGTGAATTTCGTAACGGTGTGATACCCCTCGGGGTTACAAGGTGCTCTGCAGGTTCAAGGACAGAGGTTGGAGGGTATAGTCAACCTGATGCAGATAATGAACAGTTTAAAATATCTGATAGAAGAGGCATAGACTTAATGGCCGAACATATAAAATCCATTGGCTATGATCCGGTTTTTTTAGACAGAGAGAGGTTTTAAATAATGAAAAAGATAGGGATTGCAGGGTGCGGTGGAATCGGTTCAAATACAGCAGTCAATCTTGTACGATCCGGTGTTGATAATCTACTTCTTGTAGATTTTGATATAGTTGAAAGGTCAAATTTAAACAGACAATTCTACTTTAATGACCAAATAGGTATGAGTAAGGCTGAGTCATTATTGTCAAATTTAAAAAGGATTTTACCGGAATGTAAAGGAAATTTTGAGGTGGCCAGACTTAACAGTGACAATATAAAGGATGTCTTTAGGGACTGCGATATCATAGTTGAAGCATTTGATAGACCTGAGATGAAAAAAATGCTCTATGAGGCTTTTATTGATAGCGATAAGATCATAGTTGGTGCAAACGGCATCTCCGGTTCTAGTTTAGATGGAATAATAGAAAGAAATATCGGTAATTTAACAGTAATCGGTGATTTTAAAAGTGATTGCAGATATGAAAGGGTCTATTCACATAAGGTACAGGCTATTGTTGCACGGATTACCGATGCTGTATTAAAAAGGGGTGGCTACTATGAATAGTGTTTATTGGCGTATGGATGGGCTACGGATAATTGATGCAAATCTAAACCGTTCATGTGAGGGATTACGGGTACTTGAAGATATATCAAGATTTATCCTCAATAATCAAGTTATTTCATCTAAGCTTAGGCAGATACGACATAGAATAAGGGAGATTTTTAAGGACTATGATCGAAAACTTATCGTGTCAAGAGATTCAGATAATGATGTGGGCAAATCCATAAGTATGAGTAATAGGCTTGATAAAAGAGATGGATTAAGGCAGACTGTTAATGCAAATTTTAAGAGGGTTGAGGAGGCTATAAGGTCAATAGAGGAAATTTCAAAGGGGTGCTCTGACTATGATAGAGGAAAACATTTTGAATCAATAAGATTTGAGATCTATACGATTGAAAAAACAATGAATTCTATTATCAAACCTGAGATTCCTATGGGGCTTTATTGCATTACTAAGGAGGATAGCTCAAATGGGAGGAGCGATCAGATGGTCGTTCTTGAGATGGTCAAAAATGGTGTAAAAATAATTCAGTATAGGGATAAGGATAAGAAAATACGCGACAAAGTTAAGGTCTGTAGAGAGATAAGACAAATTACAGCAGACTATGGTGTGCTATTAATTGTTAACGATAACATAGAACTTGCACTTCTTACAGATGCAGACGGCGTTCACCTCGGCCAGGATGACATGGATATATCTGATGCCCGTAAAATTCTTGGAGATCGAATCATAGGTGTCTCAACACATTCAAGTGAGGACGGGGCAAGGGCAATAAATGACGGAGCTGACTACATAGGTGTGGGACCGATTTTTCAGACACCTACAAAACCGGGAAAGAGACCTGTTGGATTTGAATACCTTGATTATGCAGTTAAAACTTTCTCCATTCCATTTATAGCTATCGGCGGAATAAATGAGAGTAACTTAGTTAAGATTATAGATCATGGTGCAAAGAGATTCTGTATGGTGTCAGATGTAACAGAATCAGAGAATATTGGAGAGAAGATCAGACGAATTAATGATATTTATATAAATAGGAGCGTTAGAGATGTATAGAACTCAGAAAGAGGCGGCAATTAGGGGAATAGTAACAAAACAGATGATTGAGGTTATTGAGAGCGAAAAAATTGAAGAAAGTCTGTTACTTGAAAGGGTCGCTAATGGAAGAATAGTGATCCCGGCAAATATCGGTCATAAAAATTTAAGAGGTATCGGGATTGGAGAGGGTTTAAGAACCAAGATCAATGTAAATCTCGGTGTATCAGAAGATTGCTTTAAACCAGAGGTTGAACTTGATAAAGTTAGGAATGCAATCTCGATGAAGGCTGATGCGATTATGGATTTGAGTATTTTTGGAGATACAAGACTTTTTAGAAAAAAATTACTTGAGACCAGTGAGGTGATGGTTGGAACTGTACCGGTTTACGATGCTGTTGCCAGATATGGTAAAAACATTAAAGATATTACGGTTGATGATTTCTTCAAGGCTGTTCAGACCCATGCAGAGGATGGAATTGATTTTTTGACTATTCATGCCGGTTTAAATAGAACCTGCATAGAGAGACTGCAGAAAAATAGAAGGTTAACCCACATTGTAAGTAGAGGTGGTGCGATTCTCTATGAATGGATGATGGAAAATGATAGAGAAAACCCTTTCTATCAACACTATGACAGGCTTCTTGAAATATGCAATAAATATGATGTTACGCTATCTCTTGGCGACGGGCTTAGACCGGGATCGATTAAGGATTCAACCGATGCACCTCAGATTCAGGAGTTGATTATGCTCGGTGAATTGACTAAGGATGCATGGTCGCAAGGTGTTCAGGTTATGATAGAGGGGCCGGGGCATGTGCCGTTAAATGAGATTGCCTCAAACATACAACTCGAAAAAAAACTCTGTCATGGTGCTCCTTTCTATGTGCTTGGTCCCATTGTCACAGATATTGCTCCAGGCTATGATCATATAACATCGGCCATCGGCGGCGCGGTCGCAGCTTCATTTGGTGCCGACTTCCTTTGCTTTGTAACACCTGCTGAACACCTTAAACTTCCGTCTGTTGAGGACACAAGAGATGGAATAATTGCAGCAAGAATTGCCGCCCACGCCGCCGACATTGCAAAGGGGGTCAAAGGTGCTATCGAGCTGGATCATGAGATGAGCCGTGCAAGAGCAGCGTTGGATTGGGATAAGATGTTTAAACTTGCAATTGACCCTATAAAGCCTGCTGCCTACAGAGAATCATCAGGTGTCAAGGACCCCTCTGTTTGTTCAATGTGCGGGGATATGTGTGCAGTTAAACGCTCATCCAAGTATTAAATTCTAAGAGGCTGCCAAAATGACAGCCTCTGTATTAAAAAGATTTGTATAATAAATCTAACATATTATTAATTATTAGATGAGGCTCTTGCAAAAATCTTGATTTTTGCAAGAGCCTCAGATTAATCATCAAGTGACATTGTAATATGTTTTACATTAACATTTTCAATAATTTCAAGTTTTTCTGCGAACTCTTCTATTTCAGTATCCTTTCCGACTATCTCAAGAAAAATTAGTCCTGCTTCAGAGCATATTTTATCTGAACTTTCATGAACTCCGAGTCTGGTTTTAATCAGGCATCCAAATTCTGTTAGAACTTTTTGAACCTCTATAGCTGATTCCCTTCTTTTGCCGACAAGTATAAGAAAAATGTTTTTTCTAACATCTGATTTCATAATTAACCCCTTCTAGTAATAATTATTCTTAACTTGATAATAGAATTATAAAAATCCAATGTCAAGAGGTTCTTGCAAAAATAAATTTTGAATTTTTGCGAAGCATATTATTTTGGAAAACAAGGAAAGTTGAGGCAAAAAAACGCAGAATAATTATTTTATTTGAGTATTTTTTGCCTCAATTTGACGCATGTTTAACAAATAAAAGATCAAGCAAAAAACAGAAGGGATTTTTGCAAGAGCCTCTAAAATTTAATATTTTTTTTTCTTCCAGATAATTTTTCTAATGATTAAGGATCATAGTGGTAACTTTTATAAGAACTATTTCCGATACATTGATAAATCGAAGCTGAAATTTGGTAGATTATGACCAAAATATATGTTAATTAGAGGAATATATGCGTATAAAATTTTATGGTGTAAGGGGTTCTATACCAACTCCTATGTCAGAAGAGCAGTACACTGCAAAATTATCCAAGATACTTGAGCTGCACAAAAGCAAGACCTCTATGAATATAGATGATTTTCTAAAATCATTGCCTTTCGAGCTAAAGGGAGTATATGGCGGAAACACTCCCTGTACTCTAATAGAGGGTGATAACAACGAGACATTAATACTTGATGCCGGGAGCGGCCTTAGGGTGCTGGGTAATCAGCTTGTAGGCAAATCAAATATGGTTTATCATATTATCCTATCTCATTTTCATTGGGATCATATCTGTGGCATCCCTTTTTTTAAGCCGATATATAACCCTACAAATACTGTGATATTTTACGCGGCAAGTAACAAGGTGAGCTATGCACTAAACAGGCAACAACATGAGAATCATTTTCCTGTCTCATTTAGAAATCTTCCGGCAAAAAGAAAGGTTGTGATATTAAAAGAAAATTTTGGTCATAAGCTTGGGTCTTTTAATATCAGGCCTGTTAAATTGAATCATCCGGGGGGAAGTCACGGTTTTGTGATCTTAAATGAAAATAAGAAAGTCTCGTATCTGAGCGATACTGAGTTCACAAGTGAAAATATGATTGATAAAGAGATGTTCTATAAGGCCTGTTTTGAGTCAAGCGATGCTGTTATTATGGATACTCAATATAGTTTAACCGAGTCATTTTCAAAATTTGACTGGGGGCATACATCTTCATCAATGGCCGTAAATCTTGCATTAGAGTGGCGTGTTAAGAAACTAATTACATTTCACTATGATCCTGAGCATGATGATTTTAATCTTGCTAAGATAGGCCATGATGCTATAGAGCAAAAAAAAGTCTTTAATAAGAGGAATCTGGAAATTATTCAAGCCTATGAAGGGCTCATCTTAGAAGTCTAGTTTTTTTAGCCTATTGTATTTTGAAACATCTTTTACACAATCAGTCCTAACTTCTTTAATAATCGTGATAAATTTACTTTGACATTATTTTTAATATGATTTATATTTTAATAATGAAAGATTTAGATAAATACAATCCCGGTGATGCGGATTATTTCCTTAGAGAGTGTGTCTCAACAATAAAGGCGGGAATTGATCAGATATATTTTGGTATATCAAGTTTGTTGACTCCTGAGGATGAGATAAAACTTATTGAACACATTAAAAATCAAACTGATTCATTACAGGATGTCTTATATAAAAGTATAGTTGAAAAAGCCAATAAAATTGACACATTAAACTCAAAATTGGTTAAAACCAACAAGGAGTTGACAGCACTTAAGTTTCTGCTTGAAAAAAAGGTTATCTCTAGAACAAAAACTATTAAGAGAACGCAGGAAGTAACTATTTTTTCGCTTGCACGGCTTGCAGAATCAAGAGATCCTGAAACCGGTAATCATCTTAATAGAATCCGCGAGTATTGTCGTTTTATCGCCTCAAAACTCTATGAGAAAAGAACTTTTCCTGAAGATATAACAAAGGAATTTATATCGGATATTTATCATTCAAGCCCCCTGCATGATATTGGCAAAGTGGGTATTCGGGATTCTATTCTAAGGAAAAAAGGTTCATTGAGTGATGAAGAGTTTACTATTATGAAGAAACACACTGTCATAGGCGGAAAAACCCTAGAGATGGCAGAAAAGAAGTTAAGACCGAGAAGCAGATCATTCTTAACAATGGGTAAAAACATTGCCTATGCACACCATGAAAGATTTGATGGGAAGGGGTATCCATTTCAATTAAAGAGAGAGGAGATTCCAATTGAGGCACGGATTACCTCACTTGCCGACATCTTTGATGCATTAAGATCAAAGAGAGTTTATAAAGACGAGATAGATCATGAAACAACAAAAGATATTATTCTACAGGAACGGGGGAAGCAGTTAGACCCGAGGATAGTTGATATATTTGAAGAGTACGAAGAGGATTTTAAGGCCATAAATAGTAAATATTATTAATTTCTATATTTTAATAAGTAAAATATACGCCAAAAAAAGGAAAAAAAAAGGCAAAAAATAATAAAAAAATAAAAAGTAAAAAATGAATAGATTAAAGCAAATATACCTTAATGAAGTTTTTAAACCATTTATAATGGAAATGTTCTTCGAGATAGTTGAGAATGAATCAACCTATAACCCAAATTTTAAAAGAGAATCATTCTTTGATAAGCTCTACAATTATCCATTAATAAATAAATCTGTTTCGTCTCTTTTTACTATTGAAGACAGACCCGCCGGTTTTACCTTTTTTTCATCAACAGATAGAGAGGGGTATCTTGTATATATATATCTAAAAGAGGAGTATCGGAGAGGTGGGATTGCAAGTGGTGTATTAACAAGCTCATTGAGAAAATGTGTTGATATAGGTTTAAACAGAGTATCTCTTGATGTCAGAGCAGAAAACGAAAATGCCTTAAAGCTATATCAAAGAAACGGGTTTAAACCTGTTAACAATTTAGTATCATTTAGAAATGAATCAAATTCATTCTACACTAATAATATAAAGAACTGCAGAGTAGAGGATCAGGATAAATTTACATTCCAACCGTTATATAGAATGATCTGTTCAAGTATGGATAATCTAATAGAAAATAAACCGGCAAACAAGATAGAAAACAGACCATGGGAGCGAAAACTCTCCATTCTTTTAAAAAAAATTGAAGATGATAATGTATCTGTAAAAATAATTAAAACATTGGATGGAAGGCCATCTGGTTATATCATCTACGAGGTTAAGAGCTACACGATAATAATTTATGATATTTCATGTAACTCAGAGATTGTCTTGCAGGAGGCTCTTTCGTTGATACTTCAAAAAGAGAAGATTATTCAGTCCTGTTTCTTCTATGGAGAGGATAGGATATGTGAATACTTCAAAAACTCGGGTTTCTTTAGAGATATTAAGCAGATTGAGATGAACAGGAAGATAATATGAGACCATTTAAAGTCCACTCGAAATTTGGGCCTGCAGGGGATCAAAAAGCGGCGATTGAGAAGCTCTCCGACCAGATGCTTGGCGGTGCAAGATATCAGACTTTAAAAGGGGTTACCGGTTCAGGAAAGACATTTACAATGGCTAATGTCATTGAACGGATACAGAAGCCTACACTAATTATTTCACATAACAAGACACTCTCTGCACAGCTCTATAGGGAGTTTAAGGATTTTTTTCCTGAAAATGCAGTTGAGTATTTTGTGAGTTATTATGACTACTATCAGCCCGAGGCCTATGTTGCATCCAGAGATCTATATATTGAGAAGGACTCTGCAATAAATGATGAGATAGATAGAATGCGTCTGTCAGCAACTAGTGCCCTAATGGAGCGGGAGGATGTGATAATTGTTGCAACTGTTTCATGTATCTATGGTCTTGGTAATCCGGAGGACTATACAGAGTTAAGTATCAGATTGAATATTGACATGAAGTTAGAAAGGGATGAGCTTATAAAGAGGCTTGTGTCTGTTCATTATATTAGAGATGATTCAGCTCTTATTGAGCGTGGGAGATTTAGAGTTAGAGGTGATACGGTTGATATTCTTCCTGCATATTCAAAGACAGGGATAAGAGTTGAGTTTTTCGGAGAAACTGTTGAGTCTATCTCAAAACTTGATCTTATGAATAACAAAAGGATAGAATCAATAGAAAAGATAGTGATATTTCCTGCTAAACACTTTGTTACAAGTCAGGAGATAATAAATAGAACTGTACCTGTTATAAGAGAGGACCTCGAGAAACGGGTAATAGAGTTAACCGATAGCGGCAAGCATATTGAGGCTTCAAGGCTCAGGTCAAGGACAGAATATGACCTTGACATGATTCTGGAGGTCGGGTATTGTAAAGGAATAGAAAATTACTCGAGGTATTTTTCCAGACGGAAAGATGGTGAAAGACCATCAACACTTATGGACTTTTTTCCAAAGGATTACATACTTTTTATTGATGAGTCCCATGTTACAGTGCCTCAGATTGGAGGGATGTATGAAGGTGACAGATCAAGAAAGATGTCACTTGTTGAGTATGGGTTTAGGCTTCCATCAGCTCTTGATAATAGGCCGTTATTTTATGAGGAGTTTGATGGAATGATCAACCAGGCAATATTTGTATCAGCTACTCCTCGCGAGTATGAGATAGAAAGATCCGCTAGAGTTGTTGAGCAGATCATTCGGCCTACCGGTTTGATTGATCCTCTTATTGAGGTTAAGCCGACAGAGGGGCAGATGGATGATCTTATTGATGAAATAAAAACAGTTGTTGCAAGAAATGAACGGGTCTTTATAACAACAATAACCAAAAAGATGTCTGAGGATCTAACAGATTATTTAAATGATAGGGGAATAAGGGTAAGGTATCTTCATTCTGAGATAGAGACTATTGAGCGGGTTGAGATATTGATGGGGCTTAGGCAGGGGGATTTTGATGTCCTTGTTGGAATAAATCTGCTTAGAGAGGGGCTTGATGTTCCGGAGGTATCCCTGGTTGCTATCCTTGATGCTGATAAGGTGGGATTTTTAAGGTCAGCGACTTCTTTGATACAGATTATCGGAAGGGCTGCCAGGAATGTAAATGGACGAGTTGTAATGTATGCTGATAGGCGTTCTGAGGCGATGACTCAGGCGATTAACGAGACAAACAGACGAAGAGAGAGGCAGATCGAATATAATAAAGAAAACAACATAACACCAGTAACAATCGTAAAAAAAATTGAGACAATGCTTGAAAGGGAGGTTGAGCTTGAGGTAAAAGAGGAAAAAGAGCACATTGATCAGTTGATAAATAACTATAATCTATTTGATCCAAAATCAAAAGCTAAGTTCATATTAAAACTAAAAGAGGAGATGCTCGAATCTGCAAAAAACCTTGAGTTTGAAAAGGCCGCCTATATTCGAGATTTGATAGCTCAACACAAATCATAGGATGCTAATTAATTATTTAGTTTAGTTTATAACATTTTTCTACATTTTTCTAATTTCCTATTTATTTTACCGTATATTTGTGTTATAAACCTAATCCGATTGTAAGAAGAGAGATCACCGAAATTAGTTAATAATTTAATAATCGTATTATATGATATTTAATAAAGAGGTATTAAGATGGAAAATAAACTTGCTGCGATTTATAATCCTAAGGATTTTGAGGATAAATGGTATGAATATTGGCAAAAAAAAGACTTGTTTACACCACGGGCTACAGAACTCGGTAAAACCTATACTATTGTAATACCGCCGCCAAATGTAACTGCTGTTCTACACATGGGGCATGGATTAAATAACACTATTCAGGATATCCTAATTAGGCATAAAAGAATGCAGGGATATGAAACTCTGTGGGTACCGGGTACCGATCATGCGGGGATTGCAACACAGAATGTAGTTGAAAGAGAGCTTGCCACTGAGGGGAAAAAGAGATCTGATTTTACACGGGAAGATTTTGTAGATAGAGTCTGGGTGACAGCATTGAGACATCAGAAATCAATTATCAGTCAGTTGAAAAAAATTGGCTGTTCGGCAGATTGGAATCACAACTCATTTACACTTGATGATAAATTAACCAGAGCTGTAAAAAGAGTATTTATTGAACTCTATAATAAGGGGCTTGTGTACAAGTCAAAGTATATTGTAAA
>CAYYKD010000014.1:43129-43373 GCA_964471825.1 uncultured Spirochaetales bacterium
ATCACGAGGAAAAGTCAGGCAAGTTATGGCATTTTAAGTATCCTGTTAAGGATTCAGATGAGTATGTAATAGTTGCGACTACAAGACCTGAGACCATGCTTGGTGATACTGCTGTTGCATTCAATCCATCTGATAAGAGGTATTCTCATCTAAGGGACAGAAAACTTATTCTTCCGCTTGTGAATAGGGAGTTGAGGATTATATTTGATGAATATGTTGATCCCAAATTTGGTACGGGTGCGGT
>CAYYKD010000014.1:43383-60160 GCA_964471825.1 uncultured Spirochaetales bacterium
CCTGCACATGATCCTAATGACTTTGAGATGGGCAAAAGACACAACCTTGAGTTTATAAATATTCTAAATAATGATGCAACTACAAATGAAAATGTACCTGAAAGATATAGAAATATTGATCGTTATGAATGTAGAAAAAGGGTTCTGGAGGATCTTGAAAAAGCAGGTTTGCTTGTTAAGATAGACAATCATAAGAATGCTGTAGGCGAATGTTATCGATGTTCAACAGTTATTGAACCAAGGTATTCTGATCAGTGGTTTGTTAAGATGAAACCCCTTGCTCAAAAAGCTGTAAAGGTTGTTAAGGAAAAGAAGATCCAGCTTGCTCCTAAGAAATGGGAAAAGGTTTATTATAACTGGTTGGATAACATAAAGGATTGGTGTATCTCAAGACAGCTGTGGTGGGGACATAGAATCCCTGTCTTTTATTGTGATAAATGTGGAGAGATGGTCGCTCATGAGGATGTACCTGAAAAATG
Source organism: uncultured Spirochaetales bacterium (assembly GCA_964471825.1). Taxonomy (GTDB): domain Bacteria; phylum Spirochaetota; class GWE2-31-10; order GWE2-31-10; family CAYYKD01; genus CAYYKD01. The sequence continues at coordinate 43,863 of CAYYKD010000014.1, forward strand.
TAACAAATGTGGTGCAACCGATTTTACTCAGGATCAGGATGTGCTTGACACCTGGTTTTCATCATGGTTGTGGCCATTTAGTACTCTGGGGTGGCCTGATAAGACAGATGATTTAAAGAAATTCTATCCGACCTCGACACTGGTTACAGGGCCTGATATAATATTTTTTTGGGTTGCAAGAATGATAATGGCCGGTCTTGAGTTTATGGGAGATGTTCCGTTTAAGGATGTCTTTTTTACTGGAATGGTCATGGATCTGCAGGGGCGAAAGATGTCAAAATCGCTTGGCAACGGCATTGACCCGTTTGAAGTAATAGAGAGGCACGGTGCAGATGCACTCCGGTACACAATGGTTGCAATAGTTAGTCCTAATCAGAACATTAAGCTTGGTTTCCCAAAGGATAAAAACTCAACAGAAACAGATTCATTTGATATTGGAAGTCGTTTTGCAAATAAGATATGGAATGCATCAAAGTATATCATGATGAATATCCCTGATGGTTTTGTTGAGACAGATGTAGGAGCCGTTAGTAAGGATAAATTTGACAGGTGGATCTTGTCGGAACTCAATAGTACTGTAAAGACAGTTAATGATAATCTTGAGTCTGCAAGGTTTAATGATGCGGCAACCAGCCTGCAACATTTTTTCTGGAATGAGTTCTGTGATAAATATATTGAGATGACAAAGTCTAGGATATTTAGTACTGATTTGAAAGTGAAGTCAGATGTTCTTTCAGTTCTTATATTTGTATTAAAGACATTCCTTAAACTTCTTCATCCGTTTATGCCGTTTATTACAGAGGAGATTTTTCAGAAATTACCAAAACCGACTGTTTCAATTATGATTGAAAAATTTCCCACCTTCGATAAAAAGGGTGTTGATAAACAAAATAATGAGATTATTTCTAAGTTTTTTAATATGATACTCTTGATTAGAAATATCCGCGGTGAGATGAAGGTTCCGCAGGAGAAAAAAGTTGAGATTCTTGTAAAAACTGAAGATAATGATCTTTTGAGTTTTATAGCTGATAATGAAAAAGACATTCTCTATTTGACCCGTGGGTTATCTATCGTTGGTGGAAAATCAGTAATAAAGCCTGTCTCTGCGGCGGCGGGGGCCGATCAGCTTTGTGAGGTCTATATCAATCTGGAGGGGCTTATTGATAAGGATCAGGAGCTTGCAAGACTAAACAAGGAGCTGGATAAGGTAAATGCAGACTATGAAAGAACTAGTTCAAAGTTAAATAATGAAAGTTTTACAGCGAAGGCACCTGCTGATGTAATAGAGAAAGAAAAAATAAAACTTGATGAGTTTGTAATTAAGATTAATAAACTAAAGGACAATATCTCGAAACTTGTTTGATTTGTTGCCGGTAAAAAGGGTACGAAATAATGGCAGATGAAAGTAAAGTATTGATCAGGGTATCGGATTTGACAAAGGAGTTTTTGTTGAAACCGCTTACTCTTTTTGGAAAAAAGAAAACTCTCAGAGCTGTTGATACTGTTAATTTTACTATTAATAGAGGGGAAGTGTTGGGCCTCGTTGGGGAGTCCGGTTGCGGTAAGTCAACTATTGCCCGGTTGATTATGGGTTTAATTGAGCCGACGAGTGGTAAAATATATTATAATTTTTCTTCTTCATTTTCGAATAATAGCTTGCTTGTAAAAAAGAGCTGTCAGATGATTTTTCAGGATCCGTATTCATCTCTAAATCCAAGAAAGACAGTCTATGAGATATTAAAGCTACCTGTAGATACACACTTAAAACTTAGAATACCTGAAAAAACCAATCTAATAAATAAAACCCTCGATCTTGTAGGGCTTACTCGTTCAGCATTGCAGAAGTATCCTCATGAGTTCTCCGGCGGGCAGAGGCAGCGGATAGGGATTGCAAGGGCTATTATTATAAAACCTGAGTTGATTATTTGTGATGAACCGGTTTCTGCATTGGATGTATCAATTCAGGCTCAGATCATAAATCTCCTTTCAGATCTTAGATATGAATTGAACCTTTCATATCTCTTTATTTCTCACGATCTTTCAGTTGTTTCTCATATATCTGATAGGGTCGCTGTTGCAAATCATGGCCGGATTGTAGAGTTAAAAGATAAAACTTCACTGTTTTCAAATCCGGAGCATGAATATACAAAACTATTACTGTCTTCTGTCCCAATTATACCTAAAATATTGGATATTTCTAAAAAAATAACCGGATAAGCTACTTGAAATTAAAAAATAAGCTCTCAATAGTTTTATTATCTTTCTGTCTATTCTTAGTTACTGTGTATTTAATATTTTCCTCTTTAATTATTAGATATATTAGAGAATCTAATAATAACTTTTTTATTGAGCAGTATGGTGCAATTACCGGTAAAATATCAGATACTTATTCAAGCTATCTGTTTAGTATTACAGACTTTTTTTTATATTCAGATTCATACTTAGTTACTAATGATAGTAGTCGTGTGCCGTCATTGATTAGTTTTTTGAAGAAGCAAAGACCCGGCAAAAATATAATTATTTTTGATATTGATGGTGGCCTTATTGAAAACTTTCATGATATAAAAGATGATGAATATATAAAACCGTTTCAAGCTGCTGCAATGCATATATTTAATGAGTACACAATTAGTGGAGAGGTTATGTATAGAGTTAACAATATTAAGACTGATACATTTAACTCAACAGGGTATGAAGCGTCAAATCATATTGTTAAGGTCTATCCAGATAGACAAATTATAGTTTTCTTCTCATCACAGATAACTGAGATTAGACCTGCAGCTAAGTATCTTATTTACCAGCTTATAGAGATAGGTGAAAAAAGTGTATTTTATGGCATTGGTATATTAATTATTTCATCAATTATTCTATTTCTTTTTTTGGGATATCTTTTAAATATAAATATTATTAAACCCGTCAAGAGTGTTGTTTTTGCTTTGAATAAATATAGAGACTCTCATATGATAGATTTAAAAGATAAGAGTGATGAATTATCAGAGATCACAACTGCTGTAAAAAAAATTAGTAGTGATATTGTTCTTCAGGCTTCCGTATTGGATTTAACGGAGAGGGAAAAACGGTTTGTTGAGCATAGCCTGTCAAATAAGAATAGTCTTATTACCACGATAATTAATAATATACCATATCCGGTTTGTATAAAAAATAGTGACCTTTTTTATGAAACTGTAAATACTAAATTTGCAGAACTGAACGGGTTGAAAATAGATGAATTTATAGGCTTAACAGATTATGATCTATACAATGAGGCAGAGGCAGAGCGGTTTTCAAGAGATGAATCTAGTGTAATCAATAATGGGATTAATCTGATTACTTTTCATGAATATAAAAAGTCTGCAATACTAAAGAAATATAAAACATTTAAGTATCCTGTTTTTGATAATGAAAAAGTAGTGGGAATTTTCTGTATCTCTTTTGATTCTACAGAAAATAATTATATTGAGCAGCAAGTTAGAGAATTAACAACACTAAACTCGATAATGGAGATGCTTAATAGTCATTCAATAAGAGATATAGATCTAACTTTGAAGAAACTTCTTGAGGGAATAATTGACTATGTCGGTTGTCAATCCGGTGTTATACGATATATTGTGAATAAGAAACTTAAATCAACAATCTCTCTCGGTAATGAAAATCTTCTTAGTGCTATTTCAAATGAATTTTGTGATGGTTCCTTTGTGAATACTGAGTTTATTGAATTAAACTGTAAGAAGTTGATTGAAAAGAACAATATTTATCATTTATGTTATATAATAAATATAAATAAAGATAGTTGTTTTGTATTAAACCTTTCAAGTTACAGTGATATTTTTTTTGATACTTTATTTATATTCCTTGAAAAGATATTTGAATTTGTCGTTAGATTGTTAAATAAATTTGAAAAAGATTTTTTAGCTGCATCTGAGTTAGAAAATGCATTAGAAAAACAGAAAATATTTGAACGGATTATCGATGGTGTATCGGAGGGTGTCTTATTAGTTGATTTTGATGGTAAAATTCTATACTCTAATCCATCATCATCTACACTTTTAAAATATAGAAATAATGAATTAAAAGCATTATCAATATTGAACATTATTGTGGATATGGATAGTATCGGATGGAAAAATATTTGTACACAGTTGATTAAGAAAAAATCGATTGTCTCAGAGGTTTCATTGATTAGAAAAGATGGTTTGTTGATATCAGTTGAGATCTCATATAATTTTGTTTTCTATCAGAATAGCGTATATGCAAGTTGTTTGTTTAGAGATATAACTAAAAATAAGACTAAATATGATTTTGTTAATCAATTTTTTGATGTTGCACGGGATATGGTCGGAATAATTAATTATAGTGGCTATTTTTTAAAACTGAGTAAATCATTTGAGTTTTTATCAGGTAAAGGAGAGAAGGAACTTCAAAACGAACCATTTATTTCTCTTATTGACTCTGAATACGCCTATAAGGTAATGAAGGCATTTAATGACAGTCAGTGCGGAGAACTGGTTACAAACATAGAGTGCCGAATGTTAAAAAAAGATGGTGAGAGTATTCTTGTTTTATGCGATTTTCATCCGGTGAGAGATCGGCAGTATATAATATGTGTAATTCGTGATATATCAGAGTTTAAAAAAAATGAGTTTGAACTGTATAAAGCAAAAGAGGAATCAGAAAAAGCTACTCAGTTAAAAAGTGAGTTTATAGCAAATATTAGTCATGAATTTAGAACACCTATTAACTCTGTAATAGGATTTAGTGAACTTCTGCTTGATCAGTTAGATAATAATGATCATAAAAAATATGTTAATTCTATAATGAACTCGGGCAAGAACCTGTTGACACTTTTAAATGATATTCTTGATATATCAAAGATCGAATCCGGCAACATGCCTTTAATGCTCTCATTTTTTAATCCGGAAATACTCATTCATGAAATTAAGTCGCTTTTTTCGTATGAACTTTTGAAGAAGAATATTGATTTTTTCATAGATGCTGCACCCGGGTTTCCTGATTTAATTTTATCGGATGAAATTAGGCTCAGACAGATTATGATTAATTTAACAGGAAATGCGATAAAATTTACATCAACAGGTTACATAAAAATTTTATTAAAATCAATTGAGGAGCAAGATAGGTCAAAAAGTCAAACGATTATTATAACTATTGAAGATACGGGAGTCGGAATTGAGGAGAAATATCTGGGATCAATATTTAATTCCTTTTTTCAGGCAAATAGTCTGGGAATTAAAAATATGGGGACCGGGTTAGGGTTAACGATTTCAAAGAAATTAGTAGAGCTGCTCGGTGGAAATATAAGTGTAATTAGTGAGTTTGGTAAGGGGACAATATTTGTCGTTAAGCTTCTTAATGTAGCAGTACAATCATTGAGTGAAAAAATAAATTTGAAATCTGAAAAGTCGATAGAAAACAAAAAAATCAATGAGGCATTTTATAAAAAATTAAAGAAAGCAAAGTACCGAGCTTTAATTGAAGAGGAGCTTATTATTCCAATTAAAAATATCCAGAGAGTTGTAAAGATTACACCATTAAAAAAAATATGTGATAGAATGCTTGAAATATCGTTAATGAATCGTGATAAATATTTGGAAGAAGTGTATAAAAAGCTCACGAGCTTAATATCTATCTATGATATTCTGGGTATTAATAATGAAATACAGGTATTTTTAGCCGATTATGATAGAGTTTTGGAGAAGTTAAAATGATAAATGAAAATAATGGTTTGATACTGGCAGTTGATGATAATTGCGGAAATTTGCAGATACTGGCTGAGATTCTCGAAAAAAGCGGATATGAAGTTGCACTTGCTATTAGTGGAGAGGAGGCTATTAACTTTGTCAAGAATGAAAAACCGGATATTATTTTGCTTGATGTTATGATGCCTCAGACTGATGGATATATGGTGGCTAGGAGTATTAAGGATGATACGGATAATATTAATATTCCAATAATATTCCTATCTGCAAAAAATGAATCGAATGATATTGTTAAAGGGTTTGAATGCGGCGGCGTTGATTATGTTACAAAGCCATTTCATAAAGAGGAGCTTCTCGCTCGTATAAAAGTTCATCTTGAATTAAAAAGAGCTAGGGAGGAGATTCTAACATTAAAGGGAATTCTTCCTATATGTTCACATTGCAAGAGCATAAAGGATGATGAAAATCGCTGGATTCCACTCGAGCAGTATATTAAGAAGAGATCCGGTGCTAATTTTACACATGGCTTGTGTCCTGACTGTGCAAAGAATATTTATCCTGATATATTATCGTAGTTTTTTTATGCTAAAAAAAAGATGGAGTTTAATAACCCCATCTTTTTTATACAAATGCAATACAAAAACAATAAAAATATTATTTAGTGTAAGAATCTTCAATCTTCTTATATGCCGGTGAATTTTTTATTCTGATTGTTGCCGCACTTATTTTTTTAGCAAGATCTTCGTTACCGGCCTTTTTTGAAAGCCCTACAAATATTGGTGAGTTATTTATCTCTTTGTTAAGAAATCCCATCCTCTTTGTGTAGTAACCCCTAGCTCGTCCCTCCAGGTCTTCAAGAACTCTTGCAGCATAGATACCTACAAATTTGTCTGACGGCCATAAATCAATTCTTCCTTCAGAAAGTTTTTTTATGTTAGTGTAATCATCTTTAACTATATCAAAAGTAAGAAAATTTTGATCAATCAACCCACCTGAATAACTGTAACCTCTAACTATACCTATTCTTAATCCTTTGAGATCTTCAAAGCTTGAATATTTAATTTGATCCTCTCTACCTTTTAGTGTAAAGAAAACCGAAGCACTATATGCCAGAGGCTCATCCGGAAAGTACATAAATTCCATTCTTTCGGGATTTTTGTTTAAGGTGAAAATCATATCAGCACCTTTGTCTTTTATCATCTGAATACATCTTTCCCATGGATACTTTACTATTTTTGAAGGAATCTTTAGCTCTTTCAATACTTCTCTTAAGACTTCAGTGTGAAAACCGGAAAAACTACCATCTTCATTTTCTATTATGTAAGGCGGCCATGGATCTGTTACTATTAGCAGAGTCGAATCACTTCCCTCAACCAAGTTTTCATTAGATACAGTTGAGCTGGTATCATCAACTGTTTTAGTAATAGTTTGTTCAACAACTTCCTCTTCTATTTCGGTTTTTTTACAGCCTGTATTGAATGATACTATAAGAACAGAAACTAAAAAAAGGACAAACAAATTCTTCTTCATATTATTACTCCAATAATTAAAATATTTTATTATGATAAAATAAAATTAATCAATAGTCAAGCAATTAGAAAAAAAAATGTCAAAAATAATCTTATTTATTAATGAGTAGCTTGCAAAATTAACCGACATATCAACACGGATTGTGATACAATAAGATTTTACAAAGATAAACACAGATGGACATCTACAGGATAAAGATGGATATAGATAAAAATTAAAAAATGTTGAAAAATATTGATTAATATTGATAAAATTTAAGAAAATATTATCGTATTAACCAAATCTTAACAATTTTGTGTTAAAGAGTAAAGTTTAAATAATAATAGGAGCAAATAATGGCTAAAAATGGAAAGGACTCAAAGAAAGAGAAAGTCGCATTAGATGATGATATGCTAATAAAACTAAAAACATTTATTGAGAAACTAAAAAAAGGGGAATCGGAATACAGCAAGGTTGGTATAGATGCAGAATACATTGAAAACTTCGAAAAGGATTTTACATTATTATTTAATATCTATACTGAAATTGAACAAAAAAAAGTAGAGTTAGTACTTCTTAAAGAGAACAGAGATAAGAAGTTGGATGATTTGCTTTCTAATTTTAAAGAAACAAAAAAAATTATCAAGAATAAGGAATAATAGTTTTTTTTTAAGCTTTTTTTAAATAAGCTTTTTTAGATGTTGTTAAATAAAAATTTAAAAAAAGTTCTCTACGGGCATTGCAATTTTTCCGGCAAATTCAGGAAATGATTTTTTATTAAGTTTTATGATGGTTATTATGAGAAATGAGGTTATAGGATTAAAAATGAGATTATCAAGTATTCTAAATCTCTTTTTTTTTCGTATTACAAGTTTTATAAGAAAAATTAAGAGTCCGGCCGGTGAATTAAAATTTTCTGAGATGCTGAATTTATAATGCTCAGGGTAGTTGTCATGATATTGCTCGATTAGTTTCTCGATCCTATTTAAAAGTTCTATATCATTAGGGTTATACATTAATTGTCTTATCAGATAGAATAATAACATTGTATCGTAATGTAATCGGTAATTATAAGGAATATGTAATTTATTACCGATTTTTTTTAATTCTTTAATTTTATCCAAACTATTTGATGAAATTTTAGTTGATTCGATCTTATTTGATATAAATGAGTTAAATATTCCTACTAATCCCTTATTAACTATAACATTGTCCCAGAAAACATAGAGAAGCGGCGGCAATCTAAGCTTGTTGATATACAGGTCATTTTTTGTAAAACCCGGATCGTAGAGCACATTATTGACGAGGTTATCACTTATATCTATAAATTTTTTAAATAATTTATATGTTCCCTTGCTAATAGCTTGACTATAGAATAATCTGAGTGAATCATCAACGCTCATTTGTTCCTTGAATATCTTAATTGTAACAAAGGTGTTGAGTGTCCCCCAAAAACCGGATTTATTGATAATTGATATAAATTTTGACTTGCTCCAGCCGCCGGTTTGACACCATACGCTTATTCCGATAATTGATTTATTCTTGATGGACTCTAGATAGTAATTATAATAATCATATCCTACAAAATAAGGGTAAGCACCAAATCCCTCATATTCTCTTCTGGTCTGCAACTCAACTATCTTTTTGTGATCTGTTTGGCTGAATAGTTCATTAAATTTTAAATATTTAAAAAAATCGCCCTCACCATATTTCATAGAGATGATTAAACTCTCTGATTGAATGTTCCCAAAAACTTTAATGAAAACTTGTTTATTCCACATCAGATGGGCACACCTCTTTGAACCTATGCTCCATGTCCTAATAATGAGCTTCTTATTGTATTTTTCAAAGATCGGCAACAGGTGTTTAATTGCAGTTTTTAATCTGCTCGGGGTATTGATTATTATTCTACTTCTAAATGATCCGACATGATCAACGCCGTCTGACTCGCCAAATCTAAAGATGACACCGGAGATTTCAGGAAATTTTTGAAACAGTTCAATAATCTGACTTGAAAAAAACTCAAGTGCCTTTTTAAAACTATTTTTTATATGAGCATCAATTTCTTTGTTATAGAACATAAAATCTGTGTTAACGAAAATCTGCAAGTCGTAGTTCTTGATAATTTTAAAAAGGATCTTAAATTTTAAAGCACGGTTTGCTATGTTTCTTTGTAGAATCATATTATAAATTTTATTATTAACAATATGCGAGAGATCATCAATTGATATCGCATTAAAACCGAGAGTTTTAACCCTCTTGATATACTTCAAAAATCTCTTTATAACCTTATTATATAGTCGTTCTTTAACACCTGATCTTTTTTCGAAATGATGATGGGGGAGTTTTGACCAATTAATAACCGGATTTTTATATCTATAAAAAAAAGGGCCTGAACCGTCTATAATGTATAAATTCAATACGGTATCCTTGCAAATATTATTTCTTCAAATTACTTCATATCTAAAATTATATGTCTGATTTATGCTTAATAACCTGCCCCATGGCAATATAGACTGTTTCTTCTGCAATGCTTGTTGATATATCTGCTGTTTTTTCTAGATTATTAGCAATTCTTATCATATTTAAGCCCCGTTCTATTGAGGATGAATCGTTGAACATATATTCAATAAGTGTCTTTGTATTCTGATCGCGTAGATCATCAACGATACTATCCCTTTCACAGACACTTTTTGCGAGCTCGGGTGATTCATTTATGAAGGAATTTATGCTGTCCTTAACCATGCTTATCGTAACAGCAAAGATCTGATATATTGTCTCGTATGGTTTAATAGGAGGTCGTTCAACTAAAAATATTGAACTCTCAGCAACATTTACTATACAGTCGCCGATTCTCTCAAGGTCTGTTGTCATACTCATACACATCAGGACAAAACGAAGGTCTTTTGCCTCAGGGTGATAAAGGGCAATTATATTAGTACACAACTCTGTAATTTGAAGTTCAAATCTATTAACCTTTTTTTCATCAGTAGTTATAATCTCTTCAAGTAGTTTAATATTTGACTCTGATAACCCTTTCATGCTTTTATTAATCATCTTTTCCACAAGATTTGCCTGTTGAACCAGCAGCTGCTTTAAATAAATTAATTTTTCTATAATCACATCAATATCCTTAACTTTTTTATTTGTTGAATACTAAAATTATCCGATTTTAATAATATTGTATTAAATCTCTATAAGCAAATTGTTAAGATTGTGTTAAGAAATCTTTTGTGTTAAGATATCTCTTGTATACAGTATATCAGATATGCTATTACGAAATATTGCATGTCAGTGCTTTTTCTCTTGTCAGTCTTCTCTTAAGCATAGAAAAGAATAATAAAGCTTGTTCCTTTTCCAATCGTACTTTCTACTTTAATCTCACCGTTATGGAGAAGAACTATATGTTTTACAATTGAGAGACCAAGGCCGGTACCGCCGACACTTCTCGATCTTGATTTATCTACCACAAAGAACCTTTCAAATATCCGTGATAGATCCTTCTCCGGTATCCCGATACCGGAGTCCGTAATCTTAATTTTTAACCTTTTATTTTCATTAGATATATCAATACTGACTCCGCCATTATCTGTGTACTTTATGGCATTGTCTATTAGATTGATCATCATCTGTTCAAGTTTAAATGAATTTCCTTTAAAACTATATAGATCGGGAGCTATGTTTACATCGAGATATAGTTTTTTTTCGTTTATTCTATGAGAGAAAAGCGGTAAAATAGGTTCAATTATGTCTTTCATGTTAATTGTTTCAGATATATCAATATTTTTATTATCATCTAGTTGGGAGAGTACCATTAGATCTTTTACGATATTGATAAGCCTGTTTGTATGTTTTAAGATAATTGTGAGATAGCTTTTTTTCTCATTATTCTCTTCATCTTCCAGGAGTGTTTCTGTGTAGCCCTTTACAGATGTTAATGGTGTCCCCAGTTCATGACTAACATTTGTTACAAATTCTTTTTTTAGTTTCTCGAAGTACTTGAAGTCTGATATATCATAGAATATAAGTACATACTCCATCTTTGATGAAATATAGTTAATACTACAAATATATGTTCTGTCGGCAATCTCTAGCTCTATTGCTCTATTCTGTTCTGTGGAGCCTGCGTTTATCTGGTCAAGGAGCTCATTATTTCTGATCACTTCCCAGTAGTACTTATTTAGTATATTTTCATTACCAAATATTCTTGAAAATCCGTCATTAACTCTGATTATTTTTTTATTTTTAGAAATGACCGCAATTCCATCTTTAATAGATGATATTATTGTTGCATTTGCCTCTTTTTCTGTGTTTATCTCATGGATGTTCTGTTTTATCTCATTAAGCATTTTCTTAAAACTTCTTGATAATTCATGCACCTCAAAGCTGTCATCATCGATAAATTCTATGTTATAATCACCCTCCGAAACCCTCTCAGAAATCGACGAAAAAAACAATATCTTTTTTTTGAATATAAAATATATAATTAAAATAGCTGAGATAGATAGAATTATGATAATCGTAATTACTGCGAGGTATTTTAGTTTTAATTCAAATAGTAATCTATCAATATCATCTATGTACATACTTACCCTAAGTACATAGGCAACTCTTTGCTGATTATCTTTTAGGCCATATGCATAGTAGATCATATTCTTTTTTACAGTATTGCTATATCTGATTTGATAACTGTTTAGATTTTTTAGAGATCTTTCTATCTCAGGGCGAGAAAGATGATTGTCCATTAAATTGGGATTTTCATCTGTTTCAGCGATCACCAGACCGGTTTTATCAATAACCGTTATTCTGATATTAAAGTATCTGGATTTATCTGTTAAATAACTTTTTAAGTCTTCAAGATTATTGTTTGAAAGGTAATTATTGACAGAATCCTGCATCAGATAAGTCTTAGCATCGAGATTTTTAACAATGGTCTTAATGCTTTCCTTTTTCAGATATCCAAAGAAGAATACAAAAACAAAGCTTATAAAAACTATCAACGAAAAAATATAGCCTATTAGAATTTTGATTATAAAAGATCTGTTTTTCAATCTATTCATCCATGTCTATCTTGTATCCGACACCCCGTACATTCTTGATGATCTTTGCTGCTTCACCTAGTTTTTCACGAATGTGTTTAATATGCACATCTATAGTTCTGTCTATAACATATCTGTCATTGCCCCAGACAGCAAAGAGAAGTTTATCTCTTGAAAATGTCCAGCCTATCCTTTCTGCAAGTGCCTCCAGAATTTTAAACTCGGAAAGGGTTAATTCAATTCTGTTGTTATTTTTATCGTAAACCTCATGTCTGTCTCGATCAATCTTAAAATATCCTTCAACAGTGATAGTGTTGGATTCTTCAATATTAATTCCCCGTCTTAGCACTGCTTTAACTCGAGCTATCAACTCTCTCGGTGAGAATGGTTTTGTAACATAGTCATCAGCTCCAAGTTCAAGACCTAAGACTTTATCTGTTTCATCCTGTTTGGCTGTTAACATGATAACAGGTACATTTTTAAGCCGTTTATCGTTTTTAACTGATTTGCAGATTTCAAGCCCATCAATATCAGGCAACATCAAGTCAAGGATTAATAATGCCGGGATTTCCTCTTTAAGTGCTCTAAAAAGTGAGTTGCCATCAAGAAATCCTTTTGCCTGATAGTTATTTTTTTTAAGATGAAGAAGGACAAGATTTAAAATGTCCTCTTCGTCATCAACTATATATATAAGTTTATTCATACTTTGTATAATACTAAAAGTTTTTTAATTAATCATTACTTATTTGTTAATTTTCAGTTAATACAGCATCTTTTAAGAGTTCTAAGGTTTTATAATCTCGACTATATCAGGTGTGAGGGCTTTCAAAGCACCTATGCTACCGGATTGCCACAGATGTTGTGTTGACATTACAAATTTAAATTTGTATTTTTGATTTTCCGGTAAGGCTTCAATTTTTACTGCCCAGGTTACTAACTCTCTAAATGCAGTTGAGTTCATAAAAACAAGATTAGTCAAATCAATTGTAACCGATTTCATATTTAGCTTTAATAATTCACTGTGAGCTTCTTCAAAGAAAGGTTTTAAATTTTTACCTGAGTCTACTTTATCGAGGGTACCGGAAATCATTATTATATCATCCTTTGCCGATAGACGAAGTTCACCATCAGAGTAGTTTGTTAATTTTAGTGCCATTATAGTCCTCCATTTCATTGATGAGGGTTCTAACACTAGATTGTTAGGTTCTGTTTAATAATCAATTAATCATTCATTTTTTTTTAGAAGTATCATTTTTCGAATTTCTATTTATTTGCATGATATCTTATGTTTAATAATAGTTTAACTTAGATTTAACAAAATTGATATATAGAACATTTACAGAGAAGCAGTGAAAATGAAAATATCAAATATAATGTGAGGAATAATAATGAAAAATTCAATAGATTTAATTAAGGCTGATCTTCCAAGTGGAAAGAAAGATGAATTAGAGTTTAGTTTTATAACTTTCAAAAAATCTAATGCAAATCTTAATGCCGGTGATACAATAGTGCAGATCGCTTCTAGTTTTTACTTTGTAACCGAAAATGATATGATACTTGATGTCGCTAGTGACTTTGAGTTGGACAAATCAATTTTTGCTGTAGGGGTTATAGATAGTGATGAAAATCCGATTGGAGTTATATCTAGACGGGATCTATTTGACAGACTGGGTAAGAACTTTGGACGGGATCTTTATAAAAACAAGAAAGCGGTTAAATTTATGACTCCAGTAAAAGCAATAAATTACATTGAAAATATCTATAGTGTCGCTGAGGATCTAGGCGATTCTCTATATCATCAAAAAGTCGACTATCATATACTCTCAACAAATGAAAATAAGTTTGCTGGGGTCGTATCAACCAGAGACATATTGTTTTTTCTATCTGAGATGACTCAGGCGGATATAAAACTTGCAACAAAACTACAAGGAAATATAGTAAAACCAAGTCAAACTGAAGAATCAAAGAATGTTAAGATCATTGGTACTTCAAGGATGGCAAAGGGTGTAGGTGGGGATTTCTATGCAATTAAACGGGTTGATGATTACAGATGGCTCTTTATGGTCTGTGATGTTACAGGTAAAGGGGTCTCTGCTTCTCTTGTTTCAGCTATTGTCGGCGGGATGTTTAATATGTTTGATAAACACCAATCCTTAAAGAAGTATATATCAAAGTTAAATAATTATATTCAGGAAACATTCATGATAGAAAAATATTTGACCGGTATGTTTCTTGATTTTGATGAGAAGTCCGGATTGTTGAAATTCTATGATATGGGGCACTCATTAATAAACATCTTTAGAAATGGCAAATGTTACAATCTAAATCAAAAGAAATCAGCTCCTGTCGGCATAAAAAAAGACATAGGTATAAACCCAAACTCGGTGTATCTAAAGAAGGGTGACAGGCTTCTGGTTTACTCTGATGGTGTAAGTGATCAGAGAAATACTCAAGGGGAATTCTTGGGGGATGCGTATATAAAAAAGATCATACTTAATCACTATAAAGAGGAGTTAAATGAGATAAAAGAAAGAATATTTACTCATCTGGATCTATATAGGGGCAATTTACCTCAATCTGACGATATCACTTTTATAATTATGGATTATTTTTAAATCTTGATTAAAAAAGTCACTATTTAAAATAGTCACTATTAAGATGTTCTTAAAAAAACAGATAAATACCTACAATTATTATAATCACACCGCATATCTTCTTAATAATTGCTGCAATGTTGGTTTTTTCGTTTATCTTTGAGAGTTTTTCGACTTGCTCTGTAAATGTACCTGCAAAAATAATCAGTACACAATGACCTATTGCGTATGAGATGATAAGTAAAATCGAAAATATGAGATTGGTTTTTGCAGAGCTTAAAACAACTCCGAGAACAGGTGCCATAAATCCAAATGTACATGGACCGAGAGCAACGCCGTATAACAGCCCAAGTAAAAATGCACTAAGGAAACCTTTACTTTTAACAATAGGTTGACTATTACTCAGGAAGTTCATTGATGGAATGACACCCAGGAAGTTTAATCCTACAAGGATAAATATTACAGCTACGATATAGACCGGTATTTTACCGATATTTCCAAGCATCATACCGGCTAACCCGGTTATCACACCGATCACGGCTATCATAACCAGCAGCCCCACAGAGTAAACAGTTGACATTAAAAATGCCCTCTTGACCGGCATTTTACCCTGTCCCCCGATAAATGCTATGAGTAAAGGGATGCTGGATAAATGGCATGGGCTTAAAAGTACGCTTAATAATCCCCATACAAATGAAACTGAGATTGCAATTATTGGATTTGAGTAGAGAGCTGATGAAAGAAACTCAAATATTTTAACAAGCATTATCTGACCCCTTTCATTTGGAGGATCTTTGCAAGCTCATCGTACGAAAAAAATCCTTCATGTCTGAAGTATTCTATTCCATCTCCATCAAGGAAAACTTGAGTCGGTATAACTCTGATTTTATACTTTTGGGCCATTGGTGCATCTTGTGGAGTCCAGACATCATAGAACACAACATCAACCTGTGCAGGGAAGTTTTCTTTGACCTTATCCATAACAGGGGTCATCATCCTGCAAGGTGCACAATTTACAGAGCCAAGCTCGATGAATGTAACTTTTAAGGCTGTTTTGTCTGAATCAGTTTTAGTTTCTACTGTACCAACAGTATCTGAACTGACCATGCCTTTATTAACGATACTGTTTGTTAACACTTCATTCTTATCTTTTTTTGTGCAGCTGCCAAGTGTCAGCATCAACATAACTGTTAATGAAATTATAATCCTTTTTTTTATCATCTGTATTTCCTATTTAAACTAAAAATTTCTTTATCTCATCGGGTGACAATACTTTACCGGCTGCCTTAACGAGATCGTCGATAACTAATGCAGGGGTTACCATCACACCAAAGTCCATTATTTTATTTAAATCTGTGACCTTTTCAACTGTTGCTGATGAGCCGGCAAGCTCAACTGCCTTTTTTGCGTTTTCTTCCAGTGTCTTACACTTAGGACACCCT
>CAYYKD010000014.1:60170-68185 GCA_964471825.1 uncultured Spirochaetales bacterium
GTCCCCAAGATCTTAATAACCATAAAAATACCTCCATAAATAAAAACTAAGAATTAAAAAAACTTCCAAAGATCATTCCGGTAAAAGTCGCCATAACAACAACAAGCGTTACATATACAAGTGTTTTTTTTGTTCCAATCATACTCCTGATTGCAAGCATACTCGGTAATGATAACGCGGGTACTGCCAGCAATAAAGAAAGTGCCGGCCCTTTACCCATACCCGCCCCGACAAGCCCCTGTAGAATCGGCACCTCGGTAAGAGTCGCAAAGTACATAAATGCACCTGCAATTGAAGCAAAAAAGTTTGACCATAGACTATTACCGCCAACAAGTTTTGCAACCCATTCTGAAGGGATAATCCCCTCATGCCCCGGTCTTCCTAGTAAGAAACCCGCAACAAGCACACCGCCAAACAACAAAGGCATAATCTGTAACGCAAACTCATAGCTTGAGCCGACCCACGACTTTAGCTCATCCTTTTTAAACCATAAAACTATTGAGACTACAAGCAGTAATAAGAAGCCGCCTGTTATGTAGTACTTTAAAGTGTATATTGCATTCCAGATTGGCATTGACTGATCTTTTCCCCAGTTGACAAATACCAGAATCCCAATCATTGCAAATATATAGAGTCCTGTCTGCCATAGTTTTCTGCCAGATCCGTCCTCCGGTGGTAGCATCATTTCAAGCTCTTTGTTTCTCTCTTTTTCCTCTTTTAAGAATATAAAGTGCATAATAAGGCCTATTACTATAGAAAAAACAACTGCACCCAATGCTCTTGCAATGCCTAGTTCAACACCGAGTACCCTCGCTGTCATTATTATTGCAAGTACATTAATAGCCGGCCCGGAGTATAGAAATGCTATAGCCGGTCCGAGTCCCGCACCTCTTTTATAGATCCCACCAAATAATGGCAGAACTGTACATGAACATACAGCGAGGATCGCACCCGATACAGATGCTACACTGTATGCTACAACTTTATTTGCCTTTGCACCGAGATATTTTAACACTGCACCCTGACTTATAAAGTTACCGATCGCCCCTGCTATAAAAAATGCCGGAACAAGACAGAGTAACATGATCTCTTGCATATTCCTGCATCATAAAGAAGGACTCCATGATCGCATTCTTAATAATCGGGAGGTCAAAGGGGATGAAGAAGAACCCTACAAATACACCGACAATAATTGTAAATTTTTTCCAGTCTTTCATAAAAACTCCATATAAATTTGAACCCATATTATCAATGCAAAAAAATGCATATGTTTAATCCAAAAAAAATCACTTACACCTTAGGCACGCTTTTGTATCTCTTTGTAGCCTATCAACAATTATTCTACCTTCAACCCTTAAATTTAAAATCAAATTTAGATTTATTAAATCAGAGTTAAGTTGATCATTATTATTTTCATTAGAGACATCATCATTAGCATTAGAGAATTCATCATTAGAGAATTCAGATGAGGAGATGTAATTAAAAAGTTGTAGATTTGAAATATTGTTCGCAATTTTATACATGACAAATTTTCCATCCCGCCTTTCATCTATAAGTCCGGTATTCTTTAAAATCTTTAGGGATTTGGATATGTTGTATTGCGGTTTATTGATTATCCTCTCGATCTCACAAACACAAAGCTCCATGCCTGATTTTATTAATAATCTAACTATCCTAAATCGGGTCTCTTCACCTAAGGCCTTAAATTTATTTATCTCTTTTATCATATATGCAATTATATGCATATATTGTTGATATGTCAAGTAATTAATAATATTGAAAATATTGAGGTACACCGAAAAAAAAATAACTTCAGTCTTTTCATCGCTTCATTTAGCTTTTTTTAAGGTGGCGATACATTGCTTGATTTGTACCTTGTTTTCTAAAAAAGTTAGAATTAATGGAGTTCAAACATCTTTTTTAAAAAGTTGGTGTTTTTTCTCCAGTTGTGGTGTACTTTTACATTTAAAAATAGGTTTACTTGTTTCTCAAATATTTCAATAAGTTCTTTTCTTGATACCTCGCCAATCTGTTTGATCATCGAGGCCGATTTTCCTATCACCATACCTTTTTGGCTCTCTTTTTCAACGCATATTGAAGCATAGACTTTGATTGATTTATTGTTAACTGTTAGTTTTTCAATCTCAACATAGCATGAGTGGGGGATCTCATCATTCATCAGTATAAAGAGTTTTTCTCTAACACATTCCTTAATTCTAAACGGGATATCTTGATCAGTAACAAAGTCCTCCGGGTAGTATAGTGGGCCTATCGGGAGTCTTGTTTTTATAAATCGTATCAGATTATCAATGTTTTTGTCATTCAGGGCAGATGTATTGATGGAATACATAGGTTTAAGACGACTATTTACATCTGATACAAATTTGTTATAGGCATCATCTGTCAGATCTGATTTATTGAAGACAATAATTGTCTTTGATTCAAACGGCTTGACTTTGCTAATTATATCTTCCTCTTCCTCGCCAAGCTCCCTTGATGGATCTGTAATATATAGAATAATGTCACCATCATTTAGTGTATTTGCAGCTAGATTTGATAAACCTCTATTAAGATCGGAATTAAAGTGATGATAACCCGGTGTATCTACAAAGATGATTTGAGCGTCATCATCTGTATATATTGCCTTAATTAGAAATCTTGTTGTTTGTGGAGCCTTTGATACTATCGATACTTTATTTCCGCATGCACAATTTACAAGGGTTGATTTGCCTGATGATGGTCTTCCGATCAGAACTACAGTTCCAGACCGGAAAGTTTTGTTCTGTAGGTTATCAGTCATAGAATTATTGCCTACACATTCATTATTTATTAAATTATTATCTATAGAATCATTGGTAATAGAAGTGTTTATTTTTATTACAGAATCATTAGTTACAGAATCATTAGTTATCAATCACTTACCTCTTCTTTTATTTTTATTATCTGAGCCCTGTTTTTTAAAAAGAGTGTCATCAGCATTGGATCAAAATGTTTTCCTGAATTAATAATCATGTGGTTAAATGCCTGATCATAGCTCCATGGTTCTTTGTAAGGTCTTTTTGAAGTTAAAGCATCAAATACATCTGCTATAGCAGTTAATCGTGCATAAATTGAGATGTCGCCGGCTTTAAGTTGAAAAGGATACCCTGAACCGTCATACTTTTCGTGGTGTTCAAGTGCTATCTTTGATGCAATTTGAAGAAGTCGGCTCTCGGTTCCACTGAGAATATCATATCCTATTTGACAGTGTTGATGCATAGTGTCCCATTGAGTCTCATTAAGCGGTGCCGGTTGAAGGAGGATATTATCAGGAACGCCTACTTTTCCGATATCATGCATTGGAGAAGAAAGTTTAATAAGTTCAACTTCTTCCTGTTTCCACCCCAGTTCTTTTGCAATTATAGAGCTGTAGAGTCCAACTCTGATAATATGACTCTGAGTCTCTTTATCTTTGTAGCGTGTAACTGAGGAAAGCTTATATACAAGGTCTTTGTGTACTGTATTCAACTGTTCATAGAGATAACTATTCTCAATTGTTGTTGTAACAAATAGTGTTATATGGTTAAGAAGCTCAATATCTTCATTGTCAAATGAAGTATTATCAAGTTTATTAATTACCTCAATGACGCCAAAAGGTGAGTTAAATCTATCCTGCAATGGCACAGCTACCAGATTTCGAGTGTGATAACCGAGATTTCTATCTACCTCCCCGGTAAATCTTGGTTCATTCTCAGTATCATTTATTATTATAGTCTCATTGTTGCTGAATGAATAACCTGCAATTCCTGAATCCTCAGGTATTCTAATCTCATCAGTTTTCTCTGCAACAATAGTCCAAAGTTCTTTTGTAATTTTATTATGTAAGAATATGCTGCAAATGTCTGCATTTAGAAGCTGTTTAGTTATTGAGGTTAGAAGTCTTAGTATTTTCTTTAAATCTTTTTCTTTTGTTAACTGTGTTGATACTTTAAGTAATAGAGATAGTTTATCCATATATGATTTATATCATAGAAATTAAAAAATAAATATACATAAAATCAAAAAAAACTCCGAAAATTGAATATATGAGCGATAAAGAGTTATTTTCATTGTTACAAAAAACAATTTTATTATTAATTATTTTTTTCTTTTTAGTAATAGGTACTGCAAATCTGGTTAAAGTTATCGGCATTGTTGTAAAAATAGATGGCGTTATAAAACAGACTCTTGATTTTAAAGAAGATATTAAAGCTATAGAAATAAATGGAATTCAGGAAAAAGACTATACATTTTTGTATGATTCATCAAAAGCACATACAGCTGAAGAGCTGGGTTTTAAGAATGATATATTTAACCTCAATGGTACTGAATGGGGTGAAGGGTATAATATACTTATTGTTGGCTCGGATAAATACGGTAGGAATATGGAACGGTCCAGGTCGGATGTAATAATACTTATTAAAATTAACAGAAATGGTAAAATTCTTTCAATATCAATCCCTAGAGATAGTCTAATTACCCTTAAGCAGGGAGACAACAAAGGGGCATTTGATAAGATTGGCCATAGTTTGTATTGGGGCGGCTTAAACTATCTCAAACAAAATGTTGAGGATTATACAGGGAGTAGAGTTGATAAGGTTGTAGTAATTGATAACTTCAGAACATTTGAGGCTTTTATTGCTATCCTTGGGGGTATTAAGACCGATAAAAAACTTGAAGGGAAGCTTGCCGTTCAGTGGATAAGAAATAGAAGTTTTAGAATGGGAGATATTGAGAGGTGTATGCGTCAACAGGTATTTATGAAGAGGGCAGTTGATAAGTTATGGAATTTAACGGGGAGGGGAAATTATTTTCTTGTATATTTTATTTATGATGCACTTAAGCAGATCGTATACACTGATATTTCAAAAGAGGAACTGTTTTCTATAATTTATAATTTGAAATTAAGCGGGTTCAATAGTGAAACTGACTATATTACGGCAGTTTTACCGGGGCGGTTTGGTACTTATTTTTCAAAAGTTTTTAACAGAGAGGTTTCGTGCTGGATCCCTGATGAGGTTATTTCACAGAGAATGCAATTATTGTTTTATTCATCCGGTTCTTCTGTAGATTTATTCAGAAGTCAAAAATATGGTTTTCTTGATTATCTCAAATTTGATATTAAACAAATTATTGAAAAGAGGAAAAAAGAGTTTGATTATAGATGGAGATTAATAGCTAAAAAAAAAATTAGTTATAATTAGTTTAGTTTAGTAAAGTAGGAATGAATAAAGTTGGAATGAATATAGAGGTGATTATGAATCGTAGAGAATTTAGCAGGTTGTTTTATTTATCAAGTATCGCTGTTTATCTATTTATAAGTATAGTTTTAGTAAATTCATGTAATTTCAAATCTGAATTAAAAGTAGGGTTTATTTATATTGGTTCAGTTGATGATGGAGGTTGGACAACTTCTCATGAAAATGCAAGAAAGAGACTGGCGGAGAATAATAAGAATATACGGTTTACTAAACATGAAAAAGTAAAGGTTGCGGAGCTTGAATCGTTGATAGATGACTTGGTAAAAAAAAGATACAACCTGATCTTTACTACAAGTTATGATTTTGAAGAGGTTACTTACAAATCAGCATTAAAGCACCCTAATGTAGTTTTCTTTAATTGTGCAGGACTTCGGACAAGATCTAACCTTGGTACATATTTTGTTGCAATGGAGGAAGCCAGATATCTATCAGGGATAGTCGCAGGTATGATGACTGCCAATGGAAAGATCGGGTATGTTGCCTCTAAGCCGACCTCAGAAGTTTTAAGAATTATTAATGGATTCACACTTGGGGTGAGATCTGTGAATCCAAATGCTGATGTTCATGTTAAGTGGGTTTCAAGCTGGTTTGACCCAATAAAAGAGAAGATTGTTGCAGACTATTTTATTAATAGAGAGTTTGATGTTATTGTATCAGGGGTAGATTCAAAGGCCGTAGTTGTGTCTGTTGAGGAATCAGGCAAGCCGATATATTCTATAGGATATGGGGTCGATGAACCGCACTATGCACCGAGAAGTTATCTGCATTCAAGTGTCTGGAATTGGCATGGAATATACAGTAAGATAATTGATGATTATCTTGCTGGTAAGGTTACAGATTGGAGGAATCATAGATATTACTGCGGTATTGTTGATGACGGGGTAGATATATCTAAGATGCGAAATAATGTACCGATAAATGTAAAAAAAACAGTTGAGGCTGTCAGAGAAGAATTATTAAAGGGTGAAATAAAGATATTTAAGGGGCCGTTACTAAGTAATAACGGAGTTGAAGTAATAAGGTCAGGTGAAGTTGCTGATCTAACCGATCTGCTCTATATGGATTATTTAGTGGATGGCGTTATTGTAGAAAAATAAAAAAACCGGAAAGTAATAAATATTTTCCGGTAATTTAGGCACTATTTCTTTTTGTGTCTGTTTTTTCTAAGCTTTTTTTTTCTTTTGTGCTTAGCAATTTTTGCCCGTTTTTTCTTCTTAACTGAAGGCATCTTATCACCTCTTTATAAAATTAAACTTTTAATAATAACTTTTCCGTTTTCCTTTACGATAAGTAGTTTATCTGTATCAGATATAACTATATTCTCTTCATCGTAATTGAAACACGCTGTTTCTCTGCAATTATTTATACTTACCGAACCTTCAATTAGATTACGGTTTGTGATATCTGTTGAGAATCGCGCGAAAAAATTTTTCCAATTATCTAAATAAAAAGGATTTGTGTCAAGGAAAATCGTAAAAAATTTTTTATTTGATGAGGTAAACAAGGTGTTATCATCTATAATTCCTGACTTTTTATAGATGTTTGTTAACAAATCCCAGTTAAACCTATTTTCGAATATGGCTGTCTGAATTTTATCTGAAACTTCATTTAGTTTAGAAATTCTGATGGCGTTAAAAATTGCGTTGTAAGAGCTAATAATTATACCTGAGAAAACACCCTCTTTACCAAAGAGTTTTATTGACTTCTTTGCCTGTGTTACTGCTGATATTTTATTGATCTCAAAGAAATCAATATTTCTGATATTAGACTTGAATTTGCCGGAATCAATTATTGGTCTATTGTAGTTTGCTGTAGACAAATTTATTGAAGGGAGGATTATATTATCATATCCTGCAAACTCATTTGAAGCAAATAACCAATTTTCACAACGAAACTCAGGGGAGAATAAAAAATCTGCCGGAATTATCGTAACCGTTTCTTCCGGTTCTAGTCTGGATAGCAATATTGAGGCATATGAAACAGATAGTGAGTAGGAGAGTCTGATAGGTTCTATGAGAATTTTATCTTCTTTAACTGATGGGAGCATAGATTTAATCTGTTCTTCCTCACCATATTCGCAAAGCAAATAGATTTTGTCTCTAGAGAAATAACTGTTTAACCATGAATATGCCAAATGTATCAAGTTTTTCTCTCTTGATATTGGTAGAAAGGATATTGGTTGATTGTCCTTTAACAGCGGACGAAATATCGGATTATGTTTACAAATAATAAGAACTGCAATCACAGTTAGTCCAATTTATTTAATTATTTTTGAATTGCTTCTAAAATGTATTCTTTATGAGGCTCTTGTGAAAAACATTTAATGGATTTTAGCAAGAGCCTCTTTAATTAAATCTTTTATATCATTTTTTTGTGAAATGTCAAACCACTTAACTCCAATATTTTTATTAAACCATGTTAGTTGTCTCTTAGCATAGTGTCTTGAGTTTTGTTTGATTAGATAGATAGCTCTATCAAGTTCTGTTTCACCATTCAAATAATCTATGATTTCTCTGTATCCAATTGCCTGTAATCCATGGTCGTTTTTTGTATAGCCCTGCTCCATGATGGATTTTACTTCGTCAATGAGTCCATTATTAATCATACTAACAACCCTGGAATTTATTCTTTCATAGAGAATTGATCTGTCTGTATTAAGGCCTGTGAGTATAAAATTAATATCATTATTTTTTGTAGTGTGTCTGTGGAAATAACTGATTGGTTTTCCGGTAGTAT
>CAYYKD010000014.1:68195-77779 GCA_964471825.1 uncultured Spirochaetales bacterium
ATAATAGACCTCTAATGCCCTAAGGGTTCTCTGTGAGTCATTTGTGTGAATCTTGGAAGCGTATTCCGGATCAAGAGTCTCAAGTTTGTCTCTAAGTTGTTGTAAACCTTTCATTTCTAGCTCTTGTTTAAGTTGTTCAGATATCTCGCCCGGGACTGCGGGGATATCTGCTATTCCATTGATTAGTGTATTAAAATAGAGACCTGTACCCCCAATAAGGAATGGAATTTTACCCCTTTGATTTATATCAATAATAAGTTTTTCTGCATCTGTTTTAAATTGACCGGCATTATATGGTTGATCCGGATTTCGAATATCAATCAAGTGGTGTTTAACCTTTTTTCTTTCTTCGATAGATGGTTTAGCAGTCCCAATATCCATAAACCTATAGATCTGCATAGAATCAACAGAAATAACCTCGCCAAATTCTTTAGCGAGGTCAATAGATAGGTCTGTCTTACCGACAGCAGTTGGGCCAAATATTACTATTGCTGTAAAAGGCATTAAAGATTAGTCTTCAAGTTTGTATTTAACTTTTCCGGTAATTACCTGTTGTAAAGCAAGTGAGACAAGTTTGCCTTTTGCTTTTTTCAACTCTTCATCTTTGTTTTTTGACATATTTATTTGCGTAGCTCTTTTAATTGCAGCACAGGCAAGTTCATATCTGTTTCCCTTGAAATCAATAAGTTCATCTAAAGGTATAATCATTTAGTCCTCCGTTTTTTTATATATAATACTTATAAGCTCATTATATGCAGTATCAAAATCATCATTTACTACCACAAATTCATATCTATCTTGATATTTTAACTCATGGAGTGCATTTGACACTCTGAGTTGAATCTGTTCATCTGTCTCTGTGCCTCTTTTCAGCAGTCTATGGTTGAGAGTCTCTACTGAAGGTGGTGCAATAAAAATGTAAAGTGCATTAACGCCATCATCCATAAGTGCGGTTCCACCCTGCACATCAATATCAAGCAAACAATCTTTGCCATTGGAGATAACCGCATCAATAATTGTCCGGTCGGTTCCATAGTAGTTGCCGTGTACCAAAGCCCACTCAAGAAATCTATTATCTTCAATCCCTTTTTTAAACTCTGTTGCAGATATAAAATTATAATCTATTCCATCTAATTCCCCTTTTCTTGGAGCCCTTGATGTTGATGAAACAGAAAATTTTATCCTATCGCCCATCTCTGAAAATAGTTTTTTTAGCAGACTGCTTTTTCCAACTCCGGATGGACCTGAAATTACAATCAGACGACCTTTATTCATAAAAAGTTATTGTTTTTCTTTGTTATCTGCAGTCTCTTTAGTTTCATTAGTTACTAATCGTTGACTAAGTGTTTCGGGCTGCATAGCTGTTAAAACAACATGATTTGAATCAGTAATAATAATGCCGCGAGTTTTTCTACCCTGCGTTGCATCGATCAGCATCTGGTTTTGTTTTGCCTCATTTCTAAGTCTCTTTGAAGAAGCTGAGTCAGGATTGATAATGCTAATAATTCTATTTGCCTGCACAACATTTCCATATCCGATGTTCATAAGTCTAATTCTTGACATACTCGTCCTCCTGGTTTATTCGACATTTCTTAATTGTTCTCTTATTTGTTCGATCCGGTTTTTAACCGTTATGACACTGTCTGTAAGATCAATAATTGACACCTTGCTCCCAATAGTATTAATTTCTCTAACCATCTCTTGACATAAGAAATCCAATTTTTTAGAGGCTTGAGGCTCTGTTTCAGAAATCTTTTCAAAAACTGTTATATGGTTTGATAGTCTGTGAATCTCTTCATTTATACATGATTTTGAAGATAGAATTGCAGCTTCATTTACTATACGCGTTTCATCTGCCTTATCACCGACAAGTTCAGATATTTTACCTTTTAACATATTAAAGTACAATTTGTCAATATCAGATGATTTAATTTTTATTTCTTCAGTACTTCTTTTTATATCTGATAGAATATTTCGAAGATTTATAAGGGTACTTTGCCCCTCCTGCTTTCGCATTTTTACAACTTCTTTAATATTTTCAATAATCATCTCTTTAATTGTGTCAATATACTTCTCAGGTCCCTCTTTATTACTTGATCTTATTATCTCACCAAACCCCAATAAATGTTCAAGTTTTACTGAATCTCGAATTTTGCATTCCTTGACGATTTGTTTTAGGGCAAGAGTGTATTTTTTTGCAACTTCAATGTCAGGTATTAGTTCCTGTGTGTTGTTTAATATTTTTAATGATATGTATATATCAACTTTTCCGCGGGAAATATCCTTCTGAATTATCTCTTTGAATTCCTGTTCAAATGTTTTTAATTGAGGTGGTAAAATAAAATTGAAATCAAGGTATCTTGAATTTACCGTCTTCACTTCTGTAATAATTGAAGCATCGCTTAATACCCGTTCAATGTTTGAATAGCCAGTCATTCCGTTCATAATTTGTTATTTTTCACCGTTATATTTGAGTTAAGAGTCTATAACAATAAATACCTTATTTGTCAAAAGAAATGTTTATAAATTGTCAAGAAACTCATCTCGAAGAATTATAAAATTTGGATCATTGGTATTGTTATTTCCGATTATTGATTCCCATATTAACTTATCGGTATATTTTATAGTTGATGGTTTTTCAATTGTAATCCTAATTTTTTCATTTTCCCATGAGGCTTTTTTCGGGGTAAGAGCTATCGGTTTTCCGTATTTTTCAGTAAGATTTTTAAGCAGGTTATAGTAGCCTATTTTAGTTGAATTGAACTTGATGAGAATTTGGTAGAGCGAGTCATCGTGAAAGTGAAAATAACCTTTGTTTACAAAATTCAGTCCCTGAGTGGTTAATATTTGTTTGTCAGGCTCGATTCTTATTTGAAGTATTTCATCTCTAATCGGTAAAAAATCGTTCATCGAACTGATAAGGCCTCTTACCGTTTCTATATTCATTCCGAGTTTTATCTCTTTGTACCCTTCTGCAAATTCTTGTGAATTCAGAACTACTGAGTATAGTAAGAAAAATTTAATTAATAGGCTACGCAAAGTAGGGTTGTATTGTCTGTAGAACATCATATTTTTTTAGACACTCCTCACCTGATTCTACAATTTTTTTATAGTCATCATCAATACTGCTCATAAATAGAAAAAATGATTTTGGAGATATACTTTTTAACTCGCGTTTTAGATTTAATGTGTCACCACCGGGGATTCTTGCATTTAGTAGAATGTAGTCAAAATCATTGTATTTAATCAATAACTTGGCGTTTTCAGGTGAATCAGCAGTTGAGAGCGATAGGTTTCTATTATTGAGTTTTTTTACGCAATTAAATGCAAATGAGTCATCATCATCAACAATAAGCAATTTTTTACACATATGAATACTCCGTTTTGTGTTTGGAACTATTAACATTTTCGGAAAGTTAATTTTTTTCTTAACTGTTACTCTATTTAGTTATCTAATTTTAGCAAGTTCCTCTATTCCTCTATTGAAATTCCTCTATTGAAATTATATTTACAAAAATCATTTTTTTTTATATAATTCGCCTTATTATAAACATGGAGTTTAATATGACAAATTGCAACTGTTCTGAGAAAATATACTATAATCGAGAAAAATTTACTCCTGCATCCCAATGCAAGACTCCCGAGGATGTGTTAAATTTTTGTAAAGAAAATAATATTAAGTATGTTGATTTTAAATTTATGGATCTTATCGGCGTATGGCAGCACATGACATTCCCGATCTATGAGCTTGATAAGGATCTTTTTCTTAACGGAAAAGGGTTTGACGGTTCATCAATCAGAGGTTGGAGAGCTATTGAATCAAGTGATATGATAATGATACCGGACCCTACAACAGCAATGGTAGACCCGTTTAATGAATTACCTACACTTAGTCTTATATGTGATATAGAGGATCCTGTAACAAGAGAAAGATATGGAAGAGATCCGAGAAATATATCCAAAAATGCCGAGGAGTATTTAAAGTCTACCGGTCTTGGTGATACTGTATTTATGGGACCTGAGGCTGAATTTTTTATATTTGATGAGATCAGATATGATTATACGAATAATAGCGGTTATTTTTTTGTTGATTCTAACGAGGCAATATGGAACTCAGGTAGAGATGAACAGCCTAATCTTGGTTATAAAACTAAGCTAAAAGAGGGGTATTTTCCTGTACCACCTTCAGATTCTCAACAGAACCTTAGAAATGAGATGGTAGAAGTGATGATC
Organism: uncultured Spirochaetales bacterium; assembly: GCA_964471825.1. Classification (GTDB taxonomy): domain Bacteria; phylum Spirochaetota; class GWE2-31-10; order GWE2-31-10; family CAYYKD01; genus CAYYKD01. Next base: position 72,429 of record CAYYKD010000014.1, read on the forward strand.
AGATGCGGCTTGCATGTTGAAACACAACATCATGAGGTTGGAACTGCCGGACAGGGCGAGATTGACCTTAAATTTAATACAATGACTAGAATTGCTGATGAGTTGATGTTATTTAAGTACATTATTAAGAATGTAGCGTTTGCAAATAAAAAAACTGCGACATTTATGCCGAAACCACTTTTTGGTGATAATGGAAATGGTATGCATACTCATATTTCTATATGGAAAGATGGAAAAAATACATTCGCAGGAGATAAATACGCAGGTCTAAGTGAGACTGCAATATATTTTATGGGTGGTATATTGAAACACTCTAAGTCTCTGGCAGCAATAACAAATCCATCTACTAATTCATACAAGAGATTGGTTCCGGGATATGAGGCACCTGTAAATCTTGCCTATTCTTCAAGAAACAGATCAGCATCGATAAGAATACCACAGTACAGTCAGAACCCTAAGGCAAAGAGAATTGAGGTTAGATACCCTGATTCATCTTGTAATCCATATCTTGCTTTTGCTGCAATGCTGATGGCAGGTATAGACGGTGTTCAGAATAAAATTCATCCGGGTGAGCCTATGGATAAAAATATCTACGATCTTCCGCCTGAGGAGTTAAAAAACATACCTTCAATGCCCGGTTCATTGACTGAGGCGTTGGATTGTCTTGAGAATGATCATGACTTCTTATTAAAGGGTGATGTGTTCTCTAAGGATATTATTTATGCTTGGATAAATTATAAGAGACAAAATGAAGTGAATGCTCTTAATTTAAGACCGCATCCATATGAATTTTACCTGTACTACGATATGTAGTTAACAGTTGATTAAAAAAGGGGCTGCCTGAAAAGGTAACCCCTATTTTAATATTGCAAAAGCATCCTTAATAAAATTTAATTCAAATATTTATTCGAATATTAGTTAAATTAGTAATTAAATAATTAAAATAAATTATTAAAATATTATGCTGAAAATAAAGTATGTATAGATGGTATCTTTGTTTTAATCTTTTGTTTAATACGGTTTAAATGAGCAGCAACTGTACCCTCATTAATTGAGAGTTTACCTGCAACCCACCGGTTTGTAGGAAATAATTGAACTTTCTTTAGTTTATTTTCAAGATTCCGTTTAGTGTTGATAACTTTATTGAGTTTATCTGAAAACCTATTTTTAGCCTCAAAGTCTTCTGTTCTATAGATTTTATTCTGATATCTAATAATTTTAGTATATGCATGTGTTATTCTCTGTTCCAGTTTTATTCTAGTATTTCTTTTACGAGCGACCATTTCTTTGATTGTTTCATGTTCAGTTATTGCTTCATCGAGTCCAAATTTAAAGCAGAGAATTTTGATCTCATGTTCTGTAAGATGTGGTTTCAAGCTATCCAGAACTTTGACTTGAGTATTTAGCATATCCTCTACTTTTTCAGATTTATCAGAATATTCAGAATCAACAGAGGCTATTAAATCAATATCATTATTACCGGAATATGTGAACATTTCCTCTCTTATTTTTTCATTATTAACTTTATTTATAAAAGAAAAAAATTTTCGTTTTAAGGCAAGATTGAACCATGTGTCAAATTTTACTTTTTCAACAGGTTTGTAGTTTTTTAGTATTTTTTCAATATTACCTGCAATATATGCATAAAATTCATGCCGGATATCATCATCATTATTGCCATAATATGATGGTGCCGCCAGAATATTTTTGGAAATTACGGATAGTAGTTTCTGCCGTGAAATTTGCCTGTTTTTAAAATCAATAACCATTTTTTGTTTCTTGCAATCCATAAAAGCCTCTCTTTTTTTAATAATAATATAATACTTTTTATTAAGGCTCTTGCTAAAAATTATAGTATTTAGCAAGAGTCTCTATATTGATAAATTAATATTCGGATATAATTTTCCATTAAAAAGAGTAAATAATGTGAAACATAGTTAAAAAAATTGAATATTAATATTTTTTGAATTCAGAGTGATTTGAGGATATTAATTGTTGAATAAATAGTTGATTTTTATAATATTATTTATAATAATAATGATAGAGGCTCTTGCAAAAATCAAGATTTTTGCAAGAGCCTCGATATATAGTTAATAATATGATGTAATTACACAAGGCGGCATATATGAGATGGTGTTTAGTTGTTTTAGTATTATTTATTTCAATATTTAGTTTTTTTGGAATAGATAAGATCAAGGATATAGATATTCTTAGTGAAGAGTGGATAGATGCTACCGGAAAAGATGGAAAGGGTTTATATTGGGATATAATGAGAGCTGTTTATGAACCGGAGGGTGTCAAAGTTAATTATAAAAACCTATCCTACGAAGGGGCGGTGAAGATGTTGGGTCAAAAAAAAACAGATGCTATTCTAGGTTCATATAATGACGAAATAGATAATGCTGTCTATCCTAAATATCATTTTGGCGTTGATGTGGTTAAAGCACTTTTTAAAAAGAGTTCTGATCATAAAATTATAACTCAGGATGATCTTTTTAATAAGAATATTGGATGGATAAAAGGGTATGAGTATGATTCATATTTAAGTGTAAAAGTAAAAAAATTTGAGTATACAGAGAGAGAGTTCGCCTTAAAGGCATTATTAAACAATCGGATTGATGCATTTATTGATGCAGAAGAGGATATATTAGAATTGATAAATGAACAATCATTGAATATGTCAGAATTTGAGCTTGTTACAATCATTGAGCTTAATCTGTTTGTTGCCTTTGCAGATACCTCTAAAGGGCGTTCATTAAGAGATATGTTTGATAGAAGGCTAGAGGTTTTAATAAAGTCGGGTGAGTTGAAAAAAATATTTAAGAAGTGGGAAAAAAGCGGTTTTAAATATCCATACTAACTCGGGACTATAGATCATCGTTCTCCGAGCATCATTTTAATATGTCTTACCTGTTCAACAATTTTTTCTTTTGGTATAGACTGATATCTTTCAGGTATCATAGCTTTATGGGTACATTCAAGGACCGATACAAGGTTTTGCAGTTCAACCTCATGTGGATAAACAGCCGGTATAAAGTTATTAAGTGCCTCAATTATGTGTTCTTCCTCGACAACATCAGACCCCTCAGAGGCCGCGATAAACTTTGATCTGACGAGTATTGCCTCTATATCAGCACCGGAAACTGTAAATTTATTCTTTTTAAAATATTCATCACTGTAGACTACATTGGTTTTTATCTTAAGTTTTTTGAGCATAACAAAGAATAGCTCGCTTCTCTCTTTTGAGCTTGCAGGATAGAATAATGAAAAATGCTCCTCGCATCGTCCCTGTCTTTTTATATCTACCGGAATCAAGTCGGGGCGGCATGTAATAAGAAACCAGATAATTTTCCCCCGATACTCTGTGTTTCCCATAAATGAGGCAATCTGGGCAAATACTCTGTTTGATGTACCTGAGTCTCCATCCTGATTACGATCGCCCAAAACTGCATCTGCCTCGTCAATCATAACTGCAACCGGTGCCATTGCTTTTAGAATGTTTAGAATTTTTTCAATATTACTCTCTGTGGCTCCGACATATTTTGACCTGAAATTGAGCATTCGTACTACAGGTATTCCAATCTCACCGGTAAAACTTGTAACGAGGAAAGTTTTTCCTGTTCCAATCGGTCCTGAAATCAGATAACCCATAGGGAGGACATCAAAGCTTCCCTGTTTGATATTGTTTGCTGCCTTTTTTAATGTTGATTTTACATAGTCATGACCGGAGACCATTTCAAGTGTAGATTCTGTTTCTATAAATTCGAGTAGTCCGGCTGATTCATTTTCAATCAACTCCTTTTTTTTCTTGCGAAGGTATTCCAGGGAGATCCGTTTTTTTTCCTGAAATGACTCTGCTGCAATCTGATTTATATTTAGCAGATTTAATCCGCCTGTAATTGTTGCAACTGTTGAGGTTGTTAAGGACTCATCTAATAGGAGTCTTCCTGTACCTTTTTTGTATTCTATAAAGTCATACCTTGTAGTTTCATCAGGTATTGGAACATTGATTTTAATAATTCCTGGACATCTTAGCAGGTTTTGATTTAACTCGGATAGGTTTTCGGTTAGAAGGATAACTGTGACATCTTTATGGATAAAAATTGGGTTGTAGGCCCATCTCTTGATTGTGACCAGGCTAAATCTATCCTCATCCGAGTAGTTTTGGGTATTGCTGATTGGAATAATTGTTTCGGCAAAATCGATAATAAACACTATTCTTTCGTTCTCTTCGATTTTTTTGTAGAAATACTGCTCCATTAGTGAGAACGCTTTTGTTAGATTACGGGTAAAAAGGTCTTTTCTGTTTTCGGGTTTACTGCCGAGAAGCTGCGACATAGTTACGATGTAGTCGTTCTTATTAGCATCTTTTTCTATACCGGCAGGATTTTCAACAAAGCTGATCCCTGATGATCTGTCAAAACAAGCGATTCTTCCCTTATATCCGAAAAGCACATCACCTATGTAATCCTGAATTTCAACAAATTTAAATTTGTTCTCTGCAGTTCTTTGTGCTAAAAAATCCCTAATATTTCCATGAAATATGTAGGTGCTTGCAGTATTGGAGCAGTATTTTACAGCAAAGGTCTTTGCCCACTCAGGTAGTTTTTTTATAAAATCATAATTTTTTTGAATCTGATGGTCGCTCAAAGTCTACCCCCCCCGGATAATTATCGAGTTATTAGATACTACCAAGAGTTTATTAACAGTAAATTAATTATATGTCAACTAATAAAATTATAAAATCAAATAATCATCTATTTCAGCCGGGCCAATTTATGCGGCTTATCCCGTAGTTCATATGTTGTTAACAAAAGGTGCTTCAATATCAAATGTTGTGGTAATATTAACATCATGGGCAGTTATTAAGATACCTATGTTGTTTGTTGAAACCAGATTTCTTGGTTTCAAATTTACAGTTATAAAGCGTGCAATTACGAAACATGTTTTGCGTTTGCTAAGGCTGTGGTTTCAAGTGAGACTGTTATTGATAAGTGTGTAAAATATAAAAAATAAGAATATAAACAGTAATATTTAATAATATTTTGTTTACAAATTTACAAAATTATTTAATGATTAGTTATTAAGGAGAAAATTTATGAATAGTAAAATTTTGGTTGTTTTTTCTGTTTTATTCGTTTTTGCGGCATTTCAAATTCAAGCACAAAACACGGTGAATCTTGATGTAAAAAACGGAAATAAAGGTGTTGTTGAGATCACTTACAACATGGCGATTGCTACAGCGTTTCCTGAGATTTCTCAAAAGTCCCCGGAAGAATGGGGTCAATACGACAAGATGTTTAAAGAAAAAATCGCGCAAGGTGCTTATACAAATAGCACTTCTGTTATGA
>CAYYKD010000015.1:0-13570 GCA_964471825.1 uncultured Spirochaetales bacterium
AAATGTAGGTGTGCCGGTTTCAAACCAATAGTTACGATATTCACACCCCTTTTGTATAAACAACAATATATCGTAAGGGTTGTAAACATTTTCGCCAAGCCAGTTATATCCATTGTACCACTCTTTAAGCACTTTTCTATCAACACCTGCAAGATGTTCACTAAAAACAGTCTCAAGGTCATTCTGTGTATATCCACAAAGTGAACTGTACTGTTTATCAAGCGTAAGGTCATCAGGACTGTTAAGTCCCGAAAATATGCTCACCTTACTAAACTTGCTTACTCCGGTTAAAAACACAAACTGTAGATCTGCATCCCGCTCTTTGATAACAGAATAAAAGTCTTTTAATCCTTCTTTAACTTCATTGGCTATATCAGGATTGTCGATATTGTCTAAGATAGGCTTATCGTATTCATCAACAAGTATTACCACTTTAGAGTTGTATTTTTCTAACAGTTTAACTATAAGATCCTTCAATAAAAGATTGGCCATAGAGATGTCATCAGGCATCGTGATATTATGTCTATGATAATTATCATTGACTATGCTTTTAAGATATACACTTAGCGACTCCTTATCTCTTACCCCGCCGCCGGCAAAGTCAACCTTGATAACAGGGTACTTCTTCTCCCAGTTCCATTTGTCATAGATAAATAAACTCTTAAAAAGCTCCTTATTACCTTCAAATATCTCTTTAAGCGTGTCAATGAATAACGATTTACCAAACCTTCGTGGGCGAGAGAGAAAATATCGCCCCATCCTTGACACAAGTTTGTATGCAAATGGTGTTTTATCAACATATACCATATCTTCAGATATGATCGATTGAAGTGTATTAATCCCGATTGGTAGTGCTTTCATATTGACTCCTATTGGCTGTGAGAAATGCAAGCTAAAGTTATTATATAGTAAATAGAACGAATTATCAAGCGTTTTTGGGTTTAGAAGTGGTGTTAGTTGCAAATGTGTCTCCTCTGAAACAACCATATATCTAGTATTATTATACTCGAACAGTAGTTCATGCACCTTTAATTAGTTATAAATCATTAGTTATTATATTCCTTTTTAAATTCCTTTTTTTCTAGACATTTTTAAGTAATTCATTTATAAATAATTTGAAAAAAATTAATGCTTTTCATTATTAGAAGCTCTTGCAAAAAAAATAGATAAGCCGATAATTGATAATTGATAAAAATACTTGATTCATGATAAGGAAGTAGAAAATGGAATTGTTTAATACAAAGCTAAAAGAAAATAGATCCCTGTTAGTAATATCCTATATTTTTTTTGGAGCGATAATTTTTGAAGGGATTCAAGTTCTTATATATCCTTTAGTTATATTTGGAAAATTAGTTGACTATCATAGAATAATTGCTGAAAAAATATTACCTTTTTATTATTTATTTGATCCGATAATAATCTTTCCATTCATTGTTATTAATATTTCGTTGCGAATTATTGCTTTTATTAACTTACGGAAGATGAATAAAAAAGGAAAAATATTTGGTCTAATTAGTTTGATATACTCGATTATCCTGATTATTGTTATGCTTCCTGTAAACATTTTCTGGGAACCCCCTGTTTTAGTTGTTTTAATCATTGTATTGTTAAAGGGATATAAGATAATTGAACTTGAAAATGGTCAAAAATTAAATTAAGTGCACTTCTAAATAGTTAGACCTTCTATATAGTCTGCAAGATTTGTTTAAAAAAATGGAATTTCTATTGAATACTTTTATGATGTTGACAAAAAGACTAAAATATATTAGAAGTAAAAAAATAATGGGGGATTAGCGCAGTTGGTTAGCGCGCTTCCTTGACATGGAAGAGGCCACAGATTCGAGTTCTGTATCTCCCAAATAAACGGGAAGCACCGCAGTGTTATTTATGACGCAAGGTGCTTTTTGTATTCTGTATGGATTAGCTTAGTTAAAATAGGGGGTGGGGGTATGGGTGTGTTAAAGTTTAGATTGTTTATGGTTATCGCAGTATTGTTTGGCATTGCCTATGCAGCCTCTGTTATGATTGGAACGGCTATGGGCGTAACAAACTTCTATTCCTATGCATTAATGGCATTTGGTATGCTGTTTTTTCAATATCTTATCGGACCATTTATGGTAAATATGTCGTATAGGGTAAAGACTATCGGCCCTAATGACAATGCTGTTCTCTATGGAATGGTTTCTGAGATGGCAATTGCGGCAAAGATAAAGATGCCTAAGGTCGGTATTGCTGATATCGGTATCCCTAATGCATTTGCCTATGGTAATATGTTTACAGGCGGCCATGTCTGTGTAACTCCTGCAATAATGAATTTGCTTAATAAACGGGAGCTTAGAGCAGTTATCGGACATGAGATTAGTCACCTAAAAAATAATGATGTCTTTATTACAACCATGGTGAGTGTTGTGCCTATGATAATGTTCTTTATTGGTAGATCATTTATGTTTTCAAGAGGCTCAAGAAGAGAACATAATAATCTTGCGCTTGTGGGGCTTGCTGCTTTTATTCTATACTTTGTGTCAAATCTGCTTGTTCTCTATGTGTCAAGGATTAGGGAGTATTTTGCTGATAGAGGCTCAGTTGATCTTGGAAATCCGCCGGATGCAATGGCATCAAGCCTTTTTAAACTAGTCTATGGGAGTGCAAGGACCGATAGAGAGCAAGTTAGGCAGGCTGAGGGTTTTAAGGCTTTCTTTGTAAATGATCCTTCGCAGGCTCAACATGAGATATTAGAGTTGCGGCAGCTTGATCTAAACGGAGATAATAGTATTGATATGAATGAGCTTCAGATGTTGAAGAATAATCGAATCAAGGTGAAGTTCTCTGATAGACTGATGGAAGGGATGAGTACTCACCCGAATATGTTAAAGCGGATAAAAAAAATATCGGAATATGCATAGATGATATATAAAATTGACACGAGTGATATTACTGTTTTTCAGAAATATGATAATATCTTTAAAAATTCAAGTGGTTCGACTATTTTTCAATCCTATCTATGGGCCTGTTTTCAATCCTTCCATTTTAAAAGGGAATGCTGGCTTGTAGTTGAGGATTTGGAAGACAATCAAACAGATCCTGTAGGTGGCCTTGTAATCAAATATAATTTGCCGTTTGGGATGAACTATCTATATGCACCTCTTGGCCCGATTATGTCTCTAAGAAATTCCCCTGGATTTAGTAGGTTTGTGTCTGAGTTAGAGAAGCTTGCGAAGCAGGAGCAATCTGTTTTTGTTCGTGTTGATCCGCGTATAGACCTAAGAGTAATTGAGGGGGGCATCAGCAATAGCCTGGCACTCGCAGAGGATCTGTTTATCCGGCAGAATAGATTTACTACATCCTCTGAACAGAAGCAACCTGAGAATACACTCGTATTAGATCTCTCAATGGATGAAAAAGAACTTCTATCATCAATGAAGCCTAAGGGCAGATACAATATAAAGGTTGCCGAAAAACATGGCGTAACAATAATCAGGGAAACATTTAGCAGAGACACAATTGAAGGCTCTCAATCATTTAAGAGATTCTATGAATTGATGGATGAAACAACCAAGCGAGACGGATTTTTTGGAAATACGGTTGATTATTACCGGGATCTACTCAGTTTTGAGGATGCCTATAAGTTTAATGACAGATATATCTATCTATACTCTGCAATCTACAATGGTGTTATTATTGCAAGTGCTATCACTGAGTTCTACGGGAATACTGCTATCTATTATTATGGGGCATCCTCAAATGAAAATAGAAATGTTATGGCTCCATATCTTTTACAGTGGCAAATGATTAAGGATGCAAAGCAGTTCGGCTGTCAATACTATGATTTCCTCGGTGTGTCTCCTGACCCAATTATAGATGGTAAGGAATTTCTGGTTGTAGAGGGAATGTGTGTGGATAGGTATCCCTCTGTTGATGAAGCAGAAAAAACCCTTGTCTCTCATAAGTATTATGGAATAACACAGTTCAAAACTAAATTCGCCGGATCAACGATGACATTTCCGGGTGCAATGGATAAAATTCTTAGACCATTTTGGTACAAAACTATAAACATTTCAAAATTTCTTAGAAGATTACTTCGCAAAATAACTAAGCGAAGCATATAAAAAACTCCTCTTAAGTTATTTTTTTTGTTATCATTTTTTTGTTATTAATATCTTGATTTTTTTAAATTAATTCTGTAGTATCAATTAGATATTTTTGAGGAGAGTTTATGAGGATATTAGTTGTTGATGATGAGGTTGACTGTCTAGATGATGTGCAGACCGCACTTGTTCCAACCGGTTATACTGTAGAGACGCTTACCAATCCTATAACAGCACTTGAAAAGTATAAGAGTGGTGATTATGATGTTGTTATTAGTGATATTAGAATGCCAGAGATGGATGGAATAGAGCTTCTAAAGAGGATTCGTGAGTTTGATTCTGAGGCAAGGGTTATAATAATGACAGCCTATGGAGATCTTAATACTGCAGTTTCAGCTATTAATAATAAGGCATATTCATTCTTTGGTAAACCTATAAATTTTCAAGATCTTGTAAGTACGCTGAGGCAGATTGAGTCTGAGCTGGTAAAAAAGCAAAAAATTGATGTTGAACAGTTGAAGAGCGAATATGATAATCTTAAGAATGCATACAGCGAATTAATGAACTTTGTAGAATCAATGAAGGGGAAATAACATGGATAATAGTAATACTCAGTCATCAAATATGAATCCACCCGGAATTGATATAATGAATCATGTCTTTACAATCCTTCAATCTGTAAAGGGAACGCAGGGATTTCTAAATAAGGAAAACATTCACAAGACTGTAATTGAGACAGAGAAGTTGATACAGACAATCAAGAGGCAGAATCGTAAACCTACAGAGTCTGAACTCTCTGTAATACTACAGGCCTGTGACTATATAAGACAGGTTATCATGATGTTTGAAAAAGGGCTTGATACAAAAGATTTTGATGCCATTACTGATATAGTTGTATCGGATATGGAAAATAACCTTATGAAATAACTCTACTATCGAGTCAATATGGAATTATTTAAACAAGCAGACAGAGCTCTAAAATGTCTCCTATGTCCTACGGGCTGTACATTAACGCCCGGGAGTAGTGGACATTGCGGAGTGAGATATTCTGATGGTACAAAGATAACAAACAGGCTATTAGGTGTGATCTCTTCTGCCTCACTTGACAGCATTGAGAAGAAACCGCTATATCATTTTTTGCCCGGATCGGGTGTTTATTCGGTAGGTTTTTATGGCTGTACACTTAGGTGCGGTTTTTGTCAGAACTATTCTATAAGTACAGTAACTCCTCAGAGCCCGCAGAGACAGATTTCGCCTGTAGATTTTGTAGAGATGATCTTATCTACAAAATATAGATCAGTTGCGTTTACCTATAGTGAACCGACTCTCTACTTTGAGTGGGTTCTTGAAACGGCGAGCCTCCTTAGGAGGTCTAATATAAATACAGTTCTAGTTACAAATGGCTATCTGAATCCTGAGCCGGCAGAGATACTTCTATCAGTTATTGATGCTGTTAATGTTGATCTTAAGGGTGGGGATGATCATTTCTACAGCTCTGTTTGTGGTGGGCATATTGACCCTGTAAAGGAATTTATAAGGATTGCCTACTCAAGGTGTAAAATTGTTGAGGTAACAACACTTGTTATACCGGGATTTAACGATGATGATCGTCATATGGAAACTATAGTTGATTTCATAGGGAGTGTTTCAGATCAGATCCCGTTTCATATCTCCAGATATCATCCTGCATATAAATTCAACGCTCCGGTCACCCCAGACAAGACTATAGATAGATGGATAGAGTATTCAAAAAAGAGTTTAAAATATGTCTATGGTGGTAACTGTGAATCTAGTTCGAATACCTATTGTTATAGTTGTGGAAATGAGCTTGTTAGTAGAATGGCCTATAGAACAACTGTACTGTCAGATTTTAAGTGCAAAAAATGTGGAACAGATAATTATGGAATTAGTTCCTAGGTTATCTTGTATCTCTTAGTGTAACCATTAATAATCTTAGTTAAGAAATCCCTGTCCAACTCTGAAATATTCTGAAAAATTACGCCTATTCGTGGCCCATTAACATTAACTACAGAGGCATCAAATACAGCCTGGTCAGTTTCAGTGTCAATTCTAACTTTTAGCGGATCACCCTTAATAAGAAATTGGCTTAGCCTTAGGCCTGCACCTTCGATATTAAGATCGTATATTTTACACTTTTCCCACTTGTTACCAAAATAATAATAAGCGGTAAGATCTGTGTTAAATCTCGTTGCTTTTCGTTTATTTTCTGCTCTTCTTTGTAAAATAATATCCTCCGTCAGCCGACTCAATTCAGCTATTTTGAATAATGGTTAATATATCTATCATTTATTTTAAAAAAAATCAACATTTAATATCTTTACTTATTTTAATATCATTACCTAGAAATTATGCTTGGTTTCCTTTCGTGATTAAATTTCATCCCGGTCAATACAATATTTTTAATCTAATTTTAATCTAATACTTATTGACATTATAGTTTTCTTTGATTATATAGTGCTAATGTCAAATTTTATACAAAATCATATAGGCGAACTTGCGGCTCTATTTACGGCTATTTGCTGGACGGCCACTTCGATCTTTTTTGAGCAGGCTTCCAAAAAAACCAACTCATTTGCAATTAACATAATAAGACTAGTGTTAGCACTGGTGTTTTTATCTGTATTCTGCCTTGTTGTCTACAAAAGGATTTTGCCGTTTAATGCCAGTCTGCACTCAATAATTTGGTTAAGCATTTCCGGGTTAATCGGATTCACACTTGGAGATCTTTTTTTGTTTGAGGCATTTGTACTTATAGGAGCACGAGTCTCAATGCTAATAATGGCTCTTGCCCCACCATTAGCTGCAATTATTGGGTTTTTCTTTTTTCAAGAAACGATGTCAATTAAGAGTTTGTTTGGGATGATACTTACTCTAACGGGTATTACATTTGTTATTCTAGAACGAAACAATAAGACTATCCGGATAAATAAGAAACAACTATTTATAGGCATTTTACTCGCATTTGGCGGTGCTGTCGGACAGGCATTAGGATTGAACTTAAGTAAATTTGGAATGAGCGATCTAGATCCTTTTTCTTCAACACAGATTCGAGTCATTGCAGGAATAGTAGGCTTTATAATAGCATTTTCGTTTATGAAAGTTTGGAGTAAGGTTTTAATTTCATTAAAGAATCGAGAGGCAATGACATTTGCGTCATTAGGTGCTTTTTTTGGCCCATTTCTAGGTGTTTCTTTTTCACTACTCGCAATAAAACATACAAGTACCGGTGTTGCATCGACAATTATGGCCTTGCCTCCGGTTCTAATAATACCGGTTGCTGTTTTTATCCTAAAAGAAAAGATTTCTATAAAGGAAGTATTTTCATCGTTTATTGCTGTTGCGGGTACAGTAATTTTTTTTATCTAATGACATTATAGGAGTGCCCTTTAGAAGCCAACTCTAACTAGAAGCCACCTCTAATTTATTACCATTTACGCTAGATAAGGTTACTAAGGTTTTCGGCTGAGAATCCAAGTGATGTAAGGATGTTTTTTCTCGTGTCATGATCTATAAATCTATCCGGTAAGTTGATAGAATTAAACTCTCTATACAGTTTTGATAGTGTTATAAGTGAGGCAATATGCTCTGAAACAGAACCTGAGTATACAGATTCCTCAATAACGACAACCTTTTTGTATCCGGATATGATATTTATTAAAAGATCATCCGGGGTCGGTTTAATAAATCGTAGATATACAATACCTGCATTCTTACCTGATCGACTCACAGCCTCCTTTGCTATGTCAATAAATGGTCCTACAACAACTATCAATGTATCAGTTCCACTTGATACCTCAACAAGCGGATTCATGGATATATCCGGATGATTATTCTGAAGCTGAGACTGTACAGCGGTATCTCTTGGATACCTGATTACAACAGGTTTATTTAAGTTATAACTATATTCAAGCATTAACTCGAGTTCATTTGCATCTGAAGGTGCAAGTATTGTGAGATTTGGTAACATTCTAAGGTAGCTTATGTCAAATAGTCCCTGGTGAGTTTCGCCGTCAGGACCTACAATTCCTGCTCTATCAAGGGCGATTATAACTGGTGAACTACTTATACATACATCCTGCGTAAGCTGATCTAGAGCCCTCATAAGGAAGGTGGAATACACCGCAAAAACAGGACGGAGGCCTGCGTGCCCCATAGCACCACAGAGTGTAACAGCGTGTTGTTCTGCTATCCCAACATCATAGAATCTGTCTGGAAACTCCAGTCTAAATCTATTAAGGCCGGTTCCTGACTCCATAGCAGCAGTTATTGCAACAATATCAGTTTTTTTTCGTGCAAGATTTGTTATCGCATCAGAAAACACATCAGTAAATGATTGGCTAAAAACCCTATTTGCATCAATCTCCTCAACCTGTTCAAGCTTCATCTGAGATGGGGTCACACCATGAAAATCTGATGGATTACCCTCGGCAGGTTTAAAACCCTTGCCTTTTACCGTCTTAACATGCACAATAACCGGTCTTGTTATCTCATCCTTAAGTCTTAGAAATGTGTTTATAAGTTTATCTAGATCATGCCCGTCTATGGGGCCGTAATACTCAAAGCCCATATTTGTAAATATATTCTCAAGCCCTAGAAATCTCTTCAATCCCCTTTCAAATCTCTTCGCAAGATAAAAAAACAGTTTGATGATCCCTTTTCGTTTCTTCATTATCCGCTCATACATACGAGTAAGCCGTAGATATGGCTTTGATAGAAGTAAACTACTGATATGTGTGGATAATGCACCTACATTTTTACCTATAGACATCTCATTGTTATTTAGAATTACAATTAATGGAAGATTCATTGAGCCGGCCTGATTGAGTCCCTCAAAGGCTTCCCCCCCTGTTAGGGAACCATCACCAATTATAACAACTGCCTTAGAGTTTGTTTTATTGTGTTTTGCTGCAAGTGCATAGCCGACTGCAGAACTGATCGAAGATGAGGCATGGCCTGAGTCTACAGGATCAAAGGGGCTTTCATTTATCCTTGGAAATCCGCTTGGTCCCCCTTTTTTTCGTATCATATCAAATTCCGGGTTTCTGCCGGTTATTATCTTATGAGTATAACATTGATGACCTACATCAAAGATTAATCTGTCCTTTGAAAAATCAAAGACGAAATGAAGTGCAGTTGTAAGTTCAACAACACCTAGGTTGCTGGCAAGATGCCCCCCGTTTTTAGACATTACAGATATAATCCGTTCTCTGATTTCAGGGCATAGCCTGTGTAGATCCTGTATATTTAGTTTCTTAAAATCTGTAAAATTTTTAATATCTGAAAGCATGCACTGATCCTTTAAATTATAGTGACAACATACTATTATTTTAGTAAAAAAACAAGTTTAATTACAACCTAATACAACCCTATTTAGGTGCAGATTATATTTACCGCAAAATATTTTATAGAATTAGATAGTAGAATTAGATAGTAGAATTAGATAGTAGAATTAGATAGTAGAATTAGATAGCCCATTGTATATAATAATGTTCATAATAATGTTCATCACAAACCAAAAATATTTATTTACGACGCTGGTTTCAATGGCTTTGATAAACTTAGCAAAATATATCAGCCTCGAATGAATAATAATTTTTATTACTATTTTTGTAATAAGTAATTGATTTTTAAGCAAAAATATTATTTAATGGGGTGTTATTCTCTATCAAAATTGTCGTGGAGTTAAAGTGGACCAAAAAAAATATATCACTGAAAAAAAGAAGTTTGATAAAGGTGCAGTAATAATACTGCAGGGATCCGGGAAAAAAGAACTTAACTTTTTACATTCGGGAACAATAGAATTATTACGATGCGGTACCAATATTGCAGGGTTTGATAAAGATGAGATACTTGCAAGAAGCAAAAGAATTGGAGTTATAGAATCCCCAACTATATTTGGCATTAGTAATCTTATGGATAATGAGCCACACAAAAGTTCACTAATAGCAATGACAGAGTGCGTTATTACTACCTATAATATTGCAGATAATGATTTCTCTGCGTTTTTTCGAGATAATCCGCCAATCAGTATGAATGTATTGATCTCTATGAAGGAGGATATTCGCAAGGGGATTGCAAATATCAAGAAACTCACCGGTTTTCGAGGACTGGTTGATAAGATGATCGACAATCTTACTCTTTTCTATTCAATGGTTACTGATAATAACAATAATGAACTATATTCTACCTATCTCTCGAATGGTGGAATTGTACCGCCTAAGGTAGACTCAAAATTCCTATCACAGGATAATGCGGCTATTCTCAGTAAGAACTACGCAGATCCGATGCGGGATCCATTAAGAAAATTTGATCTGAAGGCAGTTGAGTTTTTTAATGGTCTTCTTAAGGCAAATCCCGCTGCATTTATTGCAATAATAAAGAGTGATATTAAAATATTTATGCATCTTCATGAACAGATGTCTGAGTACTATAATAGACTCAATGTTGAGACAGAGATGTTGACTACTGCTGTCGAGGATAAGTTAAGCACATTTTTCTTTGAACCTGACTCAGTTTTTAATAGGATTGTAAGCGACTCTGATAAGATTCGGCAGAGCGGTAAGGTCTTGCCTGATATAACTAAGTCAATAGTAGTTCTCTGTAGAAATGTAGAACATCTTCACAAACAGCTAACCGGCAAAGAGTATACCGAGGTGTTTAAGAAATATGACATTCTAAATTCAACTGATAAGGTGAAGGAACAGACCCCCGTTGTGCCGGCAGGGGAGAGTGTTTTAAAAAAAGAACTGAAAGATTCTATAGATGTAATTTTAAACTATGTAGCTTTTCCGGAGGAAAAAAGGAAATCTATTGTTAAGAGCATAGATGATATGAAGAAACTTGACATGAATGATCTGTTGGGGAAGACATCAAGAATGGTGTTAAAAAAACTCCAGGATGACTTTATTGACATCTACAGAGCGGCATTTGTTAAGAGTCTTGCAGATCCGGCAAATATCCCTTTACAGGTACAGCTTTTCTTTAATTTTGGTTTTATTGATGAGAAGTTAATAAATGATGAGCAATTGGAGTTTATTGTAAATAGTCTTGAGTACCTTAAGCAGGATCAACAGTTGGAGTTTAACATCATTACACTCTATGATTATCTGATGTTGATCTACAAGGGAACGGAGTCACCGAGTTTAACAGAGACAGGCGAGTTGTTTTCTAAGGAAGTAAAGAGAGTTTTTGGTAAAAATGAGAAGGTTATAGAGGATACTCCTCTAGGTAGACTTGATTTTGAGTTAAATAATATGGTTAAGAGTTGTCTGAGGATCACATCAAATAATTTAAGAGCCTATATTCCCTATCTAATTGAGGACTCAATTAAGGGGCAGTTAACTAATAATATGCTACCGCATAAAAAGCTTGAGTCATTTATTAAGCGGATATTAATGATAGATTTTACCCTGTTCTTTAGGGAGTCCTCATGGAAGGCTCCGGGAAAGAGTGAGCTGATAAAAAAAGAGATAAAACCTTACTTTATACTATTTCCAAATGCAGGAATCAGGGTTCAGATGTGGCAGGAGATGATAAATAATATCCGTACAAGCAAGGGGCGTTTTGTTGTGCCGATTATTTTTAATAATGATATAAATAAGGCACTTCTTTGGGCACTGGCTCACTTTAGATGGGAGTTGGCAAAGAGTCTTGCTACAAACTGGATGGATGCTGTAGAGGGTGGGTTGTGTGGTGCATATTATGATTACTCTCAATACTACCATAAAAACCCTGAGCTATCTCTAGAGGCTAAGGAAAAGATAAAGAAGGAATTCTCATCATTAAAGATGGATCGAGATAGATTTGCTGCAGACTATTATCTATGGATAGATTATGAATCAAAAGGTGTTCCAAAGTTGAATAAAGTTGTAAGATCAATTTTCTACAGGTATATTCCATATAAAAAGGATATTAGGGAGAACCTTGCAAAACTGCCACTCTTTAGTGAATTAGATCGGAAATTTACCAACACTGTAATAAGAAATAACAAGAAAAATGAGATGAAAATCAGGAAACTTCTTGAGAGTCCTGATATAGATATAAATTTAAAAGATGAGCTTGCTCAATATCTTGATATGCTGGATGGTTAATATGTTCTTTATATTTAAGCAGAATAAACTACTATACGAAAAGATCCTGGAATTTACAAGTGCAGTGCTTTTAACAGTAAAGGATTTTCAAAAAGCTATTAAGAGGTTTTCTAAAGAAGAAAACCATTCTGAGCTGGAAGTAAATATGCAAGAAATTCATAAACACGAGCATAAGGCAGATATAATTCTCGGTGATATCAGAACACTTTTCTATAAGAAATCGCTTCTTCCTGAGTCAAGGGAGGATATTCTTGTCCTGCTTGAAAAGATCGACGATATAGCCGACAGTGCAAATCATATTATACACGATATCTATGCACAGAATATATCACTACCTAAGTTCATACTAGAGGACTACAAAGAGCTTGTAAAGGCAACTGTGAGTATCTGCGAGACATTGGAGAGTGCGGTTATTGACCTCTTCAATAAAAGAAAGGAAATTCCTGATAGATATGAGAAAATTAGAAACTATGAGTCAATCTGCGATATTCTCCAGACAAAGATGGTTAAGTCTGTATTTGACTCAGATATGAACAACTTTAATAAAATTCTCCTGCGGGATATCATTAAATCTACAGGCGGACTGTCTGACACCTGTGAGATGGCTGCAGATCTTATAATGATCCTATATATTAAGAGGTTTATCTGATGTTTCTATATCTGCCCTTGCTGAGTGCCATTTTTCTCGGATGGGCTCTAGGTGGTAATGACACAGCGAATATCTTCGGAACAGCAGTTACTACGAGGATGATCCGTTTTAGATATGCTGTTATATTTACTGTAGTCTTTATATTTATCGGTGCATTGCTTCAGGGACAGGAAGGGGTTAAGACACTTGCGAGTATTACAAAACAGGATATAACAACGGCCTTTGTGTCCTCTCTGTCAGCTGCTATTACTGTAACAATTATGACGCTGATTAGACTACCCATAAGTACATCTCAGGCAGTCGTCGGTGCTATCCTTGGTATAGGAATAATGAAGAACAGTATCAATACTGACGGGCTTACAAAGATTGTTATTTGTTGGATAACAACTCCATTAGGGGGTGTGTTTTTTGCTTTTATTCTATACTATGGATTTATTTATATATTAAAGTTTTTTAGGCCATCGATATTTAATGTTGATTCAATAATAAAAATTGGTCTTGTGGTGTCAGGCTGTTATGGGGCATACGCATTGGGGGCAAATAATGTGGCCAATGTTGCCGGAGTATTTGCAGGTACTCTCCTCTCAGAGGGGCAGTCAGTAGTTGTTGGAGCTGTGGCAATAGCTCTTGGAGTTGCAACATTCAGCAGACAGGTTATGTCAACAGTAGGAAAAGGGATCGTGAAACTTGACGCACTCTCAGCATTGGTTGTAGTTGTAGCACAT
>CAYYKD010000015.1:13580-22566 GCA_964471825.1 uncultured Spirochaetales bacterium
ACATTCAATAACAGTACATATCTTTGCTGTTGTAGGTGTACCCGTATCCTCTTCACAGGCTGTTGTAGGTGCAGTCTTTGGGATTGGTTTGATAAAGGGTGTGCAGACTATAAATTTTTCGACATTATTAAAAGTGGTGTCAGGTTGGATCTTTACGCCTGCACTTTCATGCGGTATATCTATAATGATCTATTTTTTAATTAATCTGAGGTTTGTAGGATGATAGAAAACTTGATGACAGACAAACTATTCTCAAAAAATAGTTCAAAAGGAAAGACCTCTGTTAGAACAGCAATCGTACTGATATTAGTTTTTATTGTACTAACCGTATCAGGACTTGTTACACATATATCATTTATTAATGGTCGTCGTGCAGTCAGAACTCTTGTTAAAAAGTTAAATCATGAGTCAGGTATAAGAGTCTTGGAACATCTTTCTAACTTCTTTATTCCTCCTGCAAATGTTGTTGGACTGAATGCAAAGCTCATTGGAAGCAATGCTGTTGATCATAGAGATAAGGATGCCCTGTTTAAGCAATTCTATGATCAGGCCAGTTATATGAAGACGATAAATAGTTTCTATTTCGGCAATACAGATGGTGGTATTATCAATGCAGGAAGAGATATCCCGACAGAGCAGATCTATACAATCTACACAGAGGGCTTTAAAAAGGGTAGATTCTATAAATATGCTTTAGATAAGAATAGAAATAGAACAGAGTTAAAAACAGAGTTGCCGTTCTATGATGCAACTATAAGGCCATGGTATAAAAATGCTCTAACTTCAGATAGTGTTGAGTGGAGTAAACCCTATATTCTTGCAACAGGACAGGATATAGTACTGACCGCCTCAAAGTCGGTCTACGATCATCAGGGTAGATTTCTTGGCGTTGTCGCGGTTGACATATTTTTATCCCATATAAATAACTTCTTAAAAAAACTCTATATTGATGAAAAAGACGGTTTTACTTTTATAATTGATAAAAACGGCTATATCCTTGCCTCATCTGATATCGATAAGGTTGCCGAGATCAATCAGGAAAATAACACATTTAGTTTTGTGCATTACTCTCATTCGGATAAGAAACTAATAAAAAGTGTATCTGAAAATATCTTCGGTGAGGTTGGGCCATCAATTGAAACTACCGATAATTTTCAAAAAATCGTCAAAATCAATAAGATTAACTATATTATCGAGGTTACACCGTTTAATACAGTTAAGCATTTTAATAGTTTTATTGTAAGCGCTATTCCTGAGAACATCTATATGGGTAGAATAAATGCAATAAATCAGGAAACGCTTGTTCTGATACTAGGTGCAGTTCTTCTTGCTATTTTTATAGGGATCTATATATCAGGATTTGTTACTAAACCTATTCTTGAGCTTGACAAAAAGGCTGAGCTGATAGCAGCCGGTGAGTGGTCAACCGAGTTAAATAGATCGTGGATTAAAGAGATTGATGATCTAACGATGAAGTTTGAGATTATGAGTGTTCGTTTAAAGCAGACGATGGAGCAGCTTAAGAATGAACTGGATGAAAAGATAGTTGCAGAGAAACGCATAGCAGATGAAAAGGAAAAGGTCTCGGTTACACTAACCAGTATAGGTGACGGTGTTATAACTACAGATGTCAACGGTCAAATTGTATTGTTAAATAAGGTTGCTGAGGAGTTAACCGGATGGAAGATGACCGATGCTGTGGGCAAGAAATTATCAGAAGTATTTGTTATATATAATGAGATAACCGGTGAGGTCTGTGAAAACCCTGTTGATAAGGTACTATCTTCCGGTGTCATTGTTGAATTAGCAAATCATACAGTTCTGGTTTCAAAGATAGGAGAGAAGAAAAAAATTGCTGATAGCGGAGCTCCAATCAGAGATAACTCAGGACAGGTTATTGGTGTTGTTTTAGTATTTAGGGATGTAACTGAGAAGGAAATGATATTTGAGCGGGTAAGAAGAGCTGAGAAATTAGAATCACTTGGATTGTTGGCCGGCGGGATTGCCCATGATTTTAACAATCTGCTGACCGGGCTATTTGGTTATCTTGATCTTGCCAGGGTGAGTATTTTAACAGGTAATAATGAGAGCGTTGGAGAGTATATAGATGGGGCGATAAAGGTGTTTACCAGATCAAAGGATCTTGCGAGGCAGTTATTAACTTTCTCAAAGGGGGGGGCTCCAAACAAATCTGTAGGCAATATAGCGAAACTCATTAAGGACTCAGCGTCATTTATTCTATCGGGTTCTAACATAAAGGCGACATATAATATTTCGGAGGATCTCTGGAATTCTGAATTTGATCATAATCAACTTGGTCAGGTCTTTGATAATATTCTAATTAATGCTAAGCAGGCGATCAAGGAGTACGGAGAAGTTATTATAGGTTGTAAGAATATATCTGTCACTGAGAAGAGTAACTTAAATCTTCCAGATGGTGATTATATTATGGTGTCAATAAAAGATACCGGTCCGGGAATCCCTTCAGATGTGCTTAATAAGATATTTGATCCCTTCTTTACAACTAAGAAACACGGAAATGGACTTGGGCTGGCAACTACCTATTCAATAATATCAAAACATGGCGGACTGATTGAGGCATTTTCTAAAGATAATAATGGTGCTGAGTTTGTTATCTATTTGCCAAGATCAAATAGGGATGATATTTCAATAATCAATACACTAAAACGAAAAAGACATGTCGGTTCAGGTTTAATCTATATTCTTGATGATGAGGACTATATTCTTCAAATTGCATCAGAGATGTTTGCAATATTCGGATACAGAACTGAGGCCTTTAAGAATGGTGATGAGTTATTGGATCATTTAAAGAATATAGAAAATAAGAATGATTTGAAGGGGATTTTTTTAGACCTGACTATCCCCGGTGGAAAGGGCGGTAAGGAGATAATATCTGATATTCGTTCTATCTATCCGAATCTGCCTGTGATAGCATCAAGCGGCTATGCCGATGACCCTGTTATATCTGCTCCAGTTGAATATGGATTTACAGCAAGTATCAGTAAGCCATATACGATAAATGAACTAGCTAACACACTTGAGAAACATTTGAAGTAGAGGTTGGTAGTTTGAATGAGGTGTTAAGTTATATGAAATTTTGTGGCTAAGTATTGTTTTAAATTGACGTTGTTTTTAAACCAAGGAAAGTAAATGATTATAAATGAAACAATATATGCAAACATCATTAAAAATGGAAGAAAAAATATTTATATATCAGAAGATGATCAACAGTTTAAATACCCTGAAAGTTATGTGATAAATCATTATAAAAAAATTGGATACAAAGGATTTTTTTCTGAAGATCGTTTTTGGTGGTACAGCAAAAAACTAATTTATAAAGACCTTATTGACATAAAAGCAAATAAAAATAACGAAGATTTATTTATGTCAAATATGAAATATGGATCAAGACAGGCAGAACAAATGCTGTATAATGAAAGAAAGATAGAAAGACAAAAGCAAAATGATATCATGATGAAAGAAGGATTTGAAAAATACATTTCAGATGATTTAATTTATTTTTATGAAGATCCTGCAAAAATTATTTTAAACCGGAATGAATTTATCGATCTTTTAAATACATTTAATAGAGAATTCTTGTTTTATATGTACGAATATTTATTTGATCATTTCTCTGAAATTAATCCCGGAAATGGTTTACCTGATCTAATAATATATAAATCGTTAAAAGAAATATTTTTTTGTGAAGTAAAAGCACTAACTGATACAGTTAAACTACATCAAGATGTATGGCATAATCGATTGAGTTCTCAATCGCAAAAAATAGTTATAATGAATATAAAAGAAAAAAATTAATATATGTAATAGTTGTGTGAAATTTTGGGGCAAGAAATATCTGATGAAAATGGAGAAAATAATTAATTATAAATATTTGAGTATCTTTATCAAAGGATTATCCTTAGGATTATTATTACAGTTAGCAATCGGACCTGTTTGTCTTTTTGTTTTTAAAAATTCCGTTGACAAAGGGTTCTTATATTCAGAATTAATTGTTATTGGTGTATTCATTATTGATGCTTTTTATATTTTTTGGGCTATATTTGGAGTTTCAACATTTATAAAATCAAATAATGCAAAAATAATCTCAAAAATAATCGGCTTCATAATTTTGTTAATTTTTGGGATAAATATAATTGTTTCTGAATTTGTGAAAATTAACTTAATTCCAAAATTAGCATATCTTAATAACCTTCAGATAAATAACCCAATTATTTTAGGATTATTACTAACTTTATCAAATCCATTAACTGTAATTTTTTGGATAGGAATTTTTTCAAGCAAAATCGGAGAGAATAATTTTACAAGAAAAGAATTAATTTTATATGGTATTGGAGCATTGATCCCAACTATTATTTTTTTAACAATAATAGCTTTGTTAGGAATAATATTAAAAATGTTTTTATCAAATTTCATTATTTCATTTCTAAATATAGTAATTGGAGTTTTAATATTATATTTTGCAGTGAAGATTTTGTTGAAAAAGAAACAAACTGTGATATAATTTGCCCTGAAACTACGTACAACGGCGGATTTCGGCAACTTGCGGACGTAGTACAAAAATTTATTTTTGCAAGAGCCTCATCATATTAATCGTTGTAGCAATAATCAGGAAGTAATTCTGATAACATTTTTTTTATAGCTGATTTATCATAGGTATCAGCACAGGCCATTAGTTTGCTAACTAATGCATCTGAATTTTTATAGATTGACAGATCACATGTCTGATTAAGTACCAGAAGTTTTTCGACACCTGTCTGAAGCGGTTTTTCATTTTCGGTTGAAAGCTCCTCATATAGTTTTTCTCCCTTTCTAACTCCTGAATATACTATCTTGATCTCCTCATCCCTAAACCCGTGCATGGATATTAAGCTCTTTGCAAGTTCAACAATCTTGATTGGCTGTCCCATATCGAGAATAAAAATATTGCCTCTATCAACCGACACTGATTTTATAACAAGCCTTGCCGCCTCTCTTATAGACATAAAAAATCTTGTCATAGCCGGGTCAGTTATTGTTACGGGGCCACCCTGTTCGATCTGTTTATTAAACACCGGTATAACGCTTCCACGCGAACCTAGAACATTTCCAAATCTCACCAGACTAAACATAGTCTGACACCCACCATTTAGACTTAGGATTAAATTCTCTGCAATCCGCTTAGTAGCTCCCATCACTGATCCGGGATTTACAGATTTATCAGTAGATATAAGTATGAATCTGGTTACACCTGTCTCGCAGGCTGCCATTGCACAGTTGAAAGTCCCACCGATATTATTCTTAATTGCCTCATCCGGGAAGTCCTCCATAAATGGAACATGCTTGTGAGCAGCCGCATGAAATAGAATATCCGGTCTAGTGCGGCTTAGCTCCCAAAGTATTTTCTTTTTATCGCGAATATCACCAATTATGTATTCGAGTCTATTATCACTACTATTTTCATGTATCAATGAATGAATAGAGTTTTCACCTCTGCCGAATGCGATGATTTTTTTTACAGGCAGAAGTCGTAACTGACGGATAATTTCTGATCCTATTGACCCGCCTGCACCGGTTACAAACACTGTCTTATCGTAAAAAGAGGCGGATAGTTCAGTTATATTAAAGTCAACCTCCTCTCTTCCCAGAAGATCTACCGGATCGATCTCCCTTATCTGACTAAATCTGACTGTTCCCTTAACAATCTCATAGATCCCGGGTACAATTTTAACTAATACACCTGACTTACCGATCTTCCTTACTATATCATTAATTGTTATATAGGTAGCTGATGGAATCGCTATTATAACTTCATCAATATCATTTTTTTTTATCAATTCCAGGGCGTCATCTATTGTGCCGATTACCGATAGTCCTTCAATAATTTCACCTGTTTTTCTATCATCAAGAAATCCGACTATGCTGTATAGACCTGTAAGTTTTGAATTATGAATAATGTCCCTGGCAACCAGTTTACCCGCTTCACCTGCACCGATTATAATTAAATTTTTCTGTTTCATCTATTTCCACCGTTAAATTGGAGTTTTTTTTAGAGTTCCCTTATAATATGAAGTTTTATGATTTAAGTCAACAATATAATTTTTGCACAGAATCACTGAAGAGTTGTCTTTTCTAAGAATGTAATAAAATGAATTTTTTAAATAATTTTTTAAAAATTTCTCTTGACAAGTTGTACTAATAATGTGTATATTGTACTATATGAATAGTACAATAGGTCAAGGAATAAATAGTAAAGTTTTTAGATTCTCGCTTGATGCCGCATCAGGTATTCCATTCTATAGACAAATAATTCAGCAAGTTGAACATAATATGAGTACGGGTGTCTTAGTGCCGGGCTATAGGCTTCCGACTATCAGATCACTCGCCATTGAATTAAAGATCAATCCAAATACCATTGCTAAGGCATATAATGAACTTGAGATTAGGGGGCTTGTTACTACACAGGTCGGGGCAGGTACATTTATCTCTGATAAAACTGTGATATTAAGTGAGATAGAGATCAACGAAAAGGTTGAGAAGGCAATAGCCTCGTTTATTAGAACGCTTAGATCCTATGGGTTAACAATTGATGAGATCAGGAAAAGAGTAAATAACTATGAGGGGGATTAGATGTTAGATTTTTTTAGGAACAATAAAAACTATCTTATTAAGAACATTAAGAGATGGAGATTTGAGAGGAACTTTAGAATACATACAATAGGTGTTGTAGTCTATCTTATTTTTGCATCAATAGGTTCTGTTGTATATAGGCATTTTGCTAACGCCGATGATAGGTTATTCTTGCAGATATCTTTTTTTTCAATAATTGCTCTGCTGGTATTGATAGCGATATTTTCACGGTGGGAAACTGTAATTAAGGCAGGCTTTATTATACTTTTTGCCGGTGTCTATATGTATGGGATTAGGAGCCTTTTATTTACAACATTTCTTTTTATGGGAGGGATTATGGCCGGTGTGATACAGGTAATGAAGGAATGGGAAAGAGCGGTAGTCTTAAGGCTGGGGAAATTTAAAAAGATAAAGGGACCCGGATTATTTATGTTATTTCCATTTCTTGATACCGTAACAGAGGTCGTTGATCTTAGAATAAGGGTCTCTGATTTTGCAACGGAGACAACACTGACAAATGACTCTGTTACAGTTACTGTTGATGCACTCTGTTTCTGGATGGTCTGGGATGCAGAGAAGGCTATCCTTGAGGTTGAAAACTATGTTGAGGCGGTTGTCTTAAGCTCACAGACAGCACTTAGGAATGCAATCAGCCGTAATACTATAAATGATTTCCTTAGTAAAGGGGAGTTGATCGAGGAAGATATAAGAAAGGAAGTAGATAAGAAGACAACAGAATGGGGGATTACAATTCAGCATATCGAAATTACAGACATTCAAATACCTGAATCCTTACAGGTTGAGTTGTCTAGACAGGCTATAGCCGAGAAAGAGAGAAATGCACGAATAATGCTTGGACAGGCAGAACTTGAACTAGCCGGCATCTATGATAAGGCTGGTAAGATTTACAGAGATAATGAGACTGCTTATAAACTAAGATCACTTAGCGTGATTAATGAGGGACTTAAAGAGGGAAATTCGATGATAATAACTCCATCATCAATCTCAGAATCGCTTGAAAACATAACCGGTGCTGCAGCACTGGATGAGATAAGAAAATTAAAGAAATCAGTCGGTAACAAGGGGGAACAAAATGTCAATAGTTAAAGTAGATAATCTTGTAAAGGACTATCAGGTCAATAAGATTGTCGTAAATGCTCTTAGGGGTGTATCGGTTAATATTGAATCAGGTGAGTTCACAGCAATTGTAGGTCCGTCCGGTAGCGGTAAATCAACACTTCTGCACCTAATAGGATGCCTTGACACACCTTCACATGGTCTTGTTGAGTTAAATGGTGTTGATGTAAGTAAGATGAATAAAAAAAGCCTCGCACTAATTAGAAGAGAGAATATCGGATTTATATTTCAGGCATACAATCTAATACCTGTTCTAACTGCAATTGAGAATGTCTCATTTCCTCTAATTCTACTTGGAGAAAACAAGAGGTCTATAAAGGAAAAAGCCTATTATGCCTTAAAAGAGGTTGGGCTAGAAGGTATGGAGAATAGAAAACCTAAAGAACTCTCAGGCGGGCAACAACAGAGAGTGGCAATTGCAAGGGCACTGGTTAAGAAACCTAAGCTCATTTTGGCTGATGAGCCTACTGCAAACTTAGACTCTAAGATCGGTGGTGAGATTTTGGATCTAATGAAGAAGTTAAATGAGACTGAGAAAACGACATTCATCTTTTCGACTCATGATCAGATGGTAATGGACTATGCAAAAAGAATTGTAAGTCTAAGAGATGGATTAATTGTTGAGGATAAACGAAAAGATAAATAGACAATCAAAAGACGAAGGAAATATTAGGAGACGATGGAAATATTAGGAGGCCTAATGAAAACAAATTTGCTTGTGCTTGCATTCCGCAATCTGGGACGGCATAAAGTTAAAACTATTATAACAACACTATCTATAGTTCTCTGTATTTGGTCCTATATAGTTATGGATGCATTCTTAATGGGTTCAACTATAGATTCTATGAGAAATATTCTAAATCTTGAGACCGGTGCGGCAAAGATATACTCAAAGGAATACTTTAAAAATAAAGAGGATCTACCTCTCTATGAGGCATTTACCGGATGGGAAGAGATAGTAGATGAATTAAATCAAAAAGGATATATTGCATGCCCAAAGGTTACATTTTCGGGAACCTTGCTTTTTAACAATAAGGAGCTTCCTTTTATATTTAACGGTTTGGATGATACTAAGTCTAGGGAAGTATTTCAGCTTCACAGATATATGGAATCAGGTAACTATGTGACTAACGGCAAGTTTGAACTTGTTATCGGTTCAAAGGGTGCCTATGATCTTGGTGTAAAATTGGGAGACACGATC
>CAYYKD010000015.1:22576-24083 GCA_964471825.1 uncultured Spirochaetales bacterium
ATACAACTATAGATCAGAAGAATGAATCAGGAAAAGTTGTAAGAACTTCTCAGGTTATTCCTCTAAAAATCGGAGGAATAATCAACACAACTAACCCCTATATAAATAATAGAATGGCATTTCTACCGATCGACATCTTAAATGATGAACTGTTGGGATTGAGGCTTGGCGGGGCTGTTACTGAGATTGCCATCAGAAAAAAGGGTTTCTCTCCGTCCGCTCTTAGTGTTCGAGAAGAAAGCCCATCGGTGATCAGTAAGGAGATAGGTAATATCTTGACAGATGATTTAACAGTTGTATCATGGAGAGAGGATGCAAAAGACTTTATAGCAATGTCTGATCAGGATAAAAGTGGAACTGCTGTCCTTCTACTCTTTCTAATAGTCCTTACAGTTATAGGAATATCAAATACAATGCTTATGGCAACTCTTGAGAGGACAAAGGAGATCGGTATGACCCGTGCATTAGGGATGACAGATAGTGAAATATTTGTAAGTTTTGTCATTGAGGCAGCAATGATAGGTTTTATCGGTGCAATTGTCGGACTAATCGTATCAATTCCATTTAATATATATATGGTTAATGTCGGCATAGACTTCTCAAATACCCTTGAAGCTTTTGGGACAGATGAGATCGGCTACAGGCTGGTCGGGATCTACAAGTCAGCGTGGAACTGGGGAAATGCATTTCTATCAATTTTTATAGCAACACTGGTTGCAGCCCTTGCTAGTATAATCCCTGTCTTGCGGGCCGTAAAGATACCGATTGTTGAGGCTCTTAGATTTGAATAGTTTTTTTATAGGATTTTTATATAGGAGGAAAATGATGTTATTATTAATTGCATTTAGAAATATCTTTAGAAATTTCAGAAGATCAGCACTCTGTATAGTCGCAATAATGATTGCAGTCTTCTTTATAGTTGTGCTGCAGAGCTATATGGAGGGGATGATAGACTCTATGCATGAGACTGTTAAGATATTTGATACGGGGCATATAAGTGTTGTTCATAAGGACTACAAGAGCAACAGTGATTTTCAACCACTTCAATACCCGATTGAGTTTCCTGACAAGTCTGTGTCAGAGGTTATAGATGAGATTAAAAAGATTAAAGGTGTTACGGGGGTTTTTGAAAGAATATCAACCTATGCAACTCTTAGAGAGAGTTCTGTCAAGCATGCGGTTTTGTGGGGGGTAGATTTTGAAGAGGAGTTAAAGCTAGATGGTACGATCTACTACAATCTTAGAACAAAGGATAGTGGAATTGTAGACGGCAGATTTCCCCAGAGGGATATAGAAACCGGCAAATATAAAAATGAGTGTGTCATTGGTATTAAACTTGCAAAAAAGTTGGGTATAAATATAGGTGATAAACTTGACTTTAAGATAATCTCAAGTCAGTATAGTGAGCGGTTTAATAGACCGACCGTAACAGGATTTATTGATTTTAACTATGAAAATATTCTTATTGCTAATATTACCAAAATAAATTCCCTTTCCTTTTGGGTCA
>CAYYKD010000015.1:24093-31503 GCA_964471825.1 uncultured Spirochaetales bacterium
GGAAACTATATTGTTGTACCCTATGAAAGAATACAACGACTTGCTGCACTTAACAATAGGACACAAAAGATTGTGATCTTTACAGATGAATCCATGAATAATCTATCAGATATTAAGAGTGACTTAATCAGGCTGTTTGATAATGAGGATCTCTTTGTGCAGACATGGAAAGAGAATAGTATGATAGCATATATGGATCAAATGAAGTCTGTATATATAGTAATATATGCGATATTTATCATTGTTGCGTCATTTCTTATAATTAACACAATTATAATGATTATTCATGAGCGAATAAAAGAGATCGGTATGATGGGGTCACTTGGCATGACAAAACCTCAAATAGTAATGCTATTTATCGCAGAGGCACTTGTTTTAAGCATAATAGGATCACTTGCAGGTGTTATATTTAGCGGAGTATTAACAGCCTGGCTACAGACAGTTCCGATAGATATAATGAAGATGACGGGTGGAGTTGAGATGCCTGTAAGTAACACGCTCTTTTTTAGGTTCTCATTCAGATATCTATTCAATGGATTCATTATTGGAACAGCTATTTCAGGTGTTTGTACAATATTTCCGTCATTAAAATCAGCATTTATTGAGCCTGTAGAGGCATTAAGGAGGTAGGTTATGAAGAAGATTACTAAAAAATTATATGGGGTGTTACTGTTACTTATTTTATCAACAACACTATTTGCTAATACAGGTGTCTCAGGAGTTGATGCTCTCTCAATTATCAGAAAACTTGATAGGGACTCTGTTTACTCATCAATTAAATATTCAGGTGAGATATTTATCGAGATATCGGGCAGAAAGTTTGTTAAAACATTTGAGGCATATGCACAGGGAAACAACAATTCATATCTTGTATTTACCAATACAGATGATATGGGGACAAAATATCTTAAACAGAATGGTAAATTGTTTATGTATTCGCCCGATGTTGAGGATGTCATACCGATAACCGGTCATATGCTTAAGGAATCTATGATGGGTTCTGATATGTCCTATGAGGATACAATTGACAATGAAACACTTGAGAGTCAATACAATGCAACTATAGTTGAAGATACAGTATTTGAGGGAAAGAATGTGTTTGTTCTTGAACTAATCTCAAAGAGACAGACTGTTACATATCCAAAATTAAAAATCTGGGTAGAGAAGGATGGTCTAAACAGCATAAAGCTTGAAAGATATGCATTATCCGGAGTGTTGCTTAAAGAAGAGCGGGTTCTAAGAAAACAGAAAATTGGTGGCAGAGATTTTCCGGTTGAGGTGACAGTTAAGGATATGCTAAGGAATAACTCATCAACAAGATTTGTTATGAAGAGTGTCGAACTTGATGTGAAGATACCGCCAAATACTTTTTCTATGCAGAATTTAATGAACTAGCATGAACTATGGTTTATACATAATCATAGTTGATACAAATGGAGGGCATAATGTTTTTTAAGATAGTAAATATTGCCTTTAAGAATCTCGGTAGACATAAGGTGAAAACCATTTTAACCTCGTTGTCTGTTGTTATATCTGTGTGGGTTTTTATCTTTATTGATGGCTGGCTTCTTGGAATGAAGATTGATTCTGAAAGAAATATTGTAAATCTCGAAACCGGAGCAGTTAAGATATATAATCAGGATTTCCTGGAGAGCAAGGATGATGCTCCCATGTTTCATTCTATTGATAACTGGAGAGCGATCGTAAGTCAACTTGATAGTGAAGGATTTAATGGCGTACCACGGGTAAATTTTAGAGGAACACTTCTTTATAACAATCGTGAGTTTCCTTTTAATTTCTATGGAATGGACACGGAATTATCAAAGGGTGTCTTTGAGCTTCACAAACATATAGAAGATGGCGGTAGTTATATTAGAGACGGCGAATGGGGAATCGTTATAGGTGTAAAAGGGGCATTTGATCTCGGTGTTAAGATTGGTGATACTGTTAATCTCTATACAACAATTGATAGACTCGATGATAAAAAGAGAGTTGTTAGAACACCGCAGGTTATTCCCTTAAAGATTGTTGGGTTACTAAATACAAATAATCCCTACATAAACGATAAGGTTGCATATATGCCTCTTGATATTCTCAATCATGAAACATTTGGGCTGCAGATGAGTGACAGGGTAACAGAGATCTGCATTAGAAAGAAGAATAAGGGGCCTGCGGATATTCCCGGTAAAGATGAAGGCCCGGCTGTGATTAGAAAGACACTAAAATCAACTGATATTGATGGATTATCAGTAGTATCATGGGAGGAAGATGCTAAGGACTTTCTTGCCATAGCAGGTGCGAAGTCTAAGGGGACAAATGCAATTGTATTTTTTCTATTTCTTATTTCAATCCTCGGCATATCAAACACTATGTTAATGGCAACCCTTGAGAGAACCAAGGAGATTGGAATGATTAGATCACTTGGAATGACAGATGGTGAAGTCAAACTAACATTTCTTATAGAGGCCTCACTAATTGGGTTATTAGGTTCATCTATTGGATTTATTCTTGGATTTATGTCAAATATTTATATGGTCAATTTTGGAATTGATTTCTCTACAATGATTAATGCAATGGGGACTGATCAATTTGGTTATAGAGTCGCCGGCGTATATAAGGGAGCATGGAATTGGGTAACTATGTTTGGTTCGGTAATCGGTGCCACACTAATCTCAGCAATTGCTTGTATTACTCCGGTTAAGAGAGCATTAAAAAAAGAGATCGCTCAGGCAATGCGTTTTGAATAATTTTATAGGAGCATCTGTATGAAAGTGATAAATAGAGTCTATTATGGAGTTTTTGTACTAATATTCACCTGTCAATTGATATTTGCTCAAAAAGCCTCAGTTCAGTTTAACGGCTCATATGAGTGTAGTACGGTGTTTAATAGTGTCAGGCTGTTTAATAATAGACCTTCACTAGAGGATCATAATTTCAGCTGGGGAATGAATAACTTTGCTAATTTAAGATTCAAATCAAACATCTCAAAGTATCTTGAGTTTCAGTTTGCAGTCAATATTAATATGCTGTCAGGTTCAATGACAGACTTCTACAGGCTCTATTATCTGGCAGATGCCTCTTCAATTTTTGGTCGCCTATCAAATCCGGCTTCATTAACAGATATAGATTCTGTCAAATCCGGCTTTCTTTCAATACCATTTTTTTATAGGTCCACCTATATTGGCGGATTTGAACTTGAGCGGATGTTTTTTAAAGTTAAATTTGACTACGCTACAATTACTACGGGTCTCATCAGATACGCTCGCGGGTTTGGTTATGCCTTTAGCCCAAATGACTTTTTTAATCCTCGAAATGCAGTTAACCTTGATGCTCGTCCATCGGGGCAGCTAACTTTTTTAACAACTCTATTTCCGGGGGATTTCTGGGTAATAGATATCTTTGCTATTGCACCCTCAGATCCGCTTGAGTCAAGGGGATGGGGTTTTAAGTTTGGAATATCTACAGACATCCTTAATCTTCAGCCAAAAAACTCAAATGTAAACTTCAACCTTCAATTCATCTATACTCTGGTTATGCCTGAGACTGATTATACAGACGATAAGGATAAATTAAAAATACCAGCAAACTATTCAGGTAATTTTACTCACATTGCAGGCTTCAGTATGCATGCCGATGTTGAAGTTAAGTTAACGGTCGACATGATATATAGATTTGAACATAGAAATTTCATCACGGGTGAGTTCTATGGAAATAAATTCTATGGATATGAGGGGCTTGAGTTTGCTTTTGGACTTGACTATACAACAGCAAAGGGGCATCTCTATTTCATGATTGAATACCTCTTCTATGGTGGCGGGATGCTAGGGTTCGGTGAAGAAAAGTTAGACCGGCTTTATGCGGACAATATCTCAGGTGTACCGGTGTCACACTGGACAAAGAACAAACCTATAAGCCGATTTCCTAATCAGGAACTTAAGAGCCAATTCTACTCAAGACATAATTACCTCTACACAATGATAAGAGCTAAAATCAATGATCTAATTTTTGTGGGTAATAGTTTCTTGTTCGGTATTGAAGACATCTCTGGGATCATCACAACCTTTATCAATATTGAACCGGTTCAGAATCTGTCTATTTCAATTACAGCTATGGTTCCGATAGACAGAAATTTATTTAATAGTTCATATCAACCGGGTGAGTTTGGACCTGTAAATCTGGGTTTTAATCATGGCTATAAGTTAACAGTAAAATTTAAATTCTAGTTTCCGGTTCCATTTCCGTTTCCATGTCATAATAAATATATTTATAGAATATATACAAGAATATTTACTTATTCATGTTTTTATTATATATATTAAATATTCTATATATATTAAATATTCTAAATCTGAGAATCCTGAGGTTTTAGTTATTTATGGGAATAAGGACTAATTATTTTTTATGCATAATTTAGCAGTATTGATGATGTGTGCAGGTAGTGGTTCGAGAATGGGCTGTGATATACCAAAAGCATACATAACAATTAACTCTAGGCCTATTTTTCATTATTCATTTAAAACCTTCTCGGACAATAGATATGTTGATAAAATCTTCTTTGTAATAAATCAGGATCACATAGAATTATTTAAACAATCCCTATCATTAGTTGAAAATTCTACTAAATATGGCGGGTTTTTCTTAGGTGGGAGTGAGAGATCACAGTCTGTTACTAATGGACTAAAGGGAGTTGATGAGATATATCAACCGGATTTCATTGCTATACATGATGCCGCCAGGCCATTCTTAACAGATACTGTGTTGAATAGGACATTTGAACAGGCACTTATCACAGGTGCTGCTTCACCGGCGATAGGCGTTGTTGATACTATTAAGGAGATTGATAGTTCAGGCTTTATTAAGGTTCATTTTAGACGGAAATCCCTTAGATCGATTCAGACTCCACAGATTTTCAGTTTTCAAAAACTCCTTGCAGCCTACAAAGACTG
Source organism: uncultured Spirochaetales bacterium (assembly GCA_964471825.1). GTDB lineage: Bacteria > Spirochaetota > GWE2-31-10 > GWE2-31-10 > CAYYKD01 > CAYYKD01. The sequence continues at coordinate 29,040 of CAYYKD010000015.1, forward strand.
TATTAACCCGGAAAAATATACAGATGATACAGAGATATATAGTTTAAATAATAACAACATAGCACTTGTTGAAGGTGATAGAGATTTATTTAAAGTAACATACTCAGAGGATCTTGATAGAGCGAGAAGAGTATTAGATAGGTCATAGTTTAGGGTTTAACCGGAATTTTCTCCGGGTATTTATAAAAAATTTACAATAGGAAGGCAAAATGAAAGAGATTATTTCAATAATTAACCATTCTGAGACAGTTAGAGTATTGCATTTACATGATGAGGGCTCAAAGAATACATTTACTGAGGAGTTTGTAAATACATTGATGGAAAAGATCACACTACTTCAGAAAGATAAAAAAGCTAGGGCTGTAGTTGTAAAGGGGTTTCCTGATATCTTCTGTGCGGGAGCAGATAAGATGGCTCTTATGGAGTTATTTAAAGGGGAGCTGGAGGTAAAAGATCTGATTCTTGCTGAGGCGATGATTAATATCCCGGTTCCTGTAATTGCTGCTATGGAAGGCGGAGCTCTAGGCGGCGGTTTTGTACTTGGAATGTATGCCGACATAGTTATGATGTCAGAGAGAAGTATGTATGGCGTTAACTTTACCAATCTGGGTTTTTCACCCGGTATGGGTTGTACAAGACTTATCCAGGGACTTCTTGGCGACTATGTTGCTAATGAGATGATGTACACAGGTAAACTTCTCAAAGGAAAAACCTATGCAGGACGATCTAATGTAAATTATGTTCTACCAAAGGAACAGGTTCTACCTAAGGCACTTGAGATGGCTGAAATAATTGCGGAGAGACCTCGTCTAACTCTGGAGACAGTTAAATACTCAGTGAATCTCAGAAAGAGGCAGTTATTACAGGAGGCAAGAGTTCATGAGGACTTTATGCACAAAATAACATTTAATCAACCTGAAGTAAAAGTGATTATCCAAGAGATGTATAATGAAATGCACACAAAGAAGAAGTGATTTAAATTATTAAGCCCATCCAAATTTTTTGGTGGGCTTTTATTGTACTGATTTTTACTTAATATTATATTTCTTTTTTATTTCAGCTTCTGCGGCTAGCCAATCTGACATCTCATTACCGGACTGGTTGTTTCTTGTTCTCTCTTCAAAGATTTCATAAGCCTTTGATTCAATCTCAGTTAAAAAATTTGAGAGATCAACATTTTTTGTTGTACTGATTTTTGATGTTTCTTTTTTTGGTGTATCAGTCTTAGTTTCAATTTTTTTTGCTACTGATTCTGTTGTCTTTTTTGCCATTAATAACTCCTTAACATTCTTTAATAAAAATTATACTATCATAATAATTTAAAACATCAAAGTTATATTTTATCAAAATTATAGAAAATATATGGTTAAATATCATTTTATTATCCTTAATAGAATTAATAGCCTTTATTGTATATATCAATCACTTAAAATAAACTATTAAATTAATTATAAAATATTTCGATATATTATGTGAGGTGTGATTGTGCGTAGATTTATTATTCTGTTATTAGTTAATTTTCTTTTTACCTTTAAATTGTTTGGTGAAATTGGTTATGCTTCATGGTATGGACCTGATTTTCATGGTAAACTTACAGCCAATGGTGAGCGATTTAATACCAATGATCTTACTGCTGCTCATAAGACTTTGCCATTTAATTCGATTATAAAGGTAACTTCTTTGACAAATAACCTAAGTGTCGTTGTTCGAATAAATGATAGAGGCCCTTTTGTAAAGAATAGAGTAATTGATCTCTCGATGGCGGCAGCAAAGGAGATTGATATGATAAAGACCGGCACCGATGAGGTAAAACTGGAAATTCTTGAAAAAGGTGTTAATAGATACCATAGATATCATTCTAATTTATATTCTATACAGATCGCCTCATTTTCAGACAGATTAAATGCTGACGGTCTGGTTAAAAAATTAAGAGAGCAGGGGATAAAATCGAGAATAAATTCTGTATTTCAACCAAGGTCTGTTCATAGGGTTATTATTGATAATCTAAGTTATTCTCAGATGCAGTTGTTACGAGTAAGACTGGCAACATTAGGTATCAAGAATCCATTAATTATAAAGCATTGAGGTTCACTGTAAAAATACTGAAGGGCTTTTTTCGAGGAGATTCAATGAATAAAAGGTTATTGAATTATAAATGATAACCCAAGATAACCATATCCTCCGGGATAAAAAAACTCATTAAATGAAATACCTCCGCCAAAATCAATCTTAAATAGATTATTTATTAAAAATCCAAAGGTCAATCCTACATTAAATATTATATAGAGAAGTGGAAAGTTATTTGTTTGTACAAATAGTTGGCTAAATAATTTCATAGAAAAAAATTTATAAAGGACTTTTTGGAAGTCAGCATTTATATTTATATAAGACTGAGGAACAAGGTCTATACTTAGAATGATAGAATCTAAATATTTATTTCCAATTCCTAAACCTGTATTGATTG
>CAYYKD010000015.1:31513-33454 GCA_964471825.1 uncultured Spirochaetales bacterium
ATTGCGAGGTGTTTGTATCCACCGCCAACTGATATCCATCCAAATATCCCCTCATTAGATGAAAACAACTTGTATAGGAAATTAAAACCAATACTCACCGCAAATCGATAGGCAGTTAAGTTACCTGTAAAAAGTCCTACAGGATAACCGCTGTATCCTATTGAAAATCCAAATATCCATCTATTTATAGATTTAAATGAATAGCTGGTTGATAAGTTGTTAAAAAAGAAATCTCTTGAACCGGCAACTCCAATATAACTATTTAAGTCAATTGTAAAGTTTGCTCTTGAGAACCATCTATTTCCTATTATAAAACTATCGTTATCAGCTGTTTCATCTTCAATAACTCTGTTATCAAGATATATTTTTATGATTCTATCTGTTGAATTGTCTGCATTTAAAAAAACATTAATACATATGTATAGTATTACCAATAAAAAATTATAATGTTTCATATCTATTGAGTTTTGACATCTGAGATAAAACTATATTAATCACTACATAACCCTAATAATAGTCATAAACTCAGTGTATGAGATACCAAGGGAGTCTAACCATAGATTATCATAGATCCCGGTGTTCTTTGCATAGTTAATATACTTCTGAAGTATACCCGCAAGAATAGTATCTTCTTTTTTAACTGCCCAGTGTGACCAATCTGCCTCTGAGGTTGATAGGGGAATTGTAACTATAAGATTATTATATTTCCTCATCTCGATTATACTTGTAAAACCTGCAAGAGCAGTAATATCAGCATCACCGGATGAAACTGCCCTTGCCAGTTCAGGTGTGTCTGAAACTTCTACATATGTGAATTTTGCTCCAAGATGATTTTCGACTCTTTTTAAGGTGGTTCCATAGGCAGTAAGTGGAACTATTGCAATTCGGTATTTCGCAAGGTCCTCTAGTTTCTCTACAATTATCCCCTTTCTAGCAACAATTACATCTTTATCAGGGATTGTCTTTACAAAGGACATAAGTTTTAGTCTCCATCTCTGAGCACTTAGTCCATCAACAATTACATCTGATTTTTTTAAAATATCAGGTGTATATGATGGTATTGAACCATCGGTTAGACCAGCCTCGATAATTGCATCAGGTATCTTTCCATCTCGGGCAAAATATTCCTGAACAGAATTAACCATTTCGATTTTAATTTTAATGCCAAAAAAATCAGCAAATGACTTTGCAATTTTATACTCTAATCCCCCATGTTTATCTTGTCCAAACTTATCCTTTTCAAAAATTGTAGCTCTATTCCTGGTCGCAATAGTTAAATAACCTTTCCTCTGTAATTTTTTAATATAATCATTTTCTTCATCTGTAAAATCAATATTTTTTTGATCTGTCTCATTAGCATTGTTGTTTAATTTTAATTCTTTGTCCTTCTTACATCCGATACTGATAATTGTTAGAATACACAATATAACCAATGGTGTTGTTATAGTATTTTTCATATAAAACTCCTAAGGGATATTATACAGGATAAATATTATTTGTAAAGGAAATAATGTTTTTTTTAATGAGGCTTTTTATTGAGGCTTTTTTATTGAGGCTTTTTTATTGACCTGTACGGTATTTTTTCATAATATCACCGGCAGTTGTAAATGAATAGCCGCTTCTTATAAGCTCACATATAAGCAGCTCCAGGTCGTTATATAGGCGATCGTCCCTAATCACACCATTCTTTCCTGTCTGCATTATCATTATCTGCCCCGGTTTAATTCGGTTAATTATCCTATTAATAAGTGCATAGTTATTCATGAAAAGTGAGTTGCTTGCACCTGACTGGGTCTTGCTGATCCCATCAAGCGTATCTAGATGATAGGTTACAAATGTATATCCGGCATCCAGACCATATTTAACAATATCCTCGTTAAATGAGTAAAAAGGAGAGTGCCAGACTGTATGAAAGTTTTTATTGGTAATTCTAAAGTAATT
>CAYYKD010000015.1:33464-35830 GCA_964471825.1 uncultured Spirochaetales bacterium
ATATTCAGTTTTAAGCATATTTGCTTTCTGATGGAAAGTTGATCTGAAATTACATGGAATGAATTCCTTGTTTATCAGGAAGCCTGTATCTGTTAGATTAATATTATATTGAAAGGCATTACCTACTTCAAATTCTGAATCTGCAATCAACTTTGTTGATAGCGGATTAACTTCCATGAAAAGGCCATTTATAAAGAATGAGGCAGTAACATTGTAGTTATAGAGAGTCTCAAGTATCGGGAAAATCCCATCAGCATCTCTAATACAGTTGAATTTTAGTGCGACCTCATATTTCTCGGGGTATGGTGAGGTGTAGTAAGTATGATCAAGTTTTAATTCGGGTTGAAATAATTCATATCTAAGTAGAGGCTGCATTAATAGCTCTACCTGTTTACCGGTATAGATATCCTTAACATAGGGCAGTTCTCTATAGAATCCCATATTTATAGGTCTCGAGAGAACTCTTAGATTGTTGTTTGAGTGGGTCATCTTTAGTTTTGATAAAATAGGAACACTCTTTAATGTGCCGGTTAACCTATTAACTATGAAATGTCTATTGTTAAATGATAGTGCTATCTCATCAACATCAGTGTAGCCGACAGTCTGAACTGATGAAGCAAAGGTGTAATTTAAACTTCCCGTTACAGTGTCATATAGAGCGGTAAGGTTATCGCCTCCAACTATCCATGTATAGTTGTTAAGGTTTATGCTGTTAATAACTCCCTGATCTGATAGTTTCCATAATAACTTTTCGGAATACAGGTCATAACAAAAAATACCATTAGAGGTATTGACGGCTATACTTTTCTTATCTATTGATAGTGTGACACCCCGAATGTTATATGAATTTAAAAATTCATCTGAGAATTCGTTAAAAACAATTTTATTATCTCTAAGCTTACCTGTAAAAACTTTTTTTCCAATTTTTCCGCTATCTATGAATTTTACTGTAAAGACTGTTTCACCTGTCGATAGAAGAGAGCCGTCCTCGAACTGCATATTTTCATCAAGCAGGAAATAGCTCTCCTGAGATACATTCTTTGCAATTGAATAATAAAAAACTGACCTGTCATTCTTTATTATAAGAAATTTCCTTGAGACATCGTCGTAGATAAATCTATCAGAGTCAGGTTCAATGGAGAATGGTATTTTACCTATTACATTTCCCTGTGACAGATATTTTCTGTAAACTGCCCGTGAAAAAAATTGATTCGGGTCAGCCTGATATATAAGATTATCCTCTATCCAGACAAGGGTATTTCTTGATGTCCAACTTGCGTTTGATTGTCTGGCTGAACCTATTAGTCTCCAGTCTTCAGGAAGTATCTTCTTCTTGTGGAAATCATCAATTGAAAGATAATAAATACGATTGTTCTTTTGGTAAATGATATATCCCGAATCATGTGACCAAAGTGCGGAAGGCTGCCCCGGTAAAATCTCGCAGTCATCTGCAATCTTCTCAATAACCTTAGTTAGGGTATTGTACAAATAGATATCTGACAAGACAGACGATTTTTGAATCTTGGAAATAATATACTGCCCATTAGGAGATACGGCTATTTTAGATGGCCTAAGTATGCCATATTCGGATCTATTTGTGATTGATGGTAGATTATCAATTGATTCGACTGAGTTTTTATTCTGGTCATAAATAAATACACCATTTCTGTTTTGAATGAAAAGTTTGTCTTCTAAGGTAGAGTAGTGAAGAAATTCAGGGTAATACGATAACATCTTCACCCGAATATTATTTCCATCATTGAGATCAATTGATTCCGGTAACTCACTATAGAATAGAGATTCTGTAATTTTTTTATTACCGATAATCTCATCAGATTTAAAAAGTACATGATTTTTGTCATTAATTGCTATGGGGATGAATCTAAGATCACCAAAAACCCCTGCATTAATAAAGAAGGTAAAAAATATAAATAATATATGCTTCATATAAAATATATCGGTTATGCAATATTTAAAACTTAAATATATACCTGCAAAAATTTGATTTGTCAATTTTGTTAATTGTATTTTATTTTAAATCAATAAGTTGACAAATCAAATTGCGACAATACAAAATGCTTTCAGTATAACTATTTAACTACCTCAATATCACTTAAAAATCTTCCTGCAACTTCAGTAATAAGTGAAACTTTTCCGGATTCTAATATACTTTTTAATGATTTTATTGCCTCATCGTGTTTCTTTGAGGTATAGTATTGTCTATAGGCCTCTTTTAGAAGCAGTCCGTTTTCAGCTAATTCAAAGTCATCAGTATAACCGTTCTCTATCCATACAGAATCAATCCATACCAGAGAGCCATCTGATCTGCGTGGAAGATTTAATTTAAATTCAACCTTTATATAGCC
>CAYYKD010000015.1:35840-38904 GCA_964471825.1 uncultured Spirochaetales bacterium
ATAGCCATCCTATAATCAAGTCTGTATGTCTTGTTGGGTAGAGAGTAGACATCGACACCTTGTTTATTAATAGTAATAAATTTAGGTGTTACAGCATCCTCAGGCAACCACAATCTGGTTGTCTCATCAGGTAATAAAACACGAAGATATATCTTATCATTAATTTTTTTTCTTAGTTCAACCGTTACCATGTTTCCAAATCGTAATAAGAATTTATCCTTAACTTCCTTGGCCGGCTTGTTGATCTCATTTTCATTTTTATATCCCCAATATGCATATTTCATATAGACCTGAACAAACTCAACTGTCAAAACTTGATTTTCGATCAGATTTTGTTTAGGATCACTATTCTCATCGCCTTTCTTACAGGACAATGTTAGTATAATAGATAAAATAAGAGATAAAATAATAGATGAGAATAAAATAATTTTTTTCATCAAAGGCTCCAATATTCAATTTAAATGTGATAAAAAGAAAATAACATTTTATAGTTAATATATCAATCGATAATTTATTTTTTCGGGGAACCTCTAATAATTGAGCTGTGTTATTATCTGTTGGTAATATTAATTAACATAGTAAAATCAACTGTTAATTCTATTTATTGATATTGACAATCGGGTATATATAGTTTATAAAAAAATAATGAATAATAAGAAGTCTATGCTAATAAATATACTCTTTAGAGTTATGGAGTTTTTGCCTGTATTTGTTTTTCTCACACTAGTAAAAATTGCCTCAGATAATTGGAGATTGGTTTTTCTAATTACTGCGTTAGTCTCTGTATTAGTACTTGTTATCTTTGAGGTAAATCGGATAATTATCAATCGGCTTACATTCGGGATTATTATGTATTTTTTAGCAGCCCTAATTGTTAATTTTTCATCATACGCTAGTTTAAATCGACTGTTTGAAATGCTTCAGGGGTTAGGGATGATTACTGTGATTCTAATTATCTCACCAATGTTCATACTCTTTAGTAGTTCTGGATTTATAGGTATTGAAAACATTGGAAAATCAAGGAATCTGGTATTCTCAATAATACTATACATAGTAGTTTTGATTATTGGTGTCTATATGTACCTCAGTCGATTCTACTTTAATCTATCTCCCTTGCTTACAGAGATTGTTCCATTTGTAGTGTTATTTACTGTTCATGGTTTTCTTAGAGGCCTTGCAACTAGGGTTTGATGATCCCTCTCTTATCCATACTGTACAATAGATTAATCTCCTCAGCCCATAGTTCAGGGGCAATAGTTTCGAGTATTAATGGAATATTATCAAATCTTGAATCGTTCATTATTAGTTCAAATGGTTTTAAACCCAGATACCCCTTACCAATGGAGTTGTGTCTATCCTTCTTTGAGGCATATTCTGCCAGTGAGTCATTTAGGTGCATTGCTTTGAGGTACTTAAAGCCAATGGTCTGTTCAAAATGCTCCATGTTTTTGTTGAAGTTAACCTCATCTCGCAGGTCATAACCTGAAACAAATGTATGGCATGTGTCCAGGCAAACTCCGACTCTGTTTCTATCATTTATTTTACTAATTATATATCCAAGGTGTTCAAATTTATAACCAAGATTTGAACCCTGACCGGCAGTATTCTCAATGACTAATATAACGCTTGAAGTTTGAGAGATGATCCTATTCATTCCATCTGCAACAAGATCAAGCCCCTCCTGTTCAGTAATTTCTCCCAGATGGCTTCCGGGATGAAAGTTAAGAAGTGTTAATCCAAGCTGTTCGGTTCTGTTTGCTTCATCAAGCAGTGCATTTATAGATTTTTCTCTCTTAGCAGGATCAGGATTTGCTATATTGATGAGATAGCTGTCATGAGGTAATACCATATCTGGCAGAATCATCGAGAGTGCCAGGCTTTCTTTAAATTTTCTAATTGAGATTTCCGAGAGAGGTGGGGACTCCCATCTTTTCTGATTCTTGGTAAATAATGCAAAAGCCTTTGCTCCAATCTTCATAGCATTTAAGGGCGCATTTTCTACTCCGCCCTCAGCACTTACATGAGCTCCAATATATTTCACATTTCCATCCTTTGGTTATTTAGTAGATATCTATATATATAGTAACTTCTGTAAACCTTTCTTATGTAGTTTCTTGTTTCCTGATATGGAATAATTTCATATTTTATATGGGGCGGATAGTTATCGAATGACTTATTCCATCTTGTTGCCTTTTTGTGACCTGCATTATAGGCAGCTAACAACATGGGGTATTCATCGGTATATCGTTCCAGGAATTTTAAGTAGTATGTGCCGAAAGCTATATTATCCTCAGGATTGATAAGAGAGTAATTTTTTACCTTTAATTTTGTGGCGACCTCTTTTCCGGTGCCGGGCATAAGTTGCATCAGACCAATTGCATTAGCCCTTGATATTATAGAGGCCTGGAATCGGCTCTCCTCTCTAATAACAGCATATATCATCTCGGGTGGAACTTGATATTGTGTTGCATATTTTAAAACGAGTGATTTGTAGGGTGTCGGAAACATTCTAAAGAGTGTCTCTCTGTCAACCCCCTTAAGGCTCTCACCATATAAAGAGGTTGCATAAGTATAGGCTGTTTTAATTGACTTAATATACTCTTTATTGTTTTGTTGGATATGATATATATAGTCATAGAGATTGATTCTAAGATTTCTATCCTCTGTCAAGTCGGCATAGTATTGAGCAATCTCAAGCGAGTTTGTTTTCTTTATATGGTTAAATATCTCTCTTGAGCGGAGACCTAGTTTTAATAAATTAGAATTAGGTCGATCGGGTGTATGTTTAAAAACTTCCTCACTATTATAGGTTAGTGCCTGATATGAAAGTGGTGAGTAGTTTGTAAGTCTGGCAATATTGTTGCCGGTCGGTTCTATCAGAGTGTGGAGATATAAAAAATGTGTGGTGTCGAATTCATCTGTCACACTGTAGTCTATTTTGTCTAAAATATCCTTAAGTGATGAGTGTTGTTTTGATTGTAAAAAATATCTTATTTGAGAGCTGATCAATACCTTTGCATAATATACGGATGGGAATTTATTATAGAAATTCAATATTCTCGTT
>CAYYKD010000015.1:38914-45353 GCA_964471825.1 uncultured Spirochaetales bacterium
CCTGTTCAGGGTCAAGCTCTCTAAGGACATAGTAATTTGCTAAAATCTCTTCGTCTTCAAATTCAATTCCAGAATTTAAAGCCTGCCTAAACAGTTCGATTGCATTTCTATCCTTGTATCGAAAACTACTGATTGCCTCGTAGTATTTTAACTGTCCGGTTAGTAGATTATTATGCTGTTTTAAAATCCGGTAGTAATCTCTGTAGATGTCCATTGAATCAAAAAAAACACCTGCAATTCTAAAGAAGGATGCGTTTCTCTTATTATTGATACCATTAATAAGTGAATCCTTTAGACCTGAAGAATCATTGTTAGTAAATGCTGATATTAGAGTGGCTATCGGTGGATAGGCCTTCATGTTTAGAAGGTCTAAAAAAATATGATGGTTTTCTTTATAGAACTCAGCATTAAATCCGGTCGCTGCAAAATATTTTTCAAAATCGACAATACTTACTCTTTTCATTTTAAGACCGGCTATTACGATCTTGAAAAATTTTTTATCACCCGGTAAATTTACCATAGGTTTCTGATTTACAAATGCCTTTACAATAGTGTATTTTTGGTCACTAATTGAATTAATTGCAGGTCTAAGTTTATAAAGAGCATTGAAGTTCTCGGTCTCAATAAGACTATCTATGTAGGGTAGTAATGAATCCTTCTTAAAAATTGAATTTGTATTATATGACATCCCAAAAAAATATGCTGTCCATCGGTCGTGCCCGTATTGCATCAGATAGGACACGCCCATAAGATAATACCTGCCTGTGTCCTTAAAAATTAGTTTTTCCGGTGTATATATATTGTGAAATCTAAGATGATCCTGTATGTTTTGTCCACCCTCATTTACAAAATTGTCATAGAGTTCTCTGACGAATAGTTTTTCCGGTGAGCATGATATAATAGAGAATGAAATAAATAAAGCTAATATGTTGTATTTCAAGAATGATTTTCCTATCGAGACATTATCATAAACCGGTATTTACGGATAACATGTCTATGCTATACCGCTGCAGTATTTAACTCTCTTCCGGCGGCAAATATGATGTCTTAACAAAATGGGTTCTATTTAGAAAGTTTAACAGTTTTTCGATGCCTGATCTTGACGCATAGATTCTTCTCTGGTTAAAATCAACCTCTGATTCTTTAATTTCATCCACCTCGTCCTGAAAACCTTTTACCTCATAAAATAGATAGAAAGAATATATAGGGTTCTCAAACAGAATTCTAAATTCTTTTATCTTCTTTGAGAGAAATAGTGAATCTGTCTTAGATATATAGACTTTACCGGGATGAACATTAACTTTGTCATAGGGTATAACCTTGTCAGGTTGTAAAAAATGAACAATAATAAACCTGTTATTTTTACATATTACCTTTGTACTCATCTTAATAAATGAGAAAAAAACAATAAGTATTCCTAATGCGAGAATTGCAGTGTGGAATATACCAAAAACTACTATTGGTATATTATTTATGTTTAATTTCATAAACAGTAATTCATAATTAAATGAAATATTCTTAAAATGGAGCATCTTAAAGATAATCATATATACTGTTATGAGAAGTATTCCTATAAAAATCGGGATAAAATTTCTTCTACTGTAAACGAATAGCGTTTTATCATTTCTTTTATTCATATCATTAACTCCGGATCATTTCAATTACCCAGCCTGGCCAGATTTAAAAATGATTATAATATAAAAAGATTAAGTTGTAAATTTTTATTTTTTATTATAATAATAAATTATTGATGATTTTTTAAGAAAGTGTTTTTTAAGAAGTCTTAGTAGTCAAAATAGTCTTAATAGCCTTTTAGATATTTCTTCCGGGAGCATGATATGGACACATCTACATTAGAAAAAAAACGGGTCCTGATTGTTGAAGATGAGAAGATTATAGCAATTGATATTGAAACATGTTTGTTGAATCTTGGATACTCAGTAGTAGGATCTGCACAAACCGGAAAAGATGCAATAGCTAAGGCCTTAGAACTTAAACCTGATCTAATATTGATGGATATAATGCTGAAGGGTGATATTGATGGAACTGAGGCTGCTGCTGCTATAAGAAAAGAGATTGATGTTCCGATAATATTTCTTACTGCCTATGCCGATGAGGCAACTGTTAAAAAAGCCAGTATTACTGAGGCCTTTGGTTATATTCTTAAGCCATTTAATGAAAGGGAACTTCACACAACAATTTCAATTGCACTCTATAAGCATAAGGTTGAGAGGGAGTTGAAGGAATCACGAGAGTGGCTTTCTACAACAATGAAGAGTATATGTGAAGGTATGATTGCTATAGATAATAAAAAGAAGATTAAATTTCTTAATCCTACAGCAAAGAGTATTCTGGGATATGATGGACTTGAAAGTAACGATATGTTAAATAAAGACCTCAGTGATTTTTTTAAAATTCAGAATACCAAGAAAGAGGCCGCATTTTATTCTGTCCTGGATAGATTGCTGGAATCAAAGATGGAGGCGGGGTATATTAATACTCTCTATCTGACAGACTCTAAGGGTAAAGAGGTTCCTGTCGAATTGAGTATCTCTCTGATTAAGAATGATTCAAAATCATATAATGATGCGATAATTGTCTTCAATGATATCTCTGAACGAAAGAAATATGAAGATGAGATGGTTAAGTCCCAGAAGATAGAATCTCTGGGGATTTTAGCGGGAGGCATCGCTCATGATTTTAATAATTTTCTTACTGCGATCCTTGGAAATATTTCTCTTGCAAAAATAATGGTTGATGAAAATAAAGATATATATACTTTACTCTCTGAGGCTGAAAAGGCAACATTAAGGGTTAAAGATCTCACATCTCAGCTCCTTAGCTTTTCTAAGGGGGGTGCACCAATAAAGCATTCAACAAGAATTGGAGACTTCATTGTAGAGACAATCAAGTTTGCTCTCAGAGGAACCAATGTTACATGTAATTTCAATATTTCCCCCGATCTTATGAATTCAGAGATTGATAAAAGTCAGATGAATCAGGTAATTAACAATCTAATTATTAATGCCTACCAGGCTATGCCCAGGGGTGGGGTAATAACAGTAACTGCAATTAATGTTGATAAATTACCCTCTGATGTTGAAGATCTGAGTGGAAATACGCAGTATATAAAAATCTCTATTGCTGATCAAGGGATTGGTATCTCTGAGGATCATCTAAAGAGTATCTTTGATCCCTACTTTACAACAAAACAAAAGGGGAGTGGCCTTGGTCTCGCATCTACCTATTCAATTATCACCAAACATGATGGATTTATAAGAGTATCATCAACGGTTGGTAAGGGCAGCACCTTCGATATTTATCTCCCGGCGACAAACTCATCTCAATCCGTCCCTCATATATCTCAGGAAGGACAAATAAAGAGAGGATCGGGTCATATTTTGATAATGGATGATGAGGAGATAATTAAGGATGTGATGATAAATATTCTAACACATATGGGTTATGTTGTAGAATATGCTGAGGATGGTCTCAAGGCTCTTGAGATGTATAAATCCAGGAAGCAAACTAATCCATTTGATTTGATAATAATGGATCTAACTATTCCCGGTGGAATGGGTGGTAAAGAGGCTATTACTGAATTAAGAAGGTTGGATAAAGATATCAAGGTTATTGTAGCAAGCGGGTATTCTAACGACTCAGTTATGGCCAGTTATAAAGAGTATGGTTTTGATGCATATATAACAAAACCATTCAAGATAGAAGATCTGGGTAACCTAATTAACAATGTTTTGGGTAAGTTCTAAAAGGTTCCAATCAGAATATGTCATTACCGGAATATGTCAATATCGGAATTTGGAAAGCTTAGGATCAACCTCAATTGTCTAATTTTTTTCTGAAGCTGTTCCTAGAAATGGTGGAATCATAACAACGGTAGTTATAAGTGAGGTTGCTATTCCAATAATAGTAGTAAACCCCAATGAAAAAAGGGCTGTATTACTTGAAATTATCAATACTCCAAATCCGGCTATCGTAGTAAGTGCACATGTTAGGATTGCTCGAACTGTAAGTGCCGCATTGTTCATATCGCCTTCAATAATGGCACCTGTTAGGAATATCCCATAGTCAACACCTGCACCGGTAATTATTATTAGACCCGCTATGTGCATTAGATTTATCTTAAATCCTAAGAATCCGGAGAGACCGATAACTGTTATTATACCTGCAAGAGCCGGGATAACTGAAAATAGAGCTCTTTTAATTGATCTGAAGGTGAGAGATAGGACTATAAAGACAATAATTATTGCCGAGATAAGCAGAGTGAGTGCGATAAGCTCAAATCTAACAAGACCATTCTTTGCATTGTTAAGGAAGTCAATAATAAAGAAATCGTTAAATTGTGCCTCTGAGAGTTGTTGTTTTAACTCATTTAGCCTGTCCCTGTGTTGGATAGGAATGAGCATATAAAAGGTATTGTTATCTTCAATTATATAATTGCCTGTCATAGTTTTTATGTAGTCAGGTGTTTCCTCTAGAGATATGTTGTCAATGGATAGGGCAGATTTACGCCAGGGACTAAATATCTCGGGATCAAAGAGAGTATTGTCTAAAGCTTCTTTAAAAAGGTCATCCCTATACTGTTGTTTTATTATCTCCCTTCTTCTGTTTAATGTTTCATTTTCAGGAATGAATAGTGCAGGTGTTAGAAATCCCAGTCCGCTATCCTTTAATGAGACCAGTGCTTCCAGGCTCTTTGACTTTACCTCATCGACAGTATTACCCGAGAAACATAGAAAAAGAGTCTCAGTCGTCTCCTTAAAATATCTATGCATGAAATCAATATTTCTTGTTATTGAGTGGTGTTTTTTATCAAGACCTGTTACATCATCCTCAAGTTGAGAAAGAAAGATACCAACTCCTAGGATTAAGACAAATAGAGTCCAACCAATGGCGTACTTAAGACTTGATGGCTGAGAAAATATTTTGACTATGTTATTCAAAAAAGTCTCTTCCTTAGTCCTGAGAGAGGACTTTTCTGCAATGATATTTACCGGAGGGTAGAGAGGCTGAAGAAGAAACCATGCTGCAAGAAACGAAAAGGTAACCATAACAGCAGAGAAAATTGAGATATCCTGAAGTGTTCTAATACCAGAAAACGGCAGTAGAACAAAACTTATAAGCGTTGTAATAAGTCCCATAATCATTGATAGGCCGATACTGGATCTTAATTGTTTTAATGAATTGAAGCAGGATCTCTTAATAAGGTAGTGAATTGAATAGTCAACAGATATTCCTGTTGTTGTAGCACCAAAGGCAAGTGCAATACCTCCAATATTCTTCTTAAAGATCGCAATAGTAAGAAATGCGGCTGCAAAACCTACCGCAATCGGCATAAGTCCAAAAACCACAGAGGAAAGGTCCTTGAAGAAGTAGATAAATATTAAAAGAGTAAATATAATCGATAGTATAAAAATCAGAGTGACATCTTTTCGGATATTAGAATAGCTGTCATAGTAGAATAGATGGGATGATATTAGAAAAGCTTTGAATCCGTTATCTTTTGCATATTTTTCTATATGTTTATTAAGCTCAAATATTACTCGGGATTTATCATACTCTTCAGGGAATATTCCGGTAGAGTATATCCTCATCTCAGATTCACCATCCTCAGATTCAATGCTACCTCCACCAAGTTTGTAACCGCTCTCTTTAATTAGTTTAAGAATATCGCCGGTTGTAAGGATGGGATCATTAATAAATGCATCGTCTATCATCATAAAGGGGTTCATATCCAGAAGACTCTCCTTAACAGCAAGTCTTTTTTTTATGAATTCCGGTTGAAACGGGTCATCAAGTAGTTCATAGGGGTAGAGTAGAAGTGAGTTGTTTTGCAGATAGGAATAAATAATTTTAACTTCATTCTTACCCGGAAGCATATTTCTAAAGTTAAGCCCCTTATCAGATGCCATATTTTCTATGTCATTGAACGCCCTCTTTCGTAAATCAGGAGATCCATTAACGAATAAAATAACCTTATCCGAAATTGGTGCCCTACTCACAAGACGAGCATCCCTCATAAGTTCTTTATTTCCGGGTAATAGAGAGGCAATCGAATTATCCGTCTCTATGTATCTGGTCGATATGAGTATAACTATCACAGAGAATAATGAAATCAGTAATGCGGCAATAAGCCTAGTATTTAAAATATTTTTCATCCGGGGTAACACCTGTTAATGTATTTTTGAATTTATATAGAATCCCTGATTTATCCTTGAAGGTTAGCTTAATTGTAAATATCTTATCAGCCTGGCTCTCAATATAGACCTCACTTACACCGCTCTCATTGTCTATTGGTGTCAGCCTATAGATAGTAAGATTATTATTTGTTTCACTTTTTCCATTAAATCCTGATTCCTCAAGAGTATTTCCGGTAAATAGAAAGAAAATTCCATCCTGTCCACCTGATGGGATCTCAATC
>CAYYKD010000015.1:45363-46308 GCA_964471825.1 uncultured Spirochaetales bacterium
GTTCATCATTTCCTCTAAACATTAGTATTTTTTCGCGAAAATTTCTAATGTCGAAAACTATAGGGTCAGTCTGTCTATAGAGGAAGTTATTTCCATTCTTTACAATTAGCCCCTTACCGATAATTTTTTTCTTTAGCATAGGGGAGGTTCTCTCATAATAGAACTCAGTATATAGTTTGCCATCCTTAGGTTCCGGTATCTCAACACTATATATTAAAAATATGTTGCAAAAAAGGAGCAAAAATATTATATAATTCTTCATCTGATCATCCTTGTTTTTTTATTAAAACTATTTGGAGATTATAACCTTTTTTTTTAAGGTAGTCAAAATGAATCTTAGTTCAGGAACTTTTTTTACATTAGTACCATCAGGGTTGTTTCTTGCAGTACCAGCCCTAATACTCGGGATTGCATTTACATTTTTTGGAAGTCATCTTTTTAAACTTCTTCTAATTGTTTCCGGTTTTATAATTGGCTTTATTGTGGGGGTGGAGCTTTCTCCGGTTTTTACTAATAACAATAATTTGACTCTAATTATCGGGGTTATCTCAGGGGCATTTCTGGGGGCTTTGCTCTATTTTATATACTACTTTGGTGTGTTTGTCTTTGGTGCTTTTTCGGGATTATTTCTAGTCTATAGCTTTGATGCCCTCATATCAAGGTTTATTATACTTGATAGTCTTGGATATGCCTTGTTTGTAGCCGGTGTTGCGGTTTTTTTTGGTATTCTTGCAATATTTTTTCAGAATTTGATGATAAAGATTATTACTTCGATTATTGGGGCAACTCTTGTAGTAAATAGTATAGTATTTCTCTTTTTTAATGTTACAGGTAGGGTCAATACATTAAGAGAGTTTCTCGATCTTACATTAAAAAATAGTCTGCTTATGAATATCTCTCTAATTTTTATTATAGTTATTGCAATATCAGGCTGTTATTATCAAC
>CAYYKD010000015.1:46318-56062 GCA_964471825.1 uncultured Spirochaetales bacterium
CTTTTTGCAAAGAAGCGTTATTGATATGAAGGCTTGTTGATTTATGTATCAAATGATCTCTAATCAGTCTTATTCTCTTTGTTTTTACGAGTGTTTATGCTACCAAATACTCCAAGTACTATAAAGAATCCAAAAAAGAGATAGAAAAAGAGTGAGGCTGTAAGCCTGTATCTGTTTATCTTTGAGTCATATTTTAAGTAGTTATCTATCAGGTAGTCAATTTCCCCGGAATATTTTTTCTCAATTATACTAAATAGTGTATCAAACTTGAATTCGTCCTCTGATACTTCATCTGATAATACAGTCTCATTATTAATCACCCTTACAAGCCTTGTAGATCCATTGGTTATTCCATATTTAGTTGCCATGTAGTCATATATGGAGGAGTCATTTTTTATATTGTCTATCATCATTGATAATTCTCGGTCCTCATTTTTGATAAGGGTTAGAATATTCCTGTAGACCTCGATCTCTCTTCTAACCCTGAGTCCCTCAAGGAGACCATTACCGGAAAGGACAATTTGATAGGTTATCATTCCTGTAAATATCATTACAATTACCAGTAGAATTCGTTTCATTTTGATTTATATGGATTAATTATGATTTAATAACATTAATTCCAATTTCCCCTTTACTTATTTTTATTTATCAAGTAAAATCAGTTAAATTTTTTAACGGATTTGATATGAAAGATTACAACTTTAAAAACGACCTGTCAAATATATTATACATTTTAACGATAGCCTTTACACTTTCACTATTGTTCGTTTTATTCTCGGCACTATTTATCTATCCTATCTATCTACTATCTGTTAAATACACTAAAGTTTATTCTCTGGTAATTGTGTACCTCCTTTTACTTTCATTGATTATTTTACAGGTACTTATTATACGAAAGAAGTCGGTTTTATACAGATCGGTTTTCTATGGCATACTTCATTATTGTGTATACTATATTGCTCCTGTGTTTTTTACAGCAATTATAATATTTGTAGATGCTGTTATTTTTAGAGTCATTTTTTCATTAGTTCATCCGGTTTTAGGTGTATTTATATTTTTATTGATAAATGTTGTAATTTTTGGCGTTATCATCCTCTATAGGAAGTCAATACATAGGATAAAACAGAGATTATCGACACTCAATTATAGCAAGTAATAGGACTATGGTTTATATTGCCTTACAGATGCTATTGCCTTTTTCCATCTCATCGATTTTTTTTCAGCAAGATTCCTATCCATCTGAGGTTTATACATGACTGTTTCTCTATTGATCTCTTTTAGATATGCTTTTGATGGGTAGAAACCTGTAGATAGACCTGCAAGGTAGGCCGCCCCAAGGGCTGTCGTCTCGTTCATTACAGATGCAAAGACTGTATTTCTAATAATATCTGCCTGAAACTGCATGAGGTACTGGTTGCGAGATGCCCCACCATCAGCCTTAAATGCTCCAATCTTACCGCCAAAGTCACTACTCATAGATTCATAGAGGTCGGCAGTCTGAAAAGCTATTCCCTGAAGGGTAGCCTTAACTATATCATTGCGATCAGTATCTCTTGATATGCCGAAAATTGCACCTCTAGCGTCTGGATCCCAGTAAGGACTACCCAGTCCTGAAAATGCCGGTACAAAGACCAATTCATCTTTTGGATTCTCCACTGCTGTCTGTGAAGTCTTGTGGTTATCCTGAATTATCGCTATTCCGTCTCTAAGCCATTGAACTGCAGCTCCGCCAATGAATACAGCACCCTCCATTGCATAGGTTACCTCACCATCAATGGACCAGGCAATAGTTGTAAGTAATTTGTTATTAGATTTCTTTGGACTACTTCCGATATTCATGAGAAGAAAACACCCTGTACCATAGGTATTCTTTACATCTCCCTTGTTAAAACAGCATTGTCCAAATAATGCGCCCTGTTGATCACCAATAATTCCTGTTATAGGGATGCTATTTCCATCAAATAAATCAGGATCAGAATAGACGCCTTCGATTGAGTTCTGTACAACATCAGGCATCATAACTCCAGGTATATTAAAATATTCAAGAAGTTCACTATCCCACTCAAGAGTGTGAATGTTAAACAGCATTGTTCTTGAGGCATTTGAGTAATCGGTTATGTGGTTAGCACCACCTGTCAAGTTGTAGATAAGCCAGCTATCAATGGTTCCAAAGGCGAGGTGACCTGCTTCAGCGTCTGAATAGGCATGATCAACATTACTTAGTATCCATTCTATCTTGGTCGCACAAAAATATGGATCAACAATTAGCCCTGTTTTATTGTAGATAATCGATTCGTAGATGGAGTTCTTTATCTTATTGCATCGTGCCGAGGTACGGCGGCATTGCCAAACAATAGCGTTGTGTATCGGACGCCCTGTTCTTCTATCCCATATAACTGTGGTTTCGCGCTGATTAGTTATCCCAATGCTGTCAATCTCGCTGTAACTTGCACCTGATAACCTAAGTACCTCGTTGATTGTAAATCTAACACTTTCCCATATCTCATTGGGATTATGTTCTACCCATCCCGGTTCTGGATAGATCTGTTTGAATTCCCTATTAGCCTGACCCCTTATTCGTCCATCTCTATCAAATAGAATTGCTCGAGAGCTTGTAGTTCCCTGATCGATAGCAAGAATGTATTTTTTATCTGTCTTCATAGTTGGACTCCATCTTTAGTGATTTGATAATTAAAAGTCCGCCGGATCACCATTCTTTGACCCGGCCTAAAATAACTTCTATTTAAATAACTTCAATTAAAATAAAATCTAAGATTATCGTTATTGAGCATTATTGTCAACAAAATTGGCTTTTTTTTATTATTTGTAGTCTTTTCAGGATTATATTTAAAAATTTTTGAAAGTCCCTTTTAACAAAATTTTTAATACTACATGTTTTACTTATATTTATTTATAAACGCCTTAACATCTTGATTAAACTTATCAGGTTCTTCAAATACTGCATTATGAGCAGAATTTTCATATATAATTAACTTTTTATCATTGATGGGTGTTCCAATCTTTTCATACGCCTGTTCTCCAATTTTTACAGGAATTATTCCATCATATCTACCCCATAAAATTAGAGTCGGGAGTGTGATGTTGCCCATTTCATAAGTTAGGTCTAAAGATATAAAAGGCACATTTAAAACCGCATTAAGTGAATTACAACTTGACGATATTAGATTAAATGGACTTGAAATATATTGTGAAGTACTATCCCAAACTTTTTTCTTTACTTCAGGATCAAGAAAAATACCATTACACGCATTGACATATTCTTCATGTTCAAAAACATAAGTATAACCATTGGTAAGAACTGGATTTGTATCGTACCAATTCAGGCATTTTTGCCAGTATTCTATTTTTTCACACTCTGATATCTTTTTATTTGCATAATCTTTTACATATTGTACAGATAAAGGAAGATCGCGTTTCCCATTGTGCCCCCCATCTAACTCAATCCAGCCGTCAACCTTACCCTGTCTTGATTTATCGAGAAGAAAGGATGTGCCTACAGCACCTCCCCAGCTATGGCCAAATAAAAATATTTTATTTACATCATATTTTGCTTTAACGATGTCAATTAAAAGCGACAAGTCTTCATTTATTGATTCAAGGTATATGTTAACATTATTTGATCCGCCATTTCCCTGAGAACTTCCTGCCCCTCTTTGGTCCCAATAAACAAATCCATAATCATTCTCCAATTCTTTTAAATAATCCGGTAGATATAAAACGGACGTCCCGCCCGGTCCTCCATGCAGAATTATAACCATTACTTTTGAGTCAATATTTCCTCTCACCCAGACAGGCATAACGGCTCCGTCACGCTCAATGTAAAAAAAATTCTCTTTGTTAAAATTTTGTGTACATGAAAATAGAAATGAAATTATTGCAGTTATTACTAAAATTTTCCTTCTCATTTTTTCACCTCATTTTTGATCAATTTTACAGGTTTGATTTTGTAAGTAAACCCTATATATGTTGCCACATGAGGCATCATAAAATTATTGTACGGGTATTCTGCTAAAAATCCGCTTCTTATATGGAAAAGTAATGGAACGCCGGTAAGCTTTTCAAAATCCCAGCCAAAAATTGTTAAATATCCGTTTATCATCAAATGAGAAAATCCATAATTCGGAGATTTTATTAAATTCCCGTTTTTATTTACCCCTGAGTAAACAACGGCATCAGTCCAACTATGATAATAACCCACTCCCACATATATATCTCCATAAAATCCTAAGGGTGTAATAAACCGGTTAACAATATTTACATCCACAAACACAGCTATATGGGAGAGATAGTGAGAGTAAAACCCGAAATTTGTCGTACTTAAAAGATTGTACCATTCTCTCGGATGATTATAGATACAATATGTCTATAGGAAAATAAGATTTTTTTTGTTTAATACAATTATTAACATAAATATCTGATCTGTAATATTCTCTATTTCTTATTATTTCAAACGAAATTATGTGATTTTTATTGCATGAGAATAGAAATTTATTTGTAGACAGAAGTTTTTTCACGATAGAGCTAATGGATAAGTTGAGGAAGAATAGTTTTTTTTGAGACTTTTTATTTTTTTGTTAATGATGTTGAATGTGTATGAATTTTGTGTTAGTATTATTGTGGATTCGGGATAATAGGTGATAGAGCTGGATATTCTTGATTCTGTATAATAATTGTTATGCTCCTAATATTTATATCATTATTATACTTATTAAAATCCACAAACGAGTAACAGCATTAGCGGTTACATGAAGTGCAATGCTAAGACGAAGATCTTTTTTCCACCATACAACTAAGCCAAGAGAAATACCCAAAACAAATAATATAGGAAAGCTGTATAACTGCCAACAGTGATAAATCGCAAAAAGTACACCGCTCCAAAGGACTGACCACACACCAAAACGCGAAATACGGGGTAGTAAAAAACCCCTAAAATATAATTCTTCTACAAAAGGAAGAATTATGCCGGTTAAAATAAATTGAAAGGAAAAAATAGCAATCAGAATAAATTTGGAATATGCTTTGTATTGGGTTGGATCATTTAAAAACATCCATTTTGGCAGTTTATTAAATATTTTTTCAGTTATAATATCATTTATTGGAGTTATCAAAGTGATTAAGATGAAAACAACAGCAAAAGTTCCTATAAAAATAAGTATAAAAGTTTTAAGGTTAATTTTATTATTGTTACCAATAATATTTTTTAAACTGAATTTTCCATTAATATTTATACCTTCAAAAAGTATAATTGCAATAATTATTGGTATATCAACAAACAAAATCGCAAGTAAAAATGCTAAAAGCGGAGGACAACCTATTTTATCAGTAAGAGTTTTTAATAAAATAAATGCTCCGGTTGTAAAAAGACCCGGTAAAGTATGAAGTATTGATGATTTTAACAAAGAATGTTCTTTAATCCGGATATTTTCGTTCATAATAACACCTTATTTATTTTAATTTTTTTTTCATAAATATCTTATAAAAAATGGTTCTGTTTTATTTGGATGTTTTATTGTAAATCCCGCTTTTTTTATCATTTCTTCAATGATCCAATCAAAAGTAGAATACTCTTTTTCTATATGTACTTTAACATCCTATTTTGTATAATCGTCAAGTGATAGGAAAAATTATAATCAATGTCAACAAAAAAATCCATAAAAAAAGCCGATAGCCGATATCAGTTTTAGTTTTAATAAATAAATTTATAGTTTCTTTTTTTTTTATTAATAGTCATTGTTGTATCAAAATAATTGTAGTATCTTAATAGTATTGTGTTTTATACGAGGCTATTGTAAAAGTAAATTTGTCGAATGAGGAGAGAATATGGGTGGATCAAGCGTCTATTTTATTGGATTAAATAATGATGAATCTATTGAGGATATAAATATTAAGATACAGGCTATTAGCGATGCAATTGGAATAAATAGTTTTGTTAAGAATGGGGATTCTGTTGCTATTAAAACACATTTTGGCGAACGAGGAAATACTACACATATCAGTCCGAAGTTAATTAAAACGATTGTTGGTATAGTCAAAAAGTCTAAAGGGAAACCCTACCTTACAGAGACAAGTGTATTGTATAGAAGTTCACGATCTAATGCTCTAGATCATATATTGCTTGCATATGAACATGGATTCGGTTTTTCAGAGATCGGAGCTCCTATTATTATGTCAGATGGTTTGCAGGGGAATTGGGAAAGGGAGGTTAAGATTGAAGGCGAAATATACAAATCGGTATTTGTTGCAGGGGACTCCCTCTCTGCAGATAAAACTATAATTGTTTCTCATCCGACAGGCCATATAATTGCAGGTCTAGGTGCGGCTATTAAAAATCTAGGGATGGGGCTTTCGAGTCGTAAAGGTAAACTTGCACAGCATTCTGATGTTGGCCCGATTATTGAGTCTGCAAAATGTACAGCCTGCGGACTATGTATTAAATGGTGTCCTGAAGATGCCATTGTTATAAATGAGGGGAAAGCAAAGATATTAAATGACAAGTGTATCGGTTGTGGGGAGTGTCTTACTCTCTGTAAGTTTGGTGCCGTGAATAATGGCTGGGATACAAAGAGTGACATGCTTCAAAAAAAGATGGCTGAGCATGCATTTGCTATTCACAACACACTTAAAGGCAAAATCATATATTTTAATTTTCTTATCAATATGACGAAGAATTGTGACTGTATGACAAGTCCGGGTAAGTTAATTGACGATATTGGGATAATGTGTTCATTTGATCCGGTTGCACTTGATACTGCAACTCTTGAGATAACAGCAAAAAGAAATGGAGATGATCTCTCCAGGCTCTCATATCCGGAGCATAATCCGTATCTTCAAATTGATCATGCAGTAAAACTTGGTATGGGTTCTAAGGTCTATAAGCTAATTGAGGTTGGATTTTAGAGAAGGTTAGTTAGAGAAGGTTGTTGGGTTCAATGTCGATCTCTGTTTTCATGTTGCCATATTTTCTGTCAGTTAGATCAAGTTCAAGAAGAACTCTGTTAAGTTCTGCATAGTTGAGATATCTTAGGACGATCTGATATCTATAGTAGAGGTTGTTTTTAAGATAGACGCATGGGGCAGGGGGTTCAATAAGGATATCCTGTGTACCAAGTCGAGTCTTAATCAGGTTAAGCTCGTTGTGTATTGCAGTGATAGTCTCTGATATCTTTTTTTCATCTCTGTCCCTTAGAACGATCCTTGCAAGTCTATAGAATGGGGGAAGGTTTAGCATTTTCCTGAAACCGATCTCATTTCTATAGAATTGTTCAAAGTCATTGTTAATGGCTGATGTGATCGAGTAGTGCTGCGGATTGGTGGTCTGGATAATTACAAGCCCCCGTGATCCATGCCGCCCCGATCGTCCCGCTACCTGGGTCAGTAGAGAGAATGACCGCTCTGTAGATCTATAGTCCGGCACATTTAGTGATATGTCTGCATCTATGACCCCAACAAGTTTGATGTTTTTAAAGTCAAATCCCTTAGAGATCATCTGAGTTCCAATTATTATATTGTATTTACCTTGATTGATCTCCTCAACAGCGTGCTTAATGCTATAGTCAGAGGTAAATGAATCAAGATCGACACGGATTACACTTGAGCCAATGAATACCTTTGAGATGAGATCCTCAATTCTTTGAGTACCTGCACCGGGTTTATAGAATTTATCTGAGCTGCACTCAGGACATTTTTCGGGGACAGAGCTTGAAAAGCTGCAGTGGTGACAGAGAAGTTTGTTCTTTGATCTATGGAATGTGAGGTTGATGTCGCACCGCGGGCATTTAAACTGATAGCCGCATTGATTACAGGTTACATTCATCGAGTAGCCCCGTCGATTCTGCAGGAGAAGTACCTGAGAGCCTGCCTTTAGTGTGTTATTTATCTCATTACGAAGCAGTGGGCTTATAAAGTTATTGCCTGATCCTCTAAAATCCACAATCCTGACTTCAGGCAGGTGTGCATCACCAAACCGTTGATTTAATGAATAGTACTTGAAGTACCCCTTAAGCGAGTAGAACCAGGATTCTACAGAGGGTGTTGCCGAACCAAACAGGACAGAGGCCCCCCTATCAGAGCAGATCTTCAGGGCAACTGTTCGTGCATGAAATCTCGGTCTTTCCTCAGATTTGTAGGTGGACTCATGCTCCTCGTCGATAATAATAAGGCCGAGATTCACGGCAGGCGAGAATACAGCACTTCGGGTACCTACCACCACACAGGGGCCGCCGTTTAGTATCTTTTCATACTCGGTAAATCGTCTAGTTGTTGAGAGACCTGAGTGAACCAGTCGGCATCTCTCCTGAAAGACACCGCTTATTCGGTCAAAGAGCTGGTATGAGAGGCCTATCTCGGGAACCATTAGGATTACAGACTTGCCATTATCAAGTAATCTCTTGATCAGATGCATATAGACCTCAGTCTTACCTGAGCCTGTTACACCGTAGAGGTAGAATTTATCCTTTCCATCATCCATATCTGTAAGAATATTTTTTAGAATGTCACTCTGCATATCTGTTAGCTTGTTTAGTAGATCCGCAAGCTCTGACCCCCTGTCCAGAGGTTGATTTGGCCCGTCCGGGGTTATCTGAGCAGAGTTCTTTGTTGTTCTGACTCCCTTAGGAACCATCAATGAGAGAGCCTCTCCAACTCCACAGAAATAGTAATCGGCTAACCAGAAAGCCTGTTGGACCATCTCAGAGGTAAAGACAGGTTTGGTGTCAACTATTCTCTCTATTCTCTTGAGTTTTATACTACCTGTGGTGTCCGAAACAGATACAGCAAAGGCTCTGAGTTTTCTTCCGTTAAAGTTGATATGTTCCCGTTTGCCGATCAACTCTTCAGCTCTTACCCCATCAGGAGGCAGGTAGGAGTACAGTTTGTTGATGTTTACCGGAATTGCTACGCTGACAGCCTGTACTTGCGAATTGCCGGCTTCATTTTGTGGTATCTCGGCCTCTTCTTGATGACCCTTTGACATTAGTTTACCTTACCGTCAATGAATTCTCTTATCTTTTTAAGGTCAAGCCAGACGCTCTTTTTAAGCAGTTGATTGTTATTAACAATATGCGGATCAAAGAGTGGAAAAAGTGGAATATTATTATAGTAGAGTAGTTGTCCGTGATTATTCTCCAGGTTAAAGGCTCTCTTTAGAACAGAGGAGATCGCTACCTGTCCAAGCGTTATTATAACAGAGGGTTTAATTATCTCAATCTGCGTCTCAATATAGCCAAGACAACTTTGAATATGTGAAATACTTAGCTGCTTTGATGGGATACATTTAACAATATTAGTAACGAAGAGATTATCTCTAGATATATTGATAGACTCAAACCATTTGTACATAAATTCCTCAACAACCCCGGAGACAGGTCTCTGAGAGGAGTTCTCGTGTGGAGTCGGTGCGGAAAGAACGAGTAATACAGAGGCTGCAGGATTTCCTGTGCCGGGTATTCTTACAGGGGAGCTGCCTGACAAATCGCAGTTTTTACATTTAAGGATCAATTCTGCAGTCTTGATGATCTCCTGTCTCTGATATTGAACCTGAGTACTTGCAGATGACCTTGCAGATGAGTCTGTAGACGAGTTAGTATCCTCTATAGGCTGCTCTGTAAAGAGTTCAATAATCGGGATATCCTCAGGCTTAAAACCATCGTTATAGAAAGCATCTATATATGAGTAGAGTTTTATGAGATTGTTTGCGGCTTCATTTATGGGCATATTAGAGGACTC
>CAYYKD010000015.1:56072-76939 GCA_964471825.1 uncultured Spirochaetales bacterium
ATAGTACATTTTAAATTTCTTAGACTAAAAAGTCAATGGTATATCTTGATTATAATCTCTTTTTTTGATAAGTTATTCGGGGCTATATTTTGGACTATAATTAGGACTATATGAAAAGCTTGTGTATATGATAAACGGCAAGCAGTTCAAAAAGATTGTATTAAATCAAATAGAGGTATATATGGGTTTATTAAGTTTTCTAATGTTCTGGAAAAAAAAGAGAGGAAAGGCTGATAGGGATTACTATGCCGAGAGTTTTGGTGATAGAGAGAGACTCGGTACAAAGTTCCGTAAACTCTTTGGCGGTAAGACTCTTGATAATTCAAGCTATGCCGAGTTGGAGGACCAGCTTGTTAAGGCTGATATTGGACCGGTTATCGCCTCAGAGTTAATAGAGAGGTTAAAAACTTCAAATGTCTCGAATATTGAGAATGCAATAGATGGGCTTAAGGTAAGTCTTCTCTCCGGTATATCTGCAGGTGCACCTGTATTTGAGGAGGGTAAACTCTCTGTCGTAATGGTACTTGGTGTAAATGGAGTGGGAAAGACCACAAGCATTGCAAAATTAGCAAACTACTATAAGAATATGGGAAAGAAGATGATAATAGCTGCAGCAGATACATTCAGAGCAGCCGCAATTGAACAGCTTTCGACCTGGGCAAAGAGAGTTGATATTCCTGTAGTCCGGCAACATGATGGGGCAGATGCGGCAAGTGTAGTATTTGATGCTCTTGAATCTGCTATTTCTAAGAAGGTTGATCTTCTCATAATTGATACAGCCGGTCGTCTTCACAATAAACAGGGTTTGATGGATGAGTTAAAAAAGATAGACAGGGTTATTAATAGTAAGGCAGGCGACAGGGTAATTAAGACAAATATTCTTGTAATTGATGCAAATACAGGTCAGAATGGGTTTCATCAGGCTGAGACATTTAACTCATCAGTTGGAGTAAATGGTATTATTCTCACAAAGTATGATGCGAAGGGCAAAGGCGGGATTGTTTTTAATATATCCAGAAAGTTAAAGATACCATTCTATTTTATTGGTACAGGTGAGAAAATAGAAGACTTCAAGGTCTTTGATAGAGAAGACTTTGTTAATAACATCTTTGAGTAGGTAAGGCATGATGAATAAATGGATTTCTAAGACATCAATTATTACTTTTTTATCGATATTTTTGGTGTCAAATACCTGGTTAAATGCAGATAGCGTTTTTACATGGTACAGATCAAATTCAAACGGGCTCATGCTTCTTGTTATCCCCGAGGCAAAGAGAGGCTCACATATTTATACTCTTCGTGTTGAGAAGCAGGATGATCTGATCTATGAGAAGGTTCTCTACAAAGAAAAGGCAGTCTATAAGAAATGGATGAATAGTTATAGCAATAACTTGCTTGTCAGTAGCAGGTATTATTTGGAAAATAAACTTGTGGAGGAGGTCTTCTACAGTCCTCAGGGGCATAAGGTTAAATTAAAAGAGTATAAAGGTAGCGATCTGATAAGAGAGAGTGATTACAAATACAATAAAGAGGGACTTGTTGAGAGTGAATCTGTATTTAATCCTATAGGTAACTCAACAACAACTACCAGATACAGATATGACAACCAATTTAAGATCAAACAGATCATTAAAAATATGCCTGATGGCAAGGAGATCTATTGGGATGTCGTCTTTGATGCAAAGGGGATCGTTAGTAGGGAATACTACACACTGAATGATGAACTCTTCACATTTTATTATGATAGTAATGGATTAGAGTTAAAGGGTGAGGTAAGAAGAATAGTCGATGGTAAAGAGGGAGACCTAAAAATTGAGTGGCAAACAACATATAGCTCCTCGGGTCACAGAATTCAAAAAATTGAGACTAACTATCTGATTAATAAAACAACTACAACTCTCTTTAATAAGGATGGGCTTGAGACAAAGATAACTACAGAATATAGAGACAGGGGGGTGGTTACAGAACTCTTTGAATATAATCAGGATAAAAAGGTAACAAGTTATTCAAAGACTGAGAATCTAAGGTTAAATTTAATTAAATATAGATACATAAATAATACAACTCTTGCAGCTGAGCAGCATTATAATGATGGTGTCTTAGTAAGAGAATTTTACTACAATGATGATGGAACTAAAAAAGAGGTTGTTATTACCTCCGGTGGTGCAAGGATAGTTATCATTTATGATAGAAATGGTACGATTATTTCTGAAGAAATTCAAAAATGATGCCATTATGGTGAAAATCATTAAATTCGGCTTATTTCTTTTGATTCTGACTATTTCATATTCATTATCCGCTGCTGTTGTCCTTAAGGATTATAACTCAGATCTAAACCCTGATTTCTTAGACAAACCAAAGACCTTAGAGAAAGAGAGTAAGGAGAAATCGTTATTTAGTTTTGTTATTGGAAGTCATGACACTGACCTCTCTCTTATGGGTACATGGGAGTTGAAGTTGGGTTATGGATTGGGTTTTACGCTTTTTCCTGAATTGGCATGGATTTCTACACTTCCAGGTTATAAAGAGGGGATCATCTTTGAGCAGAAAAGAACTCTTGCTGTAAACTGGACAAGCTCAAAGGGGTTTGTACTTACAGGTTTTATAAATGATCAGATTGAGCAGTCAGAGTTTAAGTTTACATATAATCACAACAATATATTCAAGTCGTTATTCATAACAAATAAATTTCCTGACTATGTCGTTAACCCTTATAGATCACTTCAAGGCGGCAAGTTCAGTGATATTAATTTTGGAATGGATTGGGGGGCAGACCTTTACAGCGGTAGATTTGATATACAATTTGATAGTGTAAAGCAGGTAACAGATACATTTAAGGGCGGAAAAAAAGAGATAAACGGTAAACTCTACGCATCGGACTATAATCGCGGTATCTATTACTATCTTCCTGACAGAAATATCAATAGGGACATTGAAGTTCTTATCTCTGATCCCGATGGGGCGATCGAATCTGCAAACAGGACGCGATTTAAGGCTCTCATCTTCGGTACAGACTATGAAGCAGATCTCAAAAACGGTACTATTAAATTTGCAAAGTCTGTTGCAGGGAAGAATGTGCTTGTTTATTATAGTGTTCAGATAAACAGTACTGATTATCCTGTCGGAGGTGTATCTGCAGGGTTAAACGGTCTCTATACCGGAGCTGATTTTAACTTTTTAGCGTATCCTGAGTATAGGACTCGACTTAACAATAGGGACTATCTCTCATTAAACTTTCCTGCAAACTACTCATTATTTGAAATCAAGAACAGTTACAGGGTTAGTGCCCCATCTATTGAGGTAATGGAACTCAAAAGCTCGATTACCGACCGAGCCGGCCTAAGAGTGCCGGGCTATACTATTATTCACGATAGATATACAGGGTCCCTTATAGTTTCTTTAAGTGATTCAGAATATAGAAATGTTAATAGCATTTATCCATTTCATGGGCTTGTTGATATTGAAAAATTTTATAGATCACATAGTAGTCCGCCAAAAACAGACTCACCAAATTTTATTTCATTCTACTATCTCTCAAAGAGTGAAGGGTTGACCCTTTCAAGTAAGCCGGTTCAGGGAAGTATTAAGGTCTACCTTAACGGGGCTCTGCTGGATAACGGGAAGTATTCCTATGACTATACAAGCTCGAGTGTCTTTGTTGATTATAGCCTTAGCGATAGTGATGAGATAAGGATTACCTATGTGGCTGAGGCAGAGCAAACCTACAATTTGACTACTACACTCAAGAATGAGTTTTCTCTTGGCAAATACATAAAACTAATTGACTCATATTGGCTAAAATTTCCGGTAAAGCTTTGGGAGGATAGTTACTATAACAACTTGAATTCTCTTGAGTTTCTTTACAGTATTGAACTCGCCGGAATATTTGGTAAGCATATTAAGTCCCGCGAGGGGGTTGTTCTGGAGTTTAACTTTTCAGCCGGGGTCTCCCTTCTATACCCGGAATTAAAAGGGATCACTATACTTGAGGATTTTGAAAGAGAATTGTCAGGCTTTAAATTAAATTTACATTATCAGGAGTGGCATCCGGTTGAGTTGCCGGTTTATGGTTTTGATGCTGTTTCACTTGGTACTACCTATGGAAAACTCTACTACAGAAACCTTCATGTTGGGCAGAATCTGAAGTCGGCAATATTTACAACACTCTCAGATACAACTATACAACCGGAACCCTATCTTGATGGAAATAGGATTGGTCCATACAGTTCATTTGACGGTTACTATGGAGAAAAAAACTCCCTTTCCTTAGTGAGTGAGTTTGATTTGAAGCAAAATGAGGCTGTAAGTTTTGTCTACAATTTGTCAAATGATAAGGATGTTGTTAACTTCAGTCGATTTGATACACTTGTTGCAGCTATAAGGGCGATCAATATTTCAGGGCAGGTTAATATCTATATAGACGGTGGAAATGTAAGCGAAAGATTTACACAGTCTGACACCACGGTGCAGACAGAGATCAGTGATGAGGGGCTTTCGTACAGGTACAAAGATGTCAATGGAGCCTATTTGCTCTATAGAAGTAAGAATGATGGTGTAAATTTAACTAATGATCTAAATAGGGATGGTATTCTCTCAGGCAATGAAAGCAATAATGATAACCTTGCTCTATTCTATAATTCTGAGACAGATCAGATGGCAGTTTCATTTACTGAGAATGAAAAAAAAATTATCAACTATAATATCTCCAATTCACAGGCTCTTGATGAGGGACGAGGCATAAGGATAACTATACACTCTGTTGATGGTGCAAGGGGATCTCTTGTATTTAATCAACTCAGGTTTACAGAGACCGGATTTTTATATGACAAATCTCTAAACGGTAAAGCAGATGAGGTTTTTCCGGCAGAGGACCCCTATCTGCTAGCTAGAATCTTTTCGGTTAAAAACAAAACCTTTGATGCAAGGATTAAGGCTGCAAGATCCAGGGAGAGAACCCTTAGAATCCGTCTTAATGATGGTGATTTTTTTTCAGCTCATAAGAGGTTTTCATCACCGGCTGATACTTCATTGTTTGAGAAGTTTGGTTTTTTTATGATGCTCTCAGATAATTCCTCAAGAAATATGCGTCTTAAACTGATTGACACCGAAGGAAATCTCTATGAAGAATCAATTCTACTTTCCGGTTTAACTGCAGGCAAGTGGGAGCAGATAGAGATTGATACGACTGGGATAAATCGCGGGGTATTTAATGGTTTTATTGAGAAGATCATACTTGAATTTGATGAGACCGGTATCGGTGAGCAGACCACAATCTACATCGATGAGTTCTACCTTGATAAACCTATAGCCTTTGCAGGTGGAATGCATAGAAATACATTTACATATTCTGATAAAAATCTATCGATTAAAACCGGTAAATTTGAGATCTTCTCAAATCCCTTAGTGAAGGTGTCAACCTCAATTACAACAGAAAATTTTCTGGAAACAAATTTTTTTAAGCAATCGGATTTTCTGATAAAAAATAATATCTTGCTTGATTTTACATTCCTAACCATAAAGTGGCTGGTTACATCTGACTTAATATTTAGCTATGATCAGAGTCTTCAGTTCAGAAATCCCTATGAGTCATTTAGATTTAGATTAGATAGGAGACAGACTGATATCCCATTCTTTTTTTCCATAAACTATAACTATAAAAAGAATGAACAATACTCATCATCAGATAAGGTTCTATTGGATAGAGCTGTATCTCGCGATTTTTCATATCTTGTTGGCTTTGCTATAAATTCAATATTTAAACTTGAACATGATCTTAAAACCCTTGCAACTCTTGAAGATAATAAAAAGACAGAGCTAAAGTCAGGGCTTCAATTGAATCTTGAAGTTGGTCCACTCAAATATTACGCTGCCTATAAGCTATCCTCAATATTGGAAAGAGATATACTCAAGGAAATCAAGTTGGTCTCAGGAGTTACTGCATTTGACAATTTTGTGTTTGTTTTTAAAGATGATTTTATTGGTCTGATAAGTCCGTCCCAAACGATTAATACAGGTTTTAACTCCAATCTATCATTTAAGGCGAGTGAGAATGCTTCCTATTTTAATGTAATAAAATTAGAAAATCAATTTGTCAGGCTAAATGATAGTATCGGGAAACTCTCTACTCTATATAGGCAAGAATCCGGTTTTACTGCATCCGTACTAAGAGAACAATTAAACTATACTGTGTTTAAGTTTAGCTATTCACGAGAGATAAAGGAGCAGTTATACACGACCTATGGCATGATTGATATTGGGAAATTCTACAATCTATCTGCCCGGTTAAACTCTGAGATGATCCGTCCAATACTATATCTCCCATTCTTCTCACTTCTTGAACGAGTTCTGGGTAAAAAAATCTTTGGCAGATCAGAGACCGACTATAATATCTTAGATGCGATTAATATTAATGCTGATTGGACAGAGTTTCTACCAAAAACCATCTTTGCTCCCAGGAGTGTTTTTTTTAGCTATGCAGAAACTTCTGCTGATATTATTGCGGCTGCCAAATCATCCGTTACAACCGGTCTATCAGCAAGTGCCGGATTTATTTCTGCTTTTTTAGAATCCTCTTCATTAACAATTTCATCATCATTTAAGATAGAGATATTTGCAAATAATATCATAACTGCAACAACACTCATTTCCGGTTTTTCAATAGAGCCCGACACTACGACTTCAATTGAAAACTCACTCTCATATACTCTAGAAACCTCAGGAACTTTTAACAGATTTGAAGTAACAAATATATTTGAAATGAAAAACAATTTTTCAAAAACATTCTATAGGAAAAATGAGAGTCTTGTAGAATCCGGTTTTGCACTTGAAATAACTTCGATAGTTTATTCTAAGTTTTATCTTACCTCAAATATGTTGACCGACAAAACTGATACTCCATTCAGTATCTCATTGGAACCTGAAGCAGGATACAGATTTAATAAGTTCTTTACATTGAAGTTACAGAATAGATTTGGACTAGGCATTGATTATAACAGGACAAATAATGTTATCATTCAGAGATTTGGTTTAGAAATATCACTAACCGGCGTTTTTACATTTTAGAATTGCCCTAAATACCCTCTTGTTGCATTATAAAATTATTAAAATGAAAATTATTAAAATATAAAAAAATGCCCATGAGAGATTAAATCCACCATGAGCATTATTTAGGTCTGAATGAATAAGTGCCTTTTTGCTTAACTCTGCGTCATTCTTCACCTTAAAATAAATATTTTGTCTTAAAAAATACTTATTTCCACTTACTTAGGTCAAGCTCTTTTTCAGATTTTGCAACAATTACTGTTCCTGCCAGATCTCCTGAAACATTAAGAAGAGTTCTTCCCATATCAAGGATTGCATCGATACCGAGTATTGCTCCATATGCAAGTGCTACGACTGTTCCCGGGGCAACCTTAATATTAATTGATTCTAGAACCATCAATAGCATGATAGCTCCGGCTCCCGGCACCCCTGCTGTTCCAATTGAAGCAAGAACTGCAGTCAATACAATTATACTCTGTTGAGAGAATGATAGACTTAGGCCCATAGCATTTGATATGAATAAGGCACAGACTCCAAGATAGATCGCTGTTCCATCCATGTTAAGCGTTGCACCAAGCGGAAGTGTAAATGAACAGACATTTCTATGAACACCCATATTCTCTTCAGCATTTTTTAGAGAGATTGGTAGGGTTCCGCTGCTTGTTCTTGTAACAAATGCAGTGATCATCGCCTCTCTGTTCATCTTAAAAAACTTAAAGAGGTTTAGTTTGTTTACGGTCAATAATGAACCATATACAAAGAACATATGGACAGCCATTGCTGAAAAAATAGTAACAGTTATCAGTAGAAGTGGTCCGAATGCTTTCAAACCTTGATCATAGAAAACCTGTGCTATCAATGCAAAGACCCCTATCGGTGCGTATTCCAGAACTCCCCTTACTACTTTATACATAACCTCTGCTGCACCGTTAAAAAAATCAAAAACGGACTCTGCACTTTTTTTTAGGTTAACATCGTTAGAGTCTTTTAGAATAGCTACTGTAAGTCCAAATATTAGTGAGAAAAATATAATTGGTAGAACCTGGCCGGTCGCTAGAGAGGCAAACGGATTTGTTGGTATAATGCTCAGTAATGTTTCAACCAGATCCGGTTTAGTTGCAGTTATTGTTTTCTCTGCCACAGCAAGTGCCTGTGGATTAAAACCAATACCCGGTCTAAATATGTTTGCAAATAGTAATCCAAGGGTAACAGCAAAGGCAGAGGTTAACATATAGAAAACAAAGATCTTTGCTCCAACCTTACCAAGTCTTGATGGTGCTATACTTGAAGCCCCAACAACAAGTGAGAAGAATATAACCGGCATTACAATCATCTGTAATAATCTAATAAGAATGCTTCCCATAGGTTTTAGATACAAACTAATACTTTCCAGATTCTTTAGTGTGTTTTTAAGCCCCTCATTGTCACCTGCATTTTTAATAGCATCAAGAAGATTGACTCTAACCATACTAATAATTAGACCAAAAATAATTCCCAGGACAAGTCCTATAAGAATTCTAACAAGCAGATTTGTCTTAAAATACCATGATAAAAAACTTTTCTTTGAATCACCCACTTTTTCCTCCATACAATAATTAAAATTTTGTTACGATTTTATTACAATAAAAATTGTATGTCAAATTAATAATCTGTTTTTAATTGATTTTTTTTAGAAGCACCCTTTAGATTGGTTTCATTTTATTAGATGGGCAGGGCAAGTAATTCCAGCTCATCAGGTTTTACTCTCTGAAGTGTTGATGAGTGAAAAGGATTGTCATGCCCCGGCACAATAACACCGGTAAAGTTTCTTACTGTCTCAAGAGATTTGAAGTAGTCTGTAAAATCAACATGAGGTTCTCCGAGTCTCTTTGAGTCATCTCCTTTATAGATGAAGCGCGAAGTACAGGCATCCCCTGAGACTAGAAAATCGATCTTCCTCTTAATCAGAAAACCGGTATGATAGAATGTATGGCCAAAGAGAGGTACAGGTGTAATGAAGTGTGGAATATCAGGATTATCCTCGATTATCTTTGTTGAATTTTTTAAACCCAATCTCTCGTGATTATAGTGAAGTGTAAGGGAGAGTCTTATTTTTTCAGAGTCAAACCTGTTTATGACACCTCTATATCCGGGACACACATTATGCAGGTGCTCCAAAAAATCAATATCTGAGAACGCCGCTTCCTGGAGTTCATCATAGAATAGTCTATCCCTTTTAGAATATACAATAGTCGCATTTTTAAAGAGTGAGTTGTTTCCGACATGATCAGGATGGATATGAGTATTAAAGATCCATCTAATTTCGTCAGCTCTGAGACCTGAGATTTCATAGATAGAATTTATGAGAACCTCTGAGTCATATGTGGACCCGGTATCGAATAATATCCCGCCATAGGTCTTATCAAAAATTAAAAATGTAGCTGTTCTGAGTGATCTGATGGTTCCATCTTCAAATGGTACCGGATAGTTTGTAAATATAATTCCGCTACGCATCTGAACCGCACTGTGTCATGTTCTGAATTATAAGTTGTGGGATTATACTTCCATTGAATCTATTTATCTCAAGAGTATAGATGATATCAAATAAGCCCTTCTCATTATAGATTGAGTAGAAATAATCAGTGCTATTCCAGAATAGGCATGGGTATCTAAATGCACCAGATTGAACGAAGAACTTAATATGATTTTTATCCTTTCCGATTTTTAGTGGATCAGAGATAATAATGTTTTTTGTCAAAAAGACAGGTGTCGGGTTGGCCTC
Source organism: uncultured Spirochaetales bacterium (assembly GCA_964471825.1). Taxonomy (GTDB): domain Bacteria; phylum Spirochaetota; class GWE2-31-10; order GWE2-31-10; family CAYYKD01; genus CAYYKD01. The sequence goes on from CAYYKD010000015.1 coordinate 65,875, forward strand.
ACCGGTTGGTTCAAGTCTGTCAGCAATCTTAAAAATTTCATTATTCAAAAACTGCAGGGGGATCTCAGCATCGACATCAATCGAGAGATGCGATTCATCGTTATTAAATCCATTTGATTTATCCCGCAGGAAATCAATAAACTCATTGAGGTTGTTTTCGTGGATGGTAAATCCGGCTGCAGATTTATGCCCGCCATACTGCACAAGTAGGTGTTCAGCCATATCAAGAAGCTCAACAAAACTAATGTTTGTCTTACCTCTGACAGAGCCTGTGTATAGTTCTCCCTGTTTTGCAGCGATAATAACAGGAACATTTCGCTCATTGCTGATCTTAGATGCTGCAATTCCTGTAATTCCGCGATTAATACTTTCACCATATAGGAATACCATTTTATTGTTATATTCCTTAATATTTTGATCAATATATGGGTTAAATGTATCTAATGCTTCTTTACCTCGAATTTTTCTTTCCTCATTAAAGTTGATCATTTTATTAAAAAGATCGATGTTATACTCATCAGTTGTTAGGAAATCAACAGTTACCCTTGCGTCGCCCATTCTGCCGGGTGCATTTAATATAGGGCATATTTGCCATGAGGCCTCTTTTGATGAAATGAATTTGTCAGATAGGCCTAGATGATCTGTTAATGCCCGTAGTGATGGAGATGGATTTCTATGCAGTCGGCTAAGACCTTCATTTACTATTGAACGACTTATACCCCTAAGTGGAATAATATCTGCAATAAGTCCCAGAGCTGCAATTGAAATATTTCTATCATAGAAATCCCTGTACCCGTTACAGTTATTAACAATATATCTTCGAGCAAGAATAAGTGAACTTAATTCCATCATTTCCACGCCGGGCGGAGTTTTTTTTATATCCGGTATTGCAAAATAATCTTCAATATTAGCCTCTCGGAAGCCTAGGGTTGATAGAAACGATATCTCCTTATCCGTTTTGATCGTTTTTTCATCATAGATGCCATTTTTTGCACCCTTTATAATAGAGTTATCTAATTCAATTGACACAAATCGATCAATCAATCTGAGGTTCATAAGGATTGTTATACTGTAGTAATCACCAAACTTTGTTATAAAGAGTATCTTTTTATTTAAGAACTCGGATCTATATATAAGATATCCTGTGATAACAGTGAAGGTGACTGCACAGGCTGCTATACTTTTTTCAGTTCCACTGTATTCAAATTTCGGATTAATAATTGAAAATGCATTGGGTGGGACAAGGGGTGGTTCATGATGATCAATTACAATTGTTTCAATACCGGCTCTGCTTAACAGTTCAATTTCATGATTATTTGTAATGCCGCAGTCTACGGTAATGCATAGGGTTACCTGTCTATCCTTCCATTCAGTTACCTTATCACCATTTATGCCGTAAGATTCTTCACCAACCGGAAGGTCCCATATAACCTTAAGCCCCATTGACTCGAGAAATGTTTTCATCATCGAGATGCTGGTTGTTCCATCGACATCTCGATCACCGTAGATAAGAACGATCTCATTATTGTTAATTGCCTTTTCAATCCGTATACAGGTTTTGAGCATATCTGAGTATTCAAATGGATCCATGTAGTATTCAGTAGTTCCATAGAGAAATGCTAAGAGTTCAGTGTCTGTAGTTATGCCGCGTCTATTTAGAATGGTTACTAATATCGGGTTTAGACCTTCGTTCATCCATTTTTTTATAAATGTCTTATTTATTTCTTTTTTAATAATTTTACGCTCATTCATTTAAGTAATACTCTTTATCTTATCAATTTTTTTAAATATATTTATTGCAAACTAGTCTGATGCAAACTAATCTGACTAAATCTCTTCCAGGATATTTGCAACAGCTGGTGGTTTGTTATCTGTTACTAAATATGCCGATTTAATCATCTCTGCAATCTCTTTTGAATTATCAAGATCTTTTTCAATATATAATAACGCTAAAACATCGTTTCTATTTACAGAATCGCCCCGTTTTTTTAATAATTTTATACCGCTCATCGGATCAATCCTATCAGTAACTATCTTTCTTCCTGCACCTGTAAGAACTGCAGATCTTCCGATTGTTAACGAATCTACACTGTTTATTATACCATCTCTATCACAGGTTACTTCAAGAGTTGTTCTAACACGATCGCCTATCTCAGTGTTGACAACAAAATCAGGGTTTCCCCCTTGCAGTTCGATATTTCTTATAAAAAGCTCCAGTGGTTTTCCTGACATAAGAGTTTGTTTGCTTAATAATGCCCCTTCATCGGCGTTTTTAGTAATGCCGGCCATATGTGCCATTGCACCTGTGAGTTTTAGAATGATCTCAAGTTTGTCTCTATCATATTTGCCATTCAAGAAATTATAGGCATCTTTGACCTCTAAAAAGTTTCCAATGAGATCACCGAGCGGCTCATCCATTGCGGTAATTATAGCCTTTACATTTTTATTTAATTTTTCGCCGGTCTGTTTTAATGAGATAGCCAATTTTCTTGAATCATCAAGATTTTTCATAAATGCACCTTTACCGCACTTGACATCCATAACGAGTGCATCTGCTCCTTCTGCGAATTTTTTAGATAGAATACTTGCCGTAATTAGCGGGATTGATTCTACAGTACCTGTTACATCTCTGAGTGAGTATAGTTTTTTATCTGCAGGAACAATGCTGTCTGTTTGCCCCATCATTACAAAGCCGCAAGATTTAAGAATCTCTTTAATCCTCTTAATATCGAGTCTTATCTGATATCCGGGAATTGATTCTAGTTTGTCAAGTGTACCGCCTGTGTGACCCAGCCCCCTGCCGCTCATCATAGGAACTAAGATCCCCATTGCCGAACAGAGTGGTGCAAGCATTAAACTCAAGTTATCGCCAACCCCGCCTGTTGAGTGTTTATCAATCTTAGGCATACTTATCTCGGACAGGTCAATTGTTTCGCCTGACAGGATCATTTCCTCTGTAAGGAGTGCGGTTTCTGTTGTTGTCATTCCCTTAAAAAAAACACTCATTAGAAATGCAGAGACCTGATAATCGGGTATCTCTTCGTTGACATATCCCTTAATGATAAATCTGATCTCTTCTCGAGATAATTCAAAACCTGATCTTTTTTTTAGTATGATATCTAGCGTAGTCATTTAATTTCCTTAGAGGTTCCTTATTCAAAAAAAATTATTTTCTAACAAGGACGATAAGTTTATCACCCGGTTCAATTAGATGAGGGTTTGATATATACTTATTCTGTTCATGAATCTTTGGCCACAAAAAAGGGTCTCTTAAAAAATTACCCGACAGATCCCAAAGTGTATCTTTCTGTTTTATTACATATGTTACTCTGTCATAGCTAATTCCATCTATAAGAATTGTTTCCTTGCTGAAATCACCGCTCTTTAGGTTTTCAACCATTTGTTCGGTAGTATTAGCCTCACTAGTCTTGCCTTCGCCGGGCATTAGATCAGACGATTTTGTTTCACCTGATTTCAGATATGTAATCTTTTCAATCTTTTCTGTTACAACAACATCGCTTAATTTAACATCTCCTGATTGGTCAAATATCTCAACAGTTTCAACTACAATTGCAGGTGTTGATGGTTTAATTGTTTTGCTAAGATAGAAAATCCCATAACCTGCAAAAGTTATCAGAGCTAATACGACAAAGAGAGTTATTAGAGGAAATATCCAACCAAAAGAAAACTCTTGTTTTTTCTGTGCAGAACCTGAAATAATCCTCTTTTCTGCATTGGTGTCGGGGATAAATTTAACGCTTGTTTTTTTAAAATCACCGGCTTTAAAAATATATTTTTGAAGTGTTCCAAATTTTGATATCTCAAATGAACCATTCTTTTTTAGTTCTGAACAGATCAGTTGATTTATATCATCAACAATATCCCTTTTTAGATTTATATCTTTTTTCGTGACACCGCTATTACCTTTTAATATGTGTGCTATCAATTCATCATTTAGCGAATCATACTTTTTTGACATTTGTACTCCTTGGTCAAGGGGGTGTTTCTACAGACTTTTATTCGAATAATGCTTCAAGGCGGCTTGAAGGGTCAAATTTAATCTGTTTTTTAATCTTTTCATCTTCAGTAATCTCCACTATACTGAATTGGCCTATTCCATTAAGGTCAAGCAGTTGGTCCTTTGAAAACTTTGAAATTACAAATGAACTGTATTCCTTAAGAATCTTCTCACATATCTTAGTTTTCATACCTGTAAGAGCTGATAGTTGTTCAATAATTTCATTCATTAGAGTACTCTCCTTATTCTTTATCATCATCCAGTAGACTATGAAGTTCAGAGAATGCCGGTTTAGATATCTCAGATATACCGGCTACGATTAATATTATTGCAATAAGCAGGTTTAATCCTGTGATTATTAGTCCACCATAGAAGTAATCGAGTCCAAGAAAGGTCTTTAGTGCAAAGACAATTACAAAGCTGAGGGATATCCAGAAGAAAATAAGAAATACAACGCCGATAAGTATAGAAAGAAGTCCGCCAAAAAATCTTGAGATTTCTGATTTTATCTGTTTTATTATTAATCTAAGGGTTAGTTTAAATGCTCCCGAGACTGATGAAAAAAGAAGGCCAAAGAGTCCCCCTCTTTCTTTTTTAGTCTTATCATGATCTTTGCTAGATCGATTTTTTTCTTTTTCTGACACTTATTATCCCAATAACTACTGACAACACTACAACGATCACAAGACCGGCTACTATAGAAACTATTAAATTTCTGTTTAACTTTTTATTCTTAAAGTTACTTAGAACTGTCTTTTTTATATCGTTACCAAGTGCTTTGATTTTTTTACCATAGTCCTGTAGGATCTCACTATAGTAATTCACTGCTTCATTTCTATCTACCATTATCTATCTCCTTTTACTATACACGACAGGTATTTTTCTGATCTTAAAAAACCTTTATCACTATGAAGGCTCAAACAGGGACTTTTACATTATCAAAATAAAAATCAAATATGTCAAGAAAGATTTATCTACTTTTAATATAGTATATATATATCTAAATAATAATATTATACTTGAGGTGCACGCCTATTGACAGTAATCTCATTGATAAATTCAGCAATTCTTCCAAGAGGCAATATATAGTTGATATTATTTGATTCTATAGCCACTCTCGGCATACCAAATACAATAGAGGTTTCCTGATCCTGTGCAATAGTAATCCCCCCTGCATTTTTTATTAGACCAATATTTGCAGCACCATCTTTACCCATCCCGGTCATAATTAAACCAAGGGCGTTTCTGCCAAACACCTCAGCTGTAGATTTAAAGAGAACATCTGCAGATGGCCTATGCCCGTTTACAGGGTCATCAGTGCCGGTTCGGATAACTGTTGCAAGAGATTTTTTCTCAAAATATATATGTTTATTACCCGGAGCTATATAGATTCTTCCTTTTTTTAGAATGTCGTTATCCTCTGCCTCTTTTACTTCGAGTTTACAGATGTTATTGAGGCTGTTAGCAAACTCAAATGTAAATCCTGCCGGCATATGCTGAACGATAACTATTGGTACCGGAAAGTCCTCAGGGATAAGCGGTAATACATCTCGCAGTGCATTTGGTCCGCCGGTTGAAATTCCTATCGAAACAATATCAATAGCCGGTATAGAGGGAGCCGGGTGTGAGTATTTAGTAACATCCGCCTTTGAGATCAATGGCACATCAATAATACTCTTTTTTATATAATTTTTCTGTGTCTCTACAGTAGTGTATGAATTAGATCGCCCTAATGCAAAGATCATCTCTACAAGTTTGTTCTTAGTACTCTCGATAGTAGAGCCGACCTCAGAGGGTTTAAGTATAAATTCCGATGCACCAAGCGAGAGAGCCTCAAGTGTTATCTTTGCACCTTTTTGAGCGTGGGCTGATAATATTATAACCGGGGTTTTTATTCCCAGCTTGTTTCGTTCCTTAAGAAACTCAATTCCATTCATATCGGGCATCTCAAGGTCAAGCACTATAATATCAGGCTTAAGTGTATTCAACTTATTTAAGGCAAAAGCACCATTTAATGCCGAACCAACAACATTAATGCCCGGTTGAGCTGAAAGCATCTTGGTTAAAAGCGTTCTAATAAGTGAAGAGTCATCAACTATCAGGACTTTGATTTCTGAATCCATCTATCCACCCTCTTTTTTAAGGTAGAGACAAGCCTCTCCCATTTTTGTAAAGACAAATTTTGTATTCATTCCAAATAGTGATTCAGAGTGACCTATAAAAAAATACGAGTAACTACCCATAGTATTATATATTCTATTCACTACTTCTTCCTGCCCCTTAGCATCAAAATAGATTATTACATTTCTACAGAATGCCACATCAAAATTTCGTATACCTGAGTCATGTTTTAAGTTGTGATAGTCAAACCTGATTAGATTTTTAATCTCATCTTTAACTGTAAAACCATCCTCGCTTTCTATCATATATTTTTTTAAGTAATAATCTGTAAGTCCCTCTATTCGTGATTTTTGATAATAACCCTCTTTTGCTTTCATAAGTACATTAAACGAAATGTCAGAGGCAATTATCTCAATTTTCCATGACGGATCAAGTTTTTCTTTTAATACCATAGCCAGAGTGTATGGTTCTTCGCCGGTTGAACAGCCTGCACTCCAGACCTTTATTTCTTTGTTAGTCTTTCTTTTTTTTATCTCATCTAATACAGGGCCTGCAAGAGTATCAAAATGAATTTGATTTCTAAAGAATCTTGTCAGGTTTGTAGTAACCGAATCCAGTAGGATTTTTAACTCCGGTTCATTTGATGATACAAGCTTAAAATATTCATTTAATTCTGAAAGATTCGATTTTTTTAGCCTTTCTTTTAATCTGCTCTCAAGAATCGGCCTGTTAAACTCAGTGAAGTGAATATTTGAAGAATTATATATTAAATCCCTGAATTTTGTAAAATCTGCATCACTTAGTTTTTCAAACATATATATTGCCTTCTAATATTTAAACAAGTACTTATAACGCTATTCTGCTTTGATAAATATATTATATTATTCAATAAAAAGAAATAAAAATTTATTAGAAATTTAAAGAACTTGTATTTCAAGAATTAGTATTTATTTAAATAACTCTTATTAGTTGAAACTTACTATTAGTTGACACTTACAGAAGTTAATATTTACATAAGTCATTTTATTCATATACTTCTTTTTATAAAACCTCATTTTCAAGAACTCTAAAGTTTAATGCCTCCTCAATATGATCTGTATTGATGATTTGATTGTCCGAAAGATCAGCTATAGTTCGTGATATTCTAACTATCTTGTGGGTAGAGCGGGCTGTTAGGATAAACCGCTCTGCATAGTTACTGAGAAGCAGCTCGGCCTCAGAGGTCATGGGGCAGTAATATGAGAGTTTATCTGATGGAATATCTGAATTTAGACTGAATTTTTCATCTGTATACCTCAATCTTTGTACCTCTCTGACATTTTTAATTGTGTTCTTTAATTGTTCGCTTGAGATACCTCTTTGTTTTTCAGTTAGTTTGGAGTATGGTACCCTGCCAATTTTAAGCTGAAGGTCAATCCTATCTGTTAGCGGGTTCTTTAATTTTCGTCTGTATTTTTTTACATCATTATTGTTGCATGAACAGTGGTGACCGTCAATACCGTAGTTTCCGCATGGACACGGATTACAGGCTGCAATTAATAGGAAGTCTGCGGGGTAGACAGCAGAGCCGTTTCTTAGCGAAATATAGACCTCTCGTTTTTCGATTATAGTTCGGAGAGCCTGTAGGGTATCAGATTTGAATTCAAGAAATTCATCCAGGAATAATATCCCTCTATGTGCAAGGCTGACCTCACCCGGTAAAATCTTAGGGCCACCCCCTATCATTGCCCTTGATGAGGCACTGTTATGAGGTGCTCTAAAAGGTCTTGAGGTAACATGGTGGACAAATTTTGTCTGATTTGATGCTGAGTAGACCATGTTGATCTCCATCAATTCATCTATTGTAAGTGCAGGCATGATTCCCGGCAGCCTTGAACCGCACATGGATTTACCTGTACCGGGCGGGCCGATAATTAGAAGATGGTGATTGCCGGCACTGGATATCTGAAATGCCCGTATTAGTTCTTCCTGCCCCTTGATATCCGAAAAATCGGAGATCTGTTCAATAGGATTAAACACTACAAAATTATCAGATTCATTAGTTATTTGACCCCCATTATATAGATCAACAACCTCAGATACAGTGTTTACCGGAAAAATGATATTTGAACCAAGGATTCGAAGCTCCTCAAGGTTTTCTCTCGGCACTATGATTCGTTCAAAACCATCATTAATTGCACTTAAGACCATAGGCAGTATTCCTCGTACTCCTTTTATTTCACCGGATAGATTAACTTCGCCAAAGATAGCCGTTGTCCGAGAGTTATCTGTAATACTTTCAGTTGCTATTAAGAGTGCAACAGTAATTGAGAGGTCATAGTGAGACCCGATTTTGATTGTTTCGACAGGAGAAAGGTTGATAGTAATCTTTGAAACAGGGAATTCAAAACCGCAATTCTCTACTGCAGGTCTTATTCTTTCCCGTGCCTCCTTGACCTCCCGGGAGGCAAGTCCCGAAATAGTAATCAGAGGCACACCGGGTTTTACATCAACTTCAACAATTACCTTCTCACATAATAGTCCTATTCGTGCATATGTGTAAGTTTTTCCTAACATATAGTACTCCTTTTTATAATATAATAACGATTAAATTACTTTTTCATTTACACATATTGACCTTTTTTAATAAAAATATTATTTATCATATTAAGATGGGTGTCATACATTACAGATCTATCCTCCAGTCTGATCCAAAATAGATTTAAAAAATAAATTTTACTTCTTTTCATTGAGTATTCAGAATTTGACGATGGTATTTTCATGCAACAAACACCTGTTTAATAAGGAAAATTTAATGGACAACAGTAAGATCAGGAATATTGCAATCATTGCCCATGTCGATCATGGCAAGACAACCCTCGTAGATCAGTTTTTTAAACAATCAGGTACATTTAGAAGCAATCAGGCTGTAGATGAGCGGATTATGGACTCCATGGACCTAGAGAAGGAGCGGGGGATAACAATAACTTCTAAGAACGGTTCATTTATATATAAGGATCATCTGATTAATATTATAGACACCCCCGGACACGCGGACTTTGGCGGTCAGGTAGAAAGAATACTTCAGATGGCAGACGCGGCTTTGCTGCTTGTCGATGCAGCTGAGGGGCCGATGCCTCAGACATATTTTGTACTCAAAAAAGCTCTCTATAATCATTTGCCGATAATGGTTGTTGTAAATAAGATAGATAAGCCGAATGCAAGATGCGATTGGGCTATTAACCAGGTATTTGACCTTTTTGTAAAGCTGAATGCACCGGATCATATCCTTGATTTCCCAATAATATATGCCTCTGCTAAGGAGGGGTTTGCAACTACCGACCCTACAGTCAGGACAACCGACATGACTGCATTGTTTGATGCTGTTGTGAATGAGCTGCCTCCACCAAAGGGTAAAGATAGTGATCCATTGTCGCTTCTTATAAGTTCAATTGATTACTCACCATTTCTTGGAAGACTGGGACTTGGTAAAATTACAGGCGGAAAACTAGTTGTTAATAAAGACATACTTATTGGCCGTAAAAGTGATACAGAAAAACCAAAGATCTCAAGGATAAGTAAAATATACAGGTTTCAGGGAGCAAATAAGGTTGAAACAACTGAGGCCTTTGCCGGTGAGATAGTAGCTGTAGCGGGTTCAGAGAATATCTCGGTAGGTGAAACAATCACTGATCCGGTTAATCCTGTATTCCTGCATTCTACTCCAATCGATCCGCCAACAATTACTATGGACTTTTACCCTAACGATTCTCCTTTTTATGGTAAAGAGGGCAAGTTCGTATCGTCAAGACACCTTAGAGAGAGACTTTTTAAGGAGACTCTATCGGATATTGCATTGGTGGTCGAGGAGAATGTTGATTCGACGGGCTTTAAGGTTGCAGGTAGGGGAGAGCTTCACCTCTCAATTTTAATTGAAAAAATGAGGCGGGAAGGGTATGAGCTTCAAGTATCAAGACCGCGGGTAATTCTTAAAGAGGTTGACGGAAAGACCCATGAGCCTTTTGAAGAGCTGACTATTGATGTGGATGAAAATTATCTAGGAAATATTATCGAGATAGTTGCACAGCGAAAAGGGATAATGCTTGAGATGATGCAGGAGCATGGGCTATGCAGAATCAAATATAAGATACCGACAAGAGGTCTGCTTGGTTTTAGAAATGAGTTTCTAACTGAGACGCGGGGAATGGGGGTTATGAACTATGTATTCCTAGAATACGATCTCTACTGTGGAGATATGAAAAATCGAAAGAAGGGTGTGTTAATCGCAATGGACAATACAGTTACGGTTGCCTATGCTCTATTCAACCTTCAGGAGCGAGGTAGAATGTTCTACGGGCCGCAGGTGGATGTCTATCAAGGGCAGATTGTTGGGGAGCACTCAAGAGATAATGACCTTGTAATCAATATCGGGAAGACAAAGAAACTCACAAATATGCGGGCAGCCGGTTCTGATGAGAACATCATTCTGACACCACCTGTTCTGATGACACTTGAGGATTGCATCTGCTACATAAACGATGATGAGCTTGTCGAGATAACACCGGCCAGCATAAGACTGAGAAAAAAAGTACTTAGCGAGTCTGAAAGAAAAAGGTTGTCAAGATTATAGGGTACTTCGCCTGTACCCGTGAGGATGAACTACTCAGTATTTAGAAGACCATATAGGGATAGGAATGGGGTAGAGTCTCTACTATCTAATAAAATGAGGCTCTTGTTTGAAATTACAATTTCTTGCAGGAGCCTCATTTAGTATTTATTATCTAATATTTTAATTAGTTATAAAGTTAAAATCACTTAATTTTGTAATATTTGTTACAAAATAATTATATGTTACCGATGTGCCATAGTTATAAACCTTTGTAGAGAAAAAATATCCAAAACTCTTAGTACTAGAAATATATATAAAACCCTCATTACCGAGAAAGC
>CAYYKD010000015.1:76949-77266 GCA_964471825.1 uncultured Spirochaetales bacterium
GGTTATATAAGCCAAGTTTTGCCGTTGTAATATTGTCACCATCTAAGGTAAGTTCAAGTTTTATGTATGCACCGGATATATATCCTGGTCCTCCAATTTTTAGCTCAGCAATTTGTACAAAACCACTATTTGAATCATCATACGGGGTTGTCAAATTACCGGCGGTGAAAGTGCTAGTAGTAGAAGACCTTTGGCAGTCAAACACCATCTTTGAAGTGAATTTAACAAGCTGAATATTACCCGAGTTGATATCAGGAACCAGGTTGTTTATCGCATTATTAATCGCAGTTGTCTTATCGGTTTTTTCTAATTCAGTA
>CAYYKD010000016.1:0-3803 GCA_964471825.1 uncultured Spirochaetales bacterium
TCGTCTTAAAGTTGAAGGTCCTAAAGTCAGTGATACACTGGTATTAAAAACTTTCTTTAGGATATCTAATAAATAATTGTGTTTTGTGGGAAGTAGTCTATCCATAGTTTTACCTTTAAAAAAAAACAGGGGCTGAAAAACAACCCCTAATAAACTCTTCTAATAGTAATCTTACTTATCTTTCGTCTTAAGCATATCACCTATTGTAAACTTCATGCTATCACTTTCATTATGTAGAAATTCTGCGACTTTCTTTTTTTCTTCTTTTGCAAGTAATGCTCTAATAGAAAGAAGGATAGTCCGCTTGTTCTTATCAAGATCTACAACTAAGGCTTTTACTTTTTGACCTTTTTTATAATCGCTATTAATTGTTGCTTTATTCTCGCTTACCCGACCATAACCAATCTCTTTTAACGGTATGTATGTTTTTATATCATCAGTCAGCAAAACATAAAGTCCATTATTCTCATCAACAGATAACACTTCACATTCTAATGTATTTGTCTTCTTATCTATTAAATTATCTAATTTATCCCAAGGATTATCCTGCATCTGTTTTAATCCGACTTTAATCTTTCTTTTTTGAGTATCAAAGCCGATAACTTTTACATCAAGTTTATCACCAATTTTAAACTGTTGATTCAAATCTACTCTCTCAGTCCATGAAATATCATCAGAATGAAGTAGAGCATCAATACTATCTTCAAGTTCAACAAATAAACCAAATGAAGTAATTGATTTAACAGTTACATTCGCAACAGTTCCCTCTGCATACTTCTCAAATGCTTTATCCCATGGATTTTCTAATAGATGTTTAACCCCAAGACTGACTTTTTTCTTAACTGTATCAATATCTAGAATCTTAACTTCAATCTTCTGACCGACCTTAATAATTTCGTTAGGATTTGAGAAATTTTTTGTCCATGAAAGATCTGAAATATGTACAAAACCGTCAACACCATCAATTAGCTTAACAAATGCACCATATTCTTGAATATTTGAAATTGTACCTGTCAACACATCTTCAATCTTATATTGATTGATAAATGAAGTCCAAGGATCTTCAGCTAGTTGTTTTAAACCAACAGCTATCTTATTATTTTCAAGATCAATTGCAATAATTTTAACCTTAATAACATCACCGGTTTTAAGCACATCTTTAACATCGGTAGTTTTAGTCCATGATATATCCTTGATATGTAGAAGTGCATCAACGCCATTGATTCCAATAAATGCACCATATTCAGTAATATTCTTTACAACACCCTCAACAACCTCTCCAACCTTTCTTTCCTCAAAAAACTTCTTTTTTTCAACTCTTGATTGATTGTTTACAAATCTTCTTCTATTACCGACGAATGTTTCTTGATCCTTATTTTTTTCTTTATCTTTATCCTTGTCTTTTGAAGCACCCGGCCTTGGTCTATTGTTTTGTTGTCTCAATTCCAACTTTTCTATAAAGAAATTTATCTTTTTATTTATAAAAGTTTCAGGTTTATCAATTTTTTGATTGTCAAATGAAGCAAAAGGAATAAAAGCTGTAAGATTCTTATATCTTACAGTATAGAGACGTTTATTCATTCCTGTTACGACGCCCTCAACAGCCTCACTATTTCTAATAATATCTCTGATCTTTTCTTTCTCTTGAATTTCATCAGCTTTCTTCTTAGATACAACAGGTTCCCCGTCCGGTCCTTCTCTATTTACTAGAAAAACTTCCAATTCATCACCAACTACGGGAGCAATGTCAAAATCAGCAGTAGGCAACTGAGCCTCTGACTTACAGCCGCAATCAAGAAATACTGTATCATGCGATACATCGACTACCACCGCTTTAATCATCAAATTCTCTTCAACAGAAACAACCATTCCGTTACATGCCTCTTCGAAATTAAACACACCTTCTTTTTCTGGTACCATGAAAAACTCCAACTTAAAATTTAATAAAAGATACTATCTTGTTAACAACATTTTCAAATGTTAATTCTGTCGTATCTATATAAATAGCATCATCAGCTATTAATAACGCACCAAACTCTTTTGTCTTATCGTTATGATCTCTTTTGGAAATATCTTTCATTATTTCATCTAAAGAGATACTTTTATCAGACTCAAGATATCTTCTTCTTGCTCTCGCCTCAACCGATGCATCAAGATAAAACTTATAATCAGCATTAGGGAAAACTACTGTAGTAATATCTCTTCCATCCATAATTACTGATTTATCACGAGAGTAACTATTTAATACTTGATTAACCTTCTCTCTGACACATCTTATCGATGACACCGGCGAAACTAATCTTGTAACTTCATTCGTCCGGATTTCATTATAAAAATCAACTCCATTAATTATTACCTTACCATTAAGAAGCTGAATATCTAAATCATTTACAAAACTTTTTATATCATCATATAGACTTATTTTTAAATTCCTGTCAAGTATTATTTTAGTAATTGTTCTATAAATAGCTCCGGAATCAATATGTTCAATATTTAATTTATCGGCTATGACTTTAGCTACTGAGCTTTTACCGGACCCGGCAGGACCATCTATTGCAATTTTTATATTCTTATTGTTAAAATCAATCATAATGTTACATCAACCTTAAAAATCATAGACCAAATTCCTCACTTTTCAACTCATTAATTTTTGGCAAGTCATTTATACTTCTTAAATTAAAAAGTTTCAAGAAAAGTTGACTTGTTCCATATAAAATAGGCTTTCCAACAGCCTCCTTCCGTCCTGTAATTTCAATTATACCCTTTTCAAGCAGTACCTTGACGGCGTTATCTGATGAAACACCTCTTATTTCCTCAATTTCGCCCTTTGTAATCGGCTGCTTATAAGCTATGATAGATAAAACAGTCATTAATGATTTACTTAAGCCATTTTTCGGTTTAATATCATAAATATCTTTAATAATTTTATATGTTTCCTTTTTTAACTGTATAGAATAACCATCGGCAGTTTCTACAATATCAAATCCATGGTGCTCACGATAATGAGATTTTAAAGAATCAATTATTTCATGAATATCCGCTACTTCTAAGCCCGTTATTTTTGATAAGCCATTAGCCGTTATAGATTCCTTCTCATAAAAAAGTATAGACTCAATCAACACAACGCTTTCATTTTTTTCCAAATTAATTTATCCTTAAATAACAGCTTCAAAATTTGTAACTTTTCAATTTAATAATAAAAAAGTGTTCATAATGACACGCATCTGACTACTTATTTTTATTAAGAGTACTCGTAAGTATTAAGAGCCTCGTATATTTAATAATTAACTTTTAATAATTATTAAAAAAATAAAAGAGATTCTTGCAAGAACTTCTAAGACAGTAAAAAAAAATAAATTTTTTGAATTATACTTTTTTAAATATATCTTTAGAATTATATTTTTTTTAAATATATCTTTAGAATTATATCTTCAATATCCTAAATTAATTTACATAATGATAAATAACATAAATACTGAAAATAATTAATATTAAATTTGTTTTATTAAATAATATTATTGACATTTTCCCATCTAAATATTATATATATTTTATATTATGATAATAATAATTACCAAGGAGAATTTATGATTAAATCGTTAACGATTTCTTTAATGTTGTGTGTTTCAGTTGTTTTTTTGAATTCGCAAGTATATCTTGATTTGGCTTTAGCTGAACAGAAAGTAAAAGACTTAGAAGGTCAAAATACAACACTTAATTCAGAAGTTAATTCACTAAACCAAAAAAATGCAGACTTAGTATCAAAAAGAGATCAAAACACCAAAAAGATTGCAGAATTTGAA
>CAYYKD010000016.1:3813-5018 GCA_964471825.1 uncultured Spirochaetales bacterium
TCTTCTCAATCAAGTAGCTGTAAGATCCTCAGTCCTTTTCTACTACTCAAATAATGTTACCGATTCAACTTCTAAAAAAGATGCTACTAACGCTTTTATTAAGAGTGAAGAAGTTAAAACAAAATTAAAGCAAAAAATAGAGGAATATAAAATTGATAATTTGTATATACAAAAAGATATTGATCAAAACATGAGTTTGATTTTTATTAGATATACTTATATTTCTAGAAATGATGCGGAGATGAAATTCTTAAAAGATTCAATGGGAAAAACAGGAAAACAAAAAGAGACTGTTAAGATGTTCGTTGATGAAATTGAAAAGTTATCAGCTGAAATTGATAATGCAACAAAATAAGGAATTTTTAATATCTAGATTTTATACAAATCGGATAGCGGTTGTTTTGGAATAATTTTTTTTTTAATTAAGAGCTAAAGACTAATAAGTTTAAAAAAAATTAATTTTTTTGTCAATATTTTTAAAATACTTTAGGGGCTGAGTAAAATCATTACACAGCCCCTAGTTTTTATATTTCAGCCTCAATTTTCTTAATGGCATCATTTAGTCGTTTTTTAACACGCTCTTTTCCAAGAATATTCATAACAGGAACTAACTCAGGGCTTTTATCTGTACCTGTAATTGCAATTCTAACCGGCATAAATACCGCTCCAACCTTAATTCCATACTTAATAGTTAAATCATATATTTTCTGCTTTATTTCTTCATCCGGCAAACTGCCCAATTCATCTATAATTATTAATGTGTCTTTTAAAACGCCAATAATAATATCCTTGGATGTATTTTTTGGATATATTGCATCCCAATTTTTATATATAAGAGTATCTCCAATCATATACTCGATCAATTCTACAGAATCCTGTAGTAGTTCTAAACGCTCTTGAATTAATGGAATTAGCTTTTTAATATAATTGATAACATCAACCTCTGGATCATCTACAATAACACCTGCCTTTATCAAAAATGGCTTAATCAATTCATAGAGTTCATCTACAGTTTTTTTTCGTATGTATAAACCATTAAACCATTTAAGTTTTTTATAATTAAAAACAGCCGGTGCCTTATTTATTCTATCAAGATTAAACACCTTCTCAAGATCATTCAATGAAAAAATCTCATCTTTATCATTGTATGACCATCCCAGTAATGCAATAAAATTAACGATTGCTTCAGGTAAATAACCAACATT
>CAYYKD010000016.1:5028-21606 GCA_964471825.1 uncultured Spirochaetales bacterium
CCAACATTTCTAAATTCTAAGAGGTGAGTTGAACCGTGTCTTTTTGATAACTTTTGTCCATCCTCCCCCATAACCATCGGCAAATGACAAAACTCTGGAGCTTCCCAACCAAAAGCACCATATAACAACACATGATTAGGTGTAGATGGGATCCATTCTTGAGCTCTCAAAACATGAGTTATTTCCATTAGATGATCATCTACAATATTTGCCAGGTGATATGTTGGGAATCCATCAGATTTTAATAAAACAAAATCTTGAAGCGTAGAATTTGGAACCTCTATACGCCCTAATATTTTATCCTCAAAACTTGTTACCCCATCTAAAGGAGCTTTAAATCTAATAACAGGTACAACTCCAGACGATTCAAGCTCTTTTTTTTCATCTAATGTTAAATCTCTACATCTTCTATCATAGCCTGGAGGTTGTTTATTGGCCTCTTGAATTTTTTTAATTCTTTCAAGTCTCGAGCTGTCACAATAACAGTAATATGCCCACCCCTTTTCGACTAACTCCCGGGCATAATTTTTATACAGATCTAATCTATTAGATTGAAAATATGGTTCAAATTTCCCGTTTTTAACAGGCCCCTCATCATAATCTATCCCTAGCCACTTAAATGTTTCAAATATATCATCAAGTGCTCCATCAAAATATCTAGTCTGATCCGTGTCTTCAATACGAAGAATAAAATCTCCACTATTTGCTCTTGCAAAAAGATAATTAAATAATGCCGTCCTTACCCCACCGATATGTTGATATCCTGTCGGAGACGGTGCATACCTGACTCTAACTTTTCTACTCATACTATCCTCTTTAGTTTACAACTGATTTGATAGCAATATATAAAAAATTATAAATTCATGCAATACTGTAGATTGTATTTTTAAATTTAATACTTATTTGATAAGTAACTGGAAATAACTACAAAGAAAACGATTCAGAAAGCTATTGACAATAATAAAAAAACAAATTAAAATATTTAATAAAGAAATATCTAAGTGTGCCGGAGAATTAATATGCTACAATCTTTACCATCTACAGAATTAAGTGAAAAAAGAGTAATAAGATTTTTAAAATTTTCTAATATTTATAAAAACTACGAAAAATATTCATCTGGTGAAAAAGATGCTTTTAACCTTTTCTTAAAAGCTAGCTATAATGAATACATTGGTTACCTATGTGACATATATTATGAAAACTTGCCTGAGTCTGAAAAAGCAGAAATAGATGAAGAGATACACCACAACATTGGTTATTACCTTCAAAGAAGATATTCTGTAACCTATAATTTCTTTTTCAATAGAGAACGAAATAAACAATTAGAAAACCTAATAGATAAAGTTACATTTGATGAATTTATTAAAATTTTAGGTGAAAATAGAAAAAACTGCATAAGTAAGTTTGAACTATCAAAATTAACAGAAAAAAGAGCTCAGACAATATATGAAGATAGAAACAAAAACAAACTCCCCGGCAATTCAATAACTGACTGGTTGCAAGCCGAAGAAGAGATCAAGAATAAATACATTGTGGTTGTTTAGTAATTAATAAATATTGTTATGAGGCTCTTACAAAAGCACAAAATCTATATATACAAAAGCCTCATGTATTTAGATATATAATTTTGCTATTAATTCTAAATTTTTTTTAAAAAATAGAGTTATTTTAGCCTAATCTCGCAACTTCTGGCATGGGCCTCGAGTTTTTCTGACCTTGCTAATGATGTTATATCACTATTATACTTTCGCAATGAGGACTGACTAAACTCAATATAGCTAATTCTTTTCTGAAAATCATATACACCGAGAGGTGAGTAAAATCTAGCTGTTGAACTTGTTGGCAATACATGATTAGGGCCACCCAGATAATCACCTACCGATTCAGGTGTCCACTTTCCTAGAAAAATAGATCCGGCATTTTTAACTTTATCAAAATATTTATTATAATCAGATGAGTAAATTTCTAAATGTTCACTTGCAATAAAATTCACTGCATGAATAATATCATCATCAGTTAATGCGTCAATTATTATACCTCTATTCTCAAGCGATTCTATCGCATTTGCTCTAAGGTTATCCGGCAATAAATTTGCCTGTCTATAAACCTCTTTTTCAATTTTACTAAGAACAAGTCTGTCCTTACCGGTAACTATAGCTCTAGCCATTGGATCATGTTCAGCTTGACTTAAAAGATCAGCCGCAATAACCTCAGCCGCATTTTTATCATCCGAATCAGCAATGATCAATATCTCAGATGGACCGGCAATCATATCTATGGCGACTTTTCCTGACACCATCTGTTTTGCCTTTGCAACATATATATTTCCAGGACCAACTATCTTATCAACAGGTTTAAATTCACCACATCCATATGCAGCACAAAATACCCCCTGTGCCCCTCCCACTCTATAAACCTCATCGATTCCAAGTAATTGTATCAATCTTGCTACTTCAGGTGATTCAACAAATGTTCTTGGCGGGCTTATCATTACAATTCTTCTTACCCCCGCTAAAATTGCAGGAATTACTGTCATGTAAATTGTAGATGGATATAAAGCTCTTCCACCAGGGACATAAACACATACTGAATCAATAGGAATTACTTTTTGTCCCATTCTATTATTATAATTATCAATATACTCATACCCTCTACCAATTTGATTACTATGAAATTCTTTTACCCTATTAATTGCCACCTCTAGAGAGGCAGATAAACCGGAGTCTATCCCGGAGGCAAGTATATCGATCTCATCCTTTGATACTCTAAAATTTGAGCCGGATAACTTGAAATCATCGTATTGTTGTGATAACCTTATCACACCATTCATACCCTCATTTATAACAATATCTTTAATCTCTTTTACTTTCATATCTATAGAGTCAGAATGCATTGAATCATCAATTGAGATTATTTTCTTTAACTCATCTGGTATATTACAATTCTCAACTATATATCTCTTCATTTATTTGCCTGCCCCTTATTAAGCTCGAAAACTTATTTATTTGTGAAAATTTTAATTTGTATAGAGATCTGTTTGCAATTAACTTGACTTCTGTCTGTCCAATTTGTTCCAATACCGATAGATTATTTTCTTTTAAAGTTTGCCCGGTTTCAACCAGATCTACAATAAAATCAGACAAACCCAAAATAGGTGCCAATTCAACAGAGCCTGTAAGATTTATTATTTCAACCGGAATTAATTTCTCTAAAAAATAATCTCTTGTAAATTTTATAAACTTGGTAGCAACCCGAATCTCTTTTACAAAATAATCAGAATGCTTTGCTCGTTCAAGTAAACTCTTATCTTTTTCATATCCGGCTATACAGATCCTTGTTGTACCAAATGGAAATGTACCAAGATGTAAAAAATCAAGCTGAGATTCATAAAGAACATCACTACCGGACACACCGATATCTGCAACTCCATGTTTTACATATACAGGAACATCGCTGTTTTTAACAAATAAAAACCTTATTTTATTAGTTGAATCAAAATAATCTAACTTCCTTGACTCCTCTTTCATGGTTATACCGTATGTGTTAAAATAGTCGGCAAGTTTATATTGAATTCTTCCTTTAGGCACCGCTATAGTTAAAATATTATCTATACTTAACATTAACTTTACCTCCAGTCTTAATATGATCTAATATAAGTAATAACTCATGAGGATTATTCGCTGAGATTTCAAAATTTCGTATTTCATCTGCTTTTAATTCCAGTTTTGAATACAGAATTCTTTCCAGTGACTCAAGCCAGTATGTAAAACCTATCGCATTCTTTTTTAAACTAAATTTTTCAAATAGTTTATCATAACGCCCCCCAGTCAAAAGCGGCACCTCTAACTCGGAACAATAAACATTAAAGTAAAGACCGCTATAATAGTCTGATCCCGGAAGCTCAGAGAAATCATAGATAATAAAATCTGAATATCCGGCTTTGTCAAGATTTTTAGCATTTTCAAAATATGATGTCAAATACTCTGAAATCTCAGTTTCTAATTTGATACCGATTAATTCTTCATAAGATCCTGTAAACTGAAAAAGCTTAAAAATGTCATTTTGAATAGCCTTTTCAACTTTTAATTTTTCAAATATTAGTTTTATATTAGGTAGATCTTTATTTCTAAAGGAATTAATGAAACTATTTAGAATCTTTTTATCATCAGTAAATCTATCCAGAAATTTAAAAATTGATAAATCTCCAATATGCAGCTGAAAATTTTCAATATTCAACTCTCTTAAAGAATCTAAAATAACTAAAAAAACCTCAAATTCCTCTAGATTAAATTTATCAGAAACTATTTCACATCCGATTTGAAATAATTCGTGAGAATTACCAGACTGTTCATTTCTCAGTATTGAATCTCTATAATAATACTTAATAGAGGAATTATCTTGAACACTTCGAGTTGCTACAAGTCTTGCGGCAAATAATGTGAGATCATTTCTAAGCAAAAGAAGGTCACCATTACGATCTGTAAACCTGTACGACTCTCTTTTTTGATTATCTGTTAATATCTCTGAATATATATCATAATAATCTAATACCGGTAGTTCAACAGGGAAAAATCCCCATCTGGTAAAATAGTCTGTTAGTATATTACAAATCTGACTTCTGAATACTGATTTGTTCTTAATAAACACACGGGAACTTTCTGGAAAATGTATAATCTTATTCATACAAACCTTATATAAAGATTTTTTTGTATTGTCAAGTAATAACTTTAATAAAACCATTGACTTTCATTTCTATTAATGATATTTTATCACGCTAAATTTATCTTAGAATTATTGGTATTTTGATTGAAAATTTAATATAATTTCACATTATTTTTTATCAAGAACCCTAATAAAATGCAAAAAAATGAAGGAGACAATATAAATGAAAGCAATTATTTCAGACAGAGGTAGACAGTATATCGTTAAGGAAGGAGACACTGTTACAATCGATAGAATGGAAATCACACCAAATCAATCCATTGATTTTGATAAAGTTTTATCAATTATTGAATCAGACACAAGTGCAAAATTTGGCACTCCTTATATATCAGGAGCAAAAGTAACAGCAAAAGTTATAGAAAACAAAAGAGATGATAAGGTGCTTGTATTTAAATTCAAGAGAAGAAAAAACTATAAAAGATTAAAGGGTCATAAACAAGAGTATACAATAGTAAAGATAGAAAAGATATCTGCATAGTTTGTGGTTAAATTAGATATTGTTTTTAGTAAGAACAATGAAACAATACTTAAAATGAATGTAGAGGGACACGCAGGTTTTGACTCAAAAGGGTTAGACATTGTGTGTTCGGCAATTTCAGTACTTGTTTGGACATTTATTGAGAGCGTAGCATCAATACCCGGTATAAAATACAGTTTATCAGATGCTGAAGTTCTACATTTTACATTATTAGATTCACCTGAAACAGAGGTGTGTCTAGTTAAAGGGTTTTCAGTTTTCTTATTAAAAGGTTTATCCGGAATTGAAAAAAATTATAAAAATAAATTAAAACTTACAATAAAAGGAGTTTAGAATGGCACATCATAAAGGTGGCGGTAGTACTAGAAACGGACGAGATAGCGAAGGCAAAAGACTCGGAGTTAAGAAATTTGGTGGAATGGTAGTTAAGGCAGGAAATATTCTAATTAGACAGAGAGGAAATAAGTTCTTTTCAGGAAAAAATGTTGGCTGCGGAAAAGATTTTACATTATTTGCATTAACTGATGGTGTTGTAAAATTCGAATCAATTTATAAAAATAAGAGAGCTATTAGCGTATATCCCTCTACTGCATCGTAGTAGCAGATTATGAACTATTTTGTTGATGAAGCCGTTATTAAGGTAAGATCCGGTAATGGTGGCCCCGGTTGTGTAAGTTTCAGAAGAGAAAAGTACATACCCTTTGGTGGTCCCAATGGCGGAGATGGTGGTAACGGCGGATCTGTTATATTCGAAGTACATGAAAATGTACGAACACTCTATAATATAAAAAGATTAAGAAACTTTATTGCTAAGAATGGTTGTTCTGGCGAAGGTACTCAAAAAAACGGTAAAAACGGTGTTGATGCAATAATTAAAGTTCCACCTGGAACAATAATCATTGATAACGACACAGGTGATATTATTAGAGATCTTGGAGATAGTCGCGAACCATTTGTTTTTTTATCAGGTGGTAAAGGTGGTAGAGGCAATATGCACTTCGCAACCTCCACAAACCAGGCACCACGATATGCACAACCAGGACTTCCCGGTAATGAGATGAATCTGAGACTTGAACTTAAATTAATAGCAGATGTTGGTTTAGTTGGTTTTCCAAATGCAGGTAAATCAACATTACTTAGTGTTGTCTCAAATGCCAGACCTAAAATCGCAGATTACCCATTTACTACTTTAGTTCCAAATTTGGGAGTTGTAAGTGTCGAGCATGATACATTTGTAATAGCAGACATTCCCGGAATTATTGAAGGTGCGTCTGATGGGCTTGGCTTAGGACTTGAATTTCTAAAACATATTGAAAGAACAAGACTCTTATTATTTATGATAAATCTTGATTCAGATGACTACCTTGATCAATTTTTTAAGTTACGAACCGAATTAAAAAAATACTCAGAAAAACTATATGAAAGACCTTTTTTTATTGCAGCTTCTAAGGTAGACATTGAAGACTCTGAAACTAAAGTAATGGAACTTCGTAAAATCATTGAAACAGATATACTTGAGATATCTTCAATTACAAATAAAGGAATTAAAAATCTTCTATACAAATTAAAAGATAAAGTTTTTGAGTTGGAAATTGAGAACAAATGACAGACAGTGTTGTATTATTCGGTGGAACATTCAATCCAATACAAATAGGACATTTAATTTCAGCAATAAACATACTCGAGAAAACTAAATATAATAAAGTGCTATTTGTACCTGTTAATATACCAACACATAAAAATTTTACTGATGAACCCGGCAAGTTACATAGGTATAATATGATTAAAAAGGCATTGAATAGATCAAACAACCTACTCTACTCTGATATCGAATTAAAAAGGGGTGGATTATCATATACTTATGATACTGTGATTGAGCTTAAAAAAAAATATAAAGAAATTGCAATTGTGATTGGTGATGATCTGGTTGACGGATTAGCAACCTGGAAAAATATAAAATATCTATCTGAAAATCACAATTTTTTGTGTCTCACAAGATACAAAGAAACAATCAAAGATTCTCCCTACAATATTCAATATATCCACAACAAAACTATTGATATTAGCTCTACAGAAATTAGAGATAAAATAAAAAAAAGACAATCAATTAAATATCTTGTTTGTGAATCAGTAGAGAAATATATTTTAAAAAACAAACTATATCTGGATAAATAAAATGAGAAGCGAAAGCAAAAAAACCAAGTCTCCAGCAGGAATAATACTACTATCAATAATATTAATAATACTTATGACAATTATTATTGCTCCTTTTTTCTTTAAAAATGATGCAAAAATCAAAATTGCATTCAAGAATGGGCAAGTAATTAGCCTACTTCTATTATCACAGAATAATAAGAATGAGGTTAACTCAGCTTCAGTATTTTTCTTTAATTCCAAAACCAATAGATTGCTTACAGTAACATTTTTACCTGAAACATTTCTAAATTTTGGAAATAAATATGGATACTTAACACTAAAAGAATCTATTATCAAAAAAATCCCCAAAGATATTCTCTTAAACTCTATTGGAAGACTTGTCAACACTCAAATAGACTATCTAGTTATAGTTGAAAAGAATACACTTATTAGTTTTATCGATTTAATAGGTGGTGTCGATATTTTTACTGACGGGATTAAAGATGAAGTTAATAAAGTTAGAATCCCCGAAGGAAGTATAACATTAGATGGTGACAAGTCACTAGAATACCTTTCATATATAAACGCTAAAGATAGTCCTGATTATAATCATGCCAAAAGAATTCTAAATTTTATTC
This sequence comes from uncultured Spirochaetales bacterium, assembly GCA_964471825.1. Lineage (GTDB taxonomy): Bacteria > Spirochaetota > GWE2-31-10 > GWE2-31-10 > CAYYKD01 > CAYYKD01. Next base: position 13,003 of record CAYYKD010000016.1, read on the forward strand.
GAGGTGTTGTACAATCAAAGAATTTTTTCAATACATTCATTACTGAAGATTTAATAACAAACTTAATATACAATCAATTAAAAACAAATTTGACATTAAGTGAATTCTTATTTATATATAACGAATTTATTACAAGAGGAAAAAACAACAATTTTGACTTATCAAAAGGACTGGAGCAAATAGTTGTATATTCCGAGAAGGAATATAAAGCAGGCTATGATTTCGTACTTATTCCAAAAAACAATAGTAGCTGGATGAGAATGCAGGTAAAGGAAGCTTTAGCAAATATTGATAAAGAATTTGATAAAGATCTTGGAGGCCGCCCCTCTATAGAAATACAAAACGGTACAGAGATAGTTGGATTTGCAACTCGTACAAGATCGTATTTAACGCCGTTTGGAATTGATGTAATGAGTATTGGAAATGCCGACAAGATTTATGATAATACAATAGTCCTAATAGGCAATTCAGAGCAAAAAGCTAGAAAAATTGCAAGCCTGATAAAATGTCAAAGACTAATCAAAGGGGACATCTCACCTGAGAAACAACTCGATGCAATCTTGATAATCGGTAATGATTTTGATGGTAAATTTGTAAAATAAACAAAAAGACTTGGCATATTTTATGCATAAATATCTACATTATTACCAATTCCAAATGATTTAACAGGACTACTGTTTGACGGTAATGCTGAGATAGTCGTTGTCATACCTATTTTTGTCATCAACGCATCTCTCATAAAACCATTTAATTTAGAGTTCATTGTCGCAACTCTATTATAAGTATTAAAATCAATACTACTTAACATTTTTCTCTCCATTTTAAATTACTCAATTATGCAGTAAGTTAAAAACACTATAGTAGTATTTCGGCATTATAATAAAATTCATTAGAGTAAACAATCAATCAAGGAAATTAAGAATTGGAATCAAAATATTTAGTGATTTTTTTTTGAACTTTTGAATATATCAAAGGATAAATACTTGTAAATTTTGATTTATCAGATAATAAAATACGATATTTTTGTTTAATAATCGGATCAGTTGAGATAATTTTATGTTTAAAGAATTTACGAAGTTTCTGGATTTTTTTGTAGCATTCTATAGAATTTTTATTAAATAAATAATTTACAAATAAACCTACTATATACTTTATATATTTTTTTTTGATATGAGCCATATCATCTTTATAAACACAATAGTTGCGTAATTCATCCACAACAATCTCATATGAAGGAAAATAATAAATATTAGTATGATTTTTAGAAATTATTTCAGTTATTGAACACCTTAATACTGATTTACTATATTGATTATCAACAAGATCAGATAGAGTATGTCTGACAGGTGATAAAGTAAAAATGATATTAATTTTTGGATTAAATTTATGAATCAATGATACAATGTTATCTATTATATCACTTGTTTCATTAACTGATAATACTTTTCTTGTAAATCTCTTCTGATCAAGCTTGTGACAATTTGCAACAACCTGTCCATCAAATTGATATATGACTGAAGTCCCCGGAGTAATTATTATTATGTCAATAGTATCAAAAAATAAAATCATCTCTTCAAGAATACCGTTTAACTTATCAATCACAATTTTTTTATCAGTAGAATTAAATACCATAGAAGTTTCAAATGAAAAATAAGTGTGATTTTTAAAATCGGTTTCATTGTTAAAAAAAATATCATCGGAGGTAAAAAACCTTTTAATAATTATTCTTTCTAATAAGATAAGTATTGACTTAATATTATATATTGTGCCAAAAGGATTTGAACGAATTTCTATAAAACTTTTTTTTAGAATATTAGATAATTCACATGCAAAACACGACCCGATAGAGAAAATATTACTCTCTATATCTATCTCAAACGAAGGTTTATAGATGTTAACTTTTGATGTGCTAAATATTGTATTATTTATAACCGGTTGATCCAAATCCGCCTATCCCTCTATTTGAATCCGAAAGTGAATCAATAGTAACGAATGATAATGAAACAAGACTAGAAACAATTAGTTGAGCTATTCGCATTCCTCTCTCAATATAGAATTCTTTCTCTGAATGGTTTATTAATAGAACTTTAATCTCACCTCTAAAATCAGAATCAATTGTACCGGGACTATTCAAAACAGTTACTCCATGCTTGAAAGCAAGACCACTTCTAGGTCTAACCTGTGCTTCATACCCCTCTGGTAGCTCAATACTAATTCCGGTAGATATGCTGTCAAATTTACCGGGCATTAGGACTTTGTCTTCAGATGAAAAAATGTCATATCCTGCAGACCCTACTGTAGCTTTAGTTGGAATGATACTATTTAAATTATTTAGTTTTATCTTTATCTCTATCATAATATATATAAAAAAAAATCAGGCTAAAACAAATAATCATTATAGCCCGATTTTTAATTCTAAATAACTATTTTCTTATACTTAGTTCTTGTATAATCTTTCTATAAGAATCAATACTGTTTCTTTTAAGGTAATCTAAAAACCTTCTTCTCTTACCAACCAACATAAGAAGACCTCTTCTTGAATGGTGATCTTTTGGATGATCTTTAAAATGATCTGTTAAATATCTAATTCTCTCTGTAAGAAGTGCAATTTGTACTTCTGGAGTTCCTGTATCCTTGTCAGATTTTCCGAAATTTCTTATAATTTCAACTTTTTTCTCTTTTGTAAGCATTATTTCTCCTTAAATTATCATATATTAAAATATTTTTTTACTTTATTTAGATCAGATTGTAGAATATCTGATAACTCCAATAAATTTATGCAGTCAATATTATCTCTTATTTTTTCAAAAAAATCAATCTTTATTTTAAAATTATAATGAAAATAATTATAATCAATCAAATGTGTTTCTACTAATGTATCTTGAACATAGGTCATAGAATAAAACTCATCACTTTTTATAATTGTCTTAGTTATATATGTACCGTTAGCCGGTAATATAGTATCTAGTACTTTTATATTCATAGTTGGAAAACCAATTTTCCTTCCCAACTGTTTTCCCTTCTTAACTATTCCTGTAACAAAAAATGGTTTATTTAGTAATATACAAGCCTCAGTAACCCCTCCATTTCTGATAATTTTTTTTATAGTTGTTGTTGACAAAGGTTGACCATCAACTAAAAATGGTTCTACATTAACAAGCTTAAAACCGCTGTTTGTTATTAATGCCCCATCGCCTTCTCTATCCTTCCCAAATTTAAAATCTTTGGAGGTAACAAAATAAGATATATTGAATACACCTTTCATATATTTAAGAAATTCTAATGCTGTTAAATTAAAAAGTTCATGAGTATTTTCAATAATTATGAGATTCTTAATTCCAGCATTTCTAAAAAAAGAGATTCTATCGTTTATAGAAAAAATTGATTTTTCATTTCTTTCTTTTTTAGGATGCGTAGCAAAAGTAAGAATAAAATTATTAAGATTATTCTCTCTTGAACATTCGATAACTTCATCAATTATTTTTTTATGACCACTATGAAGTGTTTCAAAATATCCAACAGAAACAACACCACCTTTATTAAACTTTCTTTTTGGATTAAGATTATAATATATTTTCATCTATTTAATCCCACCTCTAATAAACAATATCATAATTGAATATAATACCATCACTTTTAATTACTGCTAATAATTTATTATATGACGATAATACTTTATAAAAAATCATGCTATTTGATACAAAATCTTCATTAAACCAATTTATTGAAATACTTTTACCATTCATAATTGAATTAACAAATTCATCTTTTATAGTAATAGACGGCATGAAGTCTATTAAGCCTATCTCATTCTTTACATCTCTAGTCGGATCAAAACAATCAATCGCAACCGAATTCTCAATAGAGAAGCCACCAACCCTTGATCGTCTTAAATTATTGATAAATCCTAAATATCCGGTTTTATGACCAATATCATGTGCTATAGAACGAATATAGGTTCCGCTTGAACAATTAATTTTAAGTGTTACAAACGGTAAATCAATATTCACTATTTCAATGTTATTGACCGTTACTTTCCTCGAAGGCAATTCAAATATCTCTGATTTTCGGGCCAATTCATATGATTTTTGTCCATTTATTTTAATCGCTGAGAAAATAGGAGGTTTTTGCATAATCTCCCCTATAAAACTACTTATAACTGATTTAAAGCAAACTTCATCAAATACAAAGTTTGTATGATCTACCAGTCGACCTTCTCTATCATAAGTATCTGTAGATTCTCCAAGTTTAATTTCAGCTATATACTCTTTATCTAAACCGATACAATACTTCAGTAATTTTGTTGCTTTTCCAAATGCAGTAACAAGTAATCCTGTTGCAATAGGATCTAATGTTCCCGAATGTCCTACCCGCTTAACACCTGTTAATTTTCTTAGCTTGCTAATTTCCTTAAATGAAGAGACGCTCTCTTGTTTATCAATTAGAACCAAGCCGGAATTTTGCTTTTCATTCATCAATTTTATGTTCCGGAAGTCAAATTATCAAGCATTTTATTTACTTCTTCTGCTTTTTCATAATTCTCGTCGTATCTAAACTCAATCTTAGGAGTGTACTTTAGCTCTAAGTCATGCCCAATATTCTTTTGAATAAATCCGGAACAGTGATTTAAACCAAGTAAAACATTATTTTTAAATTCTATAGTTCCAAATACCGTAAAATGAATATGTGCATAATGCAGATCCTTACTCACAGAAATCCGTGTAATATTAATCGAATTTGGAACTCTAGGGTCATTAATAACTCCCTTGGATAGGAGAATTAGAATTTCTCTCTTTAAAAGATTTTGAATTCTTTCGAGTTTATATTTCATTATTTAAACCTGTTTTGTTTCTTCTACTACCGGCAAATCAAGTGCATCAACATCTTTAAGAGTTCTGGCAATTTCTTTGATTTCATATATTTCAAGCACATCACCTTCTCGTATATCTTTAAAATTCTCTAAAGCTATTCCACATTCTGTACCTTCATTTACCTCGCTAACCTCATCCTTATACCTTTTGAGTGATGATATGTTTCCTGAGTAAACCTCCACATCATCTCTAATTATCCTAACAAGCGACTTTCTTCTTACTTTACCAAATGATACAATACAACCAGCAATTGTACCAACTCTTGATATTTTGAACACCTGTTTAACATCACATGTACCTATCATCTCTTCAAGAAGATCCGGTTTAATCATTCCTTCCATAGCTGATTTAATATCTTCTATTACATCATATATAATATTGTATCTTTTGATAACAATTTTTTCTTTATCAGCAAGGTCAGCAGCTTTAGGGTTAGGTCTAACATGAAAACCAATTATCATAGCCTTACTTGCTACAGCAAGCATAACATCATTTTCATTTATCGCACCTACACCGGAACTTACAGTTTTTAGATGAATCTCTTTATTTGATAATTTCTCTAGACTGTGTTTTATTGCCTCACTAGACCCTTGAACATCCGCTTTAATTATTACTTTTATCTCTTGAACTTCACCATCTTTCTTCTGAGCTATCAAATCATTAAGAGTAACCTTTTTAACAGTTTTTGCATCTTCCATTCTATTAAGTTCTTGTCTCTTTGCAGAATATATTTTTGCATCTTTTTCATTTTTTGTTATATTAAAAGGGTCACCGGCTTTTGGAACATTTTCTATGCCGGTAATCTCGACAGGTATTGCCGGCCTTACACTTCGGATTTTTTCACCACGATCATTGTATATTGCTCTTATTTTACCATAATAAATACCTGCAACAAAGAAATCACCAACTTTCATTATACCGTTTTTTGTAATAACAGTAACAACAACACCTCTACCCGGATCAATCTTAGCCTCAAGAACATAACCGGTTGATTTTACCTTTTCAGAAGTTTTTAACTCCATAACCTCGGCTTGCAAAAGAATGTTTTCTAATAATTCCTCAATACCGAGCTTCTGTAAGGCTGAAACTTCAGTGTAAATAGTTTGCCCACCCCATTCTTCAGGTAACAAACCAAAATCACTTAGCTGTTGTTTAACCCTGTCAGGATTTGCCGCTTCTTTGTCAATCTTATTGATTGCCACAACAATAGGAACATTTGCTTCTTTTGCATGATTTATCGCTTCAATTGTTTGCGGTTTCATTCCATCATCTGCTGCAACAACAAGGACAACTATATCTGTAATTTGAGCACCTCTGGCACGCATCATTGTAAATGCCTCATGACCAGGTGTATCAATAAAAGTAATATGTTTCCCATTTGGCAAATGAACTGAATAAGCTCCAATGTGTTGGGTTATTCCGCCTGATTCACCTGAGACTACATTTGCAGACCTAATCGCGTCAAGTAACTTAGTTTTACCGTGATCGACATGTCCCATTACTGTAACTACAGGAGTTTTATGTACAAGCTCTTCATTTACCTCAACCTCTTCTTCAATAACAGTTTGATCATAAAGAGATACAATATTAACCTTACAATTAAATTCTGATGCAACAATTTCTGCCGTTGCAGCATCAATATTATCATTAATAGTAACCATCATCCCCAGCTGCATCAACTTACTGATAATAGTATTTACTTTTAGGTTCATCTTTTTTGAAAGATCACTAACCGATACTACATCCATAATATCAATTGTATTTGGAACAGTTGTCTCTTTCTCAGTGTCTTTTTTCTTAAATTTAAAAGCTTTTCGAATCTCTTTTTCATTTCCATTTTTTTTATCAGTACTGTAAGAATCTTTTTTATGTACAACCTTCTTTCTTGAGCGTTCTTTATCTTGCTGTACAATAGTAGTTGATAACTGCTGCTGTTGTTGCTGCTGTCTATTTTGTCCGTAACCACCGCCGGTTTGCGGGCCTGAAGAATTAAACCTTGGTCTAAAACCAGTCCCCCCCCCCGGAGGAGCATCTTTATTAAATCTATTTTGCCCAAAAGCACCCGGTGCACCGGCTGTTCGATTAAATGGCCTTGGTTGATAAGTACCTTGTTGATTGGCTCCTTGACCTGAAGCCATTCTTTGTTGAAAACCTAGCGTTTTAATAACCAAAGGTTGTCTTGGTTTATCATCACTAGTTTTTGGAGTATCTATGACACTTTCAGTTGTAACTATAGGTGAATTTTCAATTACTCTTTCATTTGATTGCGATTGTTCATTATTAATCACTTCATTTTCTCTTAAAGAATCAGCTGCAATCGAGGCCGAATCATCTTTATGATGAACCACCTTCTTAATTATAACCTTCTTTTGTTTTTTTACGACAACAACTTTTTTCTTGTTATCGCTCTCTTTTTTAATCAATTCACCTTTGTTTTCTTCTGACATAAACTCCACCCTATTAACTACTTGTGTATCATAATAACATATTAATAATTTATTACAATATTTTTTTACTCTTCTTCAAAAGCAATTTCAATACTACAGTTCGGACAAATTGTTGTATCATCTGTTATGTTATGACCACAATTCGGACACTCAAAATACATTACACCATCTAGTTCTTCACCATCTTCTTCATATGCCTCTGTCTCATCTTCAACAACAAGTTCAAAGTTTTCATCCATATATGACCTAAGGAATTCAGCCATATCATCTGTCATTCCTTCGATATTCTTTAAATCATCTTTTGTTAACTCAATTATATCTTGAACTGCAAAGATATTATTTGAATATAAAACCTCTTTAATATTTGATGGTAATTCAAGATCCTCAAATTCGTTCTCAACACTAGTTTTAAAGAGTTCTTCAGCCTTCTTAACATGATCTGAAATAAGATTCATTTCTTTTGCCTGCTGAACAGTTTTAACCTCTATATTCCAGCTGGTAAGTTTATTTACAAGCTTAATATTAGTCCCTCTCTTACCTACCGCAAATGAAAATTGGGATTCATCAACAACAACTATAGCTTTTTTATCAACTTCATCAATGATTATTACATCTTCAACAACTGCCGGAATCATTGCATTTTCAATAAACCTTCTTATATCAATTGACCACTTTAAGACATCTATTTTTTCGCCCTCTAATTCTTTAATGATAACCTGTATTCTATCACCTTTTTTACCGACACATGAACCAACGGGATCTATTTCTTCTTTATTAGAAAAGACTGCAATCTTTGTTCTATAACCAGACTCTCTTACAATCTTGAAAATATTGACTGTTTGATCAAGAATTTCAGGAATTTCCAGTTCTAGTAGTTTCCTCACAAAATCTTCGCTTGTTCTTGTAAGAATAATCGATAGAAACCCCTTTTTATTTTGACTAACTTCTTCAACATAGGCCTTTATTCTATCACCAACCTGATAATTTTCGTGTGGAGCTTGCCCTCTCTTGAGAATTATACCTTCATAATCACCAAGATTTACGAAAATCGTATCATTTTTTATCCTTTGAATATATCCAATAACAAGCTCGCCCTCTTTTTCCTTATACTCGGAGTATTGTGAATTTTTTTCAATCTCCTTAATACCTTGAAAAAAAACTTGTTTTGCTGTATGAACTGCAATCCTACCAAATTCTTCGGGATTACAAGGCACAAGCATATCATCGCCAATCTCAGCATCTATATTGATTTTCTTAGCACTATCTATATCTATCTCAAAAAGATC
>CAYYKD010000016.1:21616-53935 GCA_964471825.1 uncultured Spirochaetales bacterium
TTTTTTGACATTATTGAAATGACACACTCATCATCTTGTCTAATTACTAAGTTCTCAACTGTACCATAATACTTCTCATAAGCTTTAGTCATTGCCTTTTCGACAATTTTAAGAATTAACTCAGGGCTTATTCCTTTTTCCTGTTGAAGTTCTTTTATTGTTCCACTCAGATCTAATACCATAATTTTCCTCCAATTAACCGTTTAATTGAGCTTTTGAAATATTTTTTAATTCTACAATCTTAATACTATCATCTTTAACTTTGATATTCAAGAAACCATCTTTAATACCAAGATTTTCCCCGACTACAATCTCTTTATTAGAAATACAAACAACCTTTAACTCCAATCCAATAAAAATATTAAACTCATCAGCACTCTTCAACTTTCTGGATATACCGGGAGTAGAAATCTCAACCGTGAATTTTTCTGAAATATTTAGATTATCAAATATTGCTGAAAGCTCCTTATTTACACAGACAACTCCATCAAGATCGTTCCTATCAGAGTTGAAAATATATATAGATAGAAGCGGGTTCTTATCAAGCTGGCCGGTTTCTATAGATACTAACTTATATCCATACTTAGTAAGTATTTGAGTAATAGCATTTTCAATATCAGTTTCAAATTGTCCGTAAGTTCTATAAACCATTATAATAAAAAAAGAGTCCATAAAGACTCTTTCTCCTCGTGAGATTAAAGTATTTGTAATTATAATAACATTTTAACATAAAAAGTCAATCTTATTTAACAAATTATTTTTTAGCAAAATACAGATTGACAATAAGAAAGATATAAAATATATTATAGGCAATTTTTTATACCTATTAAACAATTATTCATAAATGAATAAACTATAAAATAGACTTAAAATTTTGACTACAAACAATTTAGACTAAAATTAGATTAGAAACTATATAGGTTCTTAATAGTTTATAGAAATGAGATATTTTTTTCTCAAAAATCTAACTAAGAATATTAAAAAAAGAGTGATATGTTAAAACTACTGGAATTTCATAAAAATTTATACCTACTTATTAGAGCAAAACTGTTTATCTCAACACTAAATAGCAGCTTAAAAAAAATTAAACTTTTTATAACGACATTAGTAATTATTTTTTCATATTTAGTATTATTAAACCTCCCATATATATTCAACTATAATTATACAAAATCATCTTTGTTTATATTTTTTTTTATTTCATTTATACTTACTCTAATATTTTTCGCTGATTTACTGATTAACAAAAAACAGGAGATTGAAAACAGAAACTTCATTCAATTTTCCTCTGATTTTCTAAGTTATAAAAATTCTTTTATTAATGATCTATATTTTAACCTTAAAGTCTTCTTATTATTGTTACTAATCAATCTAATAATTATGGCATTTACAACAATTGTTATTTTTTTAACTATTAAAACTATCTTGATAATAAAACCTTCATACTTGATATATCAATTATCAATACATACGATAATTCTGATCTCATTTATACTGGTTCACATTAAGAAGAGAGCTATATTACTAAAACCTGTTAAAATCTCTTCCATACACAAGACTTCGATACACAAAAATAAAATAGATAACAAAAATAAAAAAGCAATATTAGATTTCAAATTTACACACTCAGGTTCGTTTAGTATTTTTAGAAATATAAAGCATATTATCAACAAGTATCTAATTCCAGGTAAAAAGAATTTTATACACTATGGAGCAATCATTATTGTTTTTATTTTATCGATAACTGTAGCAGTATTTAGAATTAACCTGTTCCTTTATTTATACTCTATTCTTAATATCATATTTATCGTATTGACAGGATCTATTATTGTAAACAGAAAATTCAATCATGAATTTCAAATTTCATACCGAATTGCGACTGCAATTCTTATAACTATAAATTTAATACTACTATTAAGACCTATCAATAATATCGATATTATCACAAACAATATTTTTTTAAACTTTTTTGTCCAACCAATTATTGATAACTTAAATATTTTTATAGCGACCTTTAATGTAATTATTTCAAAATACGGTTTTATTTTTATTGTCCTAACACCGGTTATATATGTTTTAACAATTATCAGTTTTAAATCACTATTTGCCTCGCTCAATAATATCAAAAAAATTAATGACAAATTTTTAATAAAATCATTGCACCTGGAAAAATTTTCTTTATTATTTGCTGACTCTCTTACATTTTTCCCTGTATTATTTTTTTTAATTGAGTATTTATTAATACTTTTTTTATCCCATTGTCTCAAAGAGAATATTATTAACTGGCTTGATAAAATATTTATTACATTTCAAATAAAAGAAGTTTTTAAAATATCACTATTTGATAGAGAAAATATTGAGAAGTTATATAACTATGCACAATTTATATTACTAGCTTACATTTTTTTCAAAACTATAATAATTACTATATCCAATCTTCTCAGTCATATTATTCTGATTGATGACGAATTAATTATAGTAAAGAATTTAATATTTAATAATATTAAAATTCGTGTACCGGTTACAAATATAAAATTCGTAATAGTAAAACAAAATATCATAGAAAGACTTTTTGACTCCGGTACAATTTTACTCGAAACATCTGACAAAACCGGCGTTATAAAAATTGATTCTGTAGGTAAAATCCGGTCAAAAAGTAAACAGATTATGGAAATCCTAAAAAGACAATGATAGATATACAAAGAAAATTCAAATATAAATTTTTCTTTATTTTAATTATAGCTGTTTTAATATTCTTATTTTACTTTTTTTTTAACTTAAACTATCTAACAACATTTATTGATGAAAAAGGTGACTGTATAACTTATGATTACTATGTAAGGCTTGGACTTCCTCAATTTTTATATAATCCTCACCATATCTGGTTTGATGCACTTGGGTTAAAAATGCTCAACTTCGTTAAAGAAAAAGGTTACAAAGACTCAAGTATGATTATCCTTCAGCTTAGAAACCTTCTTATTAGTTCTATCGGATTGTCATTATTCTTCGTTTTATTCTATCAATTTTCAAAAAAAATACTACTTTCTTTACTTGTAACATTTCTTATTGCATTCACATGCGGATATTGGATCTACACTCAAATCAACGACACACCACTAATTCATTCAGTTTTGTTAATGGTATTGTTTCTTGTATTACTGTTATTTGAAAATATAAAACGAAAGTCATTGTTTGCAGTGTTTTTAGGTCTTCTTCATTCAATAACTATATTTTTTCATCAATCTGATGTAATTTTCGGTTTTGTTATTGTAATATACATTCTCTTTTCGAAATCTGAAAAAAAAGTTGATAATGATAAAGAATTAAACAAAATGATTATCCAAAAACCAAAGATGACAATTAACTTAAAATCCAACATTAAATACATTTTATTCTATACTATAACATCAATTATTATTGTCTCGTCAGCATATTACTACACAGGAGTAGTAAAAATCGGACTTACACTGGATATTAACAAGGCACAGGATTTTAACAAGATTAAAAACTCAACATATTTTTTTAACTGGCTTATATTATATGCAAAAATTGATTATTGGGGGAAAGGTTATAAAAAAGGAAATACTTTTACTAAATCTATTTATGGGATTACAACATATTTTTATCAACCGACTACCTATAACAACAAAAGTGTTACCTATGATTTAGATGATATTGGCGAAACAAGAAACATCTTACCAAATATGCTGCTTATTTTGTTTATATTTCCATTGATATTTTTTATTTTTAATTTTAAGAGATTATTATTGTTTTATAATAATAAAATAATTAGCCTAATAGTTTTCATTCTTATCTATACCGCCTTTTCTGGATGGTGGGAACCTGATTACAGGGAATTCTGGGTAGCAACACTTATGAGTTATTGGCTGTTTATCCTTTTTATCTATAATTACATAATAGATAAAACTCATTATTTTAAAATGGTAGTTAAACTATTGATATATAATTTAATGTTAGTAACAATTTTGTTATTATTCATCACTAATTTCACCGGTTTTCTATACCAATATAGTAATAAAAAAATGCAGAAATTTGATATAATTCAAAATATTGATTCATCAAAACTTAAAAGCCACCCAATTACAGAAATAAAATAGGGGTAAATATTTTACCCCCAATCAAATTGAATAAACTATCCTCATTAGACTAAAACTTACCAAGTGTTAAAAATTAACCTGCTTATTAGTTTCTCCATAGATTATACACTCACATATATTCTTTATATGATCCCCATATCTCTCAAGATACCTACCTACAAATATTAGTTTCGAAAATGACTTGATATCAATCTCTTTTTTTGAGGCATCATAGAGATTAAGTACAAATTGTTTATGTATCTCATCAATGATCTTATCAGATGAAGCGATTTTTTTTACAGCAGAATAGTCTTTCTGTACATAAGATTCAAGCAATGCTTCAAACATCTCTTTTAATACCTTTTTCATCCTTTTGATATCATCTTTAAGAGAGTCAGGTAGAGATTCTATCTTGCTTATTGACTTTGTAAGATGTACTGCATAGTCCCCTATCCTTTCAAAGCTTCCCATTATCTTAATTGCAGAAACCATTTCTCTAAGATCTGTTGCAACAAGTGGAGATTCTGTAGCCATAATTGCAACTATCTCTCTTTCTATATCAACCTGCATCCTGTTTATCTCTTTTTCTAACTTAAAAATTTTATCCTCGTTAGCGTCATCTAACTCTAATATACCCTTAATTGATGAATCAACAGCATCAAATGTTTTAACACCCATCTCATGAACTTTTTTTAACACTGTTGTTAATTTATTATCAAAATTTTCTCTCATACATACTCCTTTTTAAATATTAACCAAATCTTCCACATATATAATCATTAGTTTTTGGATTTGAGGGATTAACAAAAATTGTTTCTGTAAGATCAAACTCGATTAGATTGCCCCGTCTTTGTTCATCAACCATAAAAAATCCGGTATAGTCTGATACTCTTGATGCTTGACCCATATTATGTGTTACAATGATTATTGTGTACTTTTCTTTCAGCTCGATCATAAGATCTTCAATCTTCAAAGTAGCAACCGGATCAAGTGCCGAACATGGTTCATCCATAAGTAAAACTTGAGGTTGTGTTGCAATAGCCCTTGCTATACAGAGCCTTTGCTGCTGTCCACCGGATAATCTTAATGCATTCTGATGGAGTTTGTCTTTTACCTCATCCCATATTGCTGCATCTTTCAAGCTTTTCTCTACAATATGATCCATTTCTTTCTTAGACCCTTTAAATCCGTTAATTTTTACACCCCACGCTATATTATCATATATAGACTTAGGAAATGGATTAGGTTTTTGAAACACCATTCCAATATGTTTTCTAACTTCAACAGGATCAATCTCTTTATCAAGAACATTAATTCCGTCAAATATTACCTCTCCATCAATTCTTGAATCAGGAATAAGTTCGTTCATACGATTGATAGATCTTAATACCGTACTTTTACCGCATCCAGACGGACCGATAAGAGAGGTGATCATATTCTTCTTGAACTCCATATTTACCTTATTTACAGCGTGAAAATCTCCGTAATAGATGTTGATGTCCTTTAGTTTTACAATAGCATTTTTCATTATCCTCTCCTCTTACTTGCCGATCTATTTCTAAGATATATGGCGAATGAATTCATTGTCAAAAGCAGTATCAATAGTATAAGAATTGCAGCAGATGCAAGATTTTTAAACTCTGCCTGTGGTTTAGATGACCATTGATATATCTGTATTGGCAATGTTGTAAACTTTGAAAAAATACTCGTAGGATCCATTACAATAAAAGTAGAGGCTCCGACAACTACCAGAGGAGCTGTTTCTCCAACTGCTCTAGAAATAGCAAGTATAGCACCGGTTAATATCCGTTCAAACGAAGCAGGTAAAATATGATACCATATTGTTTGAATCTTAGTAGCTCCTATTCCATAGCTTGATTCTATAAGTGTACGAGGGACAGCACGGATAGCTTCCTGAGTGTTTATTATTATAATTGGTAATACTAAAACAGCAAGTGTTAGACCTGCTGAAATTATAGTTCTCCCATTTGCAGTCGTCTTTAACATATCATTGCCTTGAAACATTGACCCGCTTGTAAATGGTTCAAATAATCTGACAAACAACGCTAGTCCCAGTAAACCATAAATAATCGATGGTACACCTGCAAGATTATATATATTTATTCTTATAAATTTAGCTATGAAGTTTTCTTTAGAATATAACTCAAGATATACAGCACCTGCTACACCGATCGGTAGAGCGACAAAAAGAGTAATAATCATCATCCATGCAGATCCAAGCAGTGCTGTCCTGATACCCGCATTAAGTTGATTGTGGTCTTACAAGTATATCACCATTTAACCAGCTGCGGAATTGTGTTTTTACGACCGGAAAATCATCTTTGTATAACTCGACAGTTTCTTGTATATCTGCTTTATGAGTAAAACTTTCCAATAAATTATAACTTTCAATTACATCAGGCATTAAAATATTTTCTACAAATATTGTATACAGATCAGTTTTTGATCTATATTCAAGTTTTTTATCTCTGATAATATTTTCTAACATTGCCTCAGTAAAATCAGTGTCAATTAAAGAATACTCTTTCAGAAGTTCAATCAGACGATCTTTAGGTAAATCATCAATATCTTTACCCGGTGAAATAACATCCGGATCATACTTTAATCCTACTACAACAACCCCAAATGAACTATCTATTATAGATATAATAAGAATAGATAGTGCAAGTACAGAAAATACTGTTGATAGTAGAAAAATTGAATGCCATAACTTACCAATATTCTTTCGTTGTTTTAAATTCTCTATATGTATTTCATTTTTTGATAACATTAATCATACTCCTCTCTGAAGCTGGTAACTATTTTTCTACTTAGTATATTCAGTCCCATAGTAATTAAAAATAAGACAAACCCTATTGCAAATATACTGTTGTAGTCCATTGTATCATAACCAACATCACCGCCGCTTATTCTTACCATATATCCTGTCATTGTTTCTGCTGCTTTAAATGGATTAAAAGTTAGATTTGGACCGGAACCTGCAGCCATTGCGACAATCATTGTTTCTCCGAATGCCCTTGACAAACCAATTATTATAGATGCTGCAATTCCTGAAAACGCTGCCGGTAAAACAATGTTAAGTGATGTTTCAAGTTTAGTTGCACCCACACCATATGCGGCATCTCTTAAACCGCGAGGGACTGAGTTTAATGCATCCTCTGACATAGTAGCAATAATCGGTGTTATTAGTATCCCCATTGCGAGTCCTGCTGAAAACATATTATAAACCTCGATTACATCATCACCAAGAATCAATTGTAATAATGGTGTTAAAAATGTCAATGCAAAGAAACCATATACGATTGTTGGTATGCCGGCTAGTATTTCAAGTATTGGTTTTAAAATTGAACGGGTTTTCTCTGTAGCATATTCACTAAGGTAGATAGCTACAGACATTCCAACCGGAACAGCTACCAGCATCGCTATAAGACTTGTCATTATAGTCGAGTTTAATAATGGGAGAATTCCAAAGTGATCTATTGCCGGCTGCCAAACTAATCCAAAGAAAAACTCTCTAAGAGACACACCCCTTGAAAAAAATAGCCATGCATCTTTAAATAACACAACGATAATACCAAAAGTTATAAACACAGAAATAAAACCACAAAGAGTTAGTAAGTATTGTATAATTTGTTCATTAATCCGTAATCGTTTTTTTAATAATATTTTTGTTAAATGTGCCATAAATTATCTCCGGTAAAGTATAAAAACAAACAGGGATCATGTATCATGACCCCTTAATTTGTTAACTATTACTTAGTTGCGTCAAGCAGAGCTTGTTTTGCTTTGTTAATAGTTTCAACTGGAGCTGGAAAATATCCAACTTTTTTGATAACAGCATCTACATTAGTTAAATAGTAGTTAATGAATGAAGCTACTTGTGGCTTAGTTTTCATTATAGTTGCATCTGAGTAGATAAAAAGTGGTCTTGACAACATGTAAGTATTTTTATCAACCGCTTCTGCACTAGGCACAACACCATTTATTCCTATAGCACTAAGTTTTTTCTTATTTTCTTCAAAGTAAGCATATCCAAAAAAACCAATTGCATATTGATCTTTTTCAACACCAATAACCAACACATTATCATCTTCAGATAATTGAGTATTTTTTGCTTCTAGGATAGGTTTTTTATCTTTATTAAAAACTTCTTCTACAAAATAATCAAATGTGCCACTGTCAGTTCCGGGAATAAATCTCTTAATTGGTTTCTTAGGGAACTTAGGATCTACATCAGACCACAAATTTGCAGTTGAAAAAGCCTTTGCAAGTTGCTCTTTTGTAAGATTAGTTAAAAACTTATTCTTTTTACTAATAACAACTGCAAGAGCATCTGTTCCAACTCTAATCTCAATTGGTACTCTTGGTGGGTTAAGTTTTGCAGCGTTTGCAATCTCTGAAGATTTAATTGGTCTACTAGCATTTGCAATGTCAGTCTCACCTGTTTTGCAAAATCTTTCAAAACCAGCACCAGAACCGATACTGTCGATAGTGATGTTACCTTTGTAACCCTCTTTCTTAAACCTCTCTGCAATGCTTTCCGTTAATGGAAATACCGTAGAACTACCTGCTGTAACAATATCCCCAACTACCGTTGATGGATCTACTTTAGGCAACTGTTGAGCATTAACCATAAATGATAATGCCATCATTAAAAATCCGATAACAAATTTCTTCATACTAAACTCCTTGTTTTTAAAATCATAGCTAATCTAATATATAATTGTTAACTTTTAATTAAGATTTTATTAATAAAGTTTTATTTAAAGAGCCTCTAAAGTAATTTTCTTATTATTGTTTATGCATATGCGGGCTAGAGTGAAAAAAAGAATAAATTTCTAATATTATGCATAATAATCTTGACTTAAATCCACAAACTGATATTATGATATTCAATTATATAAAATTATGGGGCTAATATGAAAATATCATCTATTGTTATACTATTGATTGTTTTTTCAGCTATATCATCGTTTGGGACACAAAACTTCTCATTTCTTCAAGTAAACAGCACATATGAAAACAACGAAGAGATTATTATTATGAAAGAAACGGACTACAACAACTATAATAATTATTTAAGAGCTGGCAAAGCAATGCTGATTTCCGGATTAGTTGGCAGTATATCCAGTACAGTTTTAGGCGGTGTAGCAGGTGGCCTTTTCATTCCGTTAATGATGGGTTATGGATATATATTTTCAATATCCGGGTTTATTACAGGTATAGTATTTTTAAACCTGAGTACAATAGTTGGACTTCTATCAACAATCCCATATAGTAAAGCTGCAAATATATTAAAAAAATATCTCAACAATGATGAAGTTAAAACATCGCTAATTTTGGATATAAACCCTGAGTTATTTACTTTAGGTATATCTTTTAAGTTATGAATTGAGACACTTAAGACAAGTATTTTTAAATAATATTTTTCAAAAATAAAAAGTTAGTTATTTATTATTAAAAGTAATATTAAATAAATCTGCAGGATTAACTGGAAAGTTATTAATCCTTACCCCCCAATGTAAATGAGGTCCGGTTGCAGTTCCTGTCGCACCTACTGTCCCAATGATATCACCCTGCTTTAATATATCACCAACTTCTACAAAAATCGAACTTAAATGAGAGTAATCTGTAAAAACAAAAAAACCATGATCTATAATAACTGTCTTGCCTAAATATTCTGCATTCTTAATATAAACTATTACTCCATCGGCAACTGCTTTTATCGGTGTCCCAACTGGTTTTGGATAATCAATCCCATTGTGAATGTTTTCCAAATGTACTTTACCGTTACTTAGTATCCATTTTCGTTTTAATCCAAAAGCTGAACTAACTCTAGACTCATTATCCAATGGATGAATAAAACCTGATAAAAAAAAAGGTGTCTCATTTTTTTTACGCCAAAGCTCATGTCTAACTTTATTTTCTTCATTAAAAGTCTTAATAGTTGAATTTTTAACAGTATTCGATTGACTCTTGTTAAAAAATATATTTTGTTCAGCCCATGTTACAGGTTCTACGATATATTCAGATGTTTTACTTAATAGAAGAGACTCTGATACATAAATAGAATATGAAAAATCAATCTTATAAATGTTATCATATAAATTAAAAGGAATAAATAGACCATAAAAATTATATTTACTATTAGATCTAACGGGCAAAATTTTTCCGGTTATAGTATAATTTATTTTTTGTTCATTTTTTTCACCATAGTAATCAATATTTGATTCAATAAATACTCGCAAATAAGTGTTGGGTATTGAGAGTTCAAAATAATTAAAACCACCCTGTCTATTCTCAATCATAAATTTTTCACTGATATTCTGATTTGAACTCATATTACTTATCGAGCTTATAGAACTATTAACTATAGAACTAGTAAATACAGTATATATTATTATAGAAAAAATAAAAAAATTAGATTTGGAATACATTTTTTTAATCAACCTTATACTTTGAAATATCTGATAATTTATACGGATTACTTTCAAAAAAGATTTTTACTTTTTTCTGATTTGATATCTCATTATAGCTTTGTTTAATAAAATCAGGATTTGTGTTAAGAAATGATTTTCCATAACCGTCAGGATCTTTTAAAAAAGATAATATCATTTCATATTGCGGTTTTGAGATTAATTCACTATCCAATAATTTATCAAACAGAATTTTATCAATTTTTACAGAACAATAAGTTTTAATATTATTAGACTCTAAAAAAACAACGCCCCCTTGACATCTATCAACTAGAGCTGCAGAAAATACAATTTTTGCACCAGCCTGTACAATAGAAGGTATCCAGGCTCTTTGATAGCTTGAAGCCTGTGTAATAAGATCAGCAATGTGTGCTATTTTTGCACCGCCGATTGACTTATGAGCATCATTTATCTCATTCGAGTACAAGGAATTATCCTTTAATATATACAGATGTTTTTTTCCTGAAAGTTTGGCAATAATTGGAGAAAAAAACCAATCTCTTCGCTCACCTCCACTAACAATATCAGCACCGATAAATTCAGGTGTTTTTTTTAATCCATCATAAAACTCATCCACAATAGTTTTAAATACTTTATTCTTGTCATAGAAACTACAAACTCTATTTTCAAGGTTTACGAAAAAGTTTGTAGTTTGTTTCTCACTATCTATATAGTTTAATAATTCTTCCGCATCATCTTTTGAACCGTACAAATAGTGTGTGTTAATGAAAAAAGGACCAATTGTACCCGATGTATACCAGTATGGATGATTTGAATCAGCAATTTTAATAGCCATTGTTTCAAGTAAACCCTTTTCGATATTATTCATTTCTTAACCTCTTGTATAACATTAATATTAAATTCATCTTTACATTTTTCTGAGCAAAATTTAAGCTCCTCAGTTTCATGATTTATATAATCAGATTTGAAATAAACACCACAGCAACTACATTTTGTATATATCTCTCTACATGCATCACTACAATAAATTTCTTCCGGCAAATCATCTGTTAAAATAAAATAGTTTCCGCAATTAGCACATGCTCTCATAAGACTAAAATTTAAATCACTCATATTTAATACCTGTCTTTTAATAATATAAATACAAGAACTGATAAATTTGTAAACGCATGAACTATAACCGGTCTTATAAGGTTACCATCTTTTATCTTCAAATAACCAAGCATTAAACCGGAAATAAAACTCATAATAACATTAATTCTACCGGGCAAGTGAAATAAACTAAAAACAATTGCAGTTACAATCAAATTTAAAGTATTAAATAAAGATGACTTATCATAAGAATTTAATAGAAAATATCTGAAACTTAACTCTTCAATTAACGGAATAATAACTACAAAATATATAATTAATACAGAAAAAATCAAGTAGTTTTTATCATTTATTAAATGATTTAGTTGAACTATAGCTGAGTTCTTAAAATAACTGTTATTATCTAAAATACTTAATCTAAAAAAACTAATCAAAATGAAAATCGAATAACAAACAGTTATTAGTAAAATAAAATAAAATAAAGATGAAAGTAACTTTTTTCTTATATTATCTATTGGAAATTGATTCATGAAATCGTTATTGTACCTGAATACAAAAATAAATAACATAACTGAAACAAAAACTCTCAAAACAACCATCATGAAAAACTCAATAGACTCTGTTATAACTAAATCGCGAAATAATACTCTTAATAATAAAATAGAATAAGAAGAAAAGTATAACGGAAAAATAAAGAATATTATAAATGAAACTAATCTACTTATCATCTATCAAAACATATTACTTGAATATGCCGGGATTTTAATACCAAGCATCCTCTCGAAAACCCCATACTCATGATCTCTAAAACGCATAGTCAATACAATAGCTCTATCTTTTTCGACATACTTTAAATCATAGAGAAAAATATGATTTCCAATATCAATGGATAACTCTTTTTGGAGTACATTTTTATTTACTCCTCTAACAATAAACCTTTTCGAAAACAAACTGCCCTGATAGTATTCCAGATCAAGACCAAATAATAATTTCATAATATTAGTCTGAGTGTCTTTGGAGAAAACTGTTTCCATAGGAATCTCCGGTCTATTTTCAACTCTTATAAGCTTGTCAATCTCTATTCCATCCCTAAGATACTTAACTCTTGCAAGTCCTCCATCTCGAAGGTATGAAATAAATTTCTGAGCATCTTCAACAGATTTTACTTCATTGTCATTTATACTGATAATAACATCACCATCTTTTAACCCCGCAATTTCGGAGGGACCAAAAGGCATAACATAGTAAACTATAACCTTGCCTTTTTCCTCAAAAATTCCAGCTCCTATCCAAGTTCGTTGTACCCTATCCCCTTTATATAGAAGAGGTAAAGTATCCCTGATATATTTAAAAGGTATAACAAAATTCAATCCTTGAAATTCAATTAGTCCTGCAAATACGATCCCTATTACAAGACCATTTTCATCTAATAACGGACCACCCGAATTTCCGGGATTAACCGGTGCATCAATGTGGTACGCTTTTCCAAGTTCAAAGAGCTTTACCTCCTTACCACCAATAATGCCGGAAGTAACTGAATATTTTAGACCAAGCGGATTTCCAATAGTATAAACCCTATCTCCAACAGAAAGTACTTCGGTCTTTCCTATCTTTAAATAATGCGAATGTTTATTTGGTGTCTTTAACAAAGCCAGATCAAATACAGAATCATATCCAACAACTTTTACCGGAATCTCCTTATTAGGTTCATCTCTAGTAGAAATAGTAACCTTCGAAAAACCTTTATATTTTGGGTCAACATGATCTCTGATAACATGATAATTAGTTATGATATGCTGTTCATCGATAAAAAAACCAGACCCTATAGATTTGTCAAAAAAAGTAACACCCTTTTCTATTTTAAATCCTTTATCAAGCGTGATAGTAACAGCGGACTGCATAATCGATTGAAAATCTATTTTTTCATTATTATGTTTAAATGAATCTATATAAGATTTATATTCAGGCTTAATTTTACCTTTAAATAACTCATCCTTAGAAATTAGTTCATAAAGCTCTCTATAACGATCAATATCATTTCTCTCCTTATAGATAGAAAATAGCTTTTCCACTAAGTCAGAATTATACAGTCTGTATCCAGCCGCCTCATTTAATAAGTTCTCATAAGTAAAGGTATCTGTTGAGTTTTCAATATAATTAATGTAACTTGAATAGGTATTAACAAGACTCTCTCTATCAATAAAACCTATCAAATTACCCGCAATACCATACTTTAAACCTTCATTGTAATTGTTTTTTTCAACATTATTCTTATATTGCTCCTCAATTTTTAATTTGACTGCCTCAATTATTTTTTTAATTTCATCAATCTCTTCCAGATTATTTACACTGTCTTCTAGTAACTTTGATGCTAAAACAAAGGCTTCAATTGGATCAATCCTTGATTTTTCGAAGTTTTGCCTTAAATTTTCAATCTTAGGAATTATATATTTAGTTTCATTTTTTGAAAGACATCCTAAAGATAAGAATACAAGTGAGATTGATAAAAGCTTTTTCATTTTAACTCCGTGATTTGAATCAAATAATAAATATCCAAAAAAACAAACAATCGATATTTTATTTCGCCAAGCGTTATAATTCCATTACTAAATCCATATTGCTTCCTATTAATGAAAAAGATACCGCTTTGGCTCTTTTGATCAAGGACCTTAATCTCCGATGGTAATAATAATTCGGGTATCTTATTATAAGAAACAACAGTGTAACCTTTCATCTTCCCTGTGGATATTTTTTTTTCATAAGAACTAACCACTTGATCTTTATTGTTATACAAAGTTATTTTATTATTCTCTATATGATAATAGAAACTATAACCGGGAGATTCATCAGCCAAAAATACTAATCTTGAATATCCTAAATCGAAATTTTCCTCATAAAAATCGAACTTATTATCATTATTTATATCCCAGTATTTTTTTATACTATGTAAGTTGTACACTTCTAAATAATCATAAATTCCACTAGCCTCATCAGTCATATATTTTATCTTTTCAATTCTTTCATTATTATAATATGTAATTTTTTCAAAAATCCCATTAGTATTGAAATCAGTTTCTACTCTATCAACTATGTTATTATTATAATATGCAATAGACTGAAACCCCTTTCTGTCACCGCGTTCATCTATTTTCGTATAGATCGGAATACCGCCATTGTATTTTGTAATTGTATATCTAACATCAAAATCTCGAATATAATCAATATATTTCAAATAATTAATAGGATTGTACTCTTCGAAATCATTATTCTCAAAAAAAATCAATGATGGATGATAAACAAACTCTTTTACTAATACATCTTCTATAATAACTTCACTTCGAAAAAGTGATCCGTCACTTGTATTAAAATATGAAACAATTTTATTTGACGGATAAGTATGTTGAATAAACCTCTCAACAATATAGTTGTAATAAAAAAACTCAAACTGATTAATCCCCATCTGATTTGAGTCAATTTTCCTGCTTATAAGTACACCTGCCTTATATTCATCTAACACTTCAAAAATACCATCAAAATCAGCATCTAACCCCCGTAGACCGGAATAGTCTGAGATTTTTTTTAATAAATCACCTATCTCAAGATTCGCACTAATATATTCATCGTTGATCATATCCGGTATTTTATCGCTGAAATTATTCTGAAGCCCACCCATTTCTATCCATAAATTTAGCAAAGAAATATAGTGTGAGGATTCAGGTAAATTTATTTCTATAAGATTTTTTAAAATCGGTAATATAAAACGACTTTCAACATTGATTGATTTATCATTGATATTCTTTATAAATCTTTCGGTCAATAGAACGATTTCATCTTTACTCTCATAGTATATTGATTCAAGATATATAATTCTCAGTAGTGAGTAACCATTACTGCTAAGTCGTTTAATTGCATTTGAAAACTTTCTAGAGTCAATTGTTTTTGAAAATACCTTAATAACAGTCTCATAGAATAACAAATCAATTTCAGTTAAATACTTTAATGAACCGGTTTTAAATTCTTCAATATCAAATAAATTATATGATAAATTATTTGTCCAAAATAGATAGTCAAAAAACTCTATATAATCAGTTGAAAAATCGATGTTATCTATCGAAAAAAGAGATTTATATGCAGAGGTAACTTTACCTAAGTCTTTAACTCTTTTAAAGATATTAATAGCAGCCTTGATAAGTTCATATTTGGAAATTATAAAGCTACTGTTTAATAATTCCAGGATCTTTGTTGCATCAAAATAAAATCTATAATAATCTGTTTGATTTGATAATACAATAGAAAGATAGTGTATTTCCGGAAAATCAGTGGAAAACACAACAGCTTTATCAAGATTTTCCTTTGCATATGTAAAGTTATCTTGTTTATAAAATTTATAGGCACGAGTAATATAAAATTTAGCTTGATCATTGAGATTGGTTGTAAATGAATAAATATTCAGTGATAAAAATAACAAACAAATACTTAATATCGGTTTCATGTATTACTCCGGATAAAATGGAGAACCCCTGTTAAAAACTCTTGCAGAAATGAAATAATACTGACTCTTCAATGCTTTTAGAAGATTAACTATTTCTCATTATTGCATCAATTTCCTTGATAAGCAATTCTGCTTTATTTTTATTGGTTGCTTCAGCAAAAACTCTCACGATAGGCTCTGTGTTACTAGCTCTCACTAAAACCCATGATTTATCAGAAAAATCAATCCTTAAACCATCCCTTCTATCAAAAATTGGATTTATATACCTATTGCTCATGATATTTGAAATTTTGTCAAACGATATCTCGCCTGTAGCAGCGATCTTAGTTTTGATTAATGTATAATCAGTATATTGCGAAATCAATTCTTTAATCGTTTTGCCGCTCGTTGCTAAATAATCTAGTATCAACCCCATAGCAACCAATGCATCCCGACATTTATTAATAGAATATAAGATAACTCCACCGTTCCCTTCACCACCTATTAAGGCTCCGGACTTCTCCATAGCCTCAGTAACAAATATCTCGCCGGTCGGTACTCTTGAAATAACACATCCGTACTTTGTGGCAATATCCTCAGATAATCTTGAAGTGCTTAGATTTACAACAACCTCAGATTTCTGATAACCCGACAAATATCTATCAAGTGCAATGGCAAGAGTTAACTCTTCTGACAAAACGACTCCATCAGAATCGGCAATAACTAATCGATCCCCATCAGGATCAACAGCAAAACCAATATCTGCATTAAACTTCTTCACCTCATCAGAAAGCACAGCGAGGTTCTCAGGAGTTGGTTCAGGCGGATGAGGAAATATACCGGTTGGTTCAATAAATATTCCTTTTATAATACAGTTTAGTGATTGCAGAAATTTGTAAGCAGTAACACCGGCACCACCATGCACACCATCCAATACAACTTTTATCTTACTTGAACTAATGGCATCGATATTAATAAAATCTTTTATCTTATCAATATGTGCCTTTTCAACATCTTCAGGCTCTAATTCTACACCAATATGTGAGTGATCTGCATATATTTTTGGTTCACCCAAGTGTTTATTCAATTCTTTAAATTCCTCAGGTGAAAGAAATTTTCCTGAACTGTTTACAAGTTTTAAGGCATTCCACTCAGACGGATTATGACTGGCGGTTATAACTATCCCGCCGGCATATTTATACTTAGATACACCAAATAATACAGTTGGAGTCGGTACTATCCCTATATCTGAGACATTTCGCCCGAGAAACTTTAAAACCGACTTTACTAACTCAACAATAGTATCGCCGCTTACTCTTGAATCCCTTCCTATAAGTATATTTCCATTACCAACAACTCGTGTATAGGCATATAGATAATCAATTATTACAGAAGGTGTTAATGAATCTCCGACTATACCCCTAATTCCAGAAATTGATGCTTTTAAACTCATATTTACTCCAATAGTTATACAACTGTTGAATCATCAGATACTGCTTCATTTGTATCAAACTTCACTCTTGAGTCAGAAAACTTATCTTCCAGCCCCAAAAGCTTATATATCTCAACTGCACCCATAGTTTCTTTTTCAAACAATTCTTTACTAAGAAGATCAAGCTTATCCCGATTCTCAGTTAGTAGCTTTTTTGCCCGTTCGTACTGCCCGGAAACAATATCCATTACCTCTTTATCTATCTTCTGTGCGGTAAGCTCTGAATAGTCTTTATGTGAGGCTATCTCTCTTCCAATAAATATCGGCTCATCCTTCTGTCCCCAGCAAACTGGCCCCAGATCTTTTGACATCCCCCACTGCGTTACCATTCTTCTTGCAATATCTGTAGCAGTAGTAATATCATTTGCCGCACCTGTATCAAACCTGTTAAAAACAATCTCCTCTGCTGCCCGTCCGCCCATAATCATACAAATTCTATCAAGAAGAAAATCTTTTGAATTCATCATACTGTTTTCTTCTGATGGTAATAGAAATGTAACACCTAAGGCAAGACCTCTCGGAATAACAGAAACTTTATGTAAATCATCAATATAATTCATAAGTAAACTAATCAAGGCGTGACCTGCCTCGTGCCATGCTGTTATCTCTTTAACTTTTTCAGGAATTATTCGTGATTTCCTTGCAACCCCCATCATTACTTTATCCCTGGCCTCTTCAAAATCCTCCATACCAACTTTCTTTTTATTAGCTCTTGCAGCTAACAAGGCAGATTCATTTACAAGGTTAGCTATATCAGCACCGGAAAACCCCGGCGTTGCCTTTGCTATCATTTTTAGATCAACATTTTTTGACAATTGAATTTTCTTTATGTGAATTTTAAATATCTCTTCCCGGCCTTTTAAATCAGGTTTGTCGACAACTACCTGCCTATCAAACCTACCCGGTCTAAGAAGTGCAGGATCTAATACATCCGGTCTATTTGTTGCGGCAATTAATATTACTCCAATACCGGCATCAAAACCATCCATTTCTACAAGCAGCTGATTTAATGTCTGTTCCCGTTCATCATGACCACCGCCATAACCTGCTCCCCTTGTTCGTCCGACAGCATCCAACTCATCAACAAACAATATACATGGTGCATTTTTTTTACCCTGCTCAAAAAGATCCCGTACTCTTGAGGCTCCGACCCCAACAAACATCTCTACAAAGTCAGATCCGGACATATAAAAATAAGGAACTCCTGCTTCACCGGCAACTGCTCTTGCTAACAGCGTTTTTCCGGTACCAGGAGGGCCGACAAGCAAGACACCTTTTGGAATTTTTGCTCCTATCGCTGTGTATTTTTCAGGTTCTTTTAAGAAATCAACAACTTCACTCAGTTCTGTTTTTGCTTCATCAATACCGGCGACATCATTAAATGTAATTTTTTCCTTGGATTCAAATTTTCTTGCCTTAGATTTACCAAATGAAAAAGCTTGTCCTGCCCCCCCACCCCCTTGAAATTGTCTGAACATAAACCAGACAATAAAAATGAGAAGTAGAATTGGAAGTCCATTAATCAGAATCATAGATAAAATTGTATTACCATCAGCTTCGGTTCTATATATAATTTTCCTTTCTTTAAGAGTATTATATAAAAAACCGTTATCATATAGAGGTGGAATCATTGTTACGAAATCTGAAATGGTTTCATCAGACTCTCTATAACGCCCTTTAATTTTTAAATTATCCGTAATAATAATTGGTTTATCGTTATCATAAACAAGTCTGTTGTTTTCAAGATAATTTATGAACAAATTAAAGTTGATACTTTTACCATTGGTGTTTTTTGAAAGCATAACATACATTGTAAGAAGTGTTAAAACAAACACCAGTAAAAATATAAACCTGTTATTCGGTTTGTTTTTTTGATCCTTGTTATCCGGCAAATGATTCTTTTGATTGTTTTGGTTATTCTGATTATTAAGCATTATATCTCCTGATAATTTATGTTCATTTTTACAGAGTACTTATTTATTAAATAATTCAAACACTAATTAAGTAATACAAAAAACATTAAAAAATTAATTTTTTGAAACTCAAACAAATTCCGACCTCTGTGAGGCACTTCAAATACCAAGTATTTAGAAATGACTAAAATTAACAATGGAATAATTAACCTTTTTTTTAAAAACAGGCAAGATATTTACACTTATTTTTTGTTTTAAAATGCAACCTAAACATTTATAAAATCACATCTTCATCAAAACCTCATGGACGAAATTGTGAAATGTTTTATAATTTTAAAAAAAAACCAAAAGAAATCAAAAAAAGTAAATGAGCAGATCAAAACAACCTTTTGTTCTCTCAACGGAATACGGAATATATCGAAATGAATAGAAGCTCTTGCAAAAACCCCTTCAGTTTTTTGCTAACTTTTTTGAATAGAGAGAGATATTCTAATTTTTTTTAAATATTTGTTGACTTAATATTATTATTATAATAATCATTAATAATGATCAGCTTCAAAATTACTCGATATTTTTAATGAGAGGCTATTGAGGAGTTTTTTATGGTTGGACCATTTCCAGTTTGGTTTATTTGGATTATATCCGGAGTTTTTTTATTGATACTTGAGATATTCACACCTGGATTTGTAGTATCACTAATAGGTATTGCATCAATATTAGCAGGAATATCAGCCATATTTTTCCCCAATTTTTATTTTAATGTTTCTGTATTTATAATAACGCTCATAATTATAATAATATTTTTAAGACCGGTGTTTTTAAAAATGTTTTATAAAAAATCAGCCTACATTCCTGATACTTTTGTTGATTCGATTATCGGTAAAGAAGTTTTGGTTGATAGTGATATTGACAATCTTAAAGGACTAGGCTACATCAAGGTTGGTGCTGATTATTTCAAAGCAAAGAGTGCCAATGGTACGAATATACCAAAAGGTGATGTTGTAGAGATTCTTTCTATGGAAGGAATTACTGCGACAGTTAAAAAAAAGATTTAATTATTGGCACTTCTTTATTGACATATCCTGTTCTAAATACAGTGTGTTTAGAATACAATATTTAGGAATAAGAATGGGTTTTAGCCTCTAAATACGATAATATTTTAGGTCTTTAGAGGCAACCTATAAATTTAATTTTACATTGAGGAGTAAAAAATGGAGTATTTAGTATTTGTTTTTATTAGTGCTATGGTTCTTGTAGTGATATTAGCACTTGCAGGTATTCGACAAGTATCACAATCAACTATAAAAATAGTTGAAAGACTTGGTAAATTCAACAGAATCCTTCAGCCGGGTATAAACTTTGTTATACCATTTATTGACCAGATCAGAATGATACCTGAGAGGGTAACATACAAAGATTATCAGGGTAATACATATATGAGAGCGACTATGAAAAGTTTCATAGATATGAGAGAAAGAGTTTATGACTACCCTAGTCAGAGTGTTATTACCAAAGATAATGTGGGTATCAGAATTAATGCTATTTTATATTTTCAAGTAATGGACCCGTATAAGGCTGTATATGCTGTAGAGGACCTACAATTGGCTATTGAAAAATTAACTCAGACTACCCTTAGAAATGTAATCGGCGGACTGGAACTAGACGAAACACTATCAAGCCGTGAGCTTATCAATACAAAATTACGATTGATACTTGATGAAGCATCTGATAAATGGGGCGTTAAGGTAAACAGAGTAGAACTACAAGATATAATGCCACCTAAAGACATTCAGGATGCAATGGAAAAACAAATGCGGGCTGAACGGGAAAGAAGAGAAAAGATTTTAAGAGCTGAAGGTGAAAAAGAATCACTAAGACTAACAGCAGAGGGAGAGCGGGAAAAAATGGTTGCTGAAGCTGATGGTCATAGACAAGAATCTATTCTTCAGGCTACGGGTGAGGCTGATGCAAAACTACAGATAGCAAGTGCCGAAGCAAAGTCTATTCAAATGATCTGTGAAGCCCTAGGCACAGACACAGCTAAAGCATCACAATACCTGCTTGGATTAAAATATATAGAGGCATTCAAATCACTTGCATCTAACGCACATGACAAGGTTGTTTTCATGCCTTTTGAAAGCTCTTCGATACTAGGTTCTCTTGGAGCATTAAAGGAATTATTTAATAAAACCGATTCAAAAACAACTTCAAGTTAATTAAATCGGTTTACTGAATAAACAGAGGCTTATGTAAAATCAATGTTTTTACATAAGCCTTTATGGTTGAGGCTCTTGCAAAAATCAAGATTTATTTTTGCAAGAGCCTCAAAAGTCTTTATGATTTATAAGACTTTTTTTGACAGTTTATTAGACAAAAACAATAATCAAGTTACAGATGAAGTTATTTATGGATGATACAGGAATTTATACTTGCCGGCTTATGTACCTCCGATGTCTAGAACAGACAAGGCAAATGCAATGTCATTCTTGACGCATGTTTAACAAATAAAAGATCAAGTACGCGTATCGCTACCCTTCAAATCAAAAAGGGAGCGATGAAAAACTTAAGGGATTTTTGCAAGATCCTCTGTATAATAATACCTATAAAATTAACTGTCATAATGTGAATTACAATCAATACTTACAATATTGCTTAATTTAATCAAAGTTGTTATCAATACAGATTATTAAAGTTATTTGTAAATTTAAAAAATACTCTTGAACATTTTTGTTAATAGGTGTATAAATCTTGACATTGTTTTAGAATAATTAATTAAGAGCGATTAATATTTAAAACAATTCAATCTCACTGAAAACAAACCATATTTTTTGATAATAGTATAAGGAAAGTAAATGAAAAATTTAACTGCATTAATAATAACCATAATTTTGATGATCTCAGGTACAAAAATATTCTCAGAGAGTTTCTATTTTTATGGAACTTCATCTTTTGGAATGCACCAATATTGGGAATTACAACTCGAAAAAGACCCAACCGGTAAACAAACCGGTGAAAAAAGAAGATTTTTTTCTAATTTCCTTTCCGGTTCCTTTGGTCTGGGACTAGAGATGGTTATATGGGATATGGGCGTTAAAAGAGGTTCAAGGATATATTTTAAAAGCGGTATTAACATGATCTTTATGGCACCTAACTATCTGGGATACCTTCCCGCTTTAGATCCAGCTAATCCATCGTCAACATCTACTATGAATGGGGTAAATTTAAATGGCGGGGCATTCTACACCGGATTTAATTTAGATTTTATCTTCGGAGGGTCATTTCCAAAAACTGATCTGATTTGGGGATTAGGTGTTGTTCTTAATTTTACTTTTCCTTCCTACTCAGGCATATCGCTTAGGCCAAACTATATACACGAAGAGTTTGCTTTTTTTGCAGAACCTTTTATTTCAATAGGATATGACTTCAACATACCAGACACTAAGATGAAAATTACACCTCAACTAAGAACAGGATTTACATGTGTACCATTAATTCCGGATTTTCTACTTAGTGATATGAATAAAAATGGATCAGTAAATTACTACTCAACCGAATATAGTGCTAATGAGTTTGGACAGTATAGCGGATTATTTGTAGAAGTTTCTGTCGCTATAACATTTATGTCAATAGAATGGAGAAAATAGTTTAATACAGTGCTAAGATTTCATAAAACTGTTATTGTTTTTTCTATATTCATTCTTCATTTCAATTTATATTCAGATTCCGGAATTTTTATAAAAGATATAAATGATCAAATCGATTCATCAAACGATCAATTAGTATTTAAATATACATTAGAATATGAAGATAACACCTCTGATAGTTTTAAAGAAATTTTAATTAGTTTTCCACCATTTATACCTCAACCGCTAACAATTTATTTTGAAAAATATCCTTTGATGTTGACGGAATTCGAAAAGTTAAATATTGAAAATCACCCTATTGATAATAAAAACATCTTTAGAGTTCCTATCACCCTTAATGTACACACCAATTCCAATCCGCCAGGATATTATAATCATACAAAAAATGGGGTATTTAGGTTATTAAATAAGTTTATAAGAAACAAGTATTTTTTAACATAACGATAATTATAAAAAGGGGTTTAGAATGTCGATTGTCACAATATCAGTTTTTGCACCAATAATTATTTTTTCCATAATAGGGGTTGCTATCATTATCGACAAGGGTTTGTTTTTTATTCGACACAGTATACCTAAAGACAACTACAGAAAAATATTAAATAATGGCACTACTGAATTTAAAATATTCATTAATACTAAAGCAAAAAAAACGATCTTTGATTTATTCTTACTTCAGATTATATCACACAGAACAATATCAAGAAACGAAATAATGGATTTTATAGATACTGGATTTTCTGAACTTATGCTTGAATATGACAAGCGAATTTCTTATCTTGGAATGTTTGCAAAATTATCAACACTTATCGGACTTTTTGGTACCGTAATTGGAATGATAATTGCTTTTGACAACATAGTATTAAAAGGTATAAGCAATGCTACAATCGTTGCAGCAGGAATCCGTACGGCCATGCTTACAACCGCAGCGGGACTCGCAGTTGCAATCCCTGCAACATTTTTTTATGACCTATACAAATCTATCATTTCAAGCGAATTTAAAAAAATGGAACTGATCGTGTCAGATCTTTTACTACATTCTTATAAACCAAAAAGAAACTATATGGAGTAGACCATGCGATTTAATTATAAAAAAAGGGTTAATCGGTTTAATACAGGTATCAGTAATGACTCAACCTCACTTGATATAACTCCCATGATAGATATTATTTTTCTAATACTTGTCTTTTTTATGGTTGCAGCAACTTTTGAATTAAATCGTTCACTCAAAATTAAACTTCCAAAATCTGTACTATCTGAATCATCGCTTTCCTCTGACACTCTCCTAATAGAGTTAAACTCGGATGGGGATCTATTTATCAACGGACAACAAACATACACTGATGAATTAACAGGTTTAATAAAAAGTGAAGAAAATTACGACAAGAAAAATTACATTTTATTAGCAGATGAATTAACTCCATACAAATCTGTTGTCGAAATTATTGACAAATTAAAAATACTTGGAATAAATGAGATAAACATTGGAACTGAAAAGTAGTAGTAACAAAGAAAGAAATATTTTTCAAACAATTCTCTTTATATCAGTAATATTACATTTAACAATCCCATTTTTTTTATTTATACATAAAAAAAAAGCCATCTCCTTCATATATGAACCGACAAAAACAGAGATTAAATATATTCATGAAGTTGATATAAAAAAAATCAAAAATAGATCTAGAGTAACATTCAATCAATCATATCAAAAAAATATAATCCCGAGTTTACCATTGAATAACACAAATGATATCAAAAATCTAATCGATATTAATTTAAACGCACCTAAAATGATTCAAGAATTTGATAAACTTGAAATTGAAAATAACAACATAAATAACATATTTAATTTTAAAACAAATATATCTAAAGAACTAAAATCAATTGTAGACAAACTGATAGTTGAATCAGTAAATGGAGAGAATAAAAGAGAATTATTAATTGGTGGAAGTACTGACTTTGAACAACTCTCATTAGATTTTTCCATTCGCTGTAAATTATTGTTAAATATTGATGCAAATGGTATTATTATTTACTTAGAAATGATAGAGTCAACAGGGGATGTAAATATTGACTCTTCAATAATTAAAATTGTTCAAAATTGGGGTTTTTCATCATCTGAAAGACCATTGCAGAATTTAATAATTAATATCGAAATAAAAAAATGAAAATAAAAATGTCTTACATTAAAATATTCATAAATCTTCTAAAATTATTGATAATATTATTTTCGTTTGCACTTATGGTATTATCAATCAAATATATATCAACTAAAATTACCGAGACCGTTTCACAATACAAAGAAACAATATTAAGTGATATCGAGAGTAAATATAATATCAAAATTCAATACGATATGATATCGCCAAATATAATGCTTGGAATTAATATCAATAATCTGATAGTAAAATACAAAGACTTTGATATTCTTAAACTTGGCAATATTGAGATAAAATATTCAATATTTGATCTAGTCTTAAAAAAATCAATTAATAACTTTGTAAAAAAAATTATCTTTAAAAATTTGAAACTTGATATTAATGAGAACAACTCAATAGAACCACTTCTAAAAGATATTTTTAAAGATAGAAAAGAGAATGTCAATATTGACTTAAAAATTAACACAATATTAGAGTTTAAAAAATTAAATCTATCATATAAAGATGCTGATTCTAGCTATTCATTATTTAGCGATAATTATAATATAAAAATCTCGGGAAACAATATAAGACTAAATGGATTTCTCGATACTGCTGTTAAATTAAAAGAACATATTTTCTCTCTGAGATCAAAAACAAATTTTGCAATTGACTTAAATGATCCGCTATCATTTAAAGGTTCACTAGAATTAATTAAAACTACAATTAACGCAATTCAACTGAAACCAATCCAATTTGAAATAATTGGAAACAAAAATGAACTTAGTCTAAAGTCAAAAAACTCTAAATATAACTTAAATGTTGATTACAATAAAGATTCACTACTGGTTGATTTTGCTCTAAACTATACAAATAAAAATGATCTGATTTATCGCTCAAAGTACGATAACTATATACCCGATACGGTTAAGCTCAACTTAGATATTTCAAAAACCGGTAATAGTTTAGTAGCGAATTTTTCTACTAATATTTTTTATAAAAATTTATTCGGCAATAACAACACAGGTGTCAAATGTGATTTTAAATATAATAATGGTTTACTGAATATAGAAAATGCACAAATTTCAATTGGTGATTTAAATACAATCTTTTTTTCTGACTCATTTAATATCAAGTATGATTTTTCAACTAAGATTGAAATAGATAATTTCAAGATTTCAAAGAACCTGGCAATTAACAGTATTATTAATATTTCAAAAACTGCTAATGATTTAACCGTTAAATTCTCTAATAATAATATCAACTCGATAGAAATAGCCGATATATCAATAGTTAATTCGCCCTCTAAATTATCAATGAGTATTAATGACTCCGGGATAATTGTTGATTACTTAAAATTTAATGATAGATTAACAATAAAATCTGATCACTTCAACGCATACAGTCTAATTAAATCAGAAAAAGAGTCACTATCAATAAGCTCAGATATTACAATATATAACCTGTTAAAAAATCCGTACATTAATCAATCTACACTCTCACTCTATATAAAAGATAAACAAGAATATTCCGTTTCAATTAACTATTTTAAAAAAAGACTTAATATCGAAAATATCAATGACGATTTAAAGTTAAAAATAAACACCTCATTTGATAAATTCATTAATGCTTTTATCACTTTAGAATCAACATTTATTGATAAAACAACTGCACAAATCATTGTTCGTGATAAAGAGTTCTTTCTCTCGGTAAACAATACTCTTTTTTTAAAATATAGTTTTGTAAATAAAAACCTCAACTTCAACGCTGAATCTTTTCTATTCCCATATAATAAAATTAATTTATCTATGACGGGAAATTTAAGATATAATATTCAGAATAAAACTCTATACTCAGATGGCTTAAATTTTAAGTATAACACCTTGAACTTATTTATTAAACCGGAAATAGAAAAAGATACATTGAAAATTTCAGACATAAATTTTACAAGTAAACATAATCTATTAATTGGTAACATGGAGGTTGATATTCCTCTGAATGAAGAGCAACCCGGAAGAATATACGAAATCACCCTATTTTTAAAAGATGAAGCGTTGAATGAAAGTTATTCAGTAGAAACTTTAATGGACATTAAAAATAAAACTATTAATGGCAAGTTTATTTTTACAAATATGCAGATTGATAAATACACAGATAAAAAAATAACCGGAAGAGTTTCAGCCAGAGGTAAAGTATCCGGCAATATTTTCAATCCTGATGCGGAATTTGACGCAACAATTACGAATGGTAAGATTGGAAATGCACCATATACTTTTTTTTGTGGAATAGAAAAGAAGAATAAATTATTTAACTTTAAAACTATCTCATTTCAAACAAAAGAGAATAGTTTTTTTATTTCTAATTCATTTATTGAAATGCTTGACAACAGTAGCCTTAAAATTCTTATTAATGGAAATTTTTATTTTAAACGCCTAAGTAAAATATTTAAAAGTAATTTTTCCATTAGTTCAAACAAATTCGAACCAAAAAGTGAAACAACCTCATTAAATATTTTATTTAATAAATTTACGCTTGGATATATCTCAAAAAATAAACTGGTAAAAATAGAAAAAGTCCCCGATAAAAATATAATTGTCTTAAAGAATAAAGACCATTATAACTTTAATATTAACAAAGTTTATAATATCCTAAATATTGACATGAAAAAAGATAACATTTCTTTAAAAATTAACAACAATGAAAATAAAGAAATAATGTTTGTTAACTATCAAAGTAAAATAGGTGCCGCGATTAAACTTACAAAATTTCCTGTTGATGTTTTTAATATTGTTACAGCACCATTTGTAGTATTTCAAGATGGCCTTATTTCAGGTGAGTACACTATCAATATGCACGAATCAAATTTAAATTTTTCAGGTAAAGCTACAGTGTTTCACGGAGAACTGATAATACCCGAATATTTACCAAATCCGGTAGAAAATATATCGGGAATTATCACAGGCTCAAAGAATAAGCTCATAGTAACCAATGTTAATGGTATGTCCCAGAATGGATTAGTTCATGGCAATGGAGAGATCTTATTTTCAAAAAATGGTTTTGAAAAATACTACTTTGTAATTACATCCTCAAAAGTACCTGCTCATTACAAAAACAGATCGATTGAGGCTATTGGAATTGGTGAGATAGAAAAATTCGTTTTTGAAGGTTCCCCAAGTGCTTTTAATTTTTTTGCGGATTTACTTATTGACTCAGGTGAAATAAATCTTCCGACAACAATGGGGTTATCAAGAGGAAACCAACAATCAAACTACACCAGATTACCGATTAATATCATATTAAATATTAAAAGTGGAAAAAGAATTAAAATAAATTATCCTTTAATAAAAGGCTTCCTTGATCCCGGTAATACTATTACGATAAAATATTTTGGTGAAGATAACTTCTTCTCATTAGGTGGAAAAGCTACTCTTTCAAGAGGTGATATCAACTATATCAACAAGCTTTTTAAAATTGAAACTGCCTCTGTTCAATTTTTTTCAGAAGAGATGAATATTAACCCATTCTTAAGCATTTCTGCATTTTACAGGACTAGGGACTCGAGAGGAACACCTGTAAAAGTATTTATGAATGTAAATGATAGATTAACTTCATTTAAAGCAAATTTCAGTTCATTGCCTTACAAAACTCTTGAAGAAATTAACGGTCTTCTCGGACTTGCTGTAAGTGAACCACAAATTCAAAATACAGATGAAACTGCCTTTGCACCGCGAACCGGATTAGATAGTCTAATAAACACATCGAACTTTATTGGTAATTCATTTTTGTTTTCACCAATCGAGAATAAAGTAAGAGAAATTACAAAGCTTGATACTTTTGCAATTAACACAAACCTGTTCGGAAATATCCTTCATTCAGATTCAAATTTTCTTGAAATCCTCGATAATACTTCAATTAAAGTTGGAAAATACTTAACAAATGAATTATATCTGGAATCAATGCTAAGTTTTCACAAAAATAAATCCGGATATGAAACCTTCTTTATTCCTATTTTGGAGAAAAACTATGGATTAAATTTGCAATTTATGTTACAATTGGAACTTCAGTTTATATCGATAGGATATAATTATAGTCCAATGGATTATACAAATTGGTTAAACTCTAACCAGCATTTATTTCTTGAATTTGATTATAAATTCTAGCTGACTTAAAACAAAAAGGATTATTTAATGAAAAAGATTTTTGCTCTATATTTATTAATTATTGTCTCAGTTATCCCTGTTTCTCTATTTTCTAACGAAAATCAAACGATTTACAAAATTATTTTGAAGGGAAACAAAAGGGTCAAACAAACAGAAATAACAAGTGTTATTCAAACTCAAGAAGGAATGCCTTTAAATTTGGCTGTTCTAGAAGAAGATTATTATGCTCTAATCGGACTTGATAAATTTGATGATATAAAATTTTTAACTGAGGATGCTATAAACGAAAAATCAAATCTAAAAATTCCCGGATTTGTTAATTTAGTATTTGAATTCAAGGAAAAGCCAACTGTAAGAAGAATAATATTTAAAGGTAATAAAAATGTATCATATGGCTTTTTAACAACAGATATTAAAATTGAAAGAAATAAATTCTTTTCTAAAAGCTCTCTTTTGACTGATATTAATTCCATAACTGATCGATATAAAAAGAAAGGTTTTAATAATGTAAAAGTTGACTGGGAACTTGTAGAAAATGAAGAGGTATTAATTAAGAACAATCAAATAGATGTAGTTATTAATATTACTGAAGGTATGGAAACATATGTTTCAAAGATAGTATTTGAAGGAAATAAGTTTTTCTCAGACTTTACTATATTAAATAAAATGAAAACAAAAGAGAGGAAGTTCCTCGGTCTTCAAAGGGGTACATTTGATGAGGCTGAGTTTAAACAGGACATTGAAGAACTTAAAAAGTTTTATCGTGAAAGAGGTTATTTTAATATAATTGTTTATGATCCGCAGATTAATAGACAGGAGATTATTGAGAAAGAACTTCCTGTTGAGACTATTGAGATCAAAATTGTCTTTAGTGAGGGTGATAGATTTAGATTTGGGAAACTGATTATTAATGGCAACAAACTATTCACATATGACGATCTAACTTTTAGCATGAAAATCCGGGAAGGATACATATTTAATTACTCTAGATTTCAAGAAGATTTATATTCTATTAGTAAAAAATACACAGACTCAGGATATATACAAACTCAGATAAAAGAGACACCAATTATTGATAATGAAAATAAGATTATTTCATACCAGATAGATATAACAGAATCAGAAAGAAGCTATATTGAAGCGGTCTACTTCTCCGGTAATACAAAGACAAAAGATTATGTATTACATAGAGCTGTTTATACCGAAGTAGGTGATATTTTTACTTCTAATTCACTTATGTCATCTATTATGGGGCTATATAACCTTGGATTTTTCTCAAAAGTAGAATATGATATTCAACCCGGATCCGCACCAGGTTTATTAAAGATTACCTATCTAATTGAAGAACAATCTACGGCAGAATTAAGATTTGGTTTGCAGGTTACAACTAACAAATGGCCGCCTGAGATCACCTTCTTCGGGGAAATAACAGAAAGAAATTTTCTGGGCAGAGAAATGACAATTAGCGGTAAGGTTGAAGCCTCGGCATATAAGCAGGGGTTTGAGTTCAGATGGGAGGACCCATGGTTCTGGAACTATCCATGGCTAATTGGAGGGTCGGTTAAATTCTATCACAACTGGCATAATAAAGTATTGAGAACTTTAAACGAATCAGATTATTTGGCATATTATAAAGCAAACCCTAATAATATAAATGCATCTGAAAGTGACATTAGAACTTATTTTGATGAAAAATATGCAAATAACGAGCAGAATAATCCTAACTATCTCGGAAAAAGAGGGGATTTATTTATGAGAGGTTTAAATGACATCTCATTTGAACTTTCTCCTAGAATGGGGTATAGATTTGCTAAATATTTTAGTGTTAGTGGCAATTACCTATTATCTCCAATCTTTACATTTCTAAATCCTGCAAATGGTTCTGTTGATGAAATTTATTCAGATTCATATAAAAATTTACTAACAACAAATAATAATGGTTGGTGGGGCGGTTGGTCTGTAAAGTCCGCATTATCTGCAACATTTGCTATCTCAACTACAACCAGAAGGGTTAATCCAGATGAGGGAATTAGATTTTCTGTAACAGCCGGATATACCGGTATATTTGGAACATACGATTCATTTCAATTATCCTCACAATTCACCGGTTATCTTAAACTAATTGACCTTTCATTTAATGATTACCCTTTTAAACATGTTCTTGTTTTTAATGGAAAGAGTTCTTTTATTTTTCCCGGATTTAGAAATCTTATCGATGATAGATTTATCGACCCTGTACGAGGTACAAAGGATAGAGGTCCAATACTCTCCTCGGAAGAATACTTAAGGGTTGATGGTTTCTTTGTTGGTCGTGGATGGACAAACTCAATTGGTGCGTCAAATTATCAAGGTAGACTTATTAATAATGTAGGTTTTGCAAGATTTGACTTCTCTCTGGAATATAGAATACCGATTAATGAAAAGTTTGTATGGTTAGCTGCATTTATCGATATGGTAAATCTTGTTGAGGGGCCAACATTCAGCATTCCAAAATATGATAGTAATGGAAATTTTACTTCCACAACAAAAGACTATTCGCAGTCTTGGAAATGGTGGAATCAAACGGATGCAATGCATGCACATAATTGGTATGGTTCTATTGGGGTTGGCTTTCAAATAACATGGCCACAACTACCACTTAGCTTTTACATAGTTAAGAGATTTAAGATCAATCAATATGCCGGTTTTGAGTGGGTAGGAAATCAGCCAAATACAGGAAACCTTGATTTTGTTCTAAGTATAGTAGGATTTTATTTTTAAGGAGAATTTATGTATAAATCAATTAGAAACTTACTTGTAATTATCTTTATTTTACCACTTTCATTACTATCCGCTAATATTAAGATTGAAAAAATCG